>CAWFUY010000033.1:0-53706 GCA_963818955.1 uncultured Methanosarcinaceae archaeon | reverse complement strand
TTTTAGCTCCTTATTTATCTGAAAGAAGGCAAAAAAGGATACCAAAAAGGGAGGAGCCAAATTACTGGTACTCGTAACGGACGAAGAATATAACAATTTATTAAAAAAGAGGGACAAAAGATGGCGAATTTAAAAGAAGAGAAATGTCTGATAGCCTATTATTCACGTGAAGGGAATAGCTATGTCAGTGGAAAGATCGTGAATTTGCCAATTGGTAACACAAAAGTAGTAGCAAACATAATTCAGGAAATGACAGGAGGCGATGTTTGTCGTATTGATACAATAAAGTCTTATCCTGAGGATTATACGGAAGCCACCAACGTTGCAAAAAAAGAACTACATGACAATGCCAGACCGGAGCTTTCAAGCCATGTAGACAATATGAACTCTTATAATGTGATATTCCTGGGTTATCCACTGGTGGGGAACAATGCCGATGCAGGTATTCACAACCCGGGATAACGTTGCTCACACGGTATTTGTCCATAGTATTGAGAATGAGACAAAGATGAGTTAAAGTCGCTGGAAGTAGTCGACAGAATCAAAAAAGATTATTAAAGAAATATCAGGAGATATGAGAATGAAAGTATTATTGGTAAACGGAAGCCCTCACAAGGAAGGTTGCACCTATACTGCTCTTACAGAAGTAGCTAAAACCCTGAATGAAGAAGGCATCGACACCGATATTTTCTGGATCGGCATAAAGCCGCTTGCCGGGTGTATCGCCTGCAAGAAGTGTGCCAAAACCGGACGCTGTGCATTTGATGACAGTGTAAACGATTTTCTTGACATCGCCAAAGATGCTGATGGCTTTATTTTTGGGTCACCGGTACATTATGCCGCAGCAAGTGGTGCGATTACATCCTTCATGGATCGCGTATTTTATGCCAACTTGCAGTCTGGTAAACAATCTTTTTATCTGAAACCTGCCGCTGCAGTAATTTCCGCAAGGAGAGCGGGAACGACGGCCACTTTTGATCAGCTAAATAAATATTTCACCATTTCAGAGATGCCCATTATTTCTTCTTGCTATTGGAATATGGTTCATGGAGCAAAACCGGAAGATGTGGAAAAAGATCTGGAAGGCTTGCAGACAATGCGCATTCTTGCAAGGAACATGGCGTTTTTCTTGAAGTGTAAAGAAATTGGTCTTAAAACAGGTGTGCAGCTCCCGATGCGGGAAGAAAGAATTTTTACAAACTTTATCCGTGAATAATGCTTTTTCCGTCAAAGTCTTGATAAATGGATGCTCTCAAAAGTTCTTTCAAGTTATCGTCACCCAGTCATTTTATAATATCACTTGATCACAGCAACAATTTAAGTGACGAAGATTTGACAGAAGATAATAAAAGTTTCTATTGACATTAAGAATGACTAAAAATATGGAGCGTAATAAAATGAGCAAAAAAGTATTAGTATTGTCGGCAAGTCCAAGGAGAGGTGGAAATTCAGACCTCTTATGCGACCAGTTTATACTTGGGGCAAAAGAATCAGGGAATCAGGTTGAGAAAATTTTCCTAAGAGATAAAGAGATTAATTATTGCCTGGCATGCGATACCTGTCAAGGTAATGGAGGCAACTGTGTTCAAAAGGATGACATGATTGAAGTCCTGGACAAAATAATAGATGCCGACGTGATCGTGATGGCAACACCTGTTTATTTTTACACCATGAACGGGCAGATTAAAACCCTGATTGATAGAACCTATTCGAGGTATCTTGCAATAAAGAACAAGGAAATGTATTTCATTATGACTGCTGCCGACAGTAAAAAACAGGCTCTGGAGAGAACATTAGAAGGATTCAGAGGATTTACTTCCTGCCTTGAGGGAGCAAAGGAAAAGGGTACTATTTACGGAGCTGGTGCCTGGAATATAGGAGACATCAAAGAAAGCAAAGCAATGAATCAGGCATATGAAATGGGAAAAACGGTTTGATTGTAGAAGAATGTAAAATGAAAAGTTTTTACCAGGCCAAATGCGATAGATCAAGAGCCTATTCTAGTAAGAGTTCGTGCTTTCGAATCGCATCTCTACAACCTAAGTCTTTTATAAAGTGCCTGTTATTAGCCCATTAAGCCTTCTTCTCAAATGTACTTAAATGAAATATATTTTGAACTTACGCGGTTGAAAGATAAATCATGTACAAGAAGCATTATCGAGATTATTGAGATTTAAACTGTTGAGTGTTTATTGATACTATTTTTCAATTCAACCGTATAAGTCCTAATATTGTAACGAAAAATCGAAACTCTTTATCTCTGAGCCCATCCCTGAACTTCATTTATTCATTGAGTGATATATTCCAACGTGTATTGTATAACATATTTTGATATTATATATTGTATCTTAGCTCTTCTCCTCTACTTTTGCAATCCAGATTGGCTTTTTTCATATCATCATATATCCCTACTCTCTCATTTGCGATACGAGCCCAATTCTCGGGTTGTATCCCTGGGAATTCATATCCAAGTAAGTGATCTTTACCATCGTATACCAGGAATACTTTATAGGTACCTGGTATTGACGGAGTCACTCCCACTACGATTTCTCCCTGTTTTACCTTAAAGCATGAATCATCTACATTGTCATCGTTTGCGGTATTCATTAAATTTACACCTGAAAGATAACTTGTGATATCCCGGGTGTATAGATTAGAGTCATTTTCTTTTCTTATCAACACATGAGCAATTACAATCTCTTTGGATAACCAGGCGTGATCTGTATTTTCAAAACCGTTTATATGATAAATCATAGACTCACCAATTGTATCAATACTTTATTTAATTATTTTATTTGTTATATAGTTTCTTAAAACTTCCATTTAAAACTTCCATTTAAAAGTATCTTTGCATCTTAAAAATTATATTTTTAAATGGATATATGGAAGTATGGAAATAATAGGTAGGTGGATATCGATTCTAATACTAATTATTAATTTTTATATTCGTAATTTCCCCAATTATGCTAAGAATTTTAAAAAATTAAACTTTTTTACTCCTTATTATGATATAATATGTTTTAAAAAAGTATAAAAATATCTTTTGTTATTATTATGTGAAGTTTACGAGAAAAAATTATACATAAAAAATTTACCTTCTAACTTCACGAAAAGGATTTTCCTCCTGAAGCTTCATTTCCAAGTTGGATCATAGACAGCGTTGTTGAATCATTCCATTGTTTATCTAATATAGCTTGTCCTCTGGGACTCAACAGGAGTTAATGTAGTCTTTAACATCCTCGGTAAGTGTTCCTTTAGTAAGAAATGTCAAATTTCTGGTAAGTGCATAAGTTCCATTTTGCACGATTTGTTGTGTATGGTTAGAACAGTAGTAACAAGAACATTTCATGCTTTGAAAGTCTCTTTAGTTACTGCATATACTCGTTCTCTTGAAACTCTTTTGAACTAATTCTCTTATTTCTTAATATATCCTTTATTCCCGGTGTGTGCCCTCTGACTGCTCTTTTCATTGTTGCATCATAATCTTTCGATTTTGCTTCAAAATATCCTCTTGTTCCTATAAACCACTTAATTTTCCCCTGACAAATCCACCTGAGAATCATGTACAGCTGCAGTTATTGTTTTTATCTTCTTATCAATTCATAATTTTTGTCTAATTATACTATGTAACTTGTATCCAAAGTAAGACTTTCCTCTCTTCTTTATCCATATTTCGTCTTTACTCCTTCCATTTTGAGTTTGTATACTCTCCAACAATAGGAATATTTGCTCCACATTTTGGACAGGTCTTCTCAGGGGTTATTTCGTATATTTCCACCTCGAAAAACCCACGGGAGATCAACATTTTCCCACATTCGGGGCAAAAAGTGTTGTTGTGCTTCTGTCCAGGAACATTCCCTATATAAACATAATTCATTCCCTCTTCGACTGCTATTTTCCTGGCAGCTATGAGAGTCTCAATGGGTGTCCAATAAAGGTCTTCCATCTGATACAGAGGCTGAAAGCGTGTAAAATGCAGGGGAGTATCCGGCCCTAAATTTTTGTAAACCCACTGTGAAAGTTCCCGGATTTCTTCAGGAGAATCGTTTTTTTCCGGGATTACCAGGTTTGTGATTTCAATGTGTATTCCGAGTTCCTTAGCAAGAATACAGGAATCAAGCACCGGAGCAAGTTTTGCACTGGTAATATCATCATAGAATTTTTCAGTAAAGGCTTTAATATCGATGTTGGCAGCAGTCAGATAAGGTGCTATATGCCTCAGGGATTCGGGAGTCATGTAACCATTTGTCACATAAACGGTAGCAATCCCAGCAGCCTTTGCTAGTTTTGCACACTCATAGGTATACTCGTGCCAGATTGCAGGCTCATTATAGGTCCAGGAAATTGATCTTGAATGAGAGAGGAGTGCCCTTTCCACAAGTTCATCAGGAGAAGTATCCATTGTGAAAGAATCTTCCAGACAATCTTGAGAAATTGACCAGTTTTGGCAGTGTTTGCAGCGGAAGTTACATCCTATTGAGCCTGCGGAATAAGTATAAGAACCCGGATAAAAATGGTTCAGTGGTTTCTTTTCGATAGGATCAACTGCTTTGCCGAAAACAGTACTGTAAAAAAGAGTATACAGGCCTCCATCTGTGTTTTTCCTTACGCCGCAAAAACCCCTGTTATCAGGTGCGATAATGCACTTACGGGCGCAGAGGTTGCATTGTACTTCATTGTTTTCAAGCTTTTCATAAAACATCGCTTCTCGTATCAAATTAATCTCCATTAAAAGATTGTTTTTGAGAATAATAATGGTTATGTTTTTTACACCTGAAAATATTAAGTGAGTATAAGAACTCCTCTTTTTTGAAATTGAAAATTGTAATCATAGATCTACTGTTTAATACTTATATTTAAATCGTAATGTTTAAATGTACTTAATCTTAGAAATGTAATAGAAATTCTTATAAAGAGATAAGTTAGGCTTCAATGCAGCAATTCCCGTTTTGAACAAAAACACATGCTATAGACGGTCAAAAATTATAATAATTCGTAATAATTTTATTGCACTGTCATATTTACAGAATACGGATCATAAGGCACGTTTTAGATATTGACTGCAGAGAATCAAAGGAATTATAACATCAAATTCTTTGAAAGGCGACTGAACAGATGAAACGAATTTACATAAACTGTCTCCAATTTTAGCTTTTCAATCCAAAAAGTTTGAAATTATATGGCCACTCTTTATTGATTTCTTTGTAAATGAGAGCGTCGGAAATGTCTGGAGTCTATAACTAACTTCGCACAGTCATTGAAGTCAACTCCATAAATCGGCATCACGTAAAATTATTGAATTTATTAACATGGAAAAATGAGTCAAAATTTGGATAACCATGTACTTTTCCGACGCTCCCAATAGAATAAATCAGTATAAATAAAAATGATTACGAACTATTAAAATATTTAACCATCTCCGCATGTGTTTTTGTTCAAAACGGGAATTGCTGACCAGTATGTAACATCGCGAGCTATAGTACCGTAACTCGATAAAATAAAGCGAGTGTGGTGAGAGTTCACATGTAATTTACTACCACATTCATCACAATGAGTAGGAGAACATATTGAGAACATAGGGTAGTATCGATTTTCAACCAAAACTTTTGGTAAAGGAGTTATTATTTTCCCGTCAACCACCGTTTTTATCATTGACTTATCTATTGAGATGTTTCCTTCTCCCCTAAGTAGGGAGTTTATTTCAATATAATTAAAATTTTATTGTTTTGCATAGTAGAGGAAAATGTGAAGACCAGAAAATAATAAAAAGTCTCGTAAATACCGACTCAAGAAGAGACATCGTTATGGAGAAATCGTTGGTGGATATGTAGACATAAGGTTAATATTATATGTATATTGGACATTGATGTTGATTAACCTGGGCTGCGGCATTGATGCGAAGGTTTGTGTTAAGAACAAATGCTACGAGCTGAGCCTAAGAAATCGATTATTAAGTAGTGTAATAGTAAGCCATATCTAATTACCTTCTCAAGAACAGAATGCTTCTGATTAACAATTTAGCTCTTTAGTTGGTGACTATGTATTATTTTCCACTAGTTAGTATTATTTTCTTCAAGTTGGCAATAGATTCCCCTTAAATTTAAAATAAAGATTTTCATTATAAATATTTGGAATATAATGCGTTGAAAAGTTCTCAGATTCTAATTTATAGACAAAATATATAAATTGCTTGCGGAATATGAATTTATAGTTGAAACTCCAACTATTTGATATAAAAGTTAAAGAAAGGATGTTCAGAATTATTAAGAGTAAAATTATTTTTTCTAGCTAAGAAAAATGTTATCGGCTCCTAAATTGGCCTCAATCAGGAAAATATAGTGTAAATATGCTGCATAGTTTCTTTTTTGCTTAAATATTAAATGGGGGACAAGAATTCCTGATTTTAAGCGAGAAAATTTAAAATTTTATATTTTAAAATAAATATAAAATTGAGTTTATATTGTATAGGTAAGGTTTACCCAGTTTTTTAATAACTATTAATATTCAGGAGAAGTTATTCTAGTTATTTTATATAATTACAAATTATATTATTAATTGTACTTTCTGGCGATTAAAGTTAAATCTGTTCCTCTCCAAACGAAAACTCATTCACAGAACGATTTCTAAACGCAATTGCCAGGAGTAAATATAGGCTCAGAGAGTTGATGAAAAAATTGTTCGGAGAAAATATACAATCTTAGTGGACACTTTATAAAATATGCGCTCTGATCACAAAAATTTCATCTCCTCTATATAAAATGAGTCTAAACTAAAAATAAAATGAGTTGAAAATAAATACAAAAAAAATACAACAAAAACAAAAGATATAGTAAAGATGAATATAAAAAGAGTACAATAAACAGGAGGTAAATATAATGGGTAGATGCGGTAATGGAATTCTTGGTTTTGGTGGATTATGGGGAGCAGGCGTGGCTGCGGCGGCTGCGGCGGCTGTGGTGACGATAAGAAGATTGCAGTCATAACTGCTGTCCGTGCGGTTGCTGCAAAAGGCGATGGCTGTTTCGACGGCAAGTGGTGGTAAACCAGGCTGTTGTTTCGGCAACTATCCCAATCGTAGACTGTCGAATTCAGACTGAGCTGTTTAGACAGATTACTGTCTAGATGTACAAAACAAACTATTCTCTAAAAAGCGGTAATAAATAAGCGGGTGCTGGCTCATTCGTAGAGTCTTTATTCTTAATGGGAAGATAGAATATATCCTGTCAAACTTTGAGGTAATTTGCTTAAAGGTCTATTAAATTTGCTTACCTTTAAATGGACGACGAATGAGCTTATCTCTATTTTATTGGCTGGAAAATTTACAACTAATTTTCAGATTTATATATTTTGTGTACTTTTTTAAGATTAGGTCGAATTAAATTCCCATATTTTTACTTTTCGTGCTTTTTCTTTTCGATTAAAACAACATAGGCTGAAACATTAAAATCGGATTTCACTTAATATCGACTTTTGTTTATAATACCCCATATATATGATTAGTATTTATATTTCTTCAATTATTATATCCACTGGATAATAATACCTTAGTGATACAATCAAAAATCACATTCATCGGCAAATAAAAAATAATCAAATTTTATTAAAAACTTAGCCTTCTATAATCATTTATAGGTATTTAATAACGAAATAAGTTTATTTGCCTATGGAAAGTGGCTTGAAAAAACCAGAGTATTAAAATTGTATATAACTAAGAATATAGTTGGAGAGTAATAGTATGGGAAAACAAACATTTAGTAAAATAAAAAAATCTCTCGCACTTTTGCTGGCAGTCCTATTTGTAGTAACATTCATGGCTGCGTCAGCAAGCGCATGTACTACAAAAGCTGCTGACAACATTCCTGTAAATACTCCCGTTGTGAATCCGGTCGCTAATCCGGTCACTGATGCCAACGGACTCACTGAAGCTCAGAAAACTGCATTAGGCGACCAGTTATTAGACTGGGCAGACAATAACTGGTTCGGCAATGGTGCTGGTAACGGCTGTAACAACGGCTGTGATAATGGTTGGAACAACGGTTGGGACAACGGTTGGTTTGGTGACGACAGCTGTAATTGCGATTAAATAGTTATTTAGGCGATAATAAAAAAGCTCTGCTGAAAAATGTATAAAGATGGCAGATCATAAAAATGTAAACTAAAGACCTGTTCATCTGTCTTATGTCGAAATATAGACATTTTAGACCCGAAATCATTAATATTTTAAAATATATTCAAGGGTCTATTTTCTTTTTGTTCATAAAATCAATGAACACGAATTTTTAAAAGGTATTTCACTCTTTTTTACGATATATTTGATATTAAGAGCATTATTAAATTTAAATCCGATTTTACTTCCATTTTTATCAATTCTTGTTTACCGATAGGTCAAAAACTCATTAATTAAAACAGCTATGTTTTTGTACCAGAGAATGTGGAAATACGATCTCAGATTAGCAGTTTTAAATTTGAAAATCCAAATGTAAACCCAATCAAGAAAAACACGCTGAAATGGGAAAATAAATTAATATGGATACCAAATTTATAAAGGACAAGAATTTAGAGTAAAGAAAAGGCCATTTTTTTATTAAACAAGTGTTCACATATTCTATATCTCCTGGATTTAAAAATTTATCTTGTTGAATATTTAATGCTTATAAATGGTATTCTCCTATAATATAAAAGATCCAAGTGACAAAGTTAAGAAACAGAAGTAGTTGATAAATAATTTCTATGAAATAGAGTCATTATAAGGCTTTAAACAAAATTTTGCTTCAAAATTAAGTTCGGATTTAGTGTATAAAGGATAATTTTTTGCTTAAATAGTGAATTACGGATCTTTTATCCTAATCTATTTGGAACTTTAAAAAAATAAATATGTATTGAATAAATATAAAAGTAAGCTTATTTTGCTGACAGAGGATTCACGTATTTTTAAAAGACTATTAATATTAAGTAAAAGTTATTCTCGCTCTTTTATATAATTTGCAATTATATAATTGATTGTACTTTGTGGCAATTGAAGGAAAATCTGTTCCTCTCCAACTAAAAAAGATAATGAGAAACGATAATGAGTAACGCTAAAAAGAACTGCCATGAGAGTACGACATAGGCGAACAAAAAGTTTGAGTAGAGAACTTCAAATCCACTCTAATTTTACAGTTCGCCTTTTTAATGTGCTAATAAAGGATAAAAATGCAAAACCACTGTGGTTAGTGCAAATATCTACTAGAGGAGAAGATTTGAAGGAGCCGTAGTAGAGCCGGAATGTGAGGCCAGGTTACGGCTGGATAATAGCGAAGCCCAAATTGGGCTTGGGCATAAGAACTAGAATAAAGAAAAAAAATAAAAAAAATAAAGAAATAAAAATAGAAAATATTTCAGAAATCATGGAGGTTAGTATTATGTGGTGGAATAATTGCGGCTGGGGCGGCTGCGGCTGGGGCGGCGGTTGGCGTCACCGCCGTTGTGGCTGGGGCGGCTGCGGCGGCGGCTGGGGCTGGTGGTAAAAGAATACCAAACCTAATAACTATTGAATAAATGTATTGAATATAAATAAATAGTGTAGCCATCTTTCAAAGATGTTGACAATTTATTATAATTGCCTCATTTTAATCGATGGCTATGTACTTTTATTTCTTACGGTAAGTCTAATAAAGATCCACATAATGAAACATCGTTTTAATAATGAAGCATCGTTTTAACAATGAAGCATCGTTTTGAATAGCTTCGAAAGGAATTAAATTACTTTTAAAGGAAAAATAATTAAAAGAATAAAAGTTAATAAATTTGGTTACTGTGTAAAATAAATAACTAATTGACTGGGCTAATATATAAAAAGATTAATAGGTTTTTTATTGGCTAGATTAACTCATTTTAGTTGTAAAATTGGCTACAATTTTTAATTGCAGCATAATTACACTTTAGAAGTCTTATTTTTGCCTAAATTCTTGATTATGGCCTAAAAACCCTAATTTTATCTGAATATATATCTATAGAGGTTTTAAATTAAAATTTAGAGGTAAACTTGTCTTTTTAGTGTCTTATTTGCGTAGTTTTTTAATATCTATTAATATTAAGGATATATTATTCTAGATGTTTTATATAATTTGTAATTATATATTTAACTGTACTTTCTGGCAATCAAAGTTGAATCTGTTCCTCTCCAAACGAAAGTGGATAAATAAAGTAATTTCCAAACGCAATTGTCAGGAGGGACGAGCAGACTCGGAGAGTTGACAAACAAATTCGGGCTAGAGAATTAGAGAAAAGCTAATTTTTAGCGTATATTCCTAAAATATACACTCTAAATTTGCACACTCTATTGCTTACTCTACCCTAATGAAAAAAAGTCAAAAAAGGCATCAAATCAACAACTTTCCAATTGCAAAACGGGTATAAGCACTAATTTAGTAAAAGTTTATAAAAAGACTATAAAGACTAAATTGAATAAGGAGGAAAATATATGGGTGGATGTTTTGATGGGATTAGAGGACTTGGCGGTGGCTGTGGTCTTGGTTTTGGTCTTGGTTTTGGCGGCTGTGGCTTTGACCGCGACGACTGCGGTTGTGGTGGCAGAAGGCGTGGCTGCTTTGATAGATTCAGATGCCGCCGTGGCTGTGATAGGGACTGGGACTGCTAACTCTACTAAGCACTGAAGAATAATAGTAGCAAAAGAAAATAATTGATAGACATCTTTTCAAGACTAAAGGCAAATCTCGGATAAATCTCTTGTCTTGAATTGATGACTATCTTTTTTCGTTTTAAAAACTAGTATTTATACATTATCTTATCAGCTTTGAGTTTTTCCTTTAATATATCCTCTTTTGTCGCAGTCATTTAATAGATAAAAATTCAAATTTGATATTTTACTGTCGATCCAAAAAAACAGCCATATTATCTTAAAATTTTATATATGTTCTTAAATAAGAAGCAGGTTAAATATATTATACGAATACACTGTGAGACACTGTGAGCGAAAAACCTAAATTCTAATTATTCATTACACATATTCTTAGTTGAAAAAATTAAATTATTGTTTTTTTTAGTTGGTATAAGTCATGGAAAAAACAGTTGATCCTGAGAGTCTCACCGGGCTTTCTAATGAGGAAGCTAAAAAAAGACTTAATGAGAACGGTTATAATGAACTGCTTTCACAGAAGAAGCAGAGTTTACTTTCAATATTCTTGAATGTAATTCGAGAACCCATGTTAATACTTCTTCTGGGTGCAGGTCTGATTTACCTTCTCATCGGAGAAACGAATGATGCCCTGATACTGTTGCTCTTCGTGTTTGTAGTTGTGGGTATCACATTTAACCAGGAGAGGAAGACAGAGAGGGCTCTAGAAGCACTGAAAAATTTATCCAGCCCCCGAGCCCTTGTCAGAAGGAGCGGGAACCAGAAGAGAATCCCAGGGAGGGAGGTCGTAAAAGGCGACATTTTGATTTTAAGAGAGGGAGACCGTGTCCCTGCTGATGGGGTTGTGCTCTCCAGTACAAATCTTCTGGTGGACGAATCCCTGCTTACAGGTGAGTCTCTCGCAGTCAGAAAATCCGAGTGGGACGGCCTAGTCAAGCCTACACAGCCTGGAGGAGATGACCTGCCGTTTGTGTATTCCGGAACACTGGTCATTCAGGGGCAGGGAGTAGCTGAGGTAACTGCAACAGGAATGCTTACCGAGATGGGAAAGATCGGAAAGGCACTTGGGGCTATCACAGAGGAAGATTCTCCGCTAAAGCAAGAGACATCAAGGCTTGTAAAAGTTTTTGCAACCTTTGGGGGAGTGCTCTGTTTCTTTGTAGTAGTAATCTATGGATTAACCCGTGGAGACTGGCTTCACGGGCTGCTTGCAGGACTAAGTTTAAGCATGGCTCTTTTACCTGAGGAATTTTCAGTTGTCTTGCTAGTATTCCTGAGCATGGGAGCCTGGCGCATGTCCAAGCGTGAGGTACTTGTAAGGCGCATGCCTGCGATTGAAGCTCTTGGAGCTGCAACGGTGCTTTGCGTCGACAAAACAGGTACTTTGACATTTAATAAGATGATGTTGAGTTGTTTATATTCTGGAGGCGGGTACTGTGAAGTTGATAAAAAAGAGTGTCTTCCGGATGACTTCCATGAATTGCTCGAGTACAGTTATCTGGCAAGTCAGAAAGATCCCTTTGATCCGCTTGAAAAAGAGATAAAGAAAAGCACTGAAAAATTCCTTTTCGATACTGAGCATGTACACGATGGATGGGAACTTGTCCGTGAATATCCACTTTCAAAGAACTTACTTGCCCTTTCGAACGTATGGGAATCTCACGACCAGCGAAAACACGTTATAGCTGCAAAAGGTGCTCCGGAGTCTATTTTCGATTTATGCCACCTCGACGAGGTCGAGAAAGCGGAATTATTGTCTCATGTTCAAGAGATGGCAGAAAGGGGACTTCGGCTTCTTGGGGTGGCTAAAGCCAGTCTTCAAAATGATTCTCTGCCTGAAAAGCAACATGACTTCGAATTCAAGTTTTTAGGTTTACTTGGTTTTGTCGATCCGGTTCGTCCGTCTGTCCAACAATCCCTTAAGGAATGCTATACTGCTGGGATAAGAGTAATCATGATTACAGGGGATTACCCTGGGACAGCCCAACATATAGCAAGGAAAATCGGCTTGAAGGATCCGGATAAGTTCATTACCGGCCCCGAACTTGCCAGCATGCATAAAGAAGAACTTCAGGAGAGGATTAAAACAACAAACATTTTCGCTCGTGTCGTTCCGGAGCAGAAACTGGAAATTGTGAATGCCTTAAAACTAAACGGAGAAGTCGTTGCAATGACTGGTGACGGAGTCAATGATGCCCCTGCCCTGAAATCCGCTTATATAGGTATTGCAATGGGAGAAAGAGGCACCGATGTTGCCAGGGAATCCGCATCAATTGTCCTCCTTAACGATGATTTTTTCTCCATAGTTGCAGCCGTCAGGCTTGGAAGAAGAATTTACGATAACCTCAAGAAAGCAATCAGCTACATCCTCTCTGTCCACATCCCTATTGCAGGGCTTGCGCTCTTCCCGATTTTATTTAATTTGCCACTGGTGCTTTTACCAGCTCATATAGCGTTCCTTGAACTGATAATCGACCCTGCGTGTTCTACGGTTTTTGAGGCTGAAACAGAAGAGAAAAACATCATGAATAGGCCTCCCAGAAGCATGAAAGATCAGTTATTCGGAAGAAAAAGCCTGACCTTGAGCTTGCTGCAGGGTACAAGCATGCTTGCAGGAGTGATTATCGTTTTCATATATGCGTTGAAAATGGGAAAGGGAGAGACGGATGCACGTACACTTACTTTTGCTACACTTGTAATTGCCAACCTTACTTTAATAGTGGCAAATCTCTCCTGGTCAAAGAGCCTTATTAAAACCCTGGAAACCGAAAATAAAGCCTTGAAGATCGTACTGGTCGGAGCACTTGCAGGCTTGCTTATGGTCCTATACATACCGATGCTAAGAAGCCTGTTCCATTTCTCAATGTTGCATGTCGATGATCTTTTTACAGTGTTTTCCGTAGGGATTATTAGTGTACTCTGGCTTAAAATACTAACAACTTATGGTTACACAGCATATGAGGAGGATCCGATTAAATGAAAATTTTCTATAAATTTTTTTTCTAACTTATATATTTAAATTTTTCTATTTATTCCAGCCATATATTGTAAGTGCTTGATTTACATTATCTGTTTTATGAAGAAAAAGTTACTGATTATCAAAAAGAGAAAGTTCATGAGATTAAGGGGAAAATTTCTCATTTTACTTGTTTTCCAGGAATTACCACCTGTTTATAAATACTTTTTTGTGCCAGAAATACTATATAGTGTGACTTACAAGCATTTTGATAATGCTTAAATCAGAAATTAAACCCCTGTTACTTAGCCATCAATCCCTTTTTCAGGAGTACTTTAATTTCGTCCCCCGCATCTCTGTCTCTTTTAAGGGAGAGAGTGGAATTACGTTTATATCCGGCCCTCGACATTCCGGCAAGACCTCCCTTCTCAGGCAGATTGCCTGTGATCTGCAGGGAGTAAAAATCTATATTGATTTTGAGGATTGCAGGTTTAGCGAATTGGGATCCGAGATATTTCAGGTCATTGAAAACACTTTAGTCGAGATTTATGAGAAAGAGTTAAAGAATAATGAAGTAGGAAGAATTTACTATTTTTTCGACGAAATCCAAATTGTCCAGGGTTGGAATATCTGGATTGCCAGACTCTATAAGCAGAAGGCTGTGATTTTTGTAAGCTCTTCCAGCGCCAGCTTGACCAGGCAGGAACTTTCTACAAGGTTTGAGGGCAGAACTAATTTCTATAAGTTCTTCCCATTTTCTTTTAAAGAATACCTGCTCATGAAATATTCCGTAATACCCAAGCCAAATTCGATTGCACCTTCTCTAAGAGAAGAAATTCTCTGTGCTCTTCTGCGATATTTTGAAAATGGAGGCTTTCCGGAAGTAATCAAAACTGGAGATATAAAACTATGCCAGAAGTATTTTGAAGAAATCCTGGAAAAAGGAGACAGTGCAGGGATAAATTTTCAGGATAAAAGCGCATTAAAAAAACTTGCTTTATACCTGATCTCTAATATGGCCTGTGAATTCTCCATTGAGACTCTGAAAACAGTGAGTGGAGTGGAGGACAAAGACACTGTAAATCGCTATCTGGATTATTTAGAGGAAAATTTTTTGATATATCGCATCTCAAAACTTAATTGTCCTTCGGAAAACAAAGAGAATTTAATTAATACTCATAAAGTTTACATCGCCGATACCGGCTTTTTCAAAGCAGTATACCCCAATTATCCTGACAGCCTTGGTCTGAGATTTGAAAACCTAATATTCCTTGAATTGCTCAGAAGGGGAAAAAAAGTTTTCTATTTCCGGAATAAGAAAGAATGTGATTTTATTATTACGGAAGAAGATAGTTCGAAAGTTTTGGCAGCAATTCAAACTTCATTCCATTTAGGAAGCCCTGCTTCAAGGGAAAGGGAAGTTCTCGGACTTATGGAAGCTCTGGAAGAATATGGGCTTGAAGAAGGGCTTATTTTAACTCTGGATGACGAAGAAATCATTAGAATGGAAGGCAAAGCTGGGAAGAAAATAATTGTGGTTAAACCTGCATGGAAGTGGATGCTGGAGTAACCTCCCTTTTTTGAATTTTTCTGTTAAATGTTTTAAAGAAAAATTATCTTTAAAAATTATCTTTTCTCGATTACCCCACAGGCAACCCGAGCCCCACTGTTGCCGGCAGGGTTACTCATCTGGTCATCAGGACCAGCATGGATGACAAGTGCAGTACCATTGCTTCTGAAAAGCGTGGTCGGCCCAGGTGACAGTGTTACAAGTTTGGTGGTTGTGCTCAGATATCCCTTTCCATCTGCGCCCACCTCAAGGTTGGGCAGATCTCCGGCATGAGGACCTTTTGTATTTTTGAGGCCATGCTCTTTGCCCAGAGGATTATCGTGTTCTCCGGCAGATGTGAAAGACGGCCCGATACAAGTCCCTTTCTCGTGAATGTGGATGCCGTGTAGACCCGGTTTCATTCCACTCACTACAACATTAACGTAAACCAGATCATGGGCGTCCTGGGTAAATGATGCCACTCCAACTGTATTGTTTTTTGCATCTTTTAAGAAAGCAACTGCACTGTAGGTTGCAGAGCCCTGTGCGCTTACCGTAGTTGCCATCATAAATATTGCTATAACCATTAGTAATACCAATCCGGCTTTTATCAGTTTCATCAGTTTATTCCCCCTTTAAATGACAAATGTTGTGCGAATTTTGTTTACCTGTTAAGATTATTATGAACATTGTTCACCCTTAACAAACCACATAGGCTCGTGTAAAAAAATGCTTAGATAATAAATGAGGATTTAATATAAAATTATTATTATAATTACAAAATTCGACCATACGAGTTTTATGGCAAACATTTTTTCTGCTTCTGTCCGACCGATTCTTCCGTAAATTGTTGAGCCACTTGCTGACGATTTAGAACATAAAATATTATTTATTACTGACTTCGCTAGACCAACATAGCAAATTTTATAAATATGTTTAGGTTAATTTATTTATAGAGTTTGTAACCATAATTTGGGATATTTTTAATGTGGGGCTTTCGACTTGAGACACAGAAGTTGGAGTTAAACCAAAAAACCTGACTTCTAAGGTCATTAAAATGAAATTTGCTCATTAAACCTCGAAGATTTACGTTAGTGACAATGTTAATGATTTCTCAATTCAGCTACGAGAGTCCTGAGAAGAAAATAGAGTAAAAATGATTATTATGAACCATAATATTTCAAATCCAGAACATGAATATGAACTTGAAGATGGGAGTACCGCTGTTAAAAGATCTTTTTTCTCGAGTATCGAAATAATAATTACAAATAAGTGCAATATCGGATGCCGCCACTGCATCTATGACTGTCAACCTTATAACACAGAGAAACTTAGCAAATCCGTAATTAAGGATTTGGTCAAGCAAGCAGCAGCATTAAACAGTGTCAAGTCCATAGTTTTTACTGGTGGCGAAGCTTTTCTAGAATACAGTACCCTCCTTGAAAGCATAGCTTTGTGCAAAGATCTCGGGCTTGAAGCTGCGGCTGTTACTAATGGTTATTGGGCCCATACAGCACAAACTGCGGTGCAAAAACTAAAAGAATTGAAAGGCTTAAAAACACTTAACGTTAGTACTGATTCATTTCACCAGGAATTTGTTCCGGCGGAAAGAATTCGTAACATCATCGAGTCATGCCGCGAAATAGGAATCAAATGTGTTGTCCGCATTTCTTACCTTAACGACCCGGTTTCCGAGATCGGAACCATCAAAAAACAATTAGCTGGACTGGACGGACTATATTCCATCATTGCAATACCTGTTGCACCTTTCGGACGCGCTGCTTCACTGATGGATACATGCTCGATTTATACATATGACCCTTATGGCTTACCTTGCTGCGGAGCAGATGACCCCGTAATTGACGCAAACGGAGATGTAAAGTTTTGCCCCGGAGGTCTTTTTTCCCATCCGGATAACAGCCTTCTTAAAGTCGGTAATATCTATTATGAAACACTTGAAGAAATAAAGAAAACAGCCGACATTAATCCAATAGTACAAGCTCTAAGGCTCCAGGGACCCGGGGGATTGGTTCGATTGGTTAGAAATCAGGCTATAAAAGATAGAATTCCATTTATCCCCCCGCAAATAGAGGAATCAAGGGACTTATGTTCTCTGTGTAAATATGTTATTACTAACCCTTATAACGCCAGGACACTTCAACGTGCCGTCAAAGACCCTGAAGTCTATAATGAAATTGCTCTTGCATCTCAAAAAGCGTTTGGAGAAACATCTATGTTTTATGGAAAAAGATATACTCTGGCTGCTGAAATAACTGATAAAATAACTGATGAATTGTCGGATGAAATTATTTCAGATACAATATCGGATACTATAGTTGATACAATGTAAACACATTATTAAATTTTATATATTTTCATTAATTACAATATAGTTTTCATTTATAAATGATTTTTCCATTAAAAATTAAATTATTCCAAATCGGAATTTTTGTTTTATTGAGGAACTCACATGGGAACTATTAATCTCAAGAAAATAATGATTGCAACTGACGGGTCGACCTGCTCAATGCTAGCTGCTGACAAAGGGATAGAACTTGCTCGATTGAGTAAGGGGACGGTTTATGCAGTCAATGTGGTTTCAATAGCTTACTTCACTCCTATGGATAGAGATTATTTTTCTTCTACAGGTATGAATCCTTACTATGAACCAATGTATGAGGCCATGCATGAAGCAACGAAAAAACAAGGTCAACAGGCTGTAGAGTATGTAAAAGGACTTGGAGATTTAAAAGGCGTAAATGTGGTGGCTGTCCTGCTTGAAGGTAATCCGTCTGAAGAACTTATCCGGTATGCCGAAGATGAAAAAATGGATCTTATCATAATGGGCACTATAGGGAAGAAAGGGCTTGATAGACTGCTCCTCGGCAGTGTAACAGGAAACATTGTCCGTCACTCTAATGTTCCAGTTATGGTTATAAGGGAAGAGTGTAAGTGACGAATATTTAAGGCAAATGCTGACTAAATAGTTAGTAAGATTAATACACAAGCCTCTTATATCTCATACAGCTTTTCATGATTACGTTAAGAAGCTAATTAAGTTCAGACTTCAGTCGATATTGGGATTGATTAGAAATAAGTAATATGGATTTCTCAGATTATAAAACGAAACAAGATATAACAAGTGACCGAAAAGTGGAAGATAGCGCAGATAGTAAAGGCTCGTACCCTGAGCTTCAGGATATTCAATTTCCAAAGACCGAAAATATGTTAGCTTTGATAATGAATTCATTAAATTATAATATTGCAAATTTTTATGCTTATACTAAGTTCAGAAAATATATCTCTAAAAACTCTCTGGATCAGGAACTGCTTCAAAGAAGTATGAGTATCCATAGGGATTTTTCAGCCCTCTGTTTACACACCAGACAGGAACTGGTATTTGTATGTCCAGAACTTTTAGAAAAAGCCGAAAAATTGTTATTTAAAGGAGAAGCAGGTGCTGACCTTATAAAGTATACCCGCAGACTATGTAAAGTAATAAACGATTACAATTTACTTCTGTACAGAGAAGGATACTTACCTGATAATAGAATGCAGATATCTATTGCAGGAATCTGATTAAGGAAATCCAGTCAACCAATCCGAACTCCATGGGTTAAATATTCAATTTTTAATGGTGTTCATTTCACAGTAAAATGGTTAAGCAAAAACAATATCCGAAGAACTCTGTGACGGAATGGGATTCTGCATAGGCATCTCCCCAAAAATGCAATATCTATTGAGGAAAGGCACACTATAGATTTCAATCGATAAAACCTGCCGAAAAAAAGATATCTCTATCTGCTGCTTTTCCTACGGAGCCGGCGAAGACACCCATTACCTCCTTCCTCTCAGGCACAAAATGCAAAGCTTATGGGTCTGCACTCGCTGCCTTCCAAAGCGGAACTCGGGAAAGCATACTGAGCCCGCTAACGACGATCATCTTATTTTTTGTTAGCACGCCATCGATAACATCGCTCAAATTTGAGCATATTTATGCATCTTAAGTTGACATCGTCTTCGTCGAATCTTAAGATTTGAACGGGATTATCATAGGCGTCGCATACTGCTATATAGTTGCAAAAGTCATGTAGTTTAGTTTTTTGATTTTTTACATCAGTGTCTCGAATCAGAAATGTACATTCATCCTTATTATCACTCATTTTATGTCACCTTATTTGGAGTGTTCCCTTTTAAAGAAAATACCTTAGCAGATGACAGATAGCAATATATACATCACAGGTGACTCGGGGAGTTTAGCTATTTACAGGTCTTAAGGTAAAAAGGGAGCCATTCTGTAACTAAAAGCTTGATTTTAATTTATTAAATGCTTTTCTATTTTGTCACATTAGTTAAATAATATATAATTGAATTTTATATAAATTATTTAACAACATATTATTTGAATTATTTATTTTTTAGCCAGACCGTAAATAATACATACGAAAATTTAAAGAATAAACATTTCTTGGAATTCAAAATTAAAGACCGATAAAGGATTAATGCCAAAAATAAAAACTCTTAAAGCATAAAAGGAAAAGTTAATCCGTTAATCCTGTTGAATAAGTAAGCATGCTTTTATCTTTAAATCCAAATAAAGCATATATCTCGGGAACATATCGATAAATATCCCACTACATAAAAACGGTGTTAAACAAATAAACAAGTATCAAGAAAATCATATATGTTTACGCAAATATTGCTATAAATTGCACCTATACACAAATATGTGCTACAAATTGCACCTGTAATCAAAATCACAACTGAACCGACTTGCAAATATGCAAATCAGTTCGATGTCTTCCTGACATTTATCTATCTATATAGCGAGATTCTTTTAAGGATTCTGTGATTTTTAGAGATTCGGAAATTGGATGGGATAAAAATGCCTGATAACTCGGAGGAAAAATTGTTGATTCTGCAGCTCTCAGAAGATTGCAAAAGGATAGCTAGGCTTCTTTCTAATGAGACTTCAATTAGAATCCTCAACCTGCTTTATAAAAAATCAATGTCGGCAGGTGATTTAGCTGAAGAGCTCCAGGTACGCCTAAACACTCTAAAATATAATCTTGACTCACTTCTTGAAGTCGGGCTTATCCGGGTGCGACAGATAAAATGGAGCCAAAAAGGCAGGAAAGTTAAGATTTACGAGGCAGTGGACAAAGTAATTATCCTGCTGCCGGGAAAGAGGAATGCTGAAAACTTATAAATTAGTGCTGAATTGTAGCAAACATTCAGGAAATAAACTAATAAATAATAATACTGCTTTCGAAAAAAAGTACAATCCAGTATAGGGCTCTTTCATAGGATGTGACTAGAGTATGAAAATAAAACTTCTGTCCCTGCTCTTAATACTTGCAGGAAGCATCATAAGCTCAGGCTGCATTGATGAGGGAGCCCATGCTGTCAATTCCAAAACTACAGAAAATCTGTATCGGAATATCTTTTATCCATATTCGGGACTTCAGAATCATCGAGGTACTGGAATCTCGGATGCCAGAATACAAGAAGTATATTCCGATAATTCATCCAACGGATCTGAATATGAACATGTCCATAATTTGAGACATGCGACATTTCTTCTTGACAGAAACATTGAGAAGGCCGAGCTAATTTCTGCACGGCTTGAAGAAGGAATACGGCATTACAAAACTGAAGGAAAGGACGTTAGCACACTTGATGCTTTACTTAACAAATATAAGCTCCTTGTAGAAGAGGCAAAAAAATACAGAGCCCTAGCTGACTCGGCTGATGATGAGAAAAATACCAGAAGGGACTATTTGATCAAGTCTCAGAAAAGTATGATTCAAGCTAACATTGTCCTGAAAGAAATTTTCAAAGAATTCCAGCGGCTTATGCCGGGCAGTGAAGAGATCAACGTTACTTCCAGGCTTAGTGCGGCAGGCGAAGGGAGAGCTTCTCTTATTGGCAATTTTACTCTCTCCCTGCACCTTGAAAAGGGAGTCATTATAATACCTGATCTTTCTCCTGATTCGGAAGTTAATGTAACAGGAGATTATGTTTTTGAAAAGAAAAATGATATGCAGGGAAATGAGCTGAACCTGTACCACATACTTTTTGCGAATATGAATATTTCCGGTACAAATAAAACAGTATTGCTCAGTGGTTCAAATATCACTCTTTCTGCTAAAGGTGGTGATGGATACGTACTTTTCCAGGGAAATGGAACATATAAGATTGAAG
This sequence comes from uncultured Methanosarcinaceae archaeon, assembly GCA_963818955.1. Taxonomy (GTDB): domain Archaea; phylum Halobacteriota; class Methanosarcinia; order Methanosarcinales; family Methanosarcinaceae; genus Methanosarcina. The sequence continues at coordinate 32,361 of CAWFUY010000033.1, read as the reverse complement.
AAACGGATGGAACAATTAAAGAACAGGGCTGGGCTAATCCATTTCCGAATTTGAATGAGTCCGGTGAGAGTAAGTATGATTAAAAAATTATATAGCAGCACGGCAGTATGAAAATACGTCCGGGAAACAGTTTTATTAAGGCAGGGGGCAAGAAGAAGCTTTATTAAAGAAGATTAATAAGCATTCGAGAAAAAACAAAAAAAAATAACTGCCTGAAACTAAATAAAAATCCAAAATTCAACTCTGGATTTACTGATAATAATGAATATGAGGCTCTATATTTTTTGCATTGCTGCTATATTTGCTTTATTTGTATCTGCCGCAGCCGCAGACAATAGCACAGCTAAAGTTTACGGAGGTGTGTATAGTTATGATAATTTTGAACCTCTGGATAACGCTGTTGTTGAGATAAATTCCACTCCACTCCAATCAATGGTCGCAAAATCCGGAATTTATTCTTTTGAGCTGGATCCTGGAAACTACTCTATTTCAGCCAAATATTATCAGAACGGCACCCTCACTTATTCGAGTGCGGAAGCCATCACCATTACAAAAGGAGGAAGTTATAGGCTTGACCTCTTGCTCCTTCCGGTTTATTCCGAAGAACTAATGGAAAGCTCCACACTTAATTTATCTTCGGAAAACTCAAGTTCAGGAAATCCGGTAATACTAGTGCCTGCGAATAACACAAACAATCCGCTAAAACTAGTGCCTGTGAACAATACAAACGCCTCAAACAGTGAAAAAGTCCGGAAAACCGGAATAGACTCATCAACGGTTAGTTACCTTTTAATAAGCGTCGTCCTTTTTCTCCTATTAGCCGTCGGCTACAATATCCACAAAAAACATAAAGAGACTACAAAAAAAGAGTCCTTGAAAGAAGAAAAAAACAATCTAAAAACGTCCTCCGGAGCTGGAGAATCATCTGGACTTTCTTTAAAAAGTCATGACAATGTAAAAATTCCAGACAAAGTAAGTGATCTCGAAGAACGAAAAGATCAAAATGTAAGCATAGAAGAAGCGGTGTCAGTGACAGAATCTGTAGAATTGGAATCCGACATACTTGAAAAACAGGCTTCTGTAGAAAATAAAGAGGAGTATGAAGAGGAATTTCCGATGCAGCAAGATGAAATAGAAGAATCTGTATCCGAAAAAGAGTCTGTATCCGAAAAAGAGAATTTTCAAATAGGTCCTGCAGATAATTCAGAGATTGAAATCCCGGATGCAAAAAAGAACCTACCTCTTCCAGCAGACCTGCAGGAAATCATGGACATAATTCGAAGCCATGGAGGCCGAATTACGCAGAAAGATCTTCGCAGCAGGCTGAAATATTCCGAAGGGAAAGTCAGCCTGATGCTTGCAGACCTTGAGAGAAGGGATCTCATTGAGAAGTTCAAAAAAGGACGTGGAAACATAGTTATATTGAAAGACGAATCACGATAAATTTATTTTTAATATTGTATAATCTCCAATTTTTAACACTTATTCTATTGGCATGTAATTGGCCTCAATAACCTCTCCCTCTTTAATTTCTTTTCTTTTTCTATAAAATTTTCTTATAGTAAATAATATCCATCTCCAATTGAGAACAATATGAGCTGTAATAAGAACGAGCAAAAAGTCCTTAGCTAAATTATGGACTGATATTAAGAATGGGCTTACTGCTTCGTGGTTAAAATACATAATGAAACTTGAATACCCGACCAGGACAAATTGGATTATAAATGCTAAGTCCACAAAATGGGTAAGTTTTTTTTTATTCATTTTTTTATCCATTAACTTAACACCTATAAATTTATAAAGTTATCATATTTTAATAATAAAATAAATCATACTGTGTTGTATTCTCTATAAATATATTTATATTGTCGGTGATCTTAATTAATAGCATAATCCTTACCGACAACCTCACTTTCTTTGATTTCTTTATTTCGGTTAAGTAATTTATTTGTAGTTCCCACAATCCATTTCCAATTGAGTACCATGTGAGCAACGAAGAAGACTAGCATGAGTATTCCGACCTTATCATGGATCAAACTCACCATGGGACCTCCTGCATGATGATAGAAGTACATAATAAGACCTGTACCTCCGACTAATAAAAATTGGACGAAAAGTGCAATATCCAATAGATATCTGAACTTTGTTTTCTCATTTATTTTCATTCCTTTTTTGAGGAGTTTCTTTGTAGTACCTACGATCCATCTCCAATTAAGGATAATATGAGCTACAAAGAAGACTAACATAAGCATTCCGATCTGATCATGTATTAACCGCATTATGGCGCCTCCAGACCGGTGGTCGAAATACATGATAAGGCCAGAACCTCCTACTAAAATAAATTGAACGAAAAGTATTAAATTTGATAAATAAATTAGTTTTACTCTGTTCATTTATTATACCACTTTGTATTATTTGTTCAATTTTATAAATTGCAATTGAATTCTTTTTTGTAAAATTGAATTCTCTTTTGTGAAATTGAATTCTTTTTACTGACTGTATTCTCAGTCACACAGTTTTTCCAGGTTACTGACTATCCTCTAAATAGCCAGGAGAAAATATAAGGATACTTGCAAAATAAAAGAAGTAAAAATGATTTATTTTAAATTTTAGCTTTTATTAATCCTTAAATTAAAAAATAAAGTTTAAATATGGCCATAAAGATTATTCAACACAAAATTAGTTTCGATTTAACTAAAGTCTCAATATAAAAGATTGCTCAAAAGGGAATGTTAATCTCTTTGTTAAAAATTAGAGAGAATAACACTTTATTAAGATTCCTCTAATAAATTAAAAAGCAATTAAAGGATAAATCAAATAAATACTTCAAAGAAAAGCTTCATTAAAAAATCAATATCTACATCCGTGTTTTTGCTAAGTATGCTTTTATTATTAAACGCCAAGTATGAGGATGACTGCTTCAATCTTTCTTTAGTAAATGGTAGTTAATGTCCTCACAAAAACAGTCTAAGATACGAAATATCTGAACATAAAAAATAAGTCCTGATTTATATCGCCAGTAATTTCAATACAAAAATAATGACCTCGAATGGACTTTACTATAAAAAAACAAACATTTCCGTTGCGAGGAGAAGAGATAGAAGCAGTCAAAAAAAAGTCACACTCTAGAAAAATAATACACAGTGCTTATAGCAGGTGCCTTTACCTCATATATGTATAAGACCATATTCAACCTAAATGGACTAGATGTCAGGTCAAGGGTACACAAAGGCATTGCTTTTAAATTTAATAAGTTATGTATTTACTATCACCTTGAAAATTTATTTTCTATCATCTGAGAGATCATCTCAACAGCACTCATATAGAGGTTATTATGTCACTAACTGAATTCATAGCTACATTCAAAACTAAGTTAAATCCTTCAAAAATGATGAATTCTCTCGAAAGAGCTGCAAAACTCTCTGATGGCTCTGGAAATAGTCCCGAGGAAGATAAGGTGGGAGCTAATTCAAAGGATAATCCATTTCTTAATTCAGTCAACAATCGGAGTTCCGGGAAAAGAAAGATCCTTCAGAATGGAGATGAACCCCTCATCAAGTTGAATGATGTTTGGAAAATTTACCAGATGGGTGAAATGGAATTTGCAGCACTCAAGGGGATAAAACTCGAGATTTACGAAGGAGAATTCCTTGTTGTTCTTGGCCCGAGCGGGAGCGGCAAAAGTACGCTGATGAACCTCATCGGCTGCCTTGACCTTCCCTCAAAAGGCGCAATTTTTCTTAATTCTAATGATATCTCAGGGCTTGAAGAGTCGGAACTTGCCAGGATCCGGGGACAGATGATAGGTTTCATTTTTCAAAGTTTTAATCTAATTCCCACTCTAAGCACACAGGAAAATGTGCTCCTTCCAATGGAATTTCAGGAAGAAGATGCTCAAAAAGCCCGTGAAAAGGCTGATTATTTACTAGAAATAGTTGGACTTTCAGACAAAAAACAAAACCTGCCTTCCCAACTCTCAGGAGGACAGAGACAGAGAGTTGCAATTGCCCGTTCTCTTGCAGTAAATCCACCGATAATCCTTGCAGACGAGCCTACTGGAAATCTGGATAGCAAAACCGGGGGTTATATTCTGGAATTTCTGGATAAGCTACATGAAAGAGAAGGAAAGACAATTATTATAGTTACTCATGACCTCGAAATTATAAAATACGCAACAAGGATCGTGTACCTTAAAGATGGAGAGATAGAGAAAATCGAAAAACAAGAGAAAAACGCCCTGGAGGAATAAAATGAATAAATTATCTTTGTTATCACTTTTTCTTTTAGTAACATTATTTATGTGCACCGGGATCGGAACAGCACTCGGTGCGGTTAGTTCCAGTACTGGAAGCAGTGCAAGCGGCTTAATTGATTCTTCAGCAGTGCAGGTAAACCTGACTAATCAGAATCCGGACGCTGCCCGCCCAGGAGAGCCGGTTGAACTTACTCTCAGCGTACAAAATATAGGAAGTAATGATCTTAAAAATATTATCGTTTCAATAGGACCTAAAATGGGGTCTTCAAGTTTCTACCCATTCAGCCAGATATCCGGAGAATCTCTTCAACAGAGTATCCCTTATTTGAATGCGCGACAAGATAATAAGGATGCAGGCGTCCTCAAATTTAAACTCATGACAGATCCGAACGCTGCCGAAGGCACTTATGATGTATATGTTACCACTACAGCCTCAGAGGATGGGTCATCTTCGAATACAATTACCACTACTAAAACAATTCAGATAGACGTGAGAGGTAAGGAGTATGCGCAGATTGTGACGATAAACAAGGCGGATATTGATCTGGGAAAAGAAGAACCACTCGAATTTGTGATAACGAACACCGGAAACTCCCCTCTGAAAAATATGGTTGTATCCTGGAAGGATCCCAAAGGTGCAATCCTTCCGGTATACTCGGATAATACCAAATATATAAAGTATCTCGCACCCAATCAATCAGTGACGGTCGATTACTCTGTAATGGCAGATGTGAACGCCGATCCGGGGCTGTATACCATTATTGTAAACCTTACTTTTGAAGACTATGAATCCAATACAAAAAGCATTCAGACCACAGCAGGACTTTTTGTCGGTGGATCTACCGACTTTGATGTCTCATATTCAGAGAGCAGTCAAGGAGAAGTTTCTCTTTCAGTTGCAAACGTGGGCAACAACATGGCTTATGCTGTAAAAGTATCGATTCCGGAACAGAGAGGTTATAGAGTAGGAGGGAGCTCTTCTACAATTGTGGGTAATCTTGAGAAAGGAGACTACACAATTGCTTCTTTTAATGTAACGAGTTCGCAAAATGCCTCCGGACAATATTCAGGAGCAGGATCAAACAGCGAATTCGCAGGTGGAGCTTCTGGATACAATGCAAGCTCAACTTCAATGAATTCAAATCCATTAAAAGTTCAGATAGAATATACTGATGCGAAAGGGGAAAGATTAACAGTTGACAAAGAGGTAGCAATACCGACTTCAGGATTAAGCGCTAGCGGTTTTTCAGGTCAACGTGGTAATAGAAACAGTAGTAGTGGTCTTAGTTCAAGCTTGCCATATATAGTGCTGGTAATAGTGATTGTCGGGGTAGGAGTCTTCCTGTACCGTAAGAAAAAACAAGGAGCAAATAAATCAGGATCTACAGCATCCTCAACTAACTCCAGTTCAGAATCTTTGAAGCACTGAAAAAACTAACTGGAGGAATACCGAATTAGAAATGCAACATACTTCAAATTGGCTCTAAATATGCTTTTGCATAGCAAACTCCGAAGTTGGCTCACTATAATTGGGATTATAATTGGAGTAGGTGCGGTAGTTGGTATAGTTTCATTAGGTGACTCTATGAAAGCGAATGTCCAGAGTAGACTATCTACTCTAGATTTAGCACATATTACCATAACACCAGGGTACTCAAGAGCACAAGGTTTTGGTCCTGGTGGGGGGTTTGGAAGAACAACTACTACTACAACCACATTAACTAATAAAGATGTAAATGCTCTTCGAGGTATAACTGATATAAAATATATGGCTGGTCAGATTTCCGGCAGAGTAAATGTGAGTTATAGTACTCAAAGTGCATCTCTCACAGTCAGTGGTGTTGATCCTCAAGTCTGGAATAATATGAATACAATGACTCTAGATTCCGGTAGGTTCCTTGAGCCATCAGATAACTATGTCGCTCTTATCGGAAGCGGTGTCGCCAATGGGGTATATAAGAAGAGCATAGGAGTCAATCAAGTAATCACAGTTGCCAATAAATCTGTTAGAGTTGTTGGAATACTAGCATCTCAGGGTGAAGGATCAGACAATCAAATAATAATCCCAATAGATGCTGCAGTTAACTTGATTACTGACGCTAAGAAAGATCAATACGATTCAATTCAAGTTGAAGCACAAAGTTCAGATGTTGTCAACGACACAGCTACAGCCATCACTAAAAAACTCTTGGTAGCCAGGCATGACAATAAAGATAGTGACCAGGATTTTACAGTATCAGCTACAGCTTCCATGGCATCTTCAATCACAACTATGATACAGTCAATGACGTTATTCCTTGGAGCAATAGCAGCTGTATCTTTGCTCGTAGGTGCTGTAGGAATTGCTAATACAATGTTCACTTCAGTACTCGAAAAAACAAAAGAGATAGGCACAATGAAAGCAATAGGTGCTAAAAATCGCGATGTACTTATGATATTCCTTATGAATTCAGCAATGGTTGGATTCGTAGGTGGTATATTTGGTGTTATTTTAGGGTCATTACTCTCCTTAGTTTTTCCCATGTTAGGTATGGCTATGATGCGAGGTGGTGGTAGCACTGGTGTTACTTTTTCACCATCATTAATGATAGGGGGTATTGCTCTTGCAGTGTCTATAGGTGTAATTTCTGGTGTTGTACCTGCTTACAGGGCTTCTAAACTGAAACCTGTGGATGCTTTGCGATACGAGTAAGAAATGAAAGGGTGCAATCCCTTTCTAAACTTTTAGCAAAACGGTTTTATCCTAAATAAATCATGGAGCTAAATTATGCATAAAAACTTGAAAATTATGTCAATGCTCATTGTTATTGCCTGTGTTGTTTTTTCAGCTGGTTGCACAGGAAATACACAGAGTACACAAAATCCATCTCAAGGAACTCCAGATCAAAAAACCAATCAACCCCCATCAAATGATAGTATGATGTCACATCATAGATCGCACATGAATAATTCTGAAGGGCCTCATATGAATGGTTCTGAAAGACCATATTGGAATAATACGTCTGGGAGGCCACACTTTAATGGTTCTGAAAGACCGTACATGAATAACACTTCCGATAGACCATACTGGAATAGCTCTGAAGGGCCGTACTTGAATAACACTTCTTAATAGATTTATTGGAATAGTTACGGGATAAACTTGAACAAACATCAATATGAGTTCTTCTCCAATTGATTATTTCCTGCTGCTGTAACTAATGAGATGCTCCTGCATGATTTCTCACAAATTCAATTCTAAAAATTTTTTGTTTCACCACACTGCTTTTCAAAAACAAGTATGTGTTGGTTTTAAGTTTGTGAGTTTCTTCATATCCTTCAAAATAAGAGAGTTTCAATTAATAATAAGGGATAAAAATGGACGGAAAGTGCCTGAAATTCATACGGCAAAACAGAAAAACAATAGGAGCTTCCGTAGTAATTCTAGTTTTTTTGATTGCATTGAGTATAGCTATTCTTCCAGCTAAACTACCCAAGAACTCAACCATGACACTGTCAAATAACACTGTATATGTAGCTGGCGACGGAAGTGGAGATTTTAACTGTCATGGGAGTAATGACCAGGCAGAGATCAATAAAGCTCTCGAATACGTTTCAGAAAACCCGCAGTACACAACAGTTTATTTGAAGGGTCCTAATACGTACGTTATCTCAGACAGTATTTTTATTGGAAGCAAAACGATCCTGGAAGGTGATCCGACCGCCGTAATCAAACTTGAAGACAAAGCGGAATGGCCTGAGTTTAAGCCTCTCATTACACAGACTAACAATACCGAGGTCCATGATGTTACCATTGAAGGATTTGAAATAAATGGAAATCATGATAATAACGCCGATAAAAGAAACGGGGAAGGATATTACAACATGATTTATTTTGTCTGGTCAAAAAACATACAGGTCCACGACATGTATCTGCATGATGGCAACGGAGACGGGTTGAGAGTAGAAGGCAGTTCAAATATTCAATATTATAACAATAGAATTTATAAACTTGGACACGACGGTTTGTTCGCAATCAATAGTGATAATATCGAAGCCTGGAACAACCGTATAACTTGTCGGACTGACAGTGGTCTTAGAGCCAGGGAGTCAAACCACGTAAAATTCCATGATAATATAATTGACTCTTTTTACAACTGGAGTGCAGGTGGTCCTGGGATTCAGATAGAGAAGTCAACTGGCACGGTTAATGACGTTGATATATACAATAACACTATCCATAATACTTATGGGCCTGGAATCTGGTTGGTAGGTTACGGAAAGGCTTATCCAAGGGAAGAGGCCCAAAACGTCCGAATTCATAATAACATCTTCTACAATACCGGTACTAATCCGAGCATTGACTGGGTGGGAGGTATAGTAACAAGTGGTTTTTATGATACCTTGATCGAGAACAATGTCTTTGACAGTGTGTATCATGCTGCTATTGTTTACATGTACCCTTCGATAACCAGTGGCAATGAAACAGCAAATGATCTTTCCCTGCACGGAAACGGATATACGACTATTGTCCGCAATAACATAATAATCAACACCAGGAAACGCACAAAAGATCCCAATGGGACCGGATGTGGAGTGATTAATTATTACCCCGAAATCAGTTCTCTTGTACTTGAAAATAACTGTCTTTACAACAATACAGGCGGGAACTACATGAATGCAAGCTCAAAAACTGATATTTATGCAGATCCTCTTTTTATTGACCAGATTAACCACGATTACCACCTCAAGTCAACTTCCTCCTGTATTGGTTCTGGGTATTCTTCCTTAAATTCTACAACTGAGAATTCAAGCAATGGTAAAATTGTTAATATCGGGAAGTACAGCTAACATTGCTTTGCTTCCCTGAAGAACTTCCTTTCAGGAGATACAGGAATTTTGAATGTTAAAATAGGTACTTGAGATAATTACTAGTTGTCTAAAAAGTGCTTTCATTTCAGTAACATTAAAAAAGATGCAAAGATTTAAAGCAAATTTTCACAATAGACACTTAGTGATATGTTATTTTTAGTAATAAGTTCTCCATCTATCTCAAGACCTCAAGATATGAAAAGTGCTCGACAAGAGTTTAGAAACTGGATTAAGAAGTTACAAGCAAAAAATAAAGTAATCTGTTTTTATCCAAAAGTAGGCAGGGGCTCAATTGTGATTTTTGATGTTTCTTCAAATGATGAGCTTCATTTGCTAATGACTCAATGGCTTGACATAGTACCAGTGAGTTTTGAGGTACATCCTTTAGTAAATCCATCAGAAGCCGAAAAACTCTTACAATAAACTATGTTAACGAGACACAATCAACACTCTGATCAATTTCCATATGCAGAATCCCTTTCCGACTTCTCGGATAAGCTCTTAATGACACATATGCAGCACCTATCTAACATGCACCTTTAGTTATCAGATGGAATAATCAGATACGAGAAGCCTAAACTAAAAAAAGTCATAAAATATAGGTATTTTTAAGAGTAATTTATAAAGAAGGTTTGAGGATGATACACCCTCAACAGTTCTGTAAGAATAAAAAATTCTCAGTTCCTCATGCCACCGAATCTTCCATGCTCTCTGAATCCACATTTTCTCACTGGATGATCAATTAGTGAGACCATTATATTGGAAGAAGCCAGGGCCGTTTTCAAGTCACTCAAGGACTTAGCATTATCGATGTTTGTTTCCAACGTTTTAAGGTCAGTTATCCTGGTATTTATCTTAGCTGTCACGTTTGCATCACTTGTATTGTTTCCCCTGTTCTGTAGCTGTACAATCTGTTTATTGATTGCTTCATCAAACTGGTTTTTCATAAATGCCAGAGTTACAGTTTGCAGTCCCGACGCATCAGTTGTCTGGCTTATCTGAGTTGTAAAATTCTGAATCAAGGTAATCTTATCAGCAAGCTGTTCCGCTCTTTCAGTGTTGTTTTTAGCTACTGCTTTATTCTCCTGGTCCTGAAGCTTTTCAGTCATATTTTGTAGTGAGTTAACCATATTAGCTTTAACAGTCGGGAATGTCGTGTCATTTGCATTCTCAATTTCACTGAGTCCGAACCCGCCACCTACGTCAAACCCACAACCGGTAAAGCCACAGTTCCTGCCGTGAAATCCAGGCCGCATCTTTTCTCTGCCCAGTGCTGCCTGCAATTCACTCATATTATTTGCAGCTGACACATTGGCAGAGATCCCCTGGAGTCTGGCAATCTCATTATTTAGAAAATCAAGTGTTTTTGCTTTTACAGTGGAAAAATCCCCTTCAAAAAATCCCCCGTGATTGGATGCAAAACCATTTTCTGCGGCGAAAGCGAGAGAAGGAATGACACTGATTGTCGTAAGCACCAGTAATACACTCGAAATTGCTTTTAAAATTCTCATTCTCTATCTCCTTAATTGTTACTCTCTTTCCATTTATTGGCCCTTCCATTAATTGGTCCTTCCATTAATTGGTCCTAATCAAGGTGCCTTTTATTTAGGAAGTTTACGTTTTAAGTGCCCCCAAGCTCGATCTTAATTAAGAAACGAGACTTCTTTTTCAAAGATGATTGACTATATTTTCAAAGACGATTGACTATAAGTTAGGACAATATCAATTAGTGGCCAATTAGATATTCAGGATTAGAAATTATAAATTTACTTATCGCTATTATAACATGGTTTTCAAATGAAGCTTCAATACGCCTTCAATTTTAAATGAAAGGTTTATTAATCGTATATGCCTTCAAAAAAGCATGTAAAAGCTATATTGCATCAACAATCCATTTGCTATCTATCACTCGATTTACCTCAACAATCTGAAAAATCCTTTTGAAAGCCAGAGCTTTTTACTATCCAACAAAAAATCCGACAATTATTATTTTTCTAAAAAACATGGCATAAGAAGCATCTAGAACCTTTAATAGAAAAAGTGATAATTTGTTACGACTTCGTTATCAGAAAGCTTTATGGAGGAGGAATGAGTTTTACACTAATTACAACAGTTCCAGAAAATATTCATTTTCATGCTACCAAGTGAAATTCTGTTGCGAAACTATGCCGATAAACCATATTCACTACACTTAACCTGTCTTGTCACCGAGCGCAAGCTCGGGCCTTTTCAAAAATAGAAGTAAAATGACAAACTATGACAATTACAGTTCAGCCAACTTTTCTAGAAGCACACAAAAATGTCATCCATTATCCCAATCTAGTAGTGCTTAAAAACGCTGTAGTTTAAAAGATAACTTTACCTTTGACAAGAAAACGACAAGTTGCTATTTTCTATTATTCTCTTCAATTTAATTATGTGTAGACCGCTCTCCTTCGTCGAGCGTGACAAGCTCCGTTTAAGATGCTAATAATTTTGCTCTGGCTTCATAACCTGAGCGTACGAAAAAGACTATATAAATAATCTCTTTAAGCTATAGTTGCAGTTTAAAATTAAAATAAACTAATATAAATCCCCTAAATTAGCTGCTATTATCCTTTATATGAGTCCTCTTGAGGGAGCGCAGCGACCGAAAAGGACACCGTGCTCCCGAAGCGGAACTCGGGAAGCGGAACTCGGGAAGCACAACTCTGCTTTAACTCGGGAAACTATTATATAGTGCTTAGGAGTTAAGCAGGTACGTCCTCTATTCAGATGCATAACGATAAAATTCAAGAGAAACTGAAGGGATGAAGAATACGTCTTTTACCTCGGGCTTACTTACAGATCATATCTTTCTTGTACACGTTTATGGTGGTCCCATGCAGCAATTAGAGCTTATAAAAAGGATCAAAGAATTGAAATTAAAGCAAAATGCAGTTATTCTAGCTCATTACTATTCCCGTCCTGAGGTTCAGGACATTGCTGATTTTGTTGGTGATTCTCTCGGCTTGAGCCAGGAAGCCGTCCGTCAGGATGCGAAGGTTATCGTTTTTTGCGGTGTTGATTTTATGGGAGAAAGTGCAGCAATCCTCTGTCCGGACAAGACAGTCCTCCTACCGGAACTCGATGCTACATGCCCTATGGCAGACATGGTGAGTGTAGAAGGTCTCAGGAAAGAAAAAGAAAAGCATCCTAATGCTCTGGTTGTCTGCTACGTGAACAGTTCGGCAGCTATCAAAGCAGAATCTTTTATTTGCTGTACTTCAGCCAATGCTGTTGAAGTAGTAAATTCCCTGGATGCAGAGGAGATTATCTTTGTCCCGGACAAGAACCTGGCAGCCTACGTTGCATCCCGGACTGTAAAAAAAGTCATTCCCTGGGAAGGGTACTGCCCCACACACCATCATATCTTAAAAGAAGATGTCCTGAAAATGAAGCAAAAACACCCTCTAGCCAGGTTTATCGCACATCCCGAGTGCCGCCCTGAAGTCCTGGAACTTGCTGATTACATCGCAAGCACGAAAGGGATGATAATGTACGCAAAAAATTCACCTGCACAGGAATTCATTATTGGCACCGAATGCGGACTTATCCACGGACTTTTAAAAGCGGCACCGAATAAGAAATATTACTGCGCCACTGAGTTTGCCTGCTGCCCGAACATGAAAATGATCAATCTGGAAAAAGTACTTGAGTCACTTGAAAAAATGCAGTGTTTAGTAACTGTCCCCGAAGAAATACGGATCAGGGCAAAAGAGACACTCGATCGGATGCTTGCAATTAAAGTCTAATAATAATTGGAAATATTTACTTTTTTATTGCCTGATTCGTTCGCTCTAACTTGATAATGAGATATTTAATGTTAGATCGAAACGGACTTCTTACTGTTGCGATTATATCTAAACTCCTAAAAATGTCTAATTTTTGTGATTGTAACTATTTAATGAACTGTACTAATTTTTTCATATTAATTATCAACCCTAAAAGTCTAGAAAATATGGATTAATTTTTTTGCATAGACAGAACTTTAAAATTACCAATCTCTAAAAGATTTTATAAAATCTGATAAAAGATAGATTCCTCTTACTCATTGATGTAATTTCCAAATTCATATCTCCTTTTTCTCGCTTAATAATAGCAAAAGCACAATCATGTATTCTAAAGATATTAAAATACTTCTTTGGGTTGGACCTCAGAAAGCTATAAATTGCATTAAATATATTTACAGTTTATATATAAAAAAATGAACAAAGTCATGCAAATCAACCCCCACAAAGCATGACCTCTATTAAATATTATTCTGCTGCCGTATCTACCGTTTTTGGTTGTAACAAGGCTGCTTTCATACGCTTCTATATGTTGTTTTAAAGGAAAGTAAGAAAAATTTTGAGGGATACCTGATGAGAAAATTGCCAAAAATTATAGTACTCTTATTATTAGTTGCTGCTGTTATCTTTGCAGCCGGCTGTGTCCAAAAGAGAGTTACTCCGGTAAATGAAACTATTACGCCAGTAAACAAGACTGTTACGCCAGTAAACGAAACTGTTGCTCCGGTAAATGAATCTGTGGTTCAAGCAAATGTCTCTGCGGGAACTAATCGGACAGTAACCGTAAATGACGGTAAAAAAACACATAGCCGAAATCATAATACTCCAACAACAACAGAAAATAATACAACAGAAGATAATACAACAGGAGATAATACAACAGGAGATAATACAACAGAAAATAATACAACAGAAGATAATGTTACTACACCAACTCAAATTGTAAATTTGAGTGTTCATGGTCATTCTACCAAAATTGTGTCCCTGAAAGTAACCCCTGAGAATCCAACAGTGTCTCTTGGTCAGACTCAACAGTTCACGGCAATTGGAACTTTTTCTGATAGCAGTATAAAGGACATTACAGATATAGCAATATTGTCATCAAGCAATACCACTGTTGCGAGTATTAGTGACTCTGGATTAGCTACATCTAAATCCATAGGTATTACTCAGATTAATGCGACATATGACGGAATAAGCAGTACAGATCAGACATTAACGGTCACTGAAGTTAAACTGGTATCTATAGAAATTTTTCCGGTAAAGCCCACTGTACATCTAGGTCAAACTCAAAAATTCACAGCCATTGGAACTTATTCTGATGGCAATATGAAGGACATTACAGCCAATGCAACATGGTTATCAAGCAATACCAATGTTGCAAGTATTAGTGCAGTTGGTTTAGCTTCATCTATATCCTTAGGAACTACTCAAATCAATGCAACATGTGATGGAATAAGCAGTCCAGATCAGAGATTGAAGGTGATTGATGCTAAATTAGAATTTGTAACTGTTACCCCGCAAAATCCAAATATTACACTGAATCGGACTCAACAATTCATAGCTAACGGAACTTATTCTGATGGGAGTATAAAGGATATTACATCCAATGTAAAATGGTCGTCCAGTAATACCACTGTTGCTAATATAAGTGCATCAGGCTTAGCTACGCCATCGTCTACAGGCATTACTCAGATCAATGCAACAAATGGTGACATAGAATGTCTATATCCGCAATTGTGCATTTTGAGTCAAACATTAACGGTAACTGATGCTAAACTTATATCTATTGCCATTACTCCGTTAGATCCAATTGTTACTTTGAATCAGACTCAACAATTCATAGCCAATGGAACTTATTCCGATGGTAGCATAATAGATATTACAGCAATAGTTAACTGGTCGTCCAGTAATGCCACTGTTTCTAACATAAGTGCATCGGGCTTGGCTATGGCAGTGTCTCCAGGTACTACTCAGATCAATGCAACAATTAGTGGAATTAGCAGCCCGGATCAGACATTAACAGTACCTGAGCCACAACATAACAATACAAATGTAATTCGACTGCTATCAATAGAAATTTCACCGGTAAATCCAACAGTAGCTCTGAATGAAACTCAACAGTTCTCAGCCAACGGAACTTATTCCGATGGAAGTATAAAGGATATTACAGCCAAGCTACATGGTCATCAAGCAATACCACTGTTGCTAACATCAATGCATCAGGCTTAGCTACACCATCGTCTGTAGGCACTACTCAGATAAATGCAACAATTAATGGAATTAGCAGCCCGGATCAGACATTAACAGTACCTGAGCCACAACATAACAATACAAATGTAATTCGACTGCTATCAATAGAAATTTCACCGGTAAATCCAATAGTAGCTCTGAATGAAACTCAACAGTTCTCAGCCAACGGAACTTATTCCGATGGAAGTATAAAGGATATTACAGCTACAGCTACATGGTCATCAAGCAATACCACTGTTGCTAACATCAATGCATCAGGCTTAGCTACACCATCGTCTGCAGGCACTACTCAGATAAATGCAACAATTAATGGAATTAGCAGCCCGGATCAGACATTAACAGTACCTGAGCCACAACATAACAATACAAATGTAATTCGACTTGTATCAATAGAAATTTCACCGGTAAATCCAATAGTAGCTCTGAATGAAACTCAACAGTTCTCAGCCAACGGAACTTATTCCGATGGAAGTACAAAGGATATTACAGCTACAGCTACATGGTCATCAAGCAATACCACTGGTGCTAACATCAATGCATCAGGCTTAGCTACACCATCGTCCTGCAGGTACTACTCAGATAAATGCAACAAGTTAAGGAATTAGCAGCCCTGATCAGACATTAACAGTAACTGACGCTAAACTTGTATCCATGCTACCAATAGAAATTTCACCGGTAAATCCAACAGTAGCTCTGGGTCAAACTCAACAGTTCACAGCCAACGGAACTTATTCTGATGGAAGTACGAAAGACATTACAGACTACAGCAACATGGTCATCCAGCAATACCACTGGTAGCTGGCATCAATGCATCAGGCTTGGCTACATCTGCATCCTTAGGCACTACTCAGATAAATGCTACAATTGATGGAATTAGCAGTACTGACCAGACATTAACAGTAACAGACGCTAATACATGATCTATCAATAGAAATTTCACCGGTAAATCCAATAGTAGCTCTGGGTGAAACTCAACAGTTCATCAGCCAACGGAACTTATTCTGATGGAAGTACAAAGGACATTACAGACTACAGCAACATGGTCATCAAGCAATACAACTGGTAGCTGACATCAATGCATCAGGCTTAGCTACATCCATCATCCTGTAGGCACTACTCAGATAAATGCAACAAGTGAAGGAATTAGCAGCCCGGATCAGACATTAACAGTACCTGAGCCACAACATAACAATACAAATGTAATTCGACTTATATCAATAGAAATTTCACCGGTAAATCCAACAGTATCTCTGGGTCAAACTCAACAGTTCATCAGCCAACGGAACTTATTCTGATGGAAGTACAAAGGACATTACAGCCACAGCAACATGGTCATCAAGCAATACAATAGTAGCTGCCATCAATGCATCAGGTTTAGCTACATCCGCATCCTTAGGTACTACTCAGATAAATGCTACAAGTGAAGGAATTAGCAGTAATGACCAGACATTAACAGTAACGGACGCTAAACTTGTATCCATTACTGTTACTCCGTTAAATCCAACAGTGTCTCTGGGTCAAACTCAACAGTTTATCGCTAACGGAACTTATTCTGATGGAAGTACAAAGGACATTACAGCTACAGTAACATGGTTATCCAGCAATGCCACAGTAGCTAGCATCAATGCATCAGGTTTAGCTACATCCACATCCTCAGGTACTACTCAGATAAACGCTACAAGTGACGGAATTAGCAGTACAGATCAGACATTAACAGTGACTGTAAAACTGGTTTCTATAATAGTATCTCCGTTAAATCCAATAGTATCACTGGGTCAAACTCAACAGTTTATTGCTACTGGAACTTATTCTGATGAAAGTACAAAAGACATTACAGACACAGTAATATGGTCATCAAGCAATACCTCAGTAGCTAGCGTCAATGCATCAGGATTGGCTACATCCACATCCTTAGGTACTACTCAGATAAATGCTACAAGTGATGGAATTAGCAGTTCTGATCGGACATTAACAGTGACTGACGGTTTTGGTATAACTATAGTTCCTTATATGGATTCCGAATACAAATATAAGATAGTGAACCATGGAGAAAATGCAGGGTTTGAAGATGTAAACTATGATGATTCTGATTTTTCAATGGGAAATGCCTCGTTTGGTTTAATTAAACCCGGTTATTGTGATATATACAGTTTAAAGTACATTAAGACATTATGGCCAGAAGATACAGACATCCTTCTAAGGAAAGAGTTCGTTCTTCCTGCAGGTGTCACTAATCTGAAAGTTTATATCGCAGTAGACGATGATGTTCAGGTTTTCATTAATGGGCATGATGTTTCAAACGGAATTCAAACACATGAAATGTGTGCAGAATGGGATTATTTCGAGTTTCCAGTTAACAATAGTTTACTAAAAACAGGTACAAATCTGCTAGCAGTGCGCGGAAAAGATCGTGGTGTTGTAAATTTCCTTGACACAAAGATTACTGCAGATCAGAAATCGACGGTTGCAGAGGCTAAACTTGTATCCATTACTGTTACTCCGTTAAATCCAACAGTATCACTGGGTCAAACCCAACAGTTTACTGCTACTGGAAATTATTCTGATGGAAGTATAAAAGACATTACGGACACAGTAATATGGTCATCAAGCAATACCACAGTAGTTAGCATCAATGCATCAGGTTTGGTAACGTCTGTATCCACAGGAATTACTCAGATAAATGCAACAATTGACGGAATTAGCAGTACAGATCAGACATTAACAGTGACGGAAGCTAAACTTGTATCCATTACTATTACTCCGGTAAATCCAACAATATCTCAGGGTCAAACTCAACAGTTTATTGCTACTGGAACTTATTCTGATGGAAGTACAAAGGACATTACAGCTACAGCAACATGGTTGTCCAGCAATGCCACGGTAGCTAGCATCAATGCATCAGGTTTGGCAACGTCTATATCCATAGGAACTACTCAGATAAATGCTACAAGTGAAGGAATTAGCAGTCCTGACCAGATTTTAGCAGTGACTGTAAAACTGGTTTCTATAATAGTATCTCCGTTAAATCCAACAGTATCACTGGATCAGACTCAACAGTTTATTGCTACTGGAACTTATGCTGATGGAAGTACAAAAGACATTTCAGATGCAGTAATATGGACATCAAGCAATACCACAGTAGCTGGCGTCAATGCATCAGGATTGGCTACATCCACATCCATAGGTACTACTCAGATAAATGCTATAAGGGATGGAATTAGCAGTTCTGATCGGACATTAACAGTGACTGACGGTTTTGGTATAACTTTAGTTCCTTATATGGATTCCAAATACAAGTATAAGATAGTGAACTATGGAGAAAGTGCAGGGTTTGAAGATGTAAACTATGATGATTCCGATTTTTCAATGGGAAATGCCTCGTTTGGTTTAATTAAACCCGGTTATTGTGATATATACAGTTTAAAGTACATTAAGACATTATGGCCAGAATATACAGACATCCTTCTAAGGAAAGAATTCGTTCTTCCTGCAGGTGTCACTAATCTAAAAGTTTATATCGCAGTAGACGATGATGTTCAGGTTTTCATTAATGGGCATGATGTTTCAAACGGAATTCAAACAGCATGAAATGTGTGCAGAATGGGATTATTTCGAGTTTCCAGTTGACAATAGTTTACTAAAAACAGGTACAAATCTGCTAGCAGTGCGCGGAAAAGACCATGGTGGTGTAAATTTCCTTGACACAAAGATTACTGCAGATCAGAAATCGACGGTTGCAGAGGCTAAACTTGTATCCATTACTGTTGCTCCGTTAAATCCAACAGTATCACTGGGTCAAACTCAACAGTTTATTGCCACTGGAAATTATTCTGATGGAAGTATAAAAGACATTACGGACACAGTAATATGGTCATCAAGCAATACCTCAGTAGCTAGCGTCAATGCATCAGGCCTGGCAACGTCTACATCCTTAGGTACTACTCAGATAAATGCTACAAGTGATGGAATTAGCAGTTCTGATCGGACATTAACAGTGACTGACGGTTTTGGTATAACTATAGTTCCTTATATGGATTCCAAATACAAGTATAAGATAGTGAACTATGGAGAAAGTGCAGGGTTTGAAGATGTAAACTATGATGATTCTGATTTTTCAATGGGAAATGCCTCGTTTGGTTTAATTAAACCCGGTATTTGTGATATATACAGTTCAAAGTACATTATGACATCATGGCAAGAATATACAGACATCCTTCTAAGGAAAGAGTTCGTTCTTCCTGCAGGTGTCACTAATCTAAAAGTTTATATCGCAGTAGACGATGATGTTCAGGTTTTCATTAATGGGCATGATGTTTCAAACGGAACTCAAACACATGAAATGTGTGCAGAATGGGATTATTTCGAGTTTCCAGTTGACAATAGTATACTAAAAACAGGTACAAATCTGCTAGCAGTGCGCGGAAAAGACCATGGTGGTGTAAATTTCCTTGACACAAAGATTACTGCAGATTACTAGGATTTACCAGTAGTTAAATTAGAAAGTTCAAAAACACATCATGGCAGCTACGGTTATGGAATCGAGATAAGTTCCGATAACAGTTATCGCTGCCTTTTTCCTTTTTTTTGAAAACAAAAAAGTTAAGAAAATTTGTAAACAATGTGGAAGAATACATATCTATTTTCAGATCTCGCTTCAGCTTGCAGCTAAAGAAAGCAAATTAAACAATTATGCAAAAGATCCCGATACCTTTAATTATAAATAATGCTGCATTCTTCTGATGTCTGCTGGAATACGTACATATCTGGAGCTTATGAGATACAAAAACTGCCTGATGGCAGGTTTTGCAGCTGTAATAGGAACATTGATAGCGTTCAATATTTTAGAATCAGTTGCTCACGGCTCGAATACTCCAGGAAACTTTCCGGTTTTGCCCACAGGGCTTGTATTTGTGGTCGTGTTCCTGGTTTCAGGTGCGGGTAACGCGATTAATGATTATTTTGATATAAAAATCGATTCGATTAACCGTCCAGAGAGACCTATTCCTTCCGGAAGAGTAAAATTAAAAGAAGCACTTTATTTTTCTTATCTTCTGTTTGTCCTTGGCATTGCTCTGGCTATCAAAATCAACACGGTATGCGGATTTATTGCCCTTTTTAACTCTCTACTGCTCATTTTCTATGCAAAAACTCTTAAAAGTACTCCCCTTCTGGGAAACCTGAGCATAGGATATCTTACGGGTTCTACCTTCCTGTTCGGAGCTTCGGTTTTTGGTTTTGAAGGGCTTAAAACTCTTTCCGTGCTTTTCGTGCTTTCTGCTCTTGCGATCACAGCCAGGGAAATTGTAAAGGATATAGAAGATATGGAAGGGGATAAAATCGAAGGAGCGGATACCCTACCTCTCAGGATAGGAGCAAGAAATGCAAGCTATCTTGGCGGCTTTTGTAGGATTTCTTGCAGTGCTCTTAAGCCCTCTTCCTTATCTTATGTCAGTATTAGGTATGCGATATCTATATCTTGTCTTCCTGGCAGACCTGGGTTTTCTTGCAGCTATCCATCAGATACTTATCAGGAACAATCCTTCAAAATCTTCTAAAATGTTGAAAATTGCAATGTTCTTTGCTCTGCTCGCTTTTGTCGCCGGAGTATGAACTTTTTTCTGTTTGCTTTAGCAGACAGAGCACTTTCCAGCAGCCAGCTCTAATGAAAAAGCACGTATGTTCTCGAGCTCGTTTTCTATTATCCCGGCCGCTTCTTTTTCAATATCGCTTAAAGATCCTTTTTTCATTATCAATTGGGCAGTTGCAATCTGAGGCTGGTCAATTGGAGTGCCGATCTCACTTAAGAGCCAGACATAAACTTCTGAAACGTCGGGAACTTCCCGGTAAATCCGGTCTGCAATCCTGTGGGAAAGCAGGTTATAGATTTTTCCTATATGGCTGACAGGGTTCTTTCCGGCGGCGGCTTCACTGCTAACCGGACGGTTTAAAGGAATTATCCCGTTTACGCGGTTTCCACGCCCCACTTCTCCGCAATCAGCATCTTCTGCGGAAGTGCCTGTTACGGTAGTGTAAATTCCTTTCAATCCTCTACCGGGCTTATCCAGAGTGTTAAGAGAAGCAGTGGGCCTAAAATACGGGTAATCTTCGAATTTAGCCTTTTCCTGCTCTGCAAACCCCAGGGTAAACTCTTCGATCTTTTCATGAAGTTCCTTTTTCTTTTTAAAATAGTCAGCTTCTGATTCAACGAACCTGTCCAGAAGCGGCATTGCCACAGTCAGGTGCAAATCTTCTTTATGCCTGAGCCCCATGACTTTTATGTCTTCTCCGGATTCCGGGTACTCCTTTTTAAACTCTTTCGAGTTCAGGAAGCGTTCGCATTCAAACACGAGCCGCTCAGTTGGGCTTAAAGGTGCATATCCGACTGCCGCAGAAGTATCGTTTGCTCCGAGAATTTCCCCTCCTCTTGTAAAGATATCCGTCAGTTCTTCAGAGCCTTTCTTAATCTCTACCTGGTAACAGAGATTTTCGGGGTCTACAAAACGGAGATTCTCCGAGAGCCAATTCTTTGCGGTGTTGATTGCAAGGTCAGGTACATCAATCTCATTTCCTCCGGCCTCAAAGGTTGCCCTATCCCCAAAAATCAACCTCATAGGGCTTATGACCCTGCCTCCTCCAAATCTTCCTTCTACTTCTCCTGCGATGAGCATACCTTTATCAACGTTATAATGCAGGATAGTCCCGAAATTTTCAAGGTATACCTGGTTCAGGTTTACTGAAATCTGCTCCATAATGGCATCACAGATATAGTCAGGATGTCCTACTCCTTTTCTCTCAACAACCTCAACCTTCTGACGGAAAATCTCTCGAGCTTTTAGCTCTTCAATAGCGATATTTCTCAAATTGTGACCCCCCAGTTGTTTCAATATAAATCCCTTAAATGAAGTTAATCTCCCCTGAAGATCCTTTTTTATTTTTATTTCCGTTTACGGATTCGGGTTCTTTATCCCTTTCCGGAAGATGTCTGAGATATTCTTTGATCATCATTGGGAAAGTATTTGCAGGCACGAAGCGCACTCCAAGCTGCTCTGCCCATTTTTCAATCCCGTAATCACTTGCAACAACTGCTGCGTCAAGTTCTTTGGCAAGGATCAGGACATCAATATCAGGAGCACTGTCAAGAATTCCATATCTTAGGGCAGCCCGATATTTATTCCGGAATTTGCCAATTATCCCGCCAATTACTTCCCTTTCAACCTCTTCCCTGTACTCTTTTTCCTTTTTTTGAGGGCTTTCCATAAGGAGACATTCGGTAGCTGCTTCCCAGATTGCGTCCTCAGCAACTCCCATTCCGCGGTTAATTCTCTCCCTCATATAAGCCACATACTCATGGAAAATTTGAGCAGTAACATCTACCCTATAACGGTCAGGAGCTTTTTTCACAAGCCAGGTATCTATCTTGGCAATAACTTCCTTATCACAGTCATTACGGTTTGCAAATTCATGAATCTCCTTATAGACCGAGGGATAGGGCACATAACAACTTATCCCAAAATTCAGTCGGGCATCGGCTATCAAATCAAGAATCGCTTTCATACCCTCCGAAAGAGAGGCGTAACCCATAACCTCACGCGTCTGCAAATCCGTCAATGCTGTAGTATCGAGCACAAATCTTTGCTTAAGCATTTTTCCGAATCCTTTGAATGTTTTCTTTACCCTTCATATATATTAATCGAGGATCATAAAATTCTTTGTTTTACAATGCTTATTCTTTATACTGGCAGAAAAACAGGTTATCAGTAAAGGACTTTGTCTCAAAATAAGCTTTGGAAATACAACCGATACATATATGCCAGATTTTCTTTTGAGGAAATGAATATTCTGTTGAGATAAAAATACTTAAAAATGTATTCCCCGAAAAAAATTGAATTTGAAATTTAAAGAAGAAATTGGAGTGAAAATCTATCTGTTTAGTCCTTCGGACCGATTATCCAGTTTAAAATTCTCCCGTTTTTCTTGTCTTTTGAGGTCTCACAGAGCATTTTTCCATCGTGCATATGGCATTCGCAGGAGTAAGTAACTTTGTTTTCCCTACCCAGATGTTTGAAATGCAATTTGCATGACCCTTCTGCACAGCCTATTCCGTACTTGACCCAGCCCTCAATGTCGGCTCCACCTTCGCAGCTTCCTTCGCATGCGACAAGTTGAATATCCTTTTCTTCATAAGATTCTATCGTCTGAGGAGCCTGGTGGCCTTTTTTGAACATTCCTTTTTCGATGTGCTGGGCCTGAAGCACAAGGTCTTCGCCCGTATTGTTCAGGATCTTCAATTGTAAACCATCATCAATTTCCATTGTCTCAGCCTCTTGCATTCGATTAACCCGGAGATAACAATTCATTAAAACTTTGATAAGAAATAGTCTCTAAGAAATAAAAAAGTATCTAATATCTCTGAATCACACAGTAAAAGAGAGATAAACTCTTGTATGAGTAAAGGAGTGCCTGTACAAAGCCTAAATAAATGAAGAGTCCGAAATCTCCATTGTCTCCCCTCTTTCTATAATATTAAAGCCTTACAGGAACTTTCCTCTCTCTCAGGTACTCTTTTACTTCGCGTATCGAATACTCATTGAAGTGAAAGATACTGGCTGCAAGAGCCGCATCAGCTTTTCCATCGCAGAAACCTTCGTAGATGTGCTGCGGGTTTCCGACTCCTCCCGAAGCTATAATAGGGACATCCAGTTCTTCTGAGAGTTTTTTCGTAATCGGAAGATCATAACCGGCGCAGGTGCCGTCCCGGTCCATACTGGTAAGCAGGATTTCCCCTGAGCCCAATTTTTCTGCCTTCCGGGCCCACTCTACGGCATCGATTCCCGTAGCTTGTCTCCCTCCATATATAACTACCTCGTACCAGGCAGAAGTCCCGTCTTCAAGTTCCAGTATAGTCTTGTCCGGATTGTTCTTAATGTCCAGGTTGCGTTTGCAGTCAATAGCAGTGACAATGCACTGAGCACCGAATATGTCGGAAGACTCTTTTATAAAATCAGGATTCTTAACTGCCGAAGTGTTTACAGAAACTTTGTCTGCTCCCGCGCGCAAGATCTGTCGTATAGCTTCAATTGAGCTTATCCCGCCTCCGACCGTCAGAGGGATAAAAACCTCGTTTGCAGTCCTTTCAATCACATCGATCATGGTATCCCTCCCATGGGCAGATGCAGTGATATCCAGGAAAACAAGCTCGTCTGCGCCCGCTTCATTATAGCGCTTGGCGAATTCCACAGGGTCTCCGGCCTCTTTCAGGCCCACAAACTCCACACCCTTAACAACGCAGCCACCTGCCCTATCAAGGGTCACATCAAGGCATGGTATAATTCTTTTGGTGAGCATCATGGATAATAACTTAAACTGCTATTAAAAGCTTATCGAAATACGCAGGGCAGTCTCAGATTGATTGATCAATCGCAATTTTCCATCGTGAAGACACGCCGGAATCTTTGTATGTGGGGTAGGGTTTGAGGTCGTGGATCATTTATCCACCTCTGCATCCTGGATTGATTTTAATGTATGTCCGTCAGAAGTTTTCCACTCAATGCGCCCGTTTGCCGACCTCCCTAGAAGTACACCCGCTGCAGTTGAGGGAGAATTAAAAGTGTAATCCTGTATCATCTCATAATACTGATTATTGTCAACAAGAATGCCCTGTTCGACCAGTGAACGGCGCATAGCGCTCAAATAGACATGAATTGATTTTGCCTCACTTTTAGCAGCTTGAGAACCTGCTCGTACAACAAAACCCGTACTTGCTTCATATCCTTTTCCTGTTATGTTCTTAGCTTTCAACATAAATTCGCGACTGGTCTGTGTGGGTGCAGGTGCTTCTTCAAAAAATCCGTATCCCAGCACTGGAAGGCAGAGCAGGACATCTGCAAGAAAACCTTCAGCTTCAGCAGTATCTGCTTCCGAAAGCGAAGGAGGCTGTGGCGTGTTGGCGTTGTCTAGAATGCACCTTTTAGCGGATTTTCCAAGACTAACAAGGCGGTATTCAAGAAACTGGATGTGAGCTTTATTCAGGTTCTGGTCCTTGCTGGTAAAGGCTACTGCCTGTGTCCAGAAATCTTTGTTTTTCGCATGCTGGTCAAGCCTTGGGCCGATTGGATCGCCTTCACCGACATAGACGCGGGGAAGCTGGGAATTTTCATCGGGTCCGACCAGAATGTAAACACCCGTTCTTCCCAGTTCAGGACGGGAACGTGTTTCAGCAAACAGAGACCTTGGGATCACAAGCCCGCTGCCTGTCCAGTTTGATTTTTCCACGGTTTTGACGCCGTCCGGATCGCCGCCTGGAAGAAAAAGGCGTACCGAAAAAGCTCTGGGTCTTTCCCTGTTATTGGTCATTGTATGCCTCCAGCCTTGCTTTTGCGGTCTTGATGGCCCGGTGCAGCCTCTCGGCCAGCAATTCGCGGGGCGGCAGTTCAGTAAGATATTCTGCCACATGGATGCCCGAACGGTTTAATTCAAGCAGTTCGATTTGCTCCTCCTTCTTTCCGGCGCAGAGGATAATTCCCAGTGGGGATTCCTCTCCTGGCTGCTTTTCATATTTATCCAGCCAGCGGAGGTAGAGCTCCATCTGGCCTTTGTATTCGGCTTTGAAATTTCCAAGCTTAAGGTCGATAGCGATCAGCCTGTGCAGGGAACGGTGGTAAAAAAGGAGGTCAATGTAGAAATCGTCATCATCAATCTGGATGCGCCGTCTGCCTGGCTATAAAGGCGAATCCGGTCCCGAATTCCAGCAAAAAAGCTTCAAGTTCACGCAGTATAGCATCCTCAAGGTCCTTTTCCAAGGTAACGGTCTTTAAGGCCGAGGAAATCGAGGATATAGGGGTCGCGGAAAACAAGTTCAGGTGTTAAAAGATCCTGCTTCCTCAGGTTAGCAAGCTCATTACGGATAACTTCTTCTGGCTTTTGAGAAATAGCTGTGCGCTCATATAGCATCGAATCCATTCTTTCCTGTAGTGTTCGAGTGCTCCAGCGTTCGATTCGGCACATTTCGGCATAGAAATCACGTTTTATCGGATCATCAAGATAGATCAATGACTTGAAGTGCGTCCAGCTCAATTGTCTCCGCAGTGCGGAGACAATTTGTTCATCAGGAAATGTTTCAACGAACTGCATCATGTGACGTAGATTCTTAGCAGAAAAACCGTGGCCATATTCCGAAATTAACTGTTGAGACAGATTAGAAAGAATCTCTTCACCATATCCTGCCCGCTCACCTTTAAGTATTTCCTCATTGATACGTTTACCGATATTCCAATAGAGCATTGTTAGGCTAGCGTTTACGGCTGTAGCTACTACAGAGCGGGCTTCCTCGATCATATTACGAATATCCGCTAGTAACAGAGAATTATTCAAGGTAGGTCCAATTTCCTGCTTGTCCTTGCGGTTCATTACATATTTCTCCAGACATTTTTCCCTAGAAATTTGATTGCTTTTCCCTCATTCCTCGATTCAGGCAGATATATTATTGCGAATTTGTGTTAAAGGTGTATGCAAATTAATCGTCAGAAACTGAAATATACGGTTCAATTGTCTCCGCAGTGCGGAGACAATTCATTTATAAAATTGAATATATATTAATGTAAAAAATCACATTTTCTCAGTCAACAAGCTTCATCTCCCGCCTCTCCCAATAATCTTGTCCAGCAACCCTTCAGTCTCTTTCTCCAGTGTGAGAATATCTGCACGTATTTCCTCAAGAGACCGCAGCGGCTGCGATTCATAAAAATAACGTGTGAAGTTTATCTCATACCTGGTTTTGATGCTGGTCTCATCTATCCAGGCATTTGTGTCATGGGGCAGAACTTCCTTGCGAATAAATGCTTCAATTCCCCCTTCTTTCAGTAACGGCACTTGTTAGGTAGGGAGCGCAGGTCTCGCAGAGTAAATTTCGACGTATTATAGAAAGCCTGTCCAGCAGCCTGGCGCAAAGCCTGGTCCTGGTTTGTTATGCCTGCCCTGTCAAGAGCAGCTTTCATGTCGAGCACATCCTGTTTTGTAGGTTCGAGTACCGCATCCAGGCGCCGGAGGACTATCATTGGCAGGATTACGTCACGGTATTTGCCACGGACATAGAGGTCCCGCAGTACGTCGTCGGCGATTCCCCAGATAAAATTAGTGATCCAATTTAGGTTATTCTCAATCATTTTTTAGCCTGAACTGTTCTCATTTAATTATCAATTTAATAATTCGATTAACGTCGTTTTCCTCTTTGGAGACTTTCTGTTCAGGTATATTCCCGAATCCTTTTAATTCTTGCTCTTTTTTACAATTTTCTAGATCTGAACTAACGCTCTACCGCGAAAATTTTCCCTCCATTTTTTGAAATCCAAATTAAGAAGACAAATATATTATGCTACATTCATTCACCAATCTCTTATTCTTCTTACACTCATTTATGCAAAAGCCGTCCGCTTCGCGTCCGGTGAGAGCCTGGGGTCTATGAGACGAAAAAAACAAAAGGATGCTAAAAATTAGAATTTGTAAAAAAGTAAATCAGGCACGATCTTTTCCGCGTCTTCAGCGCTTTCCGCGGTTAAAGAGAGGTAATCAGGTCTTTTGTGCCTTCAATGCTTTATAGTTTTATCAGTAAAATTCCGGCACAGGAGGAGCTTTTCTTTTATGTTCGTTTCTTTCGATGCGCATCATGACAGAATCAAGCTGCTCTCTGGAGACGTCAAGACCGCTAATAATAGTTTCAGGAGCTTCGTTTAGCTCAAGCAATCTTAGCACATTGTCAACTTTCAGGTAAGAGATACCGAGTTCGGCTTCATCGGTCTGGCCTTTCCAGAGGCCTGCGGAGGGTTTTTTAGTAATTAGGGGTTCCGGGACTCCTAGCATGCGGGAAAGTTCCCATACTTCGGTCTTATAGAGCCCGCCAATGGGTTCAAGATCAACGCCTCCATCGCCATATTTGGTATAGTAGCCTAAGAGGATCTCGGTTTTGTTGCCGGTACCTATGACCATCCGGTTCATCTGGTTCGCATGGAAATAGAGGATGGACATCCTGATTCTTGGTTTCAGGTTCCCTCGGGCAAGATAGTTTGCAGATTCACTATCAGGAATTGTATCCATGAAAGCTGCGACTATTCCTGAGATATCTATTGTACGAAGCTCGATACCAAGCCAATCTGCGACGGCTTTCGCGTCTTCGGTGTCTACGGATGTTGTAAGGCCGGATTCGGGCAAGTATATACCGAGTACTTTATCTTTCCCCAGAGCTTTTACGGTAAGCGCTGCGGTAAGAGCTGAATCTATTCCCCCGCTAATACCTATAACTGCGCCGCTTACCCCGGCTTTGTGGGTTTCGTTCCAGATGAAATCAATAATTTTGTCCTGCAATATTTCAAGATTCATGCTGTCAAATCCTGATATTCGTAATATATAAATTTGAGCTTCATTCAGGTCAAGGAATATTTAAATCGAATTATATCGAGCTTTAATAATATTAAAATTTTTATACACCAAAAGTTATAAATATATTAATTTCCAGAGGAAAACGGAATGAGGGATAAACTTATTAAATAAATACGGAATATATAGAATATATATCCCGTGCCTTATAATATACATAACTGATAATGGGTTTAACTCTCTACCATTAGAGCTGTTTACGGACAGGACGTAAGCTTTGGCATAAAGGTTTGACACGGAAAGACATTTTCTTTCTAATTAAAGCCGCCGAAAAAATACTGAGCTTAGATTCTTACGAAAAAAATTGGCACGGGATAAAATTTATTCATCACAGGCATTGAAATAAAAAGAGCATCTAATATGAGTGTAAGAATAAAGTAGTGCCAGGAAACAAGTAGTGCCAGGAAACATTTGATATTTATTACAGAATTCGTGAATTCAGATATCTGTTATCATATAATTACCGAATAGAATTACAATCAAAGACAACTATTTTTGGGATAATCCATGGAAGAAATACAGTTGAAGGTTGAAAAGGCGTATCCTATCGACCTTGGAAGAGGAATTATCAGACTTGATCCAACAGCCTTGCTGAAACTTCAGCTTTCGCCAGGCGATATTGTGGAAATAAGGGGCAAGAAAAAGACCACGGCAAAGGTATGGCGGGCAGACAGGCAAGATTGGGAACAGGGACTTGTAAGAATTGACAATTTTATCCGACAGAACGCAGGCGTTTCAATAGGAGAGAAAGTAACAATCAAGAAGGTGGAAGCTCCGGAAGCAAAGAAACTTATCCTGGCTCTTCCGGAAAGCATGACTCAAGGAGGACCTGAACTTCAGTTTGGAGAACATGCAAATGAAATTATTAAGCGGCATATCCTTAAAAGGCCAGTGTTCAGGGGAGACATCATTCCCATAATCAACTCGATGTCCCAGCCTATGACCGAATCCCTGACTACAAGCCAGGTTATTCCGCTGGTTGCTGTAGAAACCGACCCGGCAAACACAATAGTCCTTATAACCGAAGCAACAATCATCGAACTCAGGAAAAAGCCGGTGCAGGGCTACGAAAAAGCGACCAAAGGCGTAACAACTTATGAGGATATAGGGGGCCTTGGCGATGAGATAATGCGCGTCCGGGAAATGATAGAGCTGCCTATGAAACACCCGGAGCTTTTCCGCCATTTGAATATTGAACCGCCAAAAGGCGTCATCCTTTTCGGCCCTCCCGGAACCGGAAAGACCTTGATTGCAAAAGCCGTAGCTAATGAATCCGGAGCTAGTTTCCATTACATCGCAGGCCCGGAGATCGTAGGGAAGTTCTACGGTGAAAGTGAGGAAAGGCTCAGGAAGATCTTCGAAGAGGCAACTCAGGATGCTCCATCAGTCATTTTCATAGACGAGATCGATTCCATTGCCCCAAAAAGGGAAAATGTGACCGGAGAAGTGGAAAGGCGAGTAGTTGCTCAACTCCTTACTCTACTTGACGGAATGGAAGAAAGAGGGCAAGTAGTAGTTATCGGAGCTACTAACCGTGTAGATGCAATTGATCCGGCGCTAAGGAGACCTGGTCGCTTTGATCGGGAAATCCACATTGGAGTGCCTGACACGAAAGACAGGTATGAGATCCTGCAGATCCATACGAGAGGAATGCCTATTGAAGCGGAAGTAGAGCCCGACACAGAACCGGAATCGAACGAAACCGCAGATATAATGGCAGAAACAGAAACAGAAACTGATGATGCTGTCCTGGAGAGAGAAAAGAAGGAGAAGGTGAACAGATATCTTCAGTATCTTGCCGAAAGAACCCAGGGTTTTGTGGGTGCAGATCTGCTGGCCCTTGTACAGGAAGCTGCCATGCGCTGCCTCAGAGAGAACATGCCTGACCTTGACCTTGATATAGAAGCAGTTCCACCGGAAAAGCTGGAAAAGATCATCGTAACTAAGAATAACTTCGAAGATGCCCTTAATGAAGCAGAACCTTCAGCTTTAAGGGAGATTTTTGTAGAAATGCCAACAGTTGGTTGGGATGATGTAGGAGGACTGGACGAAGCAAGACAGTCAATTATTGAGGCTGTTGAATGGCCTATTAAAAGCCCACAGAAGTTTATCCAGATGGGTATAAAAGCTCCAAGGGGAATCCTGCTTTATGGCCCTCCGGGGACTGGAAAAACTCTCATTGCTCAAGCAGTTTCAAAAGAATCGAACGCCAATTTCATAAGTGTCAAAGGCCCGGAGATATTTTCAAAGTGGCTTGGAGAATCTGAAAAAGCTATCAGAGAAACTTTCAAAAAAGCGCGACAGGTCGCTCCATGTGTAATTTTCTTTGACGAGATTGATTCGATTGCATCCATGCCCGGCATGGAGTCTACGGACAGCCACACTTCCGAGAGGGTGCTGAACCAGCTTCTTACAGAGATGGACGGACTCGAGACACTTAAAGACGTGGTAGTGATTGCCGCAACCAATCGCCCTAACCTCCTCGATCCTGCAATCATACGGCCCGGGCGCTTTGATAGATTGGTCTTTGTTGGTGCTCCTGACCGCAGAGGCAGACTTAAAATTTTCAAGATCCATTTAAAAGATACACCTCTTGCTCCGGATGTGGACATTGAAAACCTTGCAGATATAACCGAAGGTTATGTGGGAGCAGATATCGAATCCGTATCAAGGGAAGCTGTGATGATTGCCTTAAGAGAAAATTTCGATATAGAAAGAATTGAGATGAGGCATTTCAGGGAAGCTTTGAAGAAGGTAAAACCAACTATTTCGGAAAATATTGCTCAGTTTTATGAGAAGATAGAGGCTCAGTTCAAAGGAGGCCAGAAAATCACGGATACTGCCGGTTATGTCGGCTACAGATGAAATCAAATGCGTAGTTCTTTAAATGGGTAACTCTATTAGTGAGTAACCCCTTTAATGAGCGAATTTTTAAATGAACAACTATATAAATAGGCAACTCTTTAAATGATTAACTCTATAAATGAAAGTCAGATTTACCAAATTCGCATGACATCGAGGATGGAGAGAAATGTCGAAAGTATTTGCAAGGAACCTTCTCTTCAATAAGCAGGTGATGGCTACCGACGGAACAGAGATAGGAACTCTAAGCAACGTTGTAGTCGAGATCAAAGGCGGGAATATAATCGACCTGATGATAAACCCGAACCCCAACTTTGATACTACCAGATATAGGAAAGTGGATAATTACATCCTTTTGCCTTTCGATTCCGTAAGTGCTATTAAGGATTATATTATTGTAGACAAAATGAAAGCAAAGGTATGAGCTTAAATTCGAACGGAATGGAAATTTCATCGATTTTCGCCTTCATTCACTTCTTTCATTATCTCTTTCATTTTCTCTCTACTTTTTAAGTTAGCTAGATGGTCTCAAGGGGAGCTGTTGAAATTGGTTTTGTCCACATTTCTCATTGTCCTAAGTTTGGTGACGAATATAGGGAATACCAGAAACATGTTCACAGGCTAATCCCTCTTTTCAGATAACGACTTTAGAGATTTTATTCACCTTCCTCTTTGATGACTCTGCTGGGAATTTATATTGGGGCTCTGGCTTTGCAAAATAAAAGCATATTTCTGGCGTCGTTCATGCATGGAGTCGTAAATGCTCAGGATCATGGAATATGGACAATAATTTATCCTGACTATAACCCTTTAATAGGAGGCGGAGACGGACTCATAGCACTTATCATTTTGCTTCCGGTTGCTCTATATTACTTGAGAAATACAAGATCCTGCTCATTCCTATAA
>CAWFUY010000032.1:0-82475 GCA_963818955.1 uncultured Methanosarcinaceae archaeon | reverse complement strand
GTGGGTGTGAACTCAACATGCAATGTATTTGTACCTGTACTCAAAACTGCTCCTGCTGCTGGTGTATAAACGAATGTTCCAGGTACTGAAGCAACTGCATTCAATTGAGTGCTGCTCAATGCCGTTCCCGCATTTATGTCAGCAGGGTTATTCCAGGTGATCACAGGAGTCTTCTTAACTTTTTCTAAGATATTGATTGTTACTTCCTTTGATGCATTAGTATAGCTAGCTGTATCAGTGGGTGTGAACTCAACATGCAATGTATGCATGCCTGTACTCAACATTGTTCCTGCTGGTGGTGTATAAACTAATGTTCCAGGTACTGAAGCAACTGCATTCAACTGAGTGCTGCTCAATGCTGTTCCAGAGTAAATGTCAGCAGGGTTACTCCATGTAATTGTAGGAGTCACTTTCCCAACATTGATATTTACTTCCTTTGATGCTGTAGTATAGTTCGCTGCATCAGTGGGTGTGAACTCAACATGCAATGTATTTGTACCTGTACTCAAAACTGTTCCTGCTGCTGGTGTATAAACTAATGTTCCAGGTACTGAAGCAACTGCATTCAATTGAGTGTTGCTCAATGCAGTTCCAGCGTTTATGTCAGCAGGATTACTCCATGTAATTGTAGGAGTCACTTTCCCAACATTGATTGATACATCCTTCGATGCATTAGTATAGCTAGCTGTATCAGTGGGTGTGAACTCAACATGCAATGTATGCGTGCCTGTACTCAAAATTGTTTCTGCTGGTGGTGTATAAACGAGGGTTCCAGCCACAGTAGCTGCAGTATCCGGATCTTTTGCAACTGCATTTAACTGTGTTGCACTCAATGCTGTTCCAGAGTAAATGTCAGCAGGGTTATTCCAGGTGATCACAGGAGTTTTCTTAACTTTTTCTGACGATATTGATTGTTACTTCCTTTGATGCCGAAGTATAGTTTGCTGCATCATTGGGTGTGAATGTAACGTTCAATTTGTGTGTTCCTACATTCAGTATTGTTCCTGTTGGCGGGTTATATACGAATGTTCCGGCCACATTAGCTGCGGTA
Source organism: uncultured Methanosarcinaceae archaeon (assembly GCA_963818955.1). GTDB lineage: Archaea > Halobacteriota > Methanosarcinia > Methanosarcinales > Methanosarcinaceae > Methanosarcina. Next base: position 81,424 of record CAWFUY010000032.1, on the reverse strand, counting down.
TCCGGATCTTTTGCAATTGCATTTAACTGTGTTGCATCCAATGCTGTTCCATTATAAATGTCAGCGGGGTTATCCCAGGTGATCACAGGAGTCTTTGCTGGCGATTTAGGATTTATTGTACCAGAGGTGAAACCGACCGTTAGTAAATCTCCATTTTCGTCTTCTACATCGTCTGAAGATAAAGTTATAGCCGATGTACTATCCTTGTTTTCCTTTAAGAGTTATGGTTCCCAGAAGAACATTGGTGGCGCCTGCGTTAACTTTTTTGTTAGCGTCAACAGCTTGAATCCAACCAGAACTCGAAGGAAATGAATCATTAGAATTAAATGTTGCCCAACTTGGGAACGAAACTTCTGTGATTTCAGCAATATTCGGATCTTGAATGGAAATTGTGATATTGTAGCCAGAAAACCCAGCAGACGGAATTTCACTCATCACAATCTCGACATTCTGTGTAGAACCCGGTTGCAAATCAAAGTTTTGAGGATTTAACTGATATGACAGGGTTTGCTGCTGCTGCGCATGATACCCCGAGTCCGAGACAGATGCCTAAAAGGAGTAAAACTCTAAACAATTTATTCATGTTTATTTCTCTCCCTCATTCTTAAATGCACAATATAATGATTTACACGTTATTGAATCAATTCTACTGTTGTGGTTATGATATCTCACCACTACTGTATCAATCATAGAGACACTATTGCTGTCAATCAAATATGTAGTGGCTCAGCACTGTGATACTAGTCGCATTACAGGTACCTGTAATATTGTTAGAAAGTATTATGGGGGAATATACCTGAGTGTTTATCATTTCCATTTCTTTAGTATGAAAATGCTTTCGACACCTCATTTTTTGTACTGTTATTAAAAAATTTCATGCCTATTTTCCTCAAAACCTCCATACATTGATTGTTAAGTATAGCGAACAAAGACTCCAATATACATATAAAAAATATGTAAATTAATACTAAAATAATGATTAAAGTTAAGAACTGAAACTACTAGATAAATATTTCTCTTTGTAGTAATATTTTTTGAATTTAAATAGTAAATTGAATAAATAATGTATTATATGGTACAATAAATAGTAATAACAGAAATTTTTTTGAATAATATATTAATAAAATTGAAAGAGGGGGAGTATTCGTAAGTGGTTGTTTTATTTCGGAAATACGAGTAAACCCCCTTTATTTAATAAAAAATAAAAAGAGATTTTTGTGCTTCTCAAATGTACGTTAACCTTAGCATAGAACTACACTATGGAGCTGTAGCAAAATAACGTGATTAATTTGTTGAACTACTTGGGTTAAATGTATAGTTCCACTCCCCATGAAACTTATCATGAACAATCCCTAATTCTTCAACTTCTCCTTTAGTTATTTTAATCCCTTTTGGATATTCATTCTCATCTAACATGCACTTAACTTTAAGCCCTTTTTCAGTGGTGGTTCCTGCAATAAGATTTACAATTACTTCATAGCTTGTTAGTGGTTTACCTCTCCAGTTTATGGATATATATGAAAATAATCTGTGTTCAATCTTATTCCACTTGCTTGTACCAGGTGGAAAGTGACAAACAGAAATCACTAAACCCGTTTCATCTGCCAGTTTTTGTAGCTCTGTTTTCCATAATCGTACTCGGTGCCCATTGCTCCCCCCTCCATCCGCAGTAATTAAGATTTTTTTTGCATCGGGATGCGATATGCATCCCATCATATACCACCATTTACGTATGCTTTCCACTGCAAAAGATGCCGTATCATGGTCTATCCCGACATTTACCCATCCTAGATTATTGGTAACATCGTAGACCCCATATGGATTTACTTTACCCAGTTCTTTGTCGACAAAATCATATACGTTGACTTTTATGGGATCTTTTTCTGGGCATAACTCTTTACCGCCGTTTTTGAAATTTCCAACCATCTCTTTCTTTTTTGCATCGACAGAAATCACAGGTTGTCCTTCCTCTTGAAACTCCTTACATTTCTCGTTTATATGTTCAAACTGCTTATCTCGATCGGGGTGCTCACTTCCTTCAATGGTTTTTTTGTTAGCTTGTAAACTATAACCGAGCATATGAAGTGTATCTGCTACTCTCGAGTGACTTATCTTATGCCCCATATTCCGGAGTTCAGTAGTTATATTTCGAAGACTTTTAGAGGTCCAACGCAAAGGAGATTCTGGATCACCAAGAGTTGATGGTTCAATAAGACTTTCAAGATCGGATAATAGAGTTGGGTCTTTATCAATACATTTTTTACGACCCCCTCCTGAGGCACGTATTTTACCATCATTAAGGGGTTTTTTACTCTCAAGCTCGTTGCAACCTTTTACAATAGTATTAGGTGAAGCACCAGTAGACCGAGAAACGGTACTCACTCCCCTCCATCCAAGACTAATTGCTTCAACAGCTAAATAGAGACGTTTACTTCTTTCATCAAGTGAAGATTTGAGTAAATCATATCTTTTAGAGACTAATTGTTCGTATTCTTCTTTGTCCATGTAAACTAGATGGTAGGCATACTATAAAAATTTGTCAGTTTATTTCGTTACAGCTCCTAATCCGGTGAAAACAGGAAGAATAAAAAGAATTACTACATAAAATGAAAACAATTTTTAAATAAATAGAGTGGAGGTGAAAACAACCTCGCTGATTGCAGCGGGTACACCTCCATATCTTAAATCTTGTATACTACTTTCTTTTACTTCCTTTGATATAGATATAGAGCAAATAAGCTGACTATCCCAAAGACTGCTTCAAAGCCAGGAGCTTTTGCACTTCCTTTCTCGGAAGCATTTGATTTTTGTGTTTGTTCAGCATTTGCTCCTGTGCTGTTTTGTTCAAGTTCCTGAATGCTGGGTTTAGACTGTGATTCATTCACAGATTTATTTATTAATATCTTGCCTGTTATTGCAAAAGGAGAGAAACCAGGGGTTTTTGCTGTAAAATAAAGATAGGAATCATCTTCACCTGATAGATCTGTTGGCAATTGATTCCATTTATTGTCACTGTACCTGTTCAGGATGATTGATGATTTATCTATATTTTTATCCTTTATCCAGGTTTTTTCTACCGTGAAATTTACAACTGCATCCTCAATATTATTTGAATCCCCAAACCCGCCGTTTCCAATCCAGATATTAAGGGATTTGTAAACTTCATCAGAAGGCAGTTCTGGAACCAGAGTGGATTTTCCTTTCAACATCTCAACTATGGTCGTAGTCTTTCCTGCCGTTTTCTTTGAACCGAAGCTTAAATTTACGACAGGAGTAACTTTCTGCGGGAAATCAAATATAACGGAGCTTCCGCTTGCGACAAATGCCTGTGAGATCTCTTTAACTTCAACATTATTCTGGGGCTCAGGAGAACCGCCGGCACCTCCACTACTGCTGCTACCTCCACTGTTGCTAGTGCCGCTACTATCACTGTTCTCTTCACTGCTATTGCTTCCACTGCTGCTAGTGCCACTACTATCACTGTTGCTTCCACTGCTGACAGTTCTATCGCTATTACTGCTGCCATCGCTTGAACTGCTGCCTTCAAAAACCAATATTGTAGCATTTTTAAAATCAGTTCCGTTTGCATTGCTAACTTTCAGGGTAACTTTATAGTTTCCTGCAGTTGAATACATGTGTACGGGATTCTGTTCAGTTGAAGTAGCTCCGTCTCCAAAGGCCCATTCCCACGAATTTGCATTTAGCGAAGCATCAGTGAACTGTACATAAAGTGGTGGATAACCACTTGTTACATTACTATTAAAATTTGCAACAGGAGATATGGGAGATGTGTTACCTAACACATGTATTTTACCTGAGATTACATCAGGATTTATTAAATTGCCATTAGTATCATCAATCTGTGTTGAAACAATGTTTAAATTAGAAGTACCCGATTTTTTTGCGGTTATAGTAACGGTTCCCAGCAAAACGTTCGTGTCGCCGGCATGAACCTGATCAAAGTTGACGGCTTTTATCCAGACAGAAGTTAGAAGGAACTGCAGAAGTAGCTGATACACCTGCCCAAACTGGTGAATAAACCGCAGTGATGTTCGCAACTGCCGGGTCCGAGATAGAAATTGTGACATTAAAACCTGAAATTCCGGTAGGAACTTTATCCATCACAATCTGGACATTCTGTGTAGCATCCGGACGTAAATCAATTGTTTGAGGATTTAACGAAATAACATGTGCTGCCGAGGCACACGTTACCCCTAATCCGAGAAAAACCACTAGAAGGATTAAGACTCTTAGCAATTTACTCATTTTCACATCTCTCCTTAATGTATATTCTAAAGTTTCACTACGTCATTAGTATACTTATTAAAAATCAGAAAATTAAGTGTTAAATTTTGGCAATAGTTATGAAGTAAACCTAATTGATAAGTATGTTGTTTTTTACAGGAAGTAATAAAGTATTAGCACGAAGTCAAAAAAATCGGTATGTTGAGATTATGTGGTAATAAGACCAACCTTTCAAGACATACACATATGAAAAATGTAAGTATTGTATCTATTAATAAGTGTACTTATAAAAATTGATTTTAAATACGGGCAAAGCATGCAAATTGTTATTTCGCACTCTAATGGCATCCAGGAAATGTGACATTATCAAAGCAATTCCGATTATCAAGGTCCGAATATCAATTCTTAAGTGTTCAATTTGAAATTCTATTTTCTAGGATCCTCGGCCAGTCCGTCTTTCAACCGTATCACCCTATCGGCATATTCCGCATGCCAGCCTTCGTGCGTAACCATCACTATTGCCTGTCCCTGTTCCGTATTGAATTTCTTGAAAAGGTCGAGGACTTCTTTTGAGGTCTCAGAGTCCAGGTTGGCACAGGGTTCGTCAGCAAAAAGGACTCTTGGATTGTGGGCAAGAGCTCTGGCTATTGAAACTCTCTGCTGCTGTCCACCGCTCATTTTGGAGGGCAGTTGCTGCAGGCGGTCGCCAAGCCCGACGGCTGTGAGAATTTTTGCGGCTGCAGATTCGCATTCTGCTTTACTCTTTCCCTGCATCATGAGGGAGATGTAAACATTTTCCGAGGCATTTAATTCGGGAATGAGAGCGTAATCCTGAAAGACATAGCCGAGGTTGTGGAGGCGAAATTCTCCTTTTTCCCGGTCGGACATGCGGGAAGTATCCGTACCGTCAATTATGACTTTTCCCGAGTTGGGAGTATCAAGCAGGCCAAGCTGGTTTAACAGGGTTGTCTTTCCCGAGCCGCTCGGACCCATTATGGCAATGAATTCCCCGCGCCTTATTTTCACACTTACGCCGCGCAGAGCCCTGACATCCACTTCTCCCATTTTGAAAGTACGGACTATATCTTTACCTTCAATAATTGTTTGGTCAGGTAACTCTTTGTTTTCTCGGATTTTAATTTCTGCCCCACTTCGTATTTCGTTTATCATGCTTCTCCTCCTTTACTTGCCCCAGATAAGGTCAAGAAGGCTTCTTTGAGCCAGTTTGTAGGCAGGAATTACCGAACCGACAATAGAAGCCAGAAACAGGAGGATTGCACGGTTTATGGCTTCCGCATCATCCAGTTTTAAGCTTATGTTGCCCAGCGGAGCCTGTACCGGGTGATAAATTGTGTAAGGTACAATCCCGTAGCGCATGAGGGCATAACCGAGTATGATGCCCGCACCTGCGTAAAGCATTGCCTGGAGTACGAAAGACGCAACTATCACGTTCTGTTCGATCCCGATGGCTTTTTGCACACCAATTTGCCTTTTTTTGTTCACAATGTTTACATAAATCACTACGAAAATTATTACAAAAGCTATCAGCAGGCCGATTGCGTTCATAATATTACGGACCAGGCCGAGTGTATTTTCTATCAGGAGGAGAATGCCGGCAAATTCATGCCAGGTACGTATGGTTTCCTTAATGCCGAAGGAAAGGAGGGCTTTCCTGGTTTTATACTCATCCGCTCCTTCCGTCGTTTTAACCGCTATTTCCTGGGCGAAGTCCCGGTCTTTGATGCCCATCATTTCTTCCATGTCAGACCTGCTGAGGTAGGCAGAAGCATCGGCCATAAAAAAGCGGGTCGCATAGATTCCTTTTACCCTGAACTGCCGGGTTACTCCGTTTACTGTCAGATCCACGGTATCTCCGACTTCCACACCTCCAAGGGACCTGGACTCCATGAGGGCTCCGAAGCCTCCGGATACTTCCCTGCCCAGGATGACTTCACCCCTGTCCGGCCTGCTCAGGAACTCTCCACTTATTATGGCGCTCTCAATGTCTGTTACAAAAGCCTCCTGCGCCGGCTCTATCCCACTGACAGTCGCTCCTATTTCCTTTTCTTTGTAGCGGAAGAGTCCCGAGGTTTTCAGGCGGGCTGATGTGCCAACCACCTGTGGGAGGCTTTCTATTTTCTTCTGAAGTACTGACACATCCTCAATATAATGTTCATCCGTCTTTGGCTCAATCACAATATTTCCTGTCTGGAAGTCCACCATCAGCTCGTTAAACTTCAGGGTTACTCCGGCAAGTATGCTTGAAAAAAGCACAAGCTGCACAAAGATCAAAGTCAGGACGAAGACTGTAAAGACCGTGATTCCTTTATTTCCCCTGGTAATGGAGCGGCTGGCCAGGAAAAAGGAGACTTTCACTTTTTCAAGCATATTAAGCACCTTTCAGCATCCTACCATATTTTATCAAATCTTACCTTTCTTTTTCAGATAGAAGACCACCGCTGCAAGAATAATAGCAGCTCCCAGAATTAACGGGAGAATATTTCCGGTCTGGCTGTTCACGTTGAAAGAGAGATCCTCGCGGAGCTGGTGATTCCCAAAATCATCCTCATATTCCACCACAAGAGTTGCTGCCTGTTTTCCTGTCTTTTCAGGGATAAAAGTAAAGACTGCAGGAGCATCATCGTTCTTTTTCAGGCGTCCGATAAAAGCTCCGGCACTTCCGGAACCTTCAAACCCTTCAATGCGGGCTTTGACAAAACGCGCTTCTCCGTCTCCTACGTTTTCAAGCCGTACAGTCATGGATACACTCTGCCCTTTCACAGGGACTTCAGGGTCAAATTTAAGGCTTGAAATGTCGATTTTTGCCCTGTTGAGCACATTAATCCCAATCTCCTGAGCTTTGTCTATCTGGAAGGTCCCCGCATCATTGGAAGCTGTTATACGCAGTGGAATCTTGTAAGGCTGTACCTCAGCATTGCTGCCGAGTAGGAGCTTGAATGATAAATTCTCGGAGCTGCCTGCGCCTAAGTGTTCAAAAAAGCAGACATTATCTTCCAGTGAAATTAAAGGTGAAGAGCCGTTAAGGTTAAGCGTTACCCTTACATTTTTCGCATTCCCGTTACCTGCATTCTTAACTACCGTCCTTAGATAGAACTCCTGTCCGGGAGTGAGAGCCGCAGAAATGGTATTACTTATGTTATCTCCACTGTTTCCGTTTACTGGCAAAATCGCAGTTCCTATTAGTACGAGGTCAGGGTTCCCTTCTATACGAATAGGGATTCGTTTGGAGAGGCTTGTCCCGCTACGATCTTTCAAAGTGAACTCAAGCTGGCGGTCCCCCGAATCAGCTTTTGCATCTACTGAAAAATGAAAATCTATTTCAACCTTCGACCGCTGTTGTATTTGTTCGATTTGAAAAGTACGTTCCGTGTTCGTACCGGAACCATATATCCCTGAGGTACTGTACTTAAAAGTAAAAGGATAAAGCTCTTCGATCCCTACATTTACGTTTTGAGCGGGTTCGTCTCCGATGTTTTCCACATTAACTTTTATAAACAGGTCTTCTCCTGGCCTTGCAGGATTTGGGGTAATCTCAGAAACTTCTACTACAAGGTGAGTACTTCCATATACTACACTTTCAGTATTTCCTGAAGATGAGTTTGCAGTAGATACAGCTGCAGAAGATACAGCTGCAGAACTAATACCTATCAGGAAAACTGCTATTATCAGCACAGTAAAAGCAAAGGGGAAAATAACTGCAAGAACCTTATTCACTCTTTTGTGTTTGTTCTTCCCGGCGCCGGAATTTTCTTCCGGATAGATGAGAGTCATATATAAGGATCAGCATTTCGAACTTATAACGATTGCACTGTATTTACAACCAGGAATAGGTTGTATTTGCAGGTTTTGTCATCTAAAACTGTCATAATTCTCAACTAAAAACGAAAAAGTTTTACGTTTCTTTGCTAAAATAAGAATTTACATTGAATATCTTTATTACCTAAAACAGATACTAAAGTGTAACTTTCACTTTAATTCAATATATCGACTAAAAAATAATATTAAACTTGAATTGTCAGAAAAATTTAAAATAATGGATTGATAAAGTGAAATCAGAAGGACTTCTCAGCGCTCTAACGTTTTCCGAAAGGCGAAAAGAAATTATGTTTCTGCTTGAGGAAAGCCCCAAAACTCTGTCCGAAATCAAAACCTATTTTAACCTGACATCAACCGAAGTACTACCTCGCTTAAGAGAGATGGAAAATGTCAACATGATCCTCAAACAGGAAGAACTGTATCAGTTATCCTCTATGGGAAAGATCGCAGCTTTACATTACAAACCCTTTCTGGACACCCTTGCATCTATAGAAGCAAACGAAGATTTCTGGAGAAATCATGATCTGGAAAAAATTCCTGAAACACTATTATGCAGGATCAAAGAATTAAAAGATTGCAGAATTATTAAAGATGAAAATGAATACATCTATACTTCTCATCAGTCATTTATAGAAAATGTAATGTCCTCTACGCATTTTGCAGGGTTAGCTTCAATATTCCTTCCAAATTTCCCACAAATGTTCCTGGGATTGGCTCGTAAAAATATTCCTGTTTCCATTATCGTTACCTCAAAAGTTTTTTTACAAGTTAAACGTGAATATATGACCGAGTTTGGGGAATTCATTAAATATGAGCACACAAATTTTTATGTGACCAATGATTCAAATATTTCGTTTGGAGTGACAGATCATTTCTTTTCACTTTCTCTCTGTTTCGAAAACGGAACTTACGATCCTGGAACTGACCTGGTAGGTTTCGATCAGGAGTCTATTAAATGGGGAGAAGATCTTTTTGCGTATTATAAAGAAAATTCAATTGAGATCCTGTAACTGTAAAAAAAGAGGGACTTTCTTTCAGCTTATAGATTAATTAGTAAAAATATTATGTATGTTAGCACGTGTATAAGTTGCAATTAATTTTTTAAAATTTGCTTACTTGACAATGTTTAACCTTTTTTTAACAAATATTCGTTTCTTAAATATATTTCTTAACATGTTATATTCTTTGTCGCAAATAAAGAAACAACGTAATACATCTAAGTTTGAGTTTTGATTTAATTCGGGGGATATTCTAATGATAGAAATAACTGATAAAGCTGCCGCAGAGCTTAAAACTTTGTTAAAAAATGAGTCACAGCCTGCTATAAGGATCTACATAACCGGATCAAGCGCAGATGCTCAATATGGATTAGCAGTTGCAGATGATATTAATGATTATGATGTAACCATGGAAAACAATGGTATCAAAATTGTCATGGATAAAGATGTGGCAGCTGGCTTTTCCGACGGTAGTATTGATTTCGTAGCTGACGAAAAAGGTAAGAATTTTATAATACAAAATGCCGAATCCGGCACCTGCGACAACTGCGAAGAATGTAATATCTGCGATATAGAATAAAATTTTAAGTACTGTCTTGTCTATGAGGGATGGATAATTCATAAGCTCGACTGCTGCGAGAAAAAGCCAATAACCCTTGTACGACTCTCACATTACCTGATTCTTCAATTAATATACGGATTAGCTTAGCCCTTTCTCATCCCGCTCTTTAAACACTTCTTTCGCTGCACTCATACCGTTAAGCGCCGCGGGAAATCCAGCATAGACTGCCATCTGAATGATAACCTCAACAACTTCGGTACGAGAACATCCCACATTCAAAGCACCATGAATATGGACTTTCAGCTGCGGGTAAGCAGTACCAAGAGCCGTAAGTGCAGCAACCACTGCTATTTCCCTTGATTTAAGGTCAAGCCCCGGACGTGAGTATATATCACCAAACGGAAATTCTATGGTATATTGCGCCAAATCGGGAGCTATATCCTTTAAACTCTCAATGACATTTTCTCCCGCTTCACCGTCAATTTCCTTTAGTTTTTTCATGCCTCGTTCAAAACGGTCAGTACTCATAAGAAACCTCCAATTCCAAATTTATTCTTTGATCTTCGCAAAAGAACTGTAAAGTTAACAGAAGCCAAGGTATTTTTCATCTGCGGTTAAGCCTATAAATTGCCAACACCCATCAACTTTACAGTACCCGAATTTAAACAGCCTCTTAGATTTTGCTTGCAGCCATTATGGCGAGATTGCGGAACTTCCATACGCAATCCACATATCCGAATCCTGCCGCCTTCATATCACGGAACATATCCCAGATCGTTCCGGGTTTATCACCCATCTTTTTACCATGTTCAAGCCTGTTAAGCTTCAATTCATCAAATGTCCAGTCCTGTCCAAGCTTCTCTTTAAGAACTAAGAGTAAAGAAGCCATATTTTGATCATATTCCCATTCATCAATAATCGGAGAATCTTCCTTGAAAAGATCCCCATTTATAAACAAGCCTCCTTCTTTCAGAACCGCATGTATCTCGGAATATAGTTTGATCCTGTGCTCAAACTCCATGTGATGTAAAGCGAAACAGGACACAACAGCATCAAATTCTCTCTCACCGGTTATGCCTGAAATTCCCAGATTCAAATCGCGTTTCAATACACTTATATTTTTATTAGCCCCGAACCTTTCACTACTCCGTCGTATCATCTCGTCGGAAAAATCGACCATGAGAACCTTGACATCCGGCTTTAATTTTACAATCTCAGCGGTCACATCTCCCAGTCCGCAGCCCAGATCGATTATCTCAGGATTTTCGGAACCTAATTCGATTGCAAGCCTCGAAATAATTGATAGTATTTCTTTCCTTTGAGGTACTATTAAATCAACTGTTCGAGCATAGTTTTCAGCGGCTTCGGGGTTTAGCCATCCTTCTTTATTATCCATGTTTAGCGTTATCTCCTTAATTGTTATATCGGATCTTCAGTCATTTGTAGAAATCATCAATTGGTGATATTAACGAATAAATCAATTATTAATCTCGGCTTATATAAGTTAAATTTTTAGAATATTTTATCTAGATTTGTTCAGGTATTCGAATCTAAACTTATATAAAAAGACATTGTACAATGTTAAACAATCCTTAATTTGGAAAAAAGGCATTATTGAAGTAATTAAACAGATAAAGAATTTATATAAGAGTTCTAAACTTTAATCCTTCAGTTCTCATAAACCATTTTTGCGCATACGAGCGTACTGGAGAACTGAATTGTTATTTTAGTAAGGTGAATTATGTGTATTTGATTAAAAAGGAAATGAATAGCTGGTTAAAAAATTAAATTTATAGATGTTAAGATATCTTTTTCACTTCTATTTTACTTAATTAAAATATTTTAAATATTGAAAGAGTTTGAAGATCACTTAAGCATCTTCAAAGCATCCCTGACAAGCCGCTACAGCAGGCGCCCCCGAAGTTATGAAAATAACATCCATAAGTTCCAGTATCTCTTCTTTGGTGGCCCCGTTATTGAGTGCACTCTGCATCTGCACGACACAGCATCTTTCACACTGCTTGGATGCTACGACTGCAAGAGCTGCCAGGATCTTGGTCTTTGCAGGCAGGGCTCCGTCGGACAGTAATTTTTTGTCGCATCGGTTGTATCTTCTCAGAGATTCGCTGTCAAGCTCACCGAGGATCTCAAGGATGTGAGGGGTAAAACCCAGTTTTCTGCTCATGCTTTCCAGCAGTTCTTCGTGTCCGAGTTCTCTATGTTCTCCTTGATGTTCTCCGCGGTGTCCTTCCCTTTTTTCTTCCTGCCGCTCTCCTCCAAATCCCATCATACATTCTTTACTCTGTTCTTCCTTCTGTTCTCCCCTGAATTCTTCTTTCTTTTGTTCTCCCATTCTTTTAACCCCCATTACAGAAAAACTGCTTACGTTAGCTATATTGTATCTATATTGTATCTCTATGTATATTACTTACCCATTCCGGAACCTCGGAATGCTTTTTCCTCTTTGAACTTTTCAAGGTCGAGCTGCTCTCCCCAGTTCCAGAGGGAATCGAATTCCTCGCCCAGGTTTTTTGCAAGGCCCGCGTCCCAGATTTTCACAACCGAGAGAATGCGGTCCTTGTCCCTCGGGTGGAGCTGGAATAGTACTACTGCGCTGTCGTCGACTACTCCGAAACAGGAAGCACAGTTCTGGACAACCCTGATCTCCATGCCTTTTATTATTTTGTGGAGAGCTTCTTCACTCTGCGATAGAAATAAAGGCGCAAGAGATACATAACGGGGTGCGATTAACAGCCTGACTTTGACCCCCCGGTCAAGCGCTTTCAAAATCTCGGGCAATAAATTGGAAACAATAGGTAGTCCTAAGGCCGGAGGGATTACACGTACTGACCTTCTTACCTCCCCATAGATGGAGAGGACAAACTTTTCTATTTCGGATTCGGTTATAGCGGTGGTCCAGAAAACCTCGTCTTTTAGCTTCTGAGTAGGCACGGATCCCAGCGATTGTTTTGCTTCTTCGATAGAGCCTTTTAAGATCTCTATTTCCCTTTCAAATTCGATTTTCCTTTTATTAAAAAAAGAATCAAGAGCCAGAGCCGGATCAACCGCCCGAAATTTCTTGGGCCTCGACGCCTGGATTTCCACAAAACCCTTTCCTGCGAGCGCCTCAAGTACCGTGTATATTTTCCCATAAGGCACTTCTGCATCCCTGCAGAGGATATTCGCCTCGGAAACTCCGTATTTAAGAAGAGACAGGTAAGCAGCTGCTTCATAAGCGTTCAGTCCGATATCCTGGAGAAGCCTTTTATTTCGCATTGGATTTTAACTCCCGGTAATTTATATAATTAAAGAATACACTTGCACTTCATAAATATAACTTAAAAAGCTTATTAGGACAACCGTCTTCTTATGTTTAGGTTATAATAGCTGGAACAACATTATTAGCATCCTTAACGGAGCTTTGTTGTGATGTTGTTCGTGAAGTAGAAACAAACGCAAATTATATTTATTAAATTTAAAAAGTAATATACAATTGATGGGCGAACTTGGATTATGAGACTTAAAAGAAAATTCTCAAAATTTGCGAAAGCATCCATAATTATCTTCGCCTTCTTAATAGTATGCGTTGCCTACTCTTTTATTGAACCCTACTTTATAGAAGAAAAGATAACCGAAGTTAATGACAGCGACATACCGCAAAGTTTCGTCGGCAAGAAAATCATTTTTATTTCCGATATTCATTTCGGTCAATTTTTCACGGGAGAAAGAGTTGCCGAAGTGGTTAGAAAAGTAAATGAGCTGGATCCGGACATTGTCATTCTCGGCGGAGATTACGTTTATGGCGACAGGAAATATATCGAACCCTGTTTTGAAGAGCTTGCCAAACTTAAGTCGAAAATGGGTGTCTTTGGGGTTACGGGAAATCACGACGAGTGGGAAGATCACGACCTCACCGTAAAAAGTATGAAAAAAGCAGGCATTACCATTCTAAGTGACAGGGCAGAGTGGCTAAAAACCGATGAAGATAAAATCAAAATTGCAGGCATAGACTGGTACTCTACCGACGAACCTGATATCGGTCCACTAATTGAGGACGCCGGAGAAAATGATTTTGTCATTTTAGTATCGCATACTCCTGATTTTGCCGAAAAATTAAAAACCGGTAAAATCGACTTGATGCTCTCAGGTCACATGCATGGCGGGCAGGTTACGTTTTTCGGATTATGGGCGCCATATTTGCCCTCTCAAAATGGACAAAAATATAGGACTGGAGTCATAAAAACTGATAAAACTATGGTTTTAGTTTCCAACGGCATCGGGAATACGTTTTTACCAATTCGTTTTTTTGCCAGACCGCAGATCAATATAGTCATCCTGGGAAAGGAGTAAAAACAGACAGATTTCATTGCCTGCATAAGATCTCAGAACATGTTCTTTTGTTATTTTTTTATCCATTTCGAATTGTCTCGAGCTGGCACTCGGTGAAAAGACAGGTTAAGGACAGAGAATATGGTTTTTCGGGATATTTTAAAACTGATCTTCATTTTAGGCAGCCATCTCTTTAATTAACCCAGGGGATAACCCAAGAACATAAGTGATGGATACCATTAAAAAATAATCAGGGAATTTCTTCTGATTCCTATCTCTTTATAACTGGGAATCCGGAGACCAGGTCCTTCCTAAAAACTTTTTTAATCCAGTTCTCTCTCACTCAGCTTCTCTTTCATTGCCTCAGCTTTTTTTCTATATTCTTCTGCTTCCTCACTCCTGTCCAGCTTTTCGAGCAACTTTGCATATTCTACTAATATGTCAGCGGTGTCTTTGATAAAAAGTTGATCTTCTGGATATTTTTCAAGAAGCTTCGTACTTATGGAGAGGGCTGTTTTAAAGGCTTCTTTTGACTTGTCGTATTCATCGGCTAAGCAGTAGACACTGCCGAGTTGAGTATATATGAAACTGGCCTTTTCCTGGTAGTCAGGGTTTTCCGGATCCGATTCAAGTTGCTTTTGAATAATCTGCAATGCGGATTCATACTTCTCGGCAGCTATTTCGTAATTTTTCATAGATTCCTGTAAATTCCCGTCAAGGAGCTGAGTATCATAAAGGCCCTTCCAACTTACCTCGCTTTCAGGGTCATTTTCATAAAGGCTATTATAATAATCACGGATAAGTTCCAGGTATTCTCCTGCAATGAAGTGCTTCTTTGTATGGATAAGGAACACCATCTCCATCCTGAGTTCCGTTGCCAGCATCTGCTTGACGAGAGGGTTTATTTCTTCATTTTGCAGGATTCCTCTGAAGACTTCACCCGCTTTTAAATACTGCTGCCAAGCAAGTTCCGGCTTTTCAGCCTTTTCAAGAAGGAGCCCGAATTCACTGTAGGAAAGCCCAAGGGATTTTTCATACTCATAATTCCCCGGATTTTCCAATGCTATTTCCCTGCGGATATCAGTGATACGTTCATGCAGCCGTATCGCACTTTCATAGTGATCTTCCCTGGTATATGCAGAAGCAAGGTTTTTTAGAGTATAGATTAGCTCTTCCCTATAACTGGTACTCTCAGGAAACTGTTTCACTGCTTTTTCGTTTATGGCAAGAGCTTTTTCAAAGTAACCGCGGGCAGTTTCGGGTTCAGGATATTTGTAGAGTTCTCCGATGTAATTGAGTGAACTTGCGATGCCTATCTCACGGTCAAGACTTCCAGGATCGGATTCAAGCAGCTTTTCATAGGTATCGATTCCCTGTTCATAGTAATGTTTGGCAGGTTCTGTTTTCCCCTCCTCTGCATAGAGGTGTCCGATCTGATCAAAACCGGCAGCTATATTTTCCAGGCTTTCCAGGTCCTCGGAGTCTTTTTTATGTATGTGCCTGTAAGTCTCGATTTCTAACAGATAGGACTCTTCTGCACGTTCGAATTCGTACATCTCCCTAAAGAGTTCCGCAATCTCGTAGAAGCTATCGGCAAGCTCATATTGATAATCCCGGTCTTCCTGATTTTTCCCTGACAATTCCTTTAGTATTTCTAGAGCTTTTTCAGCATATTGAATTGCTTTTTCAGATTCGTCTTCCGAAAGAGACCTGCTAAGACTCTGTAGAATTTCACTTTGCATCCGGATGTAAGAAATATCCTCTGGCTGCTTTCGGATTTTTTCTTCAAGCAAATTGAGGGCTTGCAGGAAGGTCTCTTCGGTTTTTTTAGTATCTCCCCTGCTCGCATACAGGTCTCCGAATTCTTCATATAGGGAGATCAGGCTGTTAAAAGCCAGACTATTTCCGGGTTTTTTTCCAAGGATTTTCCGATAAACATCTTCTGTTTGCTCTAAAACCTCTGCAGGATCTTCAGGCCTCTTGAAAATCATATGTTTTCTTACAAAATCCCTGATATCTCTATCCAGTTCATCAAATAACTCCTCATTATCCGGCTGGATTTCCAGTGCCCTACTATAATTTTGGACTAGCCTGCCCACAAAATATACTTCCTTTTCAAGTTTTCTGGCTTCAATAAAAAAAGCCCGGATATTTCCAAGAGTTTTCAAATAATTCATGATGTATTCGAAATTCTGATTCTTCTCAGGTTCCTCAGTCTTCTCAAGCTTTTCTGCAAGCAGACCTTCATAGGCAGATAGGGTTTCCTCAAAATACTTTTCATTCCTGTGTAACGATTCCTTTGTTTTTGAAGGGTTATTTATTTCCCTGAGGGTTTTTACAGAAAAACCAATGGCATTATAGATAATGTACTGGTAATCGATATTAGCAGCATCTTCTAAGAAGTGAGTGATGGAAAGCTCAAGCACCTCCTGAAATTCAAGCCAGGGCTTCTTCCTGCCTGCCTGAAGCTAAAAGAGCCTTTCCTTTCAACATAAAGATCCGGCATAGTAAATCAGGCATATCTTCTTTATGCAGAAGCTTTTCTGCTTTATCCAGATTTTCTAGTGCCTTTTTGTTTTTTCCTTTGTCAATCTGCAAAAAAGAATTTTCTAAAATTCGCTGTACTGTGTCTATAAGTTGTCTAGACATATTAATAGATTGGTAAATAGGGTATAAAAATTAAACATTCAAATTTAGCTTCCCAAGCTATCACTCAGATTAAAAAACAAGAGCGATCAAACAAGAGATTCTGAGGTTTATAATAGACCGGGTTTATGCTTTTATCTTCATCTCCGATGAGTTCGAAGATAAGGTTATCGTAGCTTTTAGTAAAAGAGAGAAGAGAACTCGAACTTAAGGCTGGAATTAATAGAGTAGAATATAAGAACGTAGCTGCCCTTATCGACCCTACCTCGGTAATGTTTGAGGATACAAAGCATAAAGATACCGCTGTCCTGGAGCAGAGCTATGAATACGATCTTGTGAGTAATAAGAAGCTTCTTGAGAAATTCCTTGACAGGGAGGTTACTGCAACCGAAAAAAAGGCAGAACATATACAGGGACTCTTTTAAGTAACGATGGCGGAGTAGTGCTCAGAATGAGCAGCGGGAAAGTTGTAACTCTTTCCGAAATCACGAACGTGGAATTCCCTGATTCACCGAAGAAACTGATCCTATGGATACATCCATGTCAATTATTTTCTGGTAAATATTGCGTTTATGGACAATCGGCCACCAGCCATAAAGAAAAGTATTAACCGGCTCCCACATGGCTACCCAACCGATTATAAGCAGCCCCTCAGAAAAAAGGGTTTTTATCAGGCTGTCTTCGAACTTTGAAACTAACTTAATTGCAAGAATACATAAAAAAAGAAAACCAAAAGCTATCATAAGGTTCGTCCTTCCCTGATGAAGGAGTCTCCTCAATTCTATTTGAGCAAGGAGCTTCTTATATGAGAAATTGTTCCTGATAGCTTTTTTAAGGTTAAGTTCTGTTTCCGCATCGACTTCGGCGGGAGGAAGATGAATCAATATCTCCAGAGGCTTTTTAAGAGGAAATTCATCCACCGCATTGAATATATATTCCTCTGCATCCGGATCAAGATCTTTCTCATGGAAAGGAGATGGATCAAAAGAATTGTAAAGTTCTGTTAGACTATTGAGTTCAAGCTCTATCACTATTTTCCCAGCATGTCTCTTATAAAGGGCTTCTGTTCCTTCAGATGAGAATCCTGTTATCGGGTTTACTTTCAATAAATTTTCCCTCGGATTTGTTATATTGATACTTAACCTGTAAATGAATTTGGGTATTCTTGCCAAACGCCCGATAAAGTAAAATAAGGAGTGGCTTTTATTTTTTGTATCCAAATAATTTATCATATCGTTTATGGTCTATGATGTCAAGTACTACAATGGCTATTTCAATCCCCTTGTCACTTGGCATAAGTGTATAAAGCATTCTCCAGAAATAAGGAAGCTCTACTCTAAATAGGTTTTTTAGATCATAATCTCTCTTATATTCAATAGGTATGAGATTTTTAGCGATTGCTTGTCCGTAATGAGGAGTCTTTTTAATTAGTTCTATTTTTTGCAGAAAAGCATTAAGGATTGCATTATCCTGCTTAGAATCCTGGGCAGAACTTAAAAGATGTTGATACACTTCATAAGCTTCTGGTGTTAGTGAGACACTTACGTGCTTCATAGCTTAAATCCATGGCGCACTACATTTCTTAATTTTTCATTGCTGTTATGTATCCATGTTATTCCTTTTAGTCCAACATAGATTTTATTGCTGCTCTCCAGATATTCCAAAATAGTCATTAGAGTATTATGATTTATTTGCTTTGGAAGTGCTCTCTTAAGTTCAGGGATAGTAACGACGCTGTTTGGATAATTTTCTAAAGTATGTTCTACCATCTTAATAGTATGTAGTGTTGGCGAATGTTTTGATTTGTCTGAGCTTATTACTTCGGTCATTGTTCTACTTCCGTGTACAATAATATAACAAATAATTACAAACGTATAAATATATTGTATCAAAGAATACTTATGCTTTTCTAAGCCGGGAATCGTCAAATCTTCGTGGCTATTACGAGTTCAAAGCACTTACTCACCCCAAAATTGAAGCTGAAACCGCTAAAATGAATGGGTTTAAGCTATAGCATATGCTTTTTGATCACGTATCTGTGAATATCTAGGCATTTGACTTTGAATTTACAGAAAAATTGCAACACTGCCGTATAAATAGTTTAGTCGACAGATTTCAAGGTTACTGTCAAAGCATTTGAAGGTTATTGTTCGGGCAAAAAGCGCATGAGGCACCAGATCAAAATCCATGGAGGAAATTTCGGTTAGGAATCATTCTAAAGATTGTAGGAATTGGTGGTTTTAGAGACTCGTTGGTTTGGAGATTTTAATATACCTTATTTCTGGATTTTTGTCATAAAGCCATAGTAATTAATAAATATCTCCTGGTCTTACTTGGTTCAGTATGCTTCGCATTATTTTTCTCGGCACTGGAGGTTCTCTCCCTACCCGCAACAGAAATCCTTCCGCTATAATGGTTAACCGTGAAGGAGAACTCCTTCTTTTTGACTGTGGAGAAGGTACCCAGCAGCAAATGATGAGGGCAAGGACAGGAATGAAGAATCTCACCGCTATTTTTATCAGTCATTTCCATGCTGATCATTTTCTGGGAATTCCCGGGCTTATCCAGACCATGTCATTTCTGGGAAGAAAAGAACCTCTTCTTATTTACGGACCTGAAGGGACCAGGGAGTTTACAGAGCTTTTTAAGGCATTTGGTTTTTTCAATTTTAAATATGAAATTTATGGTATCCAGTTGAAGCCCGGGGAAGTAGTGGAAAGAAAAGATTATGTGATCAGGGCTTTAAAGACCGAGCACAGTATCCCTAGCCTGGGATACGCACTTATAGAAAATCCTCGGCTCGGTCGTTTCAATAGAGAGAAGGCAGTCGAACTTGGAGTCCCTCCCGGCCCACTATTCGCAGAACTGCAAAAAGGAAATTCTTTAGAAGTCGATGGAAGACTTGTGAAGCCGGAAGATGTAATGGGGCCTTCGAGACCCGGAAGGACTATCGTATACACCGGAGATACCAGACCCTGCGAATCTATTCTTGAAGCTAGCAGGGATGCTGATCTCCTGATCCATGATTGCAGTTTCTCTGATGAAATGAAGGATTGGGCTGAAGAATCCGGGCATTCTACAGCCGGAGAAGTTGCAGCCCTTGCGAAGAAAGCAGGGGTCAGGAAATTGGTCCTTACTCACATAAGCTCTCGCTATACGGATGATGTTGAACCGATACTGACAGATTCAAAAGGGATATTTGAAAATTTAATCGTAGCAGAAGATCTTATGGATATTGAAATTCCATTCAAGCCAGAATAAGCCTTTGAATTCATTTTAAGAACCGATAAAATTTAGGTTTTCAACCCTGGCTGGGAGATTAAACTCCCTTAAAATAATGTCCCGTCGTATACTCAATTCCTCTTATACTCAGCTTTCCTTCCTTTCCTGCAATAGCATCTTTGTAGGTTCTCACGATCTCCTTTATCTCGGCATCGTGATTTAGCGACAGGTCAAGCCTGATGACGTCCACTCCATATCCTTTTAAATTCTTAACATACTTCAGCATATCAAGTACTTTAGAGTTGTAGATAAGAGTCCTGGTACCCTGACGTTTTACAGGAAACTCGTCACCGTCGTGATCCACAAGAAAAACTTCGCTGTCGTTTCTCACGATTTTTCGATCAATAAGCGGTTTCAAAAGGTCATTTTCCGTAATGAGCATCATTTCTCTGCCAAAAACTAAAATCTCTATCTGGCCTTCCTCCCCAAAGGTCTGAAGAGCTTCAAAAATATTCCTCATTTCACTCAGGTTCAATTCACTTGAAAGAGTTGCCCTATACGCTCCCGAATGATAGAATGTACGAGCTGTAAAGGCATTAAAGATATTGAACTCTTTCTGAGCAACAAAAGGTACTGCAAGCTCTCTTGCAAACTGTGCGGCTCCCAGATCCGAGCACGCTATGCTGAATCCGGCTTCTTTAACTTTTTCAACAATAGGTTTGAGTTCATCCAGCTCACTATCGTGGGCTATTATGGGAAGTTTGAAAATAAGTTCGGTTTTTTCTATTTTCAAATCCTCAAGCCTTTCAGCATTATTAGAGGCTATCAACTCTTCAAACCTTGAAATAGGAATATAAACAATATCCGCACCTGCAAATGCAGCTTCGAAGAGCGAGGGGAGATCACTCACCTCTACACTGAGGAGAAGTTTCTTTGAAGTCTTTGAAGTAATACTTCCTGCTCCGTAAGCTTTTATATTTTTTTCTTCCGTACTGAACTCTTTGGAATTTTCCAGAAGTGGGTGTTTTTTGTCTTTTTTAAATCCCTTCAGAATTTGCTCAAGCAGGAGGTCTGCAGCTTTTCGCCTTGCATTCTTCAGGACCCCGACTGGAACAAAGATACCTTCATCAGCTTCGATAGTTATTGAAGCGGCTTCAAATGGAGTATCTCCAAGGCTTTCCATTGCTTTTTTTATCTGCTCCGGAGTGGTTGGCACTTTTTCTGCTCCCTGGACAATATATTCATCCTCAAACTCCGCGCTGGTCTTATCCACACATTCCCTGAAGATATCTCCTTTCCCTCTGATGCTTTCTTCTCCAATTTCAACTGTAAGCCGCTCTCCGTTTCTGGCTTTTACTTTCAAGCTCACGGGGAAGGTTTTCATTTTTGTCTTTTGAAGAGAATCAAGCAGCTGTGTGTCGGTTGTCAGGTAAAGTTCATCCCCTCTCTGGACTGCCCTTCCCGTTTTCGAGCTGATCTCAAGCCCTACCTTCTCGCCTTTTTTTGCACTTTTCACACGCTCGCCTGAAATTGTTAATATTCCTGTAACCGAAGAGCCAAGCATTCGCTCACGAGTGAAAATGCTTATTCCGTCTTTCACTTGAATATCCTGGTCCAATCTGACAGTAAGTTTGGTGTTTCCCTTTGAGCGCGAAACATCCATAACTCTTCCTAACAAAATCCCGTAATTTGAGCTATATTTGGGATGGGATACACTCTTTTCACCAAGTATGAAGCCCTTAGTAAAACCTCTGTAAAAAAGTTTTGCAAGCTTAGCTTCACTCAATTTAAGCTCTTCTGGTGTAAGAATATCTCTAAAATTCTTTGGAGTACCGGTTTCTTCAGGCTTGCAGTCTTCATCCTGTTTGCAAATACTTTCAACTGCAGCTTTATAGGCAGCAGCACTTGCCGTCACATATTCGGGCTTTTTCATCCGGCCTTCGATTTTGAGGCTTACAACTCCGGTTTTTACTATCTCTTCAAGCTCCGTAAGTGTGGAAAGCTCGGCACAGCTTATAGGATAGCTACCTCCGATATGTCTATTGTCTACTTCTCTGCCATTTACACGGAATTCGTACCGCCGTCTACAGGGCTGGGCACAGGCTCCCCTGTTTGCACTTCTATCATGCAGGAAACTGCTAAAAAGGCATTTACCGGAATACGAGTAGCAGAGAGCGCCATGAACGAAAACCTCGATGTCTGCTTTTGCACCGGCATTTGATTTTGAGTGTGCTACAATTGCACTCACCTCTTTTGCAGTGAGTTCCCGGGAAACTATTACTCTTTTTGCACCCAGTCCCGCAACAAAATCAACTCCTCTGCTGTTATGGATAGTCATCTGTGTGCTTGTATGCAACTCAAGGTCAGGATATATTTCTTTTATAATTCGGAGTAGTCCCAGATCCTGCAAAATAATTGCGTCTATTCCGACTGCATACGCACAATCTATTATCTCAAGGGCGTATTGAAGTTCTTTCTGCTTTATCGGGATGTTCAGTGCCAGATAAACAGAAACGCCGTGCGAATGGGCAATATCAACTGCAGTATCCAACTCGCTGAGAGCAAAGTTTTTAGCACCCTGGCGAGCATTGAACTCGCCGACTCCAAGGTATACGGCATCGGCCCCTCCTTTAATTGCAGCAAAAAGAGCTTCCTGATCACCTGCCGGAGCTAAAATCTCCGGTGGGATACATTTGAAGTTTTGACCGGATAAATTACCGGTTAAATTTTGTGCAGGCATATTAATCGGTGTTATAAAAAATAAAGTCCGTGAACCATTCATTGGATCTCAGACATTTTAGGGACACAAGTCTTAAAACAGGTCTGCCGGGAATCGAACCCAGGTTCGGAGCTCCGGAGGCTCCAGTGATATCCGCTACACCACAGACCTTCAATGGTAAGCTTATAAGCAAAGTAAACAAAACTGTAATCAGCTAACTGATGGTTATAGTGTTAAATAGGTTATAAATTTAATCCTTAATCAGAATACAATTCCTCAGCGAATTAATAGAAACTACTTATGAATCAGTTCGCCAAAGAATCCTGTTTTTAAATAATTATCTCAAAATGCTATTCATTCTTCCCAGTTTTGTCCGAACTTTTCGTCATATACAATTTCAGAAAGAGCCTTACGTGTTGAGGTCCTTTCTTTTGGAGTTGGATCTCCTATAGCAAGTACTGCCATAAGCTCAAGCTTCGAAGGGCATTCCAGAATAGAATTGACATTCTCTTTTTGGTTGAGGATTTCTCCGAGCCAGACACCGCCAAGGCCAAGCTCACAGCTGGTAAGCAGCATATTCTGGATTGCAGCTCCAATTGCCTCAGTATCTTTAGTCCTGTTATAGGAAGTCTCATTGTCCAGAAAAATGGCAATAAGCAGGGGAGCACCTGCAACAATGCCTGTATAGTGAGTACACTGCGAAAGC
Organism: uncultured Methanosarcinaceae archaeon; assembly: GCA_963818955.1. GTDB lineage: Archaea > Halobacteriota > Methanosarcinia > Methanosarcinales > Methanosarcinaceae > Methanosarcina. The sequence goes on along the minus strand of CAWFUY010000032.1, from coordinate 58,160 downwards.
TTAAGAATAGTCTCCCGATCCCGGATAACCATAAAACACCAGGGCTGGTTGTTCAATCCGGAGGGGGCCCATCGGCCTGCATTCAGAATTACATTAATATCTTCCTTGCTGATTTGTTTCTCCGTAAACTCCCTGACGCTTCGCCTGTTGTGGATAATGTCTATAACCTTACTTTTTCCTGCTACTGGTATAATACTCCCTCCGGATTAGTTTTTATTTCTAGTTCTTTTTTTTAGATTTATGAACTTTAGTTCACAGGCTGTTACCCGTAGCAAAATCAGTCATCATCAATTTTTTTGTTAAGCCAGGGGATGTTAGCCCGAATTTGTTTTCCAACGATTTCAAGCTGGTGTTCCTTTTCCTTGCGTTCCATGGCTTTAAGTACAGGATGATTGACCATTCCCTCAAGGACGAATTCTTTGGCGAATTCCCCATTCTGAATTCTTCCGAGAGCTTCATACATAGCTTTGCGAGATTGTTCGTTGATTATCTTTGGCCCGACTGTCATGCCTCCGTATTCTGCCGTATTGGAAACCGAATGCCACATTCTCTCAAGCCCGCCTTCATAAATTAAGTCCACAATCAGTTTGACTTCGTGACAGGTCTCAAAGTAGGCCATCTCCGGCTGATATCCTGCTTCGACAAGCACCTCAAAAGCTGTCTTAATAAGTGCCGACAGCCCACCACAGAGGTCCACCTGTTCCCCGAAGAGGTCAGTCTCGGTTTCCTCACGGAATGTAGTCTCGTACACACCTGCTCGGGTTGCACCTATGCCTTTTGCATATGAAAGGGCAAGTTCCCTGGTATTTCCCGTGGCGTTCTGGAAGACTGCAATCAATCCAGGCACTCCGATTCCTTCAGTGTACGTCCTTCTTACGATATGCCCGGGACCTTTTGGGGCAACCATGAAAACATCAACATCTTTCGGGGGTACTATCTGGTTGTAGTGGATGTTAAAGCCGTGGGCAAAAACCAGTGCGTTACCAGATTCCAGATTGGGCTCGATTTCGGAGTAATAGACGGATGCCTGTTTTTCGTCCGGGAGCAAAATCATTACAATGTCCGCAGCTTTTGCAGCCTCGGATACAGCCATTACCTTCAGGCCGTCACTCTCGGCTTTTGCCCAGCTTGGGCTGCCTTTCCTGAGCCCGACAATAACATTGAGCCCGGAATCATGAAGGTTCAGGGCATGAGCATGCCCCTGGCTTCCGTAACCCATTATAGCGATTGTTTTGTCTTTAAGTGCATCAAAAGTTACTTCATTGTCATAGATTATCGTTGCCATGCTTGATCCTCCTTCTAAATTAATTTCATTAAGTTCTTTCTAGCTTTTTTTGAGCTGAGGCTCCCACATTATTTAATGGAGTATTTTAGTAAAATACTCTTGATTCTTGATTTCTAAGAAATAAATTGTTTGAGCTGTGAAAAAGTTGCTTTCCCTAGATAATAGCTCCTGAAACGTCGCATTATTTTGTATATGCTTAAGTCGTTTTAAAATATATGTATGAACTAAATTTTGGGATTAACTCCAAGACACTTTTCGAATATAAAAAAGTACTGCAACGGTTAATTCGATATATGTGATATTAAAGCTGGAGATGTCCCGATAGAGGATGTAAAAACTTATGCGGATGAAATACACAGTAATGAATTGACACATAAAACCCATGATAAATACATCCTTAATCTGATGCTTTTTATGCATGACTTAAACAAGGAACAACTTCTTCGACGGCATAGGCTTGTGGGGCGACACCCCAGACCATAGTTTAAATGAATGGGTAAACAGTGGATGACGTGGTAAATATATTGTCCCATGTAGAAGCCAGAGAGATAGAGCTTTTCTCATGTTACTCTGGGAGATTGCGGGAAGGATTAATTGAGATTCTTAATTTAATGGTTAGAGCTGTAGATCATCATAATAAAAACTAAAAAGCCTGTTCAAGAATTCAAAAATGATTTGTAGCAAAATTTTAAATGTTATAAAAGTATACTTTCATATTGTGCTTTATCAGTATAAAGTTGTAAGATCAAAAATTCTCGAATAAGCTCTTTAGTATAAATGTGATTGTAAACCAGTACTCATTTTAGCTGAAGGAAGTTACAGCATCTGTAACTACCATGAATACGTTATTTTTCATTATTTCTATGGTATATTCACCCATTTCCTTTCTGAATTCTATGTAATCTCTTTCGACTTCTTCAAGTTCATATTCCATCATATCTCTCCTTAATTTTTATTAATAGGAATTAAATCTTAAATCGAAAAGTCAATCCATAGATGTAGTATTTCATTGAATCTTTATTTGTAGTCAAACAATATAACACAGAAAGAAATATAATTAAGAATCGACAATTAAAAAAAACGAGACTTATTTTACCTATTCAAGACACTAATTAACAGAATAATAATATATATTTATATTTAATGCTTTATATTAGGCAACAGTAATTAATTATTGACATCACTTAATTAAATAAACGCTGTTAATTCAAAATAATCACTATTAATAGTATTAATCTTAAACATCAGAGAGTTAAACGGTGCTTGAAATTATTTAATACCAACTTTAAGATATATGTTGTGCTTTTTACGAAATTTTACTTATCCCAAATGGCATATTTGGATAATTCTGGGTGATATGAATGAAAACAGTCTTTCTAGATATTTTATACTTTCAGGCCTCTAGCTCAACATATAGACGATTTTCTTTTTATTTATTGGAATTACAAATGCGAATACACTTCCTTCGTTTGGATTGCTTCTGAACCAGACATATCCACCATGGAGGTCAACAATCTGCTTTACCAAACAAAGACCAAGCCCAGTTCCCGGAGATTTTCTGGAGTAGAACGAATCAATTTGACTAAATGGTTTGAAAAGTTTATGTTGATCTTCATATTTAATACCAATTCCAATATCTGTAACTGCTATTTCCATCATGTCTCCTTTTTTCTTTGCTTTTATTTCTACGAGGCTTTTTTCGTCAGAAAACTTTATAGCGTTATCCACCAGGTTATACATTATCTGCATAAATTTGTCTTCGTCGGCACATATGCTTGTAAGATTGAAATCTATCTCGATTTCAATTTTAATGTTTTTACGGTCAGCAATGGGAGACAGAAGGCCTTGTATTACATTTAATTTGGTTGCAAGTTCAAAATTTTTATAATTAAGTTCCATTTTTCCGGCTTCTACTTTAGAAATATCCAGAATGTTATTAATAAGGTTCAGGAGATGCTTTCCGCTCTTTGAGATATTTCCTACAGCCCTCTGTTGTTTTTCGTTCAATTCACCATATGCCTGCTCATTAAGCATGTCAGTAAAACCTATTATAGAGTTTAGTGGAGTTCTCAGTTCGTGGCTTATCTTTGCCAAAAAATCACTCTTAGTAGTATTTGCGACTTCAGCTAATCGCTTTTCCTGAAAAAGCTTTTCTGAAATTTTCTTTTCTGTAATATCCCCAGCAATACATGAGATAGATACAATCTTTCCTGACTGGTCAATAATTGGTGAAAGAGTTAATGAAACGTTCATTATGGTAGCATTTTTTTTCAGATTTGTAGTTTCATAGTGTTGAACTTTTTTACCTTGTTTAACCATTTCACCTAATTGTTCTATCTCTCCTTTCAGATTATCTGACTCCAGTATTGTTATATTTTTTCCAAGAACTTCTTCAGCCAGGTAACCATAAACCTGCTCTGCTCCTTTATTCCAACTTGTAATAAGGCCATCAAGAGACTTAATAATAATGGCATCATTAGACGATTCCACAATATTCGCCAAGCTCTGAATCTTATATTCTGCTTTTTTACGCTCAATAGAATACTGAATAGAACGTTTCAATAATCTGCCATCTACTTGCCCTTTGACTAAATAATCTTGAGCACCTTTATTCACAGCATCAATTCCTATTTTTTCATCATTTGACGCTGTTAGGATTATGATAGGAATTCGTGAATTCTTTGAATGAATATCAAGAAAAGTGTAGATGCCTTCGCTATCTGGTAATCTCAGGTCTGTCAATATTACATCAAATGTACGGTTTTTAAGAAGAGTCAAACCTTCATTAAGAGTTTTAACATTTTTAAGTTTATATGAAAAATCATTTATCTCTTCAAGCATTTCCTCAATCAGACCTATATCACCAGGATTGTCTTCAAAAAGCAGGATTTCAACAATGTCATCCATAGTAATCGCATCCAGTCTGAGTATTAATTTTATTCAGAGGGCAACTTCAACAAATCCTGAATAACAATTATTTCACGTGGAACTTCATTTTCGGGACAAAGTAGTAATGAATGTATCACTAGCGGAACAATTGCAATTTGCGAAATAAAGAAAGAGAGTACGTGAAGATAGAATAATCACGCACTTTCATGCCAAAGAATTAAGGAGGAAAAACCTTTATCTTCGGGATGATTTTCACATATACTTATACCGTTTATCACTCAGTTGGTCTGTCACTCATGTTTATTTTTATGCAATTATATTTAGTATTCAAAGGATATAACATATAAAGAAAAATAGCTAAGAAACCATTAATAATTCAATGAGTTCGTTCGTTTATTAATTGGTAGGAAATTTAATTAACCATTTGCTAATATTAATAATAACTAATTAAAAAAATGTATTTAGTTTAAAAAAAGTAATTATTTGGTGAAATAGTCACATAAGTGGATATTGTATATTACAGTTGGTGATTTATAAGTACAAAAATTTCTATATATTAGATTTTAAACTTATTTTTAATTATTTTTTTATTTTATAAGACGTGACTTCACTTTAATTAAGTTTCTTGTGATAAATAATGTGTGATCAAGAGATTTTTCAGTGGAAATAGACATTAATTCTTAGTTAAAAGGTTTGTAGCTCTATTGCCTGAAGATAAAATTGAAAAGAAACATTGCGATTACTTAGCTATTCTACATTTCGCATGTGCATGGATAATATTCAGAGCAGCTGGAATTTTCGGATAGTCTCTAAACCATAAAATATAAGGGGTTACAGCACAGAAAATGCAAAATAATTTCAGGAGAAAATACAGTTTAAGAATGAATAAAAAGATTTAGAGTTTAAGTTCCTTAGCCATTTCCTGAAAAACTTTTCCTTTATTAGTGGTTATATAAAGTCCATTTTCGTACTTAATAAGTTCTTTTTCTTTCAACATTTCTAGGTATTTCCGAGCAAGGTTAAAATTTAAGTTCACCTCATATACAATATGGGTTTTCTTTGCTCCATTCATCGCCACTCTCAAGATATCTACACTTATATCATTTCGTGTTCGTTTTCTAATACTCAGTCCTCCAAAATTTCATAATTTCTTATTCGTTATTGAAGCTCTTTTATTAACTTTCCTGTTTTAAACAAATATGATACTTAAAAAAGAGGCATATGTTGATATTTACTTGCCGGACTCTATGTTTCAATTAGCAATGCTCAACAAAATTGAATCCAAAAAAGTGGTAGAGGGAAATCATTGTTCAAAGTAGCTGATCCAACCCATGAATTAGTCTGAATGGAACAATGACTTCCTACACTTCTTCTTCATATGCTTTGAGATTTTTAAATTTCTAATCTGTCCGCTTCACATTTCTGTCATTTGCGATCCCTACTTAGTATTCAAAGAATATAACATGTGAAGAAATATATTTAAGAAATAAGTGTATACAAAAGCTAGCTGCTTAATAGACTGTATTATATTATGTGTGCTAAAGCTTGATGTTTTCTAATCTCACTTTTTAGTTTAAATATGTTGTAGTTAATAAAAATAAATTTATCATTATCACTAATCTGTGTTATTTGACTAAATATTATTACATCTAAGCTTTGATTGAAATGTTATGAAAGTAAAGATCTTTTAATTACATATTTCTTAAATTCTTCAATTAAACTATATAACCTTTAATTTATTTACTTCAATATGATTTCAATCAAATAAAATCACCCATTTAGTTGGGCAGTGGAATTGCCCAAAAAGCCAATTTATCATCCGTGATCAAGTCTCATTTGAGCCTTCGATGGCAATTTGCCGATTAGTTTTAGCACGGTTTGAAAAACCAAATCCAAGACAACCTTACTGCCCATGATAATGAGAAATACAGTACTAAAAATGGTTAATAATAATCTTCCTGATCGACAAGATAATCTTGTATAAGTGAGAATAAACTGCCATTAACTCTGCACCCTGTTTTTTGTGGAAAAGAAATTTCGGTTAAATGCCAGGATTGACATTCATGGAGAAGAACATCAAGATCTTGCTTATTGAAGATAATCCCGGAGATGCTTATCTCATTGGAGAGCAACTAGAAGAGTTTGCCAATTTCTCCTACAAACTTGTAAATGTCGAAACGTTGAATGAAGCTATCAATCTTCTCAAAGAGCAAACTTTTGATGTTTTACTGTTAGACTTAGGATTGCCGGATAGCGACGGAATTAATACTTTTCTTAGGATCTATAAGAAAAATCCCTTAATTCCAATCATTATCCTTACTGGCCTTAATGATGAGAATATTGGATCTTATGCTGTAAAAAAAGGTGCTCAGGATTTTCTGGTTAAGGGGCAAATAGAAGGCAGATTGTTGCAGAGTACTATCCAATATTCCATCGAACGTAAAAAAGCAGAAGATAGGATTTATAAACTTGCAAACGTTGTTGAATCGTCAAATGATGCTATTATTACAGAATCTCTTTATGGTATCATTACAAGTTGGAATAAAGGTGCAGAAAAAATTTTCGGTTATACATATAAAGAAATGCTTGGAAAGAACATATCTATCATTTCGCCTCCTCATGTACACGAAGAGACAAAGAAGTTAAGTAATAAAATAATGAACGGAGAAACAATCCGACACTATGAGACATCAGGGTTAACGAAAGAGGGTATGATAATAGATATTTCGGTAACCTTATCACCTGTATTTGATATTTCTGGTAAACTTACTGCAATCTCATTTATTGCCAGGAACATCACTGAGAGCAAGAGAATAGCAGTGAAAAATCGAGAAAGTGAGGAAATATATAGGATCATTGCAGAGCAGACTGGTCAGATCTTTTATGAGTATGACATTGACAATGATAAAATCTATTGGGTGAATAACATTGAGAAAATTATAGGATATACTCAAAATGAACTGCAATGTAAAGGAATGGAATTCTGGATAGATAATGTTCATCCTGAGGAACGTAAAGAAATCCTTAATAAAAAAATGAAATATTGTGATCAGGATTTACAACCTGTTGGCAACAATGATAACTTCTGCATGGAATACCGGCTTAGAAGGAAGGACGGAGTCTATATCCATATAGAAGAGAACGGATTCTTCTCTCAAAACGAGGATGATCATATGAAGATCCTTGGGGCGATGAAAGATGTCACTAAGAAAAAAGAATTATAGAACTCTTAATAAGGATAGAAGAAGAATCTACAAATAATCTCATCAATCTAAAATGGTGACAATAGGTGTAAATTCAATTATAACAGGACCTTTTTTCAATCACTTTTTCGTATACTCCAAGAGTTTTTGCAGCTATCGTATTCCAGTTATATTTATGTTTGAGAAGATCATAGCCATTTTCTCCCATTCTATTACGTCCAAGCCCTTCAAGGACGTAATTGAGGCCCCAGGCAATAGATGAGGGTTCTTTATAAGAAACAACACCGGTTTTGAAATTCTCTACAAGGGCAACTGCATCGCTTGCAACCACCGGTTTGCTTGCATCCCAGGCTTCAAGTACGACAATACCGAAGGGTTCGTTCCGGCTGGGTACGCACACAAGGTCGCAGGCGTTAAACCAGTCTATTACTGTTTTATCTGGAGCATATCCCAGGAACTTACATGAATTTCCAATTCTAAATTTGTGAACTTGACTCTCACAATGCTTTCGCATTTCCCCGTCTCCGATCATTACAAACCTGGCATCTCTTTTTCTTAAAACTCTAGCAGCAGCTTCTACGAGTAGGTCAGGCCCCTTTTGATATGCCATCCTTCCAGTAAATAGCACGACAGGAAGAGAGGGATGAATACCATAACTCTTTTTTACTTTTCCGGGATCAATATCTCTTTTAATCTTTCCCAAATTTATGCCATTAGGAATTTCCCAGAGCTTGTAATCCGGAATTTTGTAAATTTGCTGAATTTCTTCCGTTAATATTTTCGAGGTAGAGATCACATCAGAAGATTCATATCCACCAAGCCACTCCCTGTGAGATATTTCTTTTGCCTCCCACCAGTCTCCATGAAGATTTCCATTACGTCCCCATTCGGTGCTGTGAAAAGTTAGCACAAAGGGCAGTCCAAGTTCGGCCTTTATCCTGCAGAGAACATTCACCGGATGCCAGTCATGCCCATGCAGGATATCAAACTCACCGACTTTCTCTTTGACATCCAGGAACCGGAAGTACATGTTGTCGCACATCCTGTTCATCTGCTCTACTATTCCTACATTTTGATCGCAGGTAACTTTGTGATATTGGACACCATTTATGATATCATCGCTATTTTCGCGTCCTCGAGTAAAAAGATGAACATCATGTCCTTCGGCTGCAAGAGCTTCGGAGAGTTCGGATACGTGTGGGGAAATCCCTCCAACGCGAATAGAGTACAAACTTTCCCAGGAAAACATTCCGATTCTATGTTTTTTCATATACTCACTATTCCTTTTTGTCAATTGATTAAATAATAGGTAGCTAAGAGAGTATTTTATTTATATCACATGTAATATATAATTCAAAAAAACTCTTCATCTCTCAAAATGATTTATTTGCGCATTTCTTCATTTATTTCTAGCAGAAGTATTTACTATTTGTAATATTATAAATTGAATAGCAATAAAGCAATATAACTTGTAGAGAAATATGATTAAGAAGCAGGTATTAATTAATACTTAAATTAATATAGCCTTATTTGTTAAAATATGAACTTATTTTCATATATATTTTGAAAAATAATTAATAATAAACATATGTTTATATTTTATATTGTATATGCATAAAAGTAATTCTATTATTTTTATTAATACTCAACAAAATGTAATATTATCAAATACTTAACTATTATAATTAATTATGATGTTTATTAGAAATAAGTTAATATTAATATTATAAACAGATCATCATCTAATTTAGCTTGTTAAAATAAATTAATTGTAAGAGATAGACTCTTTTTATCCTGAATTATCTGCTCCAGAGAGAATAATTAACTTTCAAGTTTGAATGTCTTCCCAAAATGGCATGTTTGCCTTTAAACGACTATATTGGAGGATAATGTAATTTGAAGAAAAATAGCATGAGAAAATTAAGGTAAATTTTCTATATGTAAGCTTGAGACTGACCAGTCATTCCCTTCATGAGCTTTATTATTTAACTATTATTGTACCTTTCATTCCTGGGTGTACCGAGCATACATAATCATAAACTCCAGATTTGGTGAATTGATGCTCATACGAGTCACCTTTCTGTAGCATGCTTGATTTGAAATCAGTCCCTGAAACATCATGCCTAGCTGAATCCATATTTGTCCATTTTACAGTATCACCTGATGAAATTGAAACAGAGTCTGGTTTAAACGAAAAATCCTCCATTTTAACTTCAACTATCTGGCCTCCAGTAGAGTTTAAAGGAGTTACAACTGTATTCGCAGTTAAATTTGTTTCTGCGGAAGTTGTTGCAGGTGTTGCTGTAGGAGTGGCGGAATTTCCGGCGTTATTACCAGTACATCCTATCGCAAAAAATACACTAAATAAGATAAACAAAATAATAAGTTCTCTTTTCATTCTACCCTCCTATAAAAAATAGTTATGGGGTGAGGTTAAAAGATAAAGCGAAGAAAGTAATCAAAAATTAAGCACATTATCTCTTTACATATGTCCTAAAAATAGTGTGTGCTCAATTCACATATTAAAGACTCGCCCTATAACGAATAGAACCTTCTTACTTGCAGGTATCAAGAAGACTTTTCTTTTTGCCGCCCCTCTGTTCAGACGGGTGGATTGGTTCAACTTTTGCTTCTCCTTCATCCTTTTTAGAGTCTTTCTTCTCTTCGTTATGATGTGTCATATTATTCATCTCCTCAATAATTTACTATTATTGACCTTACATCTTCTGGGTAGTAAGTATAACCATTTGGCTCATCAACTTAAAAAACCCAGAGAAATAATACAATTTCGAACACTCTACACTCTTTTAAAATTCAAAACGAATATAGAGTGAAACCTTCCCAAAGGTGGAGAGGAAATCATCGTTCAAGTTACTGGTCCAACTCCCTATTTATTGGACTGAACGACAATTTCGACCACCTCTTCACATACCTATATACTCCTTGTCTTTTTTCCACTCCACATTGCAACCATCTGCAATTAATCATTAGTGTTCAAAGGATATAACATGTGAAGAAATATACTTAAGAAATGAGTAAAAACTAAAGCAAGTCTACAAAATCAAATTTTTTTTGATTATTATCTCTAGTTTTTTCCTCAGTATGAATAAAAGACGAATAAAACACATAAAATCAATAAAATAAATACACATATGGAGATAAATTATAAGTTTTAATTTTATAGTGTCTTATTTTTACAAATATAAGAAAATTATGCAAAACAAACTTCTAAGAAGGCTACATTCCTTAATGTTTTCAGTTTGATTAAAAATCTTTGAATTTAAATACTTTCACTCACTAGAATTTACTTGTTTGAATGACAAAAATTGTTGTGATGTATTAAAAATAGTTAAAGTTTAAATTCCTGACTTTTTTCATGAAAAATTTTTCCTTTATCTGTTGTTTTAAAGAGTCCATTTTCATGACTTACTAGCCCTTTATTTTCCAGCATTTCCAGGTATTTCGTTGCCAACTCAAAGTTTATATTTGTTTCATATACGATACGAGTTTTATTTGATCCTTTCATAGCTACCCTTAAAATATCAATAGCAATATCATTCCTGCTTCTTCTCATATACAGACTCCTCTAAAAAGTGTATAAAAGAGCAAAAAGTAATCTTTGCAAGAAACCCTAAAATTAAAATTAGCTCGAGTTTCTTTATTAAAGACTCCAAACATGTAATGAGTATTTTTTTACTAGTATATGAAAATGTTTATTTTAGGTTCTGTTAAGTATTTTAACTTTTTAAGTGGATTATCGACTGGATAAAAAAACCTCATTTATAACTCTTAAATAAAAAAATACTCAAAAATGAGTCTTAAGATTACGATTATGAGTTAAAGAATGTGAAACATTTGAATAACTGAAAAAGATAGACGTGATGTTCTTAAGGAAATAAAAGCAGATGATAGCCTTAAAAAGATACCAGTAGTTGTTCTAACTACTTCCCAATCCAAAAACGACATATTTAGAGCTTATGAGCATAATGCTAATGCTTATGTCAATAAACCTCTTGACTATGATCAATTTATATAGGTAATTAAATCCATAGCAAACTTCTGGCTAGAAGTCGTAAAATTACCGATGAGGTAATACCAAATAGCTTTTTGAATATGTTCATTCTTTCTAAATTAGCATTTTAGAGGACACAAATTGTGCTTTCGAAAGAGAACAAAAATCAACAATAAAAAGGCAGGGCAAATGTCGGAAAACAGGGAAAAAACAGGAATAATGGAGCCTCATGAGACAATTTTTTGGATAGCTATAATAGGTATACTTTACGTGATCAGCCGCAGTAATTACCTTCTTTTTCATTCATTGGCAGAACTATTCAGCATCTTTGTAGCATACGTAGTTTTCCTTATAGTATGGAAATCAAGAGTACGCCTTGAGAACCACTACCTTACATTCATAGGGATTGCTTATTTTTTTGTTGCAAGTCTGGATTTATTGCATACTTTCTCATATAAGGGAATGGGAATATTTCCTCAGTTTGATTCAAACCTTCCAACTCAGTTGTGGATAGCAGCAAGATATTTGGAGAGTATCTCTTTGCTGGTAGCTCTACTGCTTTTAATTAACACTCGCGCAAGAAATTCAAAAGAACACGTTGAATTTGAGGAATATTTTAAACCCGAAGAAAATGAAAAATTTTTCCGGCGAGCTTTTATCTCATATTCAGGAGTCATGGCCGCTTGTGTTCTGTCTATTTTTGTTTTCAGAAATTTCCCTGATAGTTATATAGAAGGTTCGGGACTTACTCTTTTTAAGGTTACAAGTGAATATATAATATCTTTTATCCTTTTTTGTTCACTAATTATCCTGTATATAAAAAAAGATAAATTTGAAGAATATGTTTTCAAGTTACTCACAGCATCAATAGTAGCCACAATCTTTGGAGAACTGGCTTTTACATTATATACTGATGTATATGGATTTTCCAATCTATTGGGGCATTTTCTCAAAGTACTGGCTTTTTATTTTATCTACAAAGCAGTAATTCAAACAGGTTTCGATGATCCATACACCCTCCTCTTCAGAGAACTTAAACAGAGTGAGGAGGCTTTTAGACAGGAAGCAGGTTTTCTAAGGGATGACAAAGGCCGCATTTACAGTATGCTCGGTGTAAAAAGAAATGAACCTGATAGTGAACCAACACTGACTGGCTTTCAGATAAATGAAAAGGATAACAGATCAGTTACTCAGAATTTCCACGGACTTATTGAACTTATCCTCGACAAAAGTTTTGAGCCAGTATCCATTAATGGAGCCGTGGAAGAAATTACAGGTTACGATAAGGAAGATTTCCTTTCTCATAAAGTTAAATGGAGAGATATTGTAGTACCTGAAGAACAGTCTATGATTTTTGAAAAAATGGAAAAAACGATAACATATCCAAGTATCTCTACCGAATTGGAGTACCGGATAAAAAATCGAGACGGAGAAATAAAATGGATTTGGGAAATTCTCCAGGAACTTCCAGCAAACTCCAGAATACCAGGAGAAACAGGAAAGGTACAAGGTATCATTCGTGATATTACAGAACGCAAAATGGCAGAAGAAATATTAAAACTTAAATTAGAAGAACTTGCCTGCTCAAATGCAGAATTGGAACAATTCGCTTATGTTTCGTCTCATGACTTACAGGAACCCTTGAGAATGATAACAAGTTATTTGCAGCTTTTACAGAGGAGATATCAGGGTAAACTTGATGACAAAGCTGACAAATACATCAACTATGCCGTTGATGGGGCTTTTCGTATGCAAGTCCTGATAAACGATCTACTGGAATTCTCTCGCGTGGCTACAAGAGCTAAAGAACCTGAGCCTACAGATTGCTGAGTATTTTCTGAATCAGACATTATTGGATTTGGAGTTATATATAAGAGAAAACAATGCTTCGGTCTCCCACGATCCTCTACCTGAAGTAATTGCAGATAATAGTCAGTTGGCTCAAGTATTTCAAAATCTAATAATCAACGGAATAAAATTCAATAGTGGAGAAAGACCTAGAATTCATATTTCTTCAGAGAGAAAAGCAAAAGAATGGATATTTTCAGTGAAAGATAACGGAATTGGTATTGATCCACAATATGCGGAGAAAATCTTTGAGGTTTTTAAAAGGCTACATAACAAGGAAAAATATCCCGGTACAGGAATAGGACTTGCGATTTGTAAGAAAATTATAGAGCTTCATGGCGGGCGTATATGGGTAGAATCTGAACTGGATAAAGGTGCGATCTTTTATTTCACTTTACCAATAAATCCAAGAGAATTATCAAAAGCTGACTTACATAATCCAACATAAAAATGGTGAGAGTGTAACACAATCTTAAAGACAAGCTTATTCTAGTAACAATAGATTTTATCACTACCTTTACTAAGAATCAATATTTGTGCCCACGGTAAACTGCACCGACAAAAGATCTAACTTTTTATACTACAACTTAATTAAAAATTAATCATGAGCTAATAAGTACAAAATTATAATATTAACATCAATAAATCAACATTTAATAAAAAAGTTTCAAAATAGTATCTCTTTAATTTATTAACTTAAAAGATTTGAAATATTAATAATCTGAGAGTAAATATTTTTACTTAATAATGATTATTGAAAATTTATATAATTATAAATTGTCACTGATTGGTTAAATTACTCACATCTTGTTGAAGTAATGACCACATTAAATTAATACTGGTTTCTTAACCATTTTTCTTTACATGTTATATCCTTTGAATACAATTCATAATTGTGCATTAAATATAAACATGAGTGACAGACTAAATGAGTGGTAACGGCATAAGTATGTGTGAAAAGCTTCCCGAAGATAGCGAAAATAGAGGACATGTTCCAAACAATGTCTAAGAACAAGGCATGGAACCAAATTAGAGGGGATTTGGTTAAATGGAACATGACCTCTATGGTTTTTCCTTTAATCTTTATGAATTACTACTATGTTTTTTCTTGTCTGGATTCACGTTTCTAATATTAATGATCTGTGGAACTGAAAGTATGGTGAAAAATATTAAAATCTTGCTTATCGAGGACAATCTGGGAGATGTATATCTAATTGAAGAATATCTGGAAGAATTTGCTACTTTTTCATATGAAATGAGTCATGTAGGAACACTTAATGAAGCTTTTTCAGTTCTTAATAAGCAACTTTTTGATGTAATATTGCTAGACCTAGAATTGCCGGATAGCTACGGCATCAACACTTTTCTTAGCATTCACAATACGGGTTTAGAAATTCCGATCATTATCTTAACTGGACTTAACGATGAGAAGGTAGGGGATTTTGCTCTAAAAGAAGGTGCTTATGAATTTTTGGTTAAGGGGCAAATAGGATGTGGATTAATTGAGCACATTAGACAATGTTCCATAGACTTATGAAGAGCTTGAAATCTTGTAAGGGAGAAATATCATGCTCTTTTTATTAAACTTGTTTTAAGCCTATCAGAGGATCATAATAGCACCAGCTGATATTGTAGAATATTATAACACTTTCTTCAACGTTTTTAATTCGAAAGCATGGTAGATTTCCTTTAATGGAGTATAAACCAGGCAGGAATGGAGATGAAAATGCAACACCTTGGGATGCCTTACAGAGAATCGAAATTATTAAATATTTAGTATCCAAAATAAAGCCATAATATAGCGATTTACTTCAAAAATATTCTTAAACTATATTCTTCAAAAGATTGGAAAATACAACGACGATTAATGGTTGTTAATTTCTTCTTCCCGCACTGGATAATCGAGAAATTTCTATATAATCTAAAGAAAGGAAGTTCTTTAAATGACGATTATAGGCAAACCGGTAGAAATTCTTTTAGTGGAAGATAATGCAGGAGATGTTGGATTAATAGAGGAAGTCTTCGAAGAGACGAAGATAAGATATAATCTTCATGTGGCAGAAGACGGGGAAGAGGCGATTCTCTTTTTGTATGGTGAAGGGAAATTTTTAGGTTCTCCACTTCCGGATATAGTTTTACTTGATTTAAATTTGCCAAAAAAGGATGGACGTGAAGTTCTCAAAGAAATAAAGGAAAACGAAAAACTTAAAAAAATACCTGTAGTCATATTAACAACTTCCCAGGCTGAAAAAGACATACTGAGAGCTTACGAGCTTCATGCCAATGCTTATATCAATAAACCCCTTGACTTTGACCAATTCATTGATGTCGTTAAATCAATTGCAAACTTCTGGCTAGGAATTGTTAGATTACCTGTTACATCTAGGAATTGTTAGATTACCTGTTACATAAGACTAAAAGCTTATCCTTCGACAATCTTCAAATTTATCCTTGTAGGAATCGTCCTATTAATGACATCATCAAGTTAAATATTATTTAGATCCTATCTGAAAAGTAGACTAATCGCATTCAAGCTAATGTACTGTAAAACAAAACGAAAAGTCAGATACAACTACGAGAAAATGAAGGAAAAAATAAGAATTATACTTCCATGCTTATTTCCGCATGCAATGTTTAAAGCAGTAGGACTTTTCAAATAGGCTCTTTATAAACTAATTTTCTACAACACTGAAATAGTCTAGTCACTTGATTATTGAAAGTGAAATATTATTAAAAATATGGAGCCTGAAAGGAATGACTGAGAAAAAGAAACGATTTCCGGCAACTAACAATACAAGTGATCATCTACTTGAAATAGATAAACTGGAGCTTGGTGATCTCTTAGATGTCCAGGTGCTTCAGTCTCTTATGGATACTTTTTATGAGCTTGCTCACATCCCTATTGGCGTAATAGATATCAAAGGCAATATTCTAGTCTCTGTCGGATGGCAGGATATCTGTACAAAATTCCACAGAATTCACCCTGAAGCCTGCAAGCACTGTATTGAAAGCGACACAATACTATCCGCCGACGTCCTCTCTGGAGAGTTTAAATTATACAAGTGCAAGAACAATATGTGGGACATAGCTACTCCCATCAATGTGGGCGACAAACATTTCGGTAATATCTTTTCAGGTCAGTTCTTTTTTGATGATGAACCTATTGACTATGAGCTTTTTCGAACACAGGCTAGAAAATACGGCTTCAACGAAGAAGAATACATAGCAGCGCTTGAAAAGGTACCTCATTTGAGCAGGGAGACAGTGAACACAGGTATGACCTTTCTCATGAAGTTTGCTAATATGATCTCCCAGCTAAGTTACAGCAATATCAAACTTGCTCAGTCACTGGGTGAACAAAATATCCTGGTGGAATCTTTAAGTCAGGCTTATGAGGACTTGCAGGTGCAGTCGGAAGAATTGCAAGCTCAATCAGAAGAACTTCAGATGCAATCCGATGAAATCCAAGCCCAATCGGAAGAACTTCAAGCTCGAAACAAAGAATTGCAGGTTCAGACAGAAGAACTTCGCGAAGCATATGAGGCTCTGCGAGAGAGTGAAGACCAGTTCCGAGCATTAATCAAGAACTTGGAATCTGGAGTTGCACTTATCGATGAAATTGGTATGTTCGCGGTGGTCAATCCATCATTTATGCGGATGTTCGGCTTGGATAACGAACTCGACATTTTAAATGTTAATAATCAAGACTGGAGCCAATGGGAAGTTTTTGAAGAGAATGGTAAACTGTTGCATGTCGATAATCATCCTGTTCGTAAAGCGACAATGACCGGTAGGCCTGTGAAAGACCAGCTCGTTACCGTACATAATCCAGGGGCAAAAGAGCTTACTTGGATGCTAATAAGTGCCGAGCCGATTTTGAAAGAAGACGGCGACATTTACAGGGTAATCTGCACTTACCATGATATTACCGAGCGCAAGAAAGTAGAAGAGGCGCTACGGGAGAGCGAGAAACGCTTTAGGCTCCTGAGCCAAGCTAATGCCCTTCTCCTTTCGAGCAAAGACCCTGAGAAAACGATTCAGACCATAGCCGAGAAGGTGATGCAATACCTGAATTGTGATGTATTCTTTAATTACGTATTCGACAAGATTCAAGACAAGCTCCTTCTAAACGCTTATGCCGGGATAAATGCAGAGACAGCTAAAGGGATCGAACAGCTTGAGAAAGGATCAGCCATTTGTGGCTGTGTGGCTCTTGACGGCTGCCGTATCGTCTCAGAGGATGTGCAGCAAAACGGGGACATGCGGGCTGAACTCGTGCGTTCTATGGGTATCCAAGCATATGCCTGCCAGCCTCTTCTAATTGGGGAGAAGACAATAGGCACACTCTCTTTTGGCACGAAGAGCAGGGAGAGCTTTACTGAGGACGAGCTTGCTCTAATGAGCACAGTTGCCGACCAGGTTTCGGTTGCCATCGATCGCAAGCGGGCTGAAGAAGCACTGCGTGAGAGTGAAGCACGTCGTAAGGTTGCTGATGCTGTTGAGGTTGAACGACAGCGGCTTTATGACTTGCTGGAGACACTGCCGGTTTACGTTATACTGCTCTCACCGGATTACCACGTGCCGGTTGCGAACCGTTTCTTTGAGGAGCGTTTCGGTAAGTCAGAGGGGCGGCGCTGCTATGAATATCTCTTCCAGCGCACTGAACCCTGCGAGAACTGTGAAACTTTCAAGGTGCTCAAAAAGGGAGCGCCTCATCATTGGGAGTGGACCGGTCCGGACGGTCGTAACTACGACATATACGACTATCCATTCAAGGATTCCGATGGTTCAAACCTCATCATGGAAGTGGGCATAGATATAACCGAGACTAAACAGGCGCAAGCTTCGATTCAATCAGAGAGACAGCGGCTTTTTGATGTGCTTGAGACACTTCCAGCATTAATATGTCTATTGAAAGCTGATCATCATATTGCTTTTGCTAACCGTGGATTCCGCGAGAAGTTCGGTGAGGCAGGCGGTCGTCACTGCTACGATTACTGTTTTGGACTCTCCCAGCCGTGTGAGTTCTGCGAGGCATATCAGGTACTTGAAACAGGTCAGCCTCATAGCTGGGAAGTCACCACACCAGACGGAAGCGTTCTTGATGTATACAATATGCCGTTTACAGATATTGACGGTTCTCCCATGATCCTCGAAATGAACATTGATATCACTGACCGTAAAAAAGCAGAAGAAGCATTAAAATTAAAACTGGAGGAGCTTGCTCGCTCAAATGCAGAATTAGAACAATTTGCTTATGTTTCATCTCACGATTTGCAAGAGCCTTTGAGGATGATATCAAGCTATTTGCAGCTTTTACAGAGAAGATATCAGGGTAAACTTGATGATAAGGCTGATAAATATATCTACTTCGCAGTTGACGGGGCTGCCCGTATGCAAACCCTGATAAACGACCTCTTGGAATTCTCTCGCGTGGCAACAAGAGCTAAAGAACCTGAGCCTACAGATTCTGAATTTATTTTGAATCAGACATTATCAAATTTAGAGTTATATATTAGACAGAATAATGCTTCAGTCTCCTATGATCCTTTGCCTGAAGTGATAGCAGATAGTACCCAGCTGGCTCAGGTATTTCAAAACCTGATTGCTAACGGGATAAAATTCCACAGTGAAAAGACGCCCAAAATCCATCTCTCTGCCGAGAAAAAAGAGAATGAATGCGTATTTTCAGTTAAGGATAACGGAATCGGCATTGATCCACAATATTCAGAAAAAATCTTCGAGGTTTTTAAAAGGCTGCATAGAAAGGAAGAATATCCAGGTACTGGAATAGGACTTGCGATTTGTAAGAAAATTGTAGAACGACATGGTGGACGTATATGGGTGGAATCCGAACTTGGTAAGGGTGCGACATTCTATTTTACCTTACCAATTAGCTCTGGAATAGCATTCTAAAACAGAAAATATAATTAACATTAAGCTTAGTAAAATAGTGAAAACTTCGTATTTTTAAATCAGATTTTCATTTTTGAATTTCCAACGTAAATTATTTTTCTAATTTTTCATCATTAATATTCTGTTATTAAAATTAAGATTGTGGTATATACACAATTATCAATAATTTTTACTATTAATAATCTAATATTTGATGAATTTTTATATTTATATTATAATTAGTCTTATTTACATATTAATTATCAATCATGACTAAATTAATTTTAACTCTAATTAATACTCATTTCTTAAAAATATTTCTTCACATGTTATATCCTTTGAACACTAATAATTGATTGCAAGTGATTGCAGAAGAGTGATTAAAAGGGTACCTAAAGTATATGAAGAAGTGTTGGAATCGTCGTTCAACTGAGAACCAAAACTATAGGTTGTATGAGCGCCACCAAGAACGACGATTTTCCTCTACCACATTTTTTAATGTTGCTTAAATACAAATTTTTGACTTTCTATTTAAGTAGTAATTTTAATATCACTAGGACTTACGCGGTTTAACTGAAAAACGGCAGCACTAAGTACTTAACTGTCTAAATATCAATTATTCTGACGAGGCTGTTTGTACTTGATTTTATCCTTCAAGTGCGTAAGTCCTAATCAAATTGATAGGGAAATAAATTAGAGTGCGAAAGTAAAGGCAGAAACTTGAAGGTTTGAATCAATTGAAGAAGATAGGAGTGAATATATGGCAGAAATAGAAGTAAAATGGGAACCAACAGAATGGAAAAGTGTGTGTCCACACTGTAGTGCAATGAACGTCAGCAAAATACCAGCAATGAAACATGTATGTGTGGAATGTAATAAAGAATATCTGGCAACAGTTGCTCACACCGAAGAAGACTAACACGAAGGAACGACGATAAATATACGTTTAATAGCATACATTTGTCGCATATCCGTTAATAATGGTATGTTTGTCTCGTTATGTGTTTTCAAACATGCCATAGCTATTTTTTCGCTTTGCTAAAACATAAAAGATTGTGAAATCGAAACAAATGAGGTTTATAGATGCCGAATATAAACATTGAATCAATATCGATTTCATATGATTTACAAAAGATAGCCGTGGCTCTTGTAATAGTGGGATTCATTGCAATGAGAGTGAAAATCGGTAAATTAAATAAATACAAAATAAAAATTCATGATTGGTTGCTGACGCTCACATATTTATTATTAATCTTATCACTTCCACGTATGGTCAAATTTGCATACTTCTCCATAATTTCTCTTAGAATTTCACCTTTGATTTTGCTCCATAGCATAGTGGGAATTATAGTTGTGGCTATCGGATTCATATTTGTGATAAATAAAGGGAAAATTAAAATTAAGAGAGTGTGGAAAAATAGAAGAAATATGCAAGTTCTTGCAGTTCTATGGGTTATTAACTTTGTATTAGGCATCACATATTTGCAAGTTTAATCTTTAAGTATGTAGCAAATTTGCCTAGTTAAATGAATGCGTTACAGCTTGTCGATGATACTATAGGACAGATGGTTATGGAGGAAAACATTAAAATCTTACTTATCGAGGACAATCCGGGAGACACATATCTAATTAAAGAACAGATTGAAGAATTTGCTACCTTCTCATATGTATTTAATTATGTCGGAACACTCAATGAAGCTTTTGCAGTTCTTAATAAGCAACCTTTTTATGTAATAGTGTCTAGACCTTGAATTGCCCGATAGCTATGGTATAAACACTTTTCTCAGTTGCCTCTGATGTTTGATGAATTTAAACTTTGGTGGAGATGACAAGTGAATTAATTCCAAAATAGCTTCGTTATCCTTTAAGTTCTCGTAAGTCCTAAGAAAAGAATTGTTGGTAATAAATGAGTTAGGGGCAGAATGAAGCATGAAATTAATCCATCTATGTTTCATAGTATTATCGATTTTTGTCGTTAGTTCTGGTTGTGTTTCACAGAAGAATGTGCCTGGAGTCTATGGTAATGAGACTGAAAACCTTACTTATCAGGGTAAAGCGTTAACTCCCATTGCGGAGCAGCAAACAAGGGATATCAAGGGGACTCAAAATATTGATAGAGCGAGTTATAGACTGCAAGTCGATGGTCTTGTAAATGATCCTCAAAGCTTCACGTATGATGAAATACTCGCAATGCCACAGACATCGAAAGTCGTAGACTTAAACTGTGTTGAAGGATGGAGTTTTACTGGCAAATGGACAGGAGTAAAGATGTCTGACATTTTCAACAAAACCGGTATTGTGGGTAATGCAACTACTGTTATCTTTTATTGCGCTGATGGATATTCCACATCACTTGACCTAAGCTACATTTTACAAAATAATATCATTCTTGCATACAAAGATAACGATGTAACTCTCCCTCCCGACAGAGGATTTCCATTTCAACTCGTTGCAGAGAGCAAATATGGGTATAAATGGGCAAAATGGATAACAAGAATCGAAGTTAGTAGCGACTCATCTTATAGAGGATATTGGGAGAAGTATGGATATAATAATACGGCTAATGTAGGTGAACCTAAATTCTCGGTTCAATCTATTACTTAATAAAGACAGACTCGACAGGCAAAGCCAGGTTAGCGAGTAGAAATGATTCAAACTTAATTTTGGAGGAAAATCTATGATGGAACTTATGCAAGGTTTGCCAGACAATGTTCTGGGTATTATTGGTAGTGGAACGATAACAGGAAAAGACTACGATACAGTACTGATTCCTTCAATGAAGGACAAACTGCAAAGGCACAAGAAGATTCGAATGATTTACCAATTGAACAAGGACTTTGTTCATTATTCGCTTGATGCATATCTAGAGGATGCAAAGGTGTCGTTGCATACACTTTCTTTAGAGAAAGTCGCAGTTGTTTCCGATGTGCACTGGATTAATGATTCTGTTAATGTATTTAAGTTCATTATTCCTGTTCAAGTGAAAGTGTTTAGTAATAGTGAACTTGATAAAGCAAAAGTTTGGGTTATTGAATGAACCTGAAGTACAACTGTTCATATCTTAGCCCAATTGAATGACGAAAGTTACGAATTCTGTTTGCCTATTCCTCAAATAAAGTCTACGGTTTGTGTGTCTACGGGGTATGGGATAAATTTTCAGTATGCTTTGAAGCCAGTCCGAATGTCAAACCCCGTAAACTACACAGTATACCTCCGGATCAAACCTACTTCGGGCCTCGGACCATAGCAATTTTGCCTGTCCTTACCATCTCTTTGATCCCAAATTGCCTCAGGAGTTTTGCGATTGCGTCAACCTTGCCTTCATCTCCTGTTACTTCAACTGTCATTGATTTTGGAGAAACGTCAATTATCTTTGCCCTGAAGATATCTGCAATCTGGATGATTTCGGCTCTATTGTCCTTATCTGCTGTTACTTTGATGAGGGCAAGTTCCCTTTCAACCGCATCATCCCCTCCTATATCCGATACTTTAATGACGTCCACGAGTTTATTCAGCTGCTTTGTGACCTGTTCAAGCACATGGTCATCTCCATGCACGACAAGAGTAATCCTCGATACCTCAGGATCCTCCGTAACCCCGACTGCAAGGCTGTCTATATTGTATCCGCGCCGGGAAAAAAGTGCAGCCACTCTTGAAAGGACTCCGGACTTATTTTCCACAAGGACTGCAAGAGTGTGTTTCATTAATGTTCCTCCGTATCAAGTATCTCATTAATTGCAGCCCCTGCAGGCACCATAGGGTAGACATTTGCTTCGCATTCGACTATCACATCGATCACTGTAGGCCTTCCCGATTTGATTGCCTCTTCTATTGCCGGCCTGACTTCGGATGGTCTTTCCGCACGCAGCCCAAGGGCTCCGTAGGCTTCGGCAAGCTTTACGAAATCGACACTTCCTTTGATGAAGGTGTGGGAGTAGCGTTTGTCATAGAAGAGTTCCTGCCACTGCCTGACCATGCCCAGATAACCATTATTGAGGATTACTGCAATTACGGGAATATCATTCTGAACCACGGTTGCTAACTCTTGAGAGTTCATCTGGAAAGAGCCGTCTCCTGCAATGTCAAAAACTATTTTATCCGGTCTGCCGACTTTTGCCCCGATGGCTGCAGGGAATCCGTAACCCATTGTGCCCAGGCCGCCCGACGTGATGAAACTGCGTGGTTTTTTGTGCTTGAAATACTGAGCTGCCCACATCTGGTGCTGCCCAACTTCCGTAACTATTATCGCATCTTTACAGGCTTCGGAGATTTGCTCGATAACATACTGCGGCATTATGACATCCGGTGAGCCCTTCCTGTATGTAAGAGGGTATTCTTTTTTCCACAGGTTTATCTTTTCAATCCAGGCCTCAGACCTGGAGCGGTGGATATATTTATTCAGGGACTTTAATACCTGTTTTGCATCCCCGACAATTGGGACCTGAACCTTTACGTTCTTGGAAATCTCTGCAGGATCGACATCAATATGGATAACTCTGGCATTGGGGGCAAAAGATTCGAGTTTGCCGGTCACCCGGTCATCAAACCTTGCTCCGACGGCAATGATGAGGTCGGATTCCTGAATTGCATAGTTTGCGTATTTGGTCCCGTGCATTCCAAGCATCCCGAGATTCAGGGGATGTTCTGCAGGAATTGAGCCTATTCCCATAAGGGTAGTGGTAACGGGAGCATTAATCGTCTCTGCGAGCTCAACAAGTTCATTGCTGGCATTGGAACTTATCACTCCTCCACCTGCATAAATAATAGGCATTGAAGAGTTAGCGATTTCCTCAGCCGCTCGTTTAACCTGCTGGATATTGCCCTTGAAAGTAGGTTTATACCCTCTCAATTCTACCTTGTCGGGATAAGAAAATTCAATTTCTGCATTCTGTACGTCCTTTGGAAGGTCAATTAATACCGGGCCAGGCCTTCCGGTAGAAGCGATGTGAAAGGCTTCTTTTACGATTCTGGGGATTTCTTGTGCGCTCTGTACAAGAAAGTTATGTTTGGTGATGGGCTGGGTAATTCCCGTAATATCCGCTTCCTGAAAAGCATCGTTCCCGATAAGGAATGTGGGTACCTGTCCAGTTAAGGCTACAATAGGTATTGAGTCCATATATGCGGTGGCAATGCCTGTTACCAGGTTAGTTGCCCCGGGACCTGAGGTGGAAACACAGACCCCGGTCTTTCCAGTAGCACGGGCGTACCCGTCAGCAGCATGAGCCGCTGCCTGCTCGTGACGTACAAGTATATGGCGCAGATCTGAATCATAGAGTTCGTTATAGAAGGGAATGATCTGTCCTCCCGGATATCCGAAAAGGGTGTCAACTCCTTCTTCTTCGAGGCACTTAATAAGAGCCTGTGCGCCATTAACTTTTTCAGTTGACCCGGTTGTCATTATTTTACTCCTTTTTACTTTTGAAGTGCTTATTTTAAGAATACTCAATAGATGAGTACGCTTTCAGTAAGTCTGTTTACCAGAAATACTTTTTTATCTCTCACTTTCTTAGTCTTGCTTATAAGTTTTGCAAATATATCATAATCAATCATGTTATTTATGGATAAGGTTTTCAGGCCTGGGAATATCAGAAAAAATTCTTTCAAAAATCTCGCAGTAAGAAAAAGGGGAAAAATCCCCATGAGAAATCTTGAAGCTTTATTTTTCTGGAATTCACTCGACCCGGATTAAGCGGTTCATACCGTTCATTACAGCCTCTACTGAAGCCATAATTATATCAGTCCTGGCTCCGCTTGCGGTTATTGACTTACCTTCCTTGGAAAGTTTTACCCTCACTTCTACCAGGGCATCCGTCCCGCCAGTAATAGAGTCTACGTGATATTCTTCAAGTACGATATCTTCCGCACAGGCACTTACAGCCCTTCGGATAGCATTAATTGCTGCATCTACCGGTCCGTTCCCGATTCCTGCCTGTACGATCTCCTTATCCTTCACTCTGAGCCTTATTGAGGCAGTAGGAGTCACCCGGTTTCCGGATACAATGGTGAACTCTTCCAATTTGACCAGAGGTTCTTTGTATATATCGAGCACAATTTCTGCAATAGTCTGCAGATCGGCATCAGTTATATGTTTTCCCTGGTCTCCCATCTGTTTCACCCTGTTGAAAATCTCCTCGGTTTGTGCCTCATCAGCCTCAAGTCCCATTTCCTTTAAGGCAAGAGTGATCGAGCTCCGTCCTGCATGTTTCCCCAGCACGATCTGACGCTGCCTTCCGATATATTCAGGACTCATGGGCTCGTAGGTTGCTTTGTCGGCAAGCAGGCCGTGTACATGAATGCCTGCTTCATGTGTAAACGCGTTTCCTCCGACAAGAGCCTTATTTGGAGATACCGGCACACCAGTAAGCCGGCTTACAAGCCTCGAAATCCGGTAAATGTTTTCGTGCTTTATGCCCGTATCGTGTTTGTAGAGCCATTCCAGGGCCATGACAACTTCTTCCAGTGAGGCATTTCCGGCCCTTTCCCCTAACCCGTTTATGGTTACATGAGCCTGCTTTGCCCCTGCCGCAAGGGCTGCAACAGTATTTGCAGTTGCTAAACCGAAATCGTTGTGGCAGTGGATGCTCAGGGGAGCTTTCAGGGAGGTGGAAAGGTCTCTGAAAATCTCGGCAGTTCTCTCAGGCACCAGCAGACCTACTGTATCACAGAAACATAGCCTATCAGCCCCAGCATCTATGCAATCGGCATATAGAGCTTTTAAGAATTCAAGGTCAGCTCGAGAGGCATCTTCCCCACTGAGTTCTACAATGAGTCCATGGTCCTTGGCATACTCAGTGATTTCGACTGCAATCTGCCTTACTGTTTCCCTATCCTTCTTAATCTTTGTTCTTATGTGCAGGTCTGAAACCGGTGACACAAGGTGTATGGAATCAACATTGCAGTCAAGAGCATGGTCGACGTCCGTCTTAACAATCCTGCAGTAACTGCAAATTTCGGCATTTAGCCCTGCGTTTGCAACGGCCTTGATAGATTCTCTCTCACCTTCGGAAGTAATGGCGGAACCGGCCTCGATTACAGAGATTCCCATCTCATCGAGGGCTCGGGCAATTAAAAGCTTTTTTTCCCTTGTGAGGGCTACACCGGGTGTTTGTTCACCATCTCTGAGAGTGGTGTCCAGAAAGCGGATATTTTCGAATAATATAATCGCCTCAATTTTTTTTTATTTACCTGTTGTATGCAAAGTGAGTATAGTATAAAAATTATATTATATTATTTGCCCAGTTTGCAAAATGCCGTTTCGTTATACGTATTAATATACTTTTGCTCTGAGCCTCAATATTCCCAAATATTTGCTAATTTATACTGATTCGTCGAGATGTATTTTAGTACGAATACCTGATATTAAGGAGAAATATTCGTAATTTAAAGTGTTATTAATAGTGTGGAGAGATGAATAAAACTATTTCAGTAGGGAACCCAAACCAGGAGCATAAAACTTTAATTATCGATTCTCCTGCATTATATTATGTTTGACACCTGGAAGCCGGGAATATTTCACGGCAGGGGGAAAAAGAAGGATTTCTTCGAGGGCTGGTATTTTAAAATGGTGGATCGCAGCGAAAATGCAGCCTATGCTGTTATTCCCGGTGTATCGATATCCGAAAACCATTTGAAGTCCCATGCATTCATCATGTTCCTGGATGCCAGAGTACAGCAAATGCACTATTTCAAGTATCCTCTCGATGACCTCAAGGCATGTGATAAAAAGTTTGAGCTTAGCATTGGAGGATCTTTTTTCAGTATATCTGAAATGAGACTCAACCTGGAGCAGGGGGAAAAACGAATTGTTGCCCATACAGGTTTCAAGGACACATACCCCTGGCCTGTAAGGTTGCTGTCCCCGGGAGTGATGGGATGGTATGCTTTCGTGCCGGGAATGGAATGTTATCACGGAATTCTGAGCATGGATCACGCTCTGGAAGGGTTTGTTGAGATTGACGGCATAAAAACAGATCTCAATGGTGGTAGAGGCTATATTGAAAAGGATTGGGGCGTTTCAATGCCTTCTTCCTGGATATGGATGCAAACGAATCACTTCGGTAGGGGCGGCGTATCGCTCTCAGGATCGATTGCAAAGATACCCTGGTTCGGAAAACATTTCACCGGTTACATTTTTGGTTTTTTATTTGATAAAAAATTGTACGAATTTACAACTTATTCAGGGGCAAAGATCACCAGGTTAGAGGTGACCGATAGTAAAATTAAGGTCCGACTTGAAAACAAAAAGTATCGGTTGGGCATTATCGCAGATAGGTCGAAAGGTGTCGAGCTTCCAGTGCCAAAACTGGGAGAGATGAAGGCAAAGGTCAATGAATCACTTCGCTCCAGTATTTGTGTGGAATTATTGAGAAAAAATGGTCATCGAACGGAAATTGTCTATTCCGGAGTAGGGAGGAATGCCGGATTGGAGTTTGTGGGAGACATCGAAGAATTGACAAAAGACTTGAAAAATAATGCTTAAGCTTCTCTGGAGAACATTGCAAGCAAATAAAAGA
This sequence comes from uncultured Methanosarcinaceae archaeon, assembly GCA_963818955.1. Taxonomy (GTDB): domain Archaea; phylum Halobacteriota; class Methanosarcinia; order Methanosarcinales; family Methanosarcinaceae; genus Methanosarcina. The sequence goes on along the minus strand of CAWFUY010000032.1, from coordinate 30,515 downwards.
GAGTTTAAATCTTGCTGCAAAGTGTGAATAAGTCTTTCAATGTTTCATATTCGATAAATTAGTTGAGAGATTCCAAAATCAAGCACGTCTTATTAATAAAATCGCAGCCTTCCCTGGAACAGTCATCAAAGTTGAAATTATTTACTTTGTCCTTTACAACACTCATATGATTTGTAAGAGATTCAATGTTATCCATTACTTTATCTGGCAATATCTCGGGGAATTCTAAAAAACCCTTATACAGCTCCATAAAATCATTGAACTCTTTACTATTCACAAAATCACGAGGATTTCTCTTGCCGCCTGAATCCCACATGTGACAGAAGTCCAGTGAGGCTTTTTTGATCAAACTTTTTAATTCAATTTCCACCAATCTGGAGTCCTCATTAGTAGCCTTGAAATTACGTACTTTATTAAGTTCAAAACTTAGGTGATCAGCAGGCATAAAATCACTATATACAACAATATGTTAAAATCTTTTTCACATGGTTATAAGAGAACTACGCCCAGGGCAGGAACTGAACCTGCGCTTTCCCAAAGAGGAAACAGTTTTTGAGACCGCCACCCTGCCGCTAGACAAAAAGGCATGAATAAACAGGTTTATAGCTTATTTTCTTTTAATTATTGTATTTAAATTATTTTTAAAGAGTTTATATATAAACCATTTTGTATAAGTTCCTCATGTACCATTTTGTATAAGTTCCTCATGTGTTTGATAATATGTAATCCGAATTCAAATTTGTAAGATTAATGTCTTCACCATTTTCTATATGCTTTAGTATATCGTCTGCCTAACTGTTGTATTAGCTTATCTGTATTCGGTTGCTTGAGCTGCCATTGAGAAAATGAGAAGCACTAAAATCTACAGTGGAATACGAGATACTAAAGCTATGGCTTTCATTTTATACACCAAAAATGAGTATCTTACATGACATTCATCATCACATGATATTCATCATTTATTTCACAGAGAGGTTTTAAACGGTGAACATGAACGTATCTTATACCCATCTCTCCGTAAATCTCTTCAAAAAACAGAAATCAAACAACTTGAAAAATTAAAAAAATTAGATAATTTCTAAAATAGCAATTACTTTTCATATTATTTGTAACTTAAGATAATATTTATCTTTTCCTCTTTTCCATGATTTCAGGTTGTTTTTTATTTATCTTTTTCACTTCTTTGATTATGGGTTCTAGTGGTTTTAGATCTGTACTTCGTTTATTCGTTTTTATACCCCCTTTTTTTAATTTAATACATGGGTTAAAAGCATAAATAAATTTCTAACAGTAAACAATCATTGAAATCTGTAAATGTGCGTGATTTCAATATCATATCCTGCACGATGGGAACAACGTATAAACATTTTTTTCACACAACGATGCTCTCTTATGGGTTTGAGGGAGCATTATACCTCACAATCTAAAAAATATATCTACATGAGCTGAAATTTATTATTATGTTCTATATAAATCCTGAATTTCTCATATTACCATTGTGAGAAGTTCCGAATGACTGAAATAGCTAATTAACTTTTCTTTCATCCATGTCTAAATGCTACTAATTACCTGCAAAAACTATTATCTTGAACACTTTCTCCGACTATTAACTTAAAAAACTTTATTTGTTTCAAAAAACATCGTTAGCTTCCGCTATTTGATCATTGAATATTTTAGGCTACTGTTTAAGTACCAAACTTCATTAAATGGATGCGAAGTATTCTATCTCTTTCTTTAATGTACTTTTTCAAATGACATAAAAGTAGCCCGATTGGCATTCCACCCAGTGATTTAATTCCCCATTTTACAGATTTTCCAATATCTTCAGAGATTATTGATTTCATTTCATTTGCAGTAATTTCCAAAACCGACTTCAACATATTCAAAATGTTATATAATGTACATTGGATTAAGAAGAATAAGGTTCTTGCTACAGGTGATTTTGTACATGTATGTGTCTTAAACTCATTTTTTACTCTGTAGCCAGTTTCTATGTTCCACCTTTTCCTGTATTCTTCGGGAATACTTTTCTCGAATTTTTCAATTGACTTCACATCTTTATTTGTAGCAAACAGGATGTAATCTTTCTTTTCATGAGGTACTGCAACAAGATTAAATTTTGTTCCATTTTCATTAAACTTGTATTCAAAAACAGTTGGCTTATGCCCATTTTCTTTTTTGAATATATCAAGTTCCGTTTTGATTTTTTTATTGGACTTGCACGCAATTACAAAGTTTATTTTTCGCTTGGTCAATGCAGAAATTGTATCATCATTACAAAATTCTTTATCTAAATATACTGTTCCTATTTTTACATTCATTTCTTCCAATCTTATACACAAATGTTCGATGAGTATTGTATAATCTTTTTTCAGAGCACTGATAGGGATCACGTCAAGTGTAAGTTTGTCATCTCCAATAATGTCAAGTGTACAATATTCGTATCCCCATGAAGTTCCATTTTTAGGTTTCATGCCTCTGATTAAGGGTGTATTTTTATCACCATAGAATGGAATGTTATGAAAATCAATAGCAATATCATGAACTTTACCTTCAAGTTTCATCATTTTGAATATATCTTGATTGATATTTCTAAATGAGGGAAGGATGTCTCCAATTTTATTGAAATTTATATAATTAAAAATGGTATCTGCTGAAGGTATCTTTGCATCGGGATACTTACGTTTGAAATCATTGCTTGCAGATTCAAGAGAATCAGAAGTGGAAGTCGCAGCATGTAATAACACGTTTAAGACTTTTTCAAATTCATAAGCTGCGTTCGATGGTAATTTTATTATATTATGTTTACTAAATATTTCAAATGCAGTAGTTAGTAAACTAACATTGCATGTAGGTATTAAGGAGTTGTTTTTTTGCACAAACAATAATTCCTTAATCCTATGTATTACTTCTAACCTTTTGTTAACTCTACTAACCGTAAATTGCTCATTTGAATAAAACATAATAATATAATTTAAAAATTATAACCCCTTTATTTCGAGTGGAGAAATATAATTTTAAAAGTATATGACTGAAATTATTAATCAAACCCCATCGAGAAAGATACAGAAAAATGACCTAATGATTGCACATTCTTGCTTTAAAGCAATAATTTTCCAGTTTTATTTTTACAAAGGGCAATGAAGTTACGGAAAACGTTCTGAGTAACCCCCTATATAAACACTTGAAACCTGGCTTTCTATTGACATGGCCTGATTTTTTCACTTAAAAGCAGCAAGAATGTTTTGTGCTGTAAATTCAAAGAAGGCTCTCTTAATTTCTTATTTCCTTTCCTCTTCTGTTATCATTGATCATACTTGTTATTGTAAAGTACAAAATTGTTATTGTAAAGTACAAAAGTTATTAATCGAAGAACTGCAACTCGAAACAAATAACATAAAAGAATATCTTGCAGTTAAAAGGAAGAAAGGGGGTAAATAGAGTATAAATTTATTCTTAGGTTCTGTTTGGATGATGCGAGTTACAACTTCTTATCATAATGTTCTGGGTTGATTGCCTCTATTTACCTTTGGGTTAAACAAAATAGAAAGTAAATATATATCAAACAAATTATTTAAAATATAGTATATAATCAATATTTAAGCTAATGACTTAAATTATAATGCCATTAAATTAATATTCAAGTTAAATGATTACCCAAAATATAATATTTTTTTTGTATTTTGTTGTTAATATTATATGTATAATATGATATTTGTCAATAAAAGAAGAAACACAATATTTTATAATCGTGGAATGATCAAATTAGCCAGGATGATTTACGTCATATTGGAAAAAGAATACCTCATATGAAAATTGGATAAAATTGAAAACTTTCAAATACATACAATTATAATTATATTTTTTATCCAAATGAATAAATAAAAAAGTATTTATATTTTCGTATGGTATTATATTCCAAGGTAAAGATTTCCCCCCAACAATAATCCCCAACACACTCTCCCCCCAAGTATGTTGTCTTTACCTTTCTTTTCTACTTTTTATTACCTTTCTTTTCTACTTTTGATAAGAATGAAATGAGGTTAAATAGAGTCAGAAAAGCCGTGTCTACATACCGTTACCTTAAATCAAACTCCCCCGAATCTGATTTTAAGAAGGTAAACTTTTTCAAGAATTTTCAGTGTGTAGCTCCTCTACTTACCTCTTATTCTATGTTATAATAAGAAACGTATTTATATTAAATAAATTATTCAAAATATTGTATATTAACTAATTTTATGTTAATGAAATAAATTTTGATGACGTTAAATTAGTAGTCAGGATAAATGGGTCGTGTCCCTGAATTATAGATCAATTCCGAAAAAGCGATGCGCTCCACGTATTTGATGAATATTTTGGGAGATTCTTACGCTTTCGGTTTTCAATGATTCAAACCCATGACCAAAAGATTCACTTTACAGATACCTCTTAAGCTTCTTATACAATACTAAAATAAAAAAAAGATAAATACAATTTACTCTCTCAATAAGATGTGAACAAACATGTATAAAAAAGTCAGAAAAGTAAGATCTCCAGATAAAGAATTAATTAAAATTTGAAGATACATGGATTTTACAAAATTTGTGTCATTGATAGATCAAAAATCTGTATCCTCTTCAAATTCAAGGGTAAAAAGTAAATTTCCTATTCATGATGACTATTTATGACTTCAACTAATGTTGAAAAACATGTTCGGGTAACACGTTAAACTTCAATACTGTATTATAAAATTTCTGCAAGTGTTCCATGTTGGAAAATTTACCCTTGAATTTGAAGAGGATACAAAAATCTTTATACTTTACTGAATTTAGAAAATTTGAAGATCCACTTGAAGGAACTTTTCCTGACGGTAATAGAAAAGAAACATTGGAAGTACTTGAGAAGGCGTTTGAAGGTAATCAGGCAATGTTAGACCATATTCATAAAGAAAATCCAATATATTTTACTCAAAAAGGTCTACGGTCTTGGAAATTTCTATATAAATTGTTGGCATGAAAATGAATATGAATCTGCAGCTATGTGGAAGCTATATTCAGATCAAGAGAAAGGAATTGCCATTCAATCAACTTTCAAAAATTTAAAAAACTGCTTTTATAAATATGAAAGAGATGTTGCAATTGGTGAAGTAGATTATCTTAATTATAATGAAGATTCAATATCTATTAAAAATGAAATTATAATATACCAACCTTTTACATACAAAAGAAAAAGTTTTGATCCTGAAAATAAAATAAGAGCAATTGTTTACATTAGTAAAAAAGAGATAAGTGAAGATACAGATGGAATCTACATTCCTGTTTCTTTAAACAGATTAATTGAAAATATATATGTTTCTCCAAAGTCACCTGAATGGTTTTTAGACTTCGTGAAGTCAATTACTAAAAAATATAGCTCAAACAAAGAAGTAATTCAATCTGATCTGTATAAAGGTAAATTACATTAAGAAATCATTTTATCCAAACTTTTTATGATATTCATCCCATTCATGCTGATTGAAATATTTTAAATTACAATTGAGCATAAAATCATACACTTCATTAAATAAAAGTATTGCAAATTTAGAATCATGCTCATGTTTATAAATAGGTAAAATGGCACGTTTTTCAGACACATCCACAAATGTAGGTTTAATTTTTCCTGCTCTAATAGCTTCTATTTGTAATTTTATATCTTCCACACTTTTAAACTCTAATTCCCAAATAGGACTTATAACATTTTTCATTATTCTTTGATCATCCACGTGTTGATATGGATTCCTCACTTCTTTTTTAAACTTATAGAGGAAGTTTATATCATTTTCATTCATCAACTTATGTTTCTTTATTTATCTAAACATGGCCCAAAAGGTTCTGTACATTCAACTCCTAACTTTAAATGAATTCTTTCTTTCATTATTGCCTCAACTAATACTCCCATCGTCACTATTGAAGCATTAAATCTCCCTATTAAAAGCGTTTGATAACAATCCAAATATAAAGAAAATATTTTTGGGTTAGTTATATCTCCAGGGTTTAATTCAGATCTCAATAAAAAGTATATGTTAATCGCATTCTCTTTCCAATTTGACTCATAAGCTTCTAAAACTGAAATTCCATCAATAAAATAATAATTTTTACATTTTGGACAAATTAATTTGTCATCAATTTCAGTCATATATACAATTTTAAAAAAATTAAATTTGCAATGTAAACAAAATATGTTTTCATGGTCATAATTACTGAATAATCCGCATAATGATATATTTTCCTATTTTAAGAATTAATTTGTTTGTTTTTATACTGTACGAAATTTATATATATGTCAAATCCATATACAAGATTACAAAATAAAAGGGGGTTAATATAATGGATAAACAGAAAACTGAAGTAAAAGCTGCACCGAAACATACAAGTGAAAAGCCAAAACAGCCAAAGAAAGAAGAAAAGAAGAGATAATAATACTATTAAGCAAAGGGGTTTTCTCAAATATGAAAACCTCAAATTATTTAAAAATTAATGAAACTCTTTTTAAAGAAGAATAAATGTCATTAACTTGTTTTAATAAATTTGAACATTTATATTTTTCATTTGTTTCTTTAACAACTTACTTACAATTTAATGAAACAGTAAAATATAATTTAAGAATTATAAACCCCTTTATTTCAAGTGGAGAAATATAATTTTAAAAGTATATCATTCAAACAAGTTTTACAGAAAACAATGAAGTTATAGACAACATTTTGATTACCCTCCATCCAAAATCTCACAAAGTCTTTTAAAAATAGCCTTAGCTCTGTTTTTGCACTCAAAAATAAGAACGTTATAATTGGTACTTAATTTAATGAAAGGAACGAGCGAGTTTGGGAGTGGGGGAATTTTGGGAGTTTGGGGGGTTTATGGAGAATGGGGTGTAATATCTAAAAAAGTTAGAATTTCTCGCTCGTTCGACATTTATAATTCATTCATTTTATATAAATATATCTTTATAATTTATATATTACCTAATCATAAAGAATGAACGAATAATTAGCCTTTTTTTCTGAAAAAAAGTATAAAATTGATCAAATGCAGAGAAACCTTTTAAAACATTAAAATAGATCAAAAGAAAAGGTAATTAGAAGAAGCCCCAGAGGTGCTATATCAATTTACTGCATCCCCCAATACAGTTTCTTCGAAAATATGTTCCCCAAACATATCAATCCGAAGAAGATCAGCGACCTCCGGGCAATTATTTCATCTCGATGATACCCCATACTCACTATCGACTTGTTCCACCACTCCGGAATCTACTAAGATATTATTTTATATTAAATATTTGATATTAAAAATTGTTTTTAATTAAAAGGTAATTCGACATTAAAGCTTATAATGCAATTAAAGCATTCAATTCTGTTGTACCTTTCAAATTGAACAAGCGTTTCGCGTCGAATATGATTTATATATTTATGTTACAATATAAGAACAGATTAAGAGTAATAGGGTTTCCTCTTAATCTTTGGGTTGGATCATCGGTAGGTTTGAGAATAGGGACTCAAGACCTACCATCTACTTCTTGGGCGAATTTTAAGAAATAATGTTACTCCTTTTAACTGATGAGACTTTCATTTCTGATATACTCACTTTCCGATTGTCCCTTCATGTTAATTTCTAAAGGATAGCGAGTTCAGCCTTCTATATTGTTAAACCATATACTGAATTCTGCACCTTTATCACTTATAACCTCAATACAGCCATCTATCTGTTCAACAAGAATGTTTACAAGCTGAAGTCCAAGAGTGCCTACATTCTGGAAGTCTATTCCCTCTGGAATACCTACTCCATTATCCGATACTTTGAGTATGTAATCAAATTCTCTTTTTTGTTTAAATTCCCCAACTGCTTCAAAATCTTCTTTGTTTGTAAAATCTTCCTTTTTTTGCAAGCTTATATTTATTACTCCTTTCTGTCCATTAGGGAAGGCATGCTTCAGAGAATTTGAAACCAGCTCATTTACGATAATTCCCAGAGGTATTGCAGTATCAATATTCAGATAAACCTGCTCAAGGTCAAGTTTAAGAATTATATTATCCCTACCGACTCGATATGAATTTAAGAGATCCTTAGTAAGTTTAAGGAGATAATCTGCAAAATTAAGAGTCTCGATATTGTCTCCTCTATAGAGCTCTTCGTGAATAAGAGCCATTGAACCTACACGATTCTGGCTCTCCTTAAAAGCTTCAAGAACTTCTGCATCATTAAATTTTTCCGCTTGGAGACTCAAAAGTGAAGAGATCACTTGCAGGTTGTTCTTGATTCTATGATGGATTTCTTTTGTCCTGGCTTTTTCAGCTTTTGCTAGTACATCGATTCCTATTTATATCTATAAATAAATATATTAGTAATACTATAAAATGTGCTAATGCCTCGTATAAGTCATCGTCCTAAATTGTCATTTACTCACGAAGAAGAAGGTTTGGTAGAAAAACCAAGAAGTGGGAGACATCGAGATATTAGTGCTGAATCACGAGCTCGCGTAGTCTCACTTGCGTGTATGAAACCAAAAAACCTTGGATATCCTTACGAAATCTGGACGCAGAGACTTCTTACTAAACATATCCAAGAGAATTGTATCAAAGAGAAACATCCTGATTTATCGAAGATATGTCAGGGGACAATTTCAAAGATTCTCAATGCAAGCAAAATAAGACCGCATAAAATTAGGTATTACATAGCAAAAGTTGATCCCGATTTTGATCAAAAAGCCGCCAATGTCCTGGATACGTATAGAGAAGCTAAAAGACTAAATGAAAAAAAACAAAAAAGAAAAAATTAAAACCATGATTATTTCTTACGATGAAAAACCAGGTATTCAGGCAATTGGAAACAAATATCCAGATCTTATGCCAGTAGAAGGGCGATATTCTACAATAGCAAGAGATTACGAGTATAAAAAACATGGAACTCTTTCACTATTAGCTGGAATTGACTTAATATCTGGGAGAATTTCTTATAAAATATTTGAGAATCATAGAAGCTGCGAATTCATTGAATATCTCAAAGAACTTGAGTCAACATATCCAGAAGATAAAATAAAAATTACTATAGATAATCTTAAAGTACACACATCAGAAGAAACTCAGAAATACCTGGAAACTGTTCCTGACAAGTTTGAATTTGTTTTCACACCCAAACATGCTTCGTGGTTGAATATCATTGAAAGTTTTTTCAGCAAAATGGTGAGAAACGTTTTGAGAGAGATAAGAGTAGACTCACTAAATGAGTTAAAAGAGAGAATTAGTCAATATATAGACTAACTTAACGAAAAACCAGTTCTATTTACATGGAGATATATGATGGAAGAAAGGGATGAGATGCCTGGTGGAATCACAGTCTAATATGGAGTTAATTAGGAATCGATATACCAGGAATATTGAAGTTAAAGCGAATGAACGCAACTTATTTTTTGTTTTCACGATAAATCTCCTTGTAGAATAAGACTCTGTTATACTGTTACTGTGTAAAAGATCTTTCTATAAATAACAAATTATGAAAATTTATTTTGAAATTCGTAGATTTATAAAAATAAGAATATACATCAATTAAGAAGTATGTAAATTTCAACTTACATAGGGGATGTGTTACATATCATCTTGTTTTTGCTTATACTGTCTTGACTGCCCTGACCAGATCGATCTACCATCTTCTAGGATCAATTTACTGGCGCAAAAGAGAAATATTTAAGTGCGCAAACAAAAAAACGAAATATGTAGTAAAAAAATGGTTTAAATAATAATTTCTGCTCTCCAATAAACTTTATGCCAGAAATCTATATGTAATTAAGTGACAAAATTAAACAGTAACCAATGTCGTTAGATATTTATATACCAGTGTATGAATATAAGTTGAAGCTGATCTTTTTTATATACAGATTTAATTTATATATCTACTCGATATATTATAGATTAGAGGATTGAAATAGAAAAAAATTGAGATAATGTGGGGTCTTCTCGTCTACCTGCATTATTTCGCTCCCAAATGGCGATGGGACTTTTACACCATTTTCCACCATCGCCATACTCTATTGAAGTTAAGCAAGGGAAGGCCTAAAACCCTTGTCTGTGTTCCCTGAAAATAGATCTAGTTGATCCCCCAATCACTAGACAAGATATTATATGCAGTCTTCTCCTATAAACCTTTTTATAATTTTGATTAATATATTATTATTGAGAGATTATAGACTTCTAATACGTGGGGAATTAATTGCAGAGAAGACATGTACTGGGTAAAAATTTAAGCCCCCAATAACTCTGCAAGCTTTGCCTCTACAAGTTTTCCAACTTTGGCTTCGATTATTGAAGATATGTCCAGCTTTGGGCCTTCTGCTTCGTTTTGAACAATTGGAGTTGATACATTTCTCTGAACAATTCCATTTGCTTTCAGAATAGCATCATCAATATCTCTGCCAGATAAGTGAACATATATACTTGGCATATCAGATCCTTGAATCCAGCCAAAATACGCATCCATTTGAGATTCTGTCAGATAATTGGCCATATATGTAGCTCTCGAATGTCTGAAAAGACGAGGATGAATTTTCTTTTTAATACCTGCCAACATAAGCTCGGATGTCTGATTCAGTTGCTTTATCTAGGTCAATATTTACAGACTTTGAAATAATCTTAAGAGTAGATGAGTATTTGAGGGCACGACTCTCACTTATACCTTCAGAAAAACAGTAGTTGACAAAGTTCAGAATAAGTCTTTGATTTGTTTCTGATATGTCAGAACATTTCAAAGAATCTAATTGTCGTTGAGTATTTAGTTTATAAAACACTACTTCCAAAGAACCACAGTCCTACGAAAATAGGCTTTAAACCTTTTTAGAATTACGCCCAGGGAAGGATTTGAACCTGCGCTCTCCCAAAGAAGAAACGGTTTTCGAGACCGCCGCCTTACCACTAGACTACCTGGGCATTTTGTTAAAGTAAAGAATATTCCCCGGTTTGCCTGACTTCCTATGCCGGGATTATTCCAATATGTTTTCTTTTATATATATTTTATGGTTGTTCGTTTTTTAAAAAAATCCTATTAACTTCCTTAAGCTCAATTGTTGTCCTGCTGATAAATCCATTAATTCGTCCGCAACATGCTGTCTTCTTTGCGCTGTATCAAACTAAAAAAATAATTAATAATTTAAGCTCGTCTTTTATTAATAAGTTTATTCAGATATTTAATGTTGTTATATCTATACGATTTCACATACTGTTTTAACTCTCTGATTTGACCATTAAATCCCATTTTAAACTGATATTGACCATTTGATTCTTCATGGTGAAGACCGGTTAAATCCAAATTTTTAAAATTTTTGCTCTTTCCATCCACTATACTATGCCAAATTAAAAGTTTATAAGCATTAAGGCCGTTGTATTCCCCTCTCAATGCTGAAGTATGGCCGACATAGATCATACCATTGTAATAAAAATTTATAAGTGCTCCAATTTTTTCTCCATTATATTCGGCGAAAAATAATCTTGCCATTTTCTCTGGAAAAAGAGTCTCATGGATACTTTTAAAATACGAATATGGTATTGTTGCATTCGATACTTTCTTATAATCATTATTAGTTTGTTCAATAATCCGATCAGTAAGTATTTTTTGGAAATAATTGTAAAACAAATCTATATCTTCAATACTGCCATCACTTTCATATATAGTTACTTCATTTCTTGAAGCTATCCTCAAATCTTTACGGAATTGCCTTTTAAATCCTTTGCAGATTTCATCGAGGCTTTTTTCCATATTAATTACAGCAGTTTTTTTGCTTATTGTTTTAGTATATCCATTTTGAGCGAGTACTGAGTCCAGACTATCGTGATATGGGTATATCAGATGACTTGTAATGCTTTTTTTGTTTCTAATATATGTGTCAATAAAGTTAAACATTAAATTATAAATTTCCTCACTATTGGAAACGCTGGAAAGGACACAGGGACCTCCAAAACTGTATAATTTATGGTGTGGAGAATATCCTACCTGGAAGTGTTTTGAAATACCTGGGAAATATTTATTAATTTTATGATCTTCAAAAAGATTTCTTATAAAAAATGGAAAGATACCAACTAGTTTGTTTTCTTCTTCATCTTCAACTACTACTGGAAAAGCTTCGGAGTTTAATCCTTTTTTTATAACCTCGCACCACTCCCAGGTATGAAACAAAGTTCCGTTAAGACTGTTCCCTACAACATTATTCCACTGTTTTTTATCTTCAGCTTTTGCCTTTCTGCAAATAATATTAATCCTTCCCGTTGTTAAGTGCTATCCTGCACTTAGTAATATTTGAATTCGTTTTCTCATGTTGTATTTTAATATATTAATCTTTCTTTTTTGACTTATTTAATTGGGTGAAGAAACGAGAGGTATCCACTCACTTGCAGCTTTATTTCTCGTTTGTCCAGATATTTCAATAAACTTAATTTTTCTTTTATTTTTTGGTTGGATTTTTCTTATGTGATATAAACATTTGGACAGGGGTTTTAACGACATAACGCAAGCTATTTTAATAATCAGCTTATACAGACGGGACAGATTAATTTCATTAGATGGCTTACTGAGAATTAAACCTGAAAAACCTGTTACAATCCAGATCCTGCAAAAATGAATTAACAACCTGGATCTAAATTAAAAATCGGAAGCAATTATGTCTAATTTTGTCGCAAACGTATTGAAACTCGTATCCGGAAGCGTCGCCGCACAAATATTAAGTATACTGCTTGTACCCTTAATTACCAGAATATATAGCCCTAATGACCTGGGAATTTTTCAAATTTTTCTCTCAATATCCGGTATAATCATTATTTTCTCTACTTTCTCGTATCAATTTGCAATCATGCTTCCGAAAAAAGAAGAAGATTCTGCAAATATCGCTTTCCTTTGTGCAATACTTGTGACTCTGATATCTTTGTTTACAGTCTTACTAGTGCTGCTGCTGCCGGAAAATATTGAGCGTTTACTGAATGCTCCAGGAATTTCAAAATATTTAATTTATATTCCAGTAATTACATTCTTTAATGGTATTTTTTTCGCACAGAACTACTGGCTCTCAAGAAAGACTCGCTTTGGAGTCATAGCCGGATCAAGAGTAGTAAATAGTATCTCAACCCGAATATTCCAGCTGGCAGTTCCTATTATCAGTAGTGTGTCCCCATTGGGCCTCATAGCAGGGTATGTTGCAGGATACGGATGTGCAGACCTCTTCATGCTAAAAGGTGTTAAAGAAGATCTCAAGGTTTTTAAAAAAGTTTCATTGAAAAGAATGAAAGAGATGGCAATTGAATACAAAAATTTTCCCCTTTTCAGCTCCTGGTCTACACTTGCAAATACAATCTCACCCCAGGTACCTACCTTTTTGCTGGCTTATTATTACAATACAACTGTAGTCGGATACTTTTCACTTGCTAATCAGGTAGTGAATCTGCCCATGGGCCTTCTAGGGGCAGCTATAGAGCAAGTTTTTTTCCAGAAAGTCAGCGAGGCGAAAAATGGAAAAAACCCGGGACAAATAAAAGCAATAGTTGAAGAAGTTTACAAAAAGTTAATTGTGATCGGAATATTCCCGATGATGCTCCTGCTTATCCTGGGGGAAGAGATCTTTACATTCGCTTTCGGAAACAACTGGCATGTATCAGGTGTATACATAAAGATACTTATACCCTGGATATTCCTTGTCTTCCTGTCTTTGCCTATTTCAGCCCTCTATATGATATACGATAAACAAAGAGTCTGGTTTGCTTTCAGTATGATTCTTTTAGTTTCAAGAGTCGTAGCCCTGGTAATAGGAGGAACTTACGGAGGCCCCGAATTTGCACTGGGTCTGTTCAGTTTTACGGGAATCATATTCTGGCTCTGGAACAACGCATATCTGTTGCATCTTGCAGGAATTAATAAGAAAGAAAGCGTTGAAGTAATTTTTAAGTATACAATGATAGCTGGTATAGTTTCAATCCCATTAATTCTGCTTAAATATTTATCTGTTAACTTTTATGTGATTCTGCTTGCAGTTGGGATCACAACACCCATATACTACGTTGTAACCTTGCATGACGACCCAGCATTCAAGAAGACGTTATCGTCTTTCGTTACAAATCTAAAAAATAGAATCTAAAAGTAAATGTTTCCATGTAGCTTCAAAAAGCGGGATGTCTCATGCAGGTCTCCCGTACCCGCCACCACCCGGGGTTTCGATTACGAAAACATCTCCGCTTTTCAATTTCAATTCAGCCTGTCCTTCAACTTCGGTAATACTCCCGTCCTTGAGGAGAAGTATATTTCTTCCACATTTTCCGGGCAAGCCGCCTTTGAGCCCGAAAGGTGGAAGTTTCCTGTGGCTTGAAAGAATGGCAGCATCCATGTCTTTTAAAAACCTGAACTTCCGGATGACTCCGTTTCCACCCTTGAATTTGCCTTCTCCTCCGCTTTCCCGCCGGATAGAAAACTCTTCAAGCAAAACCGGAAACCTCGTTTCAAGGATTTCAGGATCAGTAATCCGGGAATTGGTCATATGGGTATGGACGGCATCGGTTCCGGAAAAACCCGGCCCTGCTCCCGCACCACCGCAAATCGTCTCATAGTACTGGAAATCCGAGTTCCCGAAAGTAAAATTATTCATCGTACCCTGAGAAGCTGCAAGCTTTCCAAGTGCCCCAAAAAGTGCATCAACAATGTACTGTGAAGTCTCTACATTGCCTGCAACAACAGCTGCAGGAGGTTTTGGACTGAGCATGGAGCCCTCCGGTATGATAATCTTAAGCGGTCTCAAACAACCGGCATTAAGAGGGATATCACTGTTTACAAGGGTCCTGAAAGCGTAGAGGACGGCAGCTAAGCAGACAGATACCGGAGCATTGAAGTTATTAGGAAGCTGTGGAGAAGTACCCGTAAAATCAATTGTTGCATTCCTGTTCTTGCGGTCAATTCTTGCTTTAACACTAATTGCACTTCCGTCATCGAGAAGATAAGTGAATTCTCCATCCGAAAGCCTGTCAATAACTCTTCTGACAGCTTCTTCGGCATTATCCTGCACATGACCCATATATGCAACAACCGTAGCAAGGGAAAACTCTTCGACCATCCTGTGGAGTTCCTGAAGTCCTTTTTCATTTGCAGCTATCTGCGAGCGGATGTCTGCGATATTCTGTCCGGGGTTTCTGGCAGGGTATTTTCCCGAGTTCAGCCACGCTTTTAGCTTTTCCTCGCAGAAATGGCCCTGTTCGACGATCTTCATGCCCTCGCTCAGCATACCTTCTTCTTCAATAGTCCTGCTGCTGGGCGGCACGGATCCCGGACTGATGCCTCCGATATCAGCATGATGTCCTCGGGAAGCCAGATAAAACAGCACTTCTTCGGAACTTCCAAACATAGGAGTAACAATAGTTATGTCCGGGAGATGCGTGCCTCCGTCATAGGGGGAATTAATCAGGAAAACATCCCCGGAGTGCATTTCTTTAAATTGCGTCCTGATGAGGGATTTTACACTTTCTCCCATCGAACCCAGATGTACAGGTATGTGTGGAGCGTTTGCTATGAGGTTTCCGTGACAATCAAAAATAGCGCAGGAAAAGTCAAGCCTCTCTTTTATATTTACAGAATAGGCCGTGTTCTGCAAAGTATAGCCCATCTGTTCGGCGACAGACATGAACCTGTTATTGAAAATCTCAAGCATTACGGGATCGGTATCTGTCCCGATGGCATTCAACGTCGGAAGCGGAATTCTCCGGTTCAGAAGGATGTGGTTGCGTTCGGTAATTTGTCCTTCCCAGCCCGGTTCGATGATGATGGTCGTATTTTTCTCAATAAGGACCGCAGGCCCATATATGCAAACTCCCGGTTTGAGTTCTTCCCTCAGAAAAACCGGAGTCTCATGAAACTTCCCGTAGCTGTACATTTGAATTGTGGACACGGGATTAAAAGCAGGATTTAGTTCAATTGCCAGCTCCGGGTCTGAAACTCTTTCCGTAATGCCTATGACCTCTACGGAAGCTGCTTCTACAACCAGGGCTTTTCCCTCCATTACAAACCCAAAGCGTTTTTTGTGGGCTTGTTCAAAACTGTGCCTGATATTATCCTTATCTGCAAAATCCACAAGCAGCTGAGTATCAGAACCTGCATACCGCATATGTACTTTATGAAGTGCGACAATGCGGTCATCCTGTACTCCCTGTTCCGTCATGGAGAGGCGCCCTTCCTTTTCCAGCTCGGAAAACACGCCTTTAAGTTCCTTGACCAGCCCGTCTGACAGCTCAGTGCCGATGTAATGCTCTTTTATCAGCCTCTGGTCTGCAAGCCCCATGCCGTATGCCGAAAGGACACCTGCAAACGGATGGATGAAAATACTTTTAATTCCAAGACTATCTGCAACCCTGCAGGCATGCTGAGCAGCAGCTCCTCCAAAGCAGCAAAGTGTGTATTCTTTTATATTGTAACCCCGCTGGACCGAGATCTTCTTTATGGCATTTGCCATATTTTCGACAGCTACTGAAAGAAAGCCTTCCGCTACCTGCTCCGGGGTCCGCACATTGCTGCTTTCAACAAGGCTGCCATCACCTGAAACTTCCTTTGCAAGCTCTGTAAATTTCCTGCGCACAAGCTCGGAATCAAGTGCTAGATCAGCATTGGGCCCAAAAAGCCTGGGGAAGAATTCAGGCTGCAATTTCCCGAGCATGACATTACAGTCGGTAACCGTAAGCGGCCCACCTTTCCGATAACATGCTGGTCCCGGATCCGATCCGGCTGAATCCGGGCCTACCCTGAACCTACCGCCCTCGTAATGCAGAATGGAACCTCCGCCCGCAGCAACAGTGTGGATGCGCAGCATAGGAGAACGCAGGCGTACACCTGCAATCTCGGTCTCAAGACTGCGTTCATATTCCCCGCTGTACTGAGCCACATCCGTAGATGTGCCTCCCATATCAAAAGTAATAACTTTCTGCGCCCCGGCCGCAAGAGAAGTTGAAACCGCTCCCACTATTCCGCCGGCAGGTCCGGATAAGATGCAGTCTTTGCCCTGAAAAGCCTCCGCATCAATAAGCCCTCCGTTAGACTGCATAAACATGAGCCTGGGACTTCCGGCGGATTCTCTTCCTGCCTTTTTCAGCTCCGAATGTACTTCCTGCACTTCGTCGCATTCCTCTGCTTTTTCCCCCAGAGTTTCTTGAACCATATCAACATACCTGCGGAGCACCGGAGAAAGATAAGCGTCCACAACGGTTGTTTCTCCCCTGCTCACGAATTTTATTAACGGGCTAGCCTCATGGGAAAGGGATACCTGTGTAAAACCAATCTCCCTGGTAAGCTTTCCAAGTTTTGATTCATGCTCGGGATACCTGTAAGCATGCATAAGGACAATAGCAGCTGAACGTATTCCGGCGTTAAAGGCTGCCTCAAGCTCCTTTTTTGCATTCTCAAGACCAAGGGGCACAATTTCTTTTCCATCCGCCCCGAACCTCCCGGAAACTTCGATAACCCTTTCATACAACTGGTCCGGAAGCTCAATCTTCAGAGCAAAAATATCCGGGCGATTCTGGTACCCTATCCTCAAAGCGTCTCCAAACCCCCGTGTAATTACAAGAACAGTGCGTTCTCCTTTCCGCTCAAGAAGAGCGTTTGTACCAACCGTTGTCCCCATCTTTACGGCTTCAATTTTTTCCGCTGGCAGGGGAGAATCTTTTGGCAGCCCCAGGATCTGTCGAATCCCATGCATGGCTGCATCTTTATAATGCCGGGGATCTTCGGAAAGAAGCTTATGTGTGATCAATTCTCCATCAGGGCTGCGGGCTACGATATCAGTAAACGTGCCTCCGCGATCTATCCAGAACTGCCATTGTTGTTTGGGGGACATCAAAGGAATAATTGTATAAGTTGTATTAATTATTAATCAGGAAACTCTTCACTGAGTTTCACTTCTTGTAGAATATTATGCGCTTGGATATGATTATCTAGAGAAAATTTAAAACGTGAAAACCTGGAAAACTGGTTAACATCAGCTCTTTAGAAATCTTTAAACATTTGCAATTATAATAAAATTACCATGGATACATTTCAGGGAATCATCGTTGACGTTATTTCCAGAAGGCAGTTCAAAGGCGAAATTGCCGTTGAAAACGGGAAGATTATTCGTGTAGAGGAGAAAGAGCACGATAATGAGCAGTACATCCTTCCAGGGCTTGTAGACTCCCATGTACATATAGAAAGTTCTATGACCGTGCCTTCGGTTTTTGCCAGGATGGCAGTTGCAAGGGGTACTGTTGCGGTTGTTAGCGACCCTCATGAGATTGCAAACGTGATGGGAGAAGCCGGCATTAATTTTATGCTTGAGGATTCGAAAAAAGCCCCTCTCAAAGTCTTTTTTGGGGTGCCCTCGTGTGTACCGGCCACACCTTTTGAGTCCGCCGGAGCGGTACTTGATGCGGAAGCTGTGGACCGACTGCTGGCAAGAAAAGATCTATATTTCCTTTCCGAGATGATGAATTTCCCGGGCGTGATCCTGGAATTCCCTGAAGTAATCGCGAAACTCGAATCAGCCAAAAAGTACGGCAAAGTTATAGATGGGCATGCGCCTGGTCTAAGTGGAACTGACCTGCAAAAGTATGTGAGTGCAGGAATTTCTACAGACCATGAATGTTTTACATATGAAGAAGCGATTGAGAAAATAAAGCTTGGGATGAAAATACAGATCCGTGAGGGCAGTTCAGCCAGGAACTTTGATACCCTGTACCGCTTGATAGACGAATACCCCGAATCGGTCATGCTCTGCACCGACGATTCTCATCCGGATACCCTTATACATGAGGGACATATCGATAAGCTAATCAGGCGCGGACAGGAAAAAGGCCTTGATGTTTATAACCTGCTCCGGGCAGCAGTTATCAATCCGGTTGAGCACTACGGGCTAAATGTCGGATTGCTGCGCGAGGGAGATCCTGCAGATTTTATCATTGTAGATTCCCTGAATTCGTTCAATGTGCTCAAAACTTTCATTGATGGGGTCTGTGTTTATGAGAAAGGTAACGTTCTTTTCCCTATGGAAAAAATCCCTGCAGAAAACGTTTTCAACAGAAGTAAAATTTCTAGTGAAGATGTTAAGCTTTCCCTGCCTGCTGCCAGTGGAGGTAGTGAGGAGCAGATTAGTAAAATCAGGGCAATAGTTGCTCAGGAAGGAGAACTTGTAACGGGTCAGGAGCCAGTCCTGCCTAAAATAGAAAACGGTAATCTGGTTTCGGACCCGGACAGGGATATTTTGAAGATGGTTGTCCTGAGCAGGTATAGAGATGATCCTGTCCGGATTGGTTTCATAAAAAACATAGGTCTGAAAAAAGGCGCTATTGCCAGCAGCATTGCTCATGACAGCCACAACATTATTGCGGTCGGGGCTAATGATAGGGATATCGTTGAAGCTGTCAACAAATTGGTGGAAAATAAAGGGGGAATAGTTGTTGGAACAGCAGAAAGCCTACTTGACCTTCCTCTTGAGGTTGCAGGCCTAATGAGCACCCGGAGTGGGGAAGAAGTAGCTTCCCGATATGAGCTGCTGAATGCAGAAGCTAAAAGACTTGGAACCTCACTAAAATCGCCTTTTATGACTCTTTCGTTCATGTCACTTCTGGTAATTCCTGAACTTAAACTGGGGGATAAGGGTCTTTTTGATGTGACAAAATTTGAATTTGTCGAGCTTTTTGTAAAAGAATGAGTAAAAAGAGATTTCCAAAGTAGATAAGTACTTCTTTTTTTCATTATGCCTTCTTCTGATGATGAAATAGTGTGCTTATAAATCTAAAGAAGAAGTATACTGTAAAAATATATATCTATCTGCTTTAATATACATGTGATACGTTTTATGAATAATTCTGACTTATCCTAATCATCAAGAATAAATTGAGGCAATTGATAACTGTGGTTAATACTAATTCAGGTCAATTTTTTAGTAGAGTAATAAATAATTATGCTTTTCACATAATATGTGCATTATTTTTTATACTAGTTATTATAAAAATTCACTTGTCAACAAATTTTAGTGGTCCTTTTATTTTTCCGGATGAAACGGTGTATGACAGCGTTGCTCAGAACATCGTTCACGGGAAATTATATGGAAAATTAGGTGTCTTTTCTCCGGGATACGCTATCTTAATGTCATTAGCTTATTATGTTTCAAATAATTATTTCATCGTTTATCACACGATGTTAGTGATAAGTGCTTTTGTATCCAGCACCATCATTTTTCCTTCATATTTTATTCTGGACAAGTATTGCTCAAAGTTAATATCAATCTTAGGTGCTGTTGCTGTGTCAGCATCGATATCTTCAAATTTTTTCAGCTTTTCGCTAATGACAGAGGTATTATTTACACCCTTATTTTTATTTTCCATATGGTTTGTGCTTAAAAGCTATGAGACAAATGAAAAAAAATGGGCATTATTGGCCTCATTGTCGACTGTGTATCTTTACGTTACCAGATCCACAGGACTGGCAATGCTGATAGCATTTGTCCTTACATTCATTTTTTATATTCTCGTGAATTTAAAGGATGAGAAAGCTTTTGTTTTAATTAAGAACAAAAAAATTTTAATAATTAGTTTTGTTGTTTTTCTTTCTACCTGGCTTGTATATTCAACATACTTCGTAGACATTCACCAGCCATTTAATGAAGAATTAAGAAAAGCTTACAATTATGGATCAGCTTATGATATCAAGAAATACGTAGACATTTACCAACCTTTTAATGACGAATTAAACAAAATTAACGGTGATTTGGATAAAACTTACCGCAGTGGGTCAGCTTATGATATCAAGAAATACGTAGACATTACCAACCTTTTAATGACGAATTAAAAATTTACGATGATTTGGATAAAACTTACCACAGTGGGTCAGCATATGGTTTTCAGAGTGGTATCAAAGCATGGAATTGTTAACTTAGTAAATATGGAAAATTTGTTTACTTTTGGCAAGCTTTTTGTTAACTTATTTAATTATCTTCTAGTAGCATCATATCTGCTTCTATTTGTTATCATTTACTATTTTATCTTGTTAGTTGCCAATAAAAAACCACTGAAAAATCATACACTATCAGTACCTATCTTTTATGCTTTCATTTCTTCAATGTTACTGATAGCTGTTACTATCCTATTCCTGGTTGAAGGTAGGGCTACTGACAGGATAATAGGAAGATATGTTGAGCCTTCAATTCCGATAATAATGATTACAGGTATTATCTGCATAAGTAACTTTGACCAAAAAATACTGAATAAAAAGAATATCTTCTATTTCGCACTCATCAGTATACCTTTAATACTTATCATACCATACGTTTTCGCCTGGGACAATATCATTCTCAATACATTCAATGACCTGCAAGACAATCCTGCATTATACGCATATAATGTGTTTTACGGATATCCTGCGTCGAAGGCATTCGATGTTTTTTATAATTCTAATATTATAATCCCTAAACAAACGCTTTCATCGTATCTGCTGCCCTCTTCAATAATGTCCGGATACTTGCTGGCAACTACAGCTTTAATAACACTTTCACTGAAAAACAAACGTTATATTAACCTGCTATTGGGCTTTATCATTTTATCATCGCTGGTCTTTTCTACACCTTTATATCACATTTCCGTAACAGAGTCAAAAAACGGAGAGAATAGCATTACAAGCTATTTAGCAAATAACACAAATGACGAAACCATTTATCTCACCGACTTTGCTACTTCATATGATGATAAACGTACCGAAGACTATGTTTATGGTTTCTGGAACAGGGGAGATGTCGGCTATGTTAATTCGAGAAATATTCCCTCAAATGTTACTGAGGGATATAATAAAGCATACCTGATATCGACAAGGTCTCTGCCATATGGTATAGTAGCTAAAGACGGTAATTTTACTCTTTATCAGGTTTCATAAAATTTTAAATATTTTTCAGCTCTGTCTGTCCTTCTCAACAGCTATCAATACGTCATTACTCAAGGTAGTTTGAACCAGATTAAACTGCTTGCTAACGGAGGCGGTTTTCCTGGCAGCGGATTCCATGCAGAGTTTGATGATTTTTACAGCGTCCTGAAAGTTGCTTTTCTTTGTCCAGTTATCCTGGAAGCATTTGTCCGCTACCTGTTTGGTAAATTCATTTCCGAAAGCTATGAAATTACTTCCTTTCCCATGCGAAATTAATGTCAGTTCGCTGTTCCTGAGCTCGGCAATAGCGTAATTACCGGCAGAGGCATATAGCCTTCTTATTTTGAGGACTCCGTCTTCAAAAGATGAAACTTCTCCTATCAGGATGCCGTTTCTCTCTGAAACTTTATTCTTAAAATTCGTAACACTAATCTTTACCTTTAACTCTTCTGCCTTTTTTGCAAGTTCATCTTCCGTAACCAGTGAACCGCAATAAAGCTCTTTTTCCAGTTTCTCACGTTCGGACTTTTCTCCTTGAAAGGAGATTTCCCGCATATCTCCGGCCATGACTGCGCCGTTTTTTCCGATAAAAGCGATAACAAGGCTCATTATTTAATCTTCCAGCGTTTTGATAGTTTATTGCCTTTTCCAGCTTAAGGTTTAAGATTTTATTAGACTTCAACTTTCCAAATCTTCATGTTCACAATTATTTAAAAATCAGGGGTCCTTTTTAATATAAAGGCATTGCTCAGATCCCGAGTTTTCCGGGTGCAACAGATGGGTATTTTTATGACGGAAATCAGATAACGGAAATGGTATACGTGCTCTAATTATTAGGAAAATAAAAACAAAAAAATAAAAAGTGGTGTGTGAATAGGGCATCTACAAAAGGACAGACTAAGGAGTTTTGATAATTCCGGTTCGTTTTTTAGATCGCCTTTTCCGATGTCCAAAACTATTATCATCTTTTAAATATTTAAGCTCAAGGTATCTAAATGTATACTACACAATTATATATTAACAAATTATGGAATTTTGTCCTGTATATTCATTTGGAGGCTTTCAGGCTGAAAAATGGTTCCTGGAAGCATTAATTGGGATAATCAAGCGTTTGTAGGTTTCTGCCTGGGAGCAAAGAAATAAAACAGTTTAATACAGACAATTTTATACCGTGCCCGATATTTGGATGAAATAAGTCTCAATTTTCGGACACAATTTTTTATTCGTCAATGGTGCAACTACAGCACATACTTCCATCCGTTCTTTTTCAGGTCTTTCCTGTGGATTTCGTAGCCAGGCATGAGTTTACCGACAAGTTTCCAGAACCTTGCAGAGTGATTTTTCTCTTTAATATGGCAGAGCTCGTGCACTACCACATATTCAAGTTGCTCAGACGGAGCCATCATAAGTTGGAAATTGATCCTGATGACATTCTCAGCCGAACAACTGCCCCAGCGTCTTTTCTGATATTTTACTTTAAAATCCGGAGGAGATATTCCGAGCTTTCTTGAATAATCTCTTATTAGCTCACCAACTTCCTTCTCGGCTCTCTCGCTGTAAAAATTCCAGATCACTTTTTTTACCAGAAGAGTAGACAGATCTTCGGAATTATTTTCGGGCACCAAAACAATAAGCTCACAATCTTTCAAGGCTGCAAAGGGATTCTTGATGTTGTCCTGAAAAAGGATTTTCAGGGGGTATTCCCTCCCAAGATAAAGATAGGTCTCACCTTCCACATACTGTTTTTCCTGGTCAGGAAGTCTGTTTGCTTCAAATGACTCAAGCTTTTCACATATCCAACCAGCCTTCTTGCGAACCATTTCCTTTATAGTTTCGGGACTCAAGCCGTAAGGAGCGCGAAATATAACTTTCAAATCCGGTCGGACTGCAATTTCTGCTCTCTTCCTCTTCCTGCTGAAAACTATTTCGTAGTCTATTTTCCTTTTATTGGCTTCAATACTGTCGTTTTTTCTCATCCCACAACCTCATTGGAGTCCTGTTTGAACCTTACAAAAAAGCAATTCCAAAAAAATTCAACACAATTATTAATAGCGCGCCGAAAACGCCTCCGAACGCACATATTATAACAGTTAACATAGTAATTGCTATTTTAAGCCCAAATAGAAATTTTGCTGCAAGTAGCACTATGAGTCCAAACACTGCATTCATTGCGAGCTGTTTACCGTTCTCAAGGATCTCATATAACACTATAGCAATAATAATTGCAACAATCAACGTTGATATTTCTATAATTGCAGGTGTCATAAAATTATCTATGGGATAAAATTATTAATAATTTTCATTGTATTCAAAGAATACCAGATAAATGGACTTACACTGATTATTAGAAACGAAGATCTGTTGTAATCTAAAAATGCTAACTTATGTCATTACTATGAAGAGCCCAAAATTTATATAAACCATTAAATTAAAATCTTACTTTGAGTAGGGGTTCCAAAACCGAATCACGGAGAATTTTTTAAACCATTCAAGCTGATGGGTATGGCACTTGCAGAAATCTTCAACCAGCTTAAGGATCTTGAAAAGAAGTTCAACGAGATAAAATATCCTTCTGAAGACGCTTTTCAGCCTTCCTTTTCCATGAAGATTCGAAAAGCTGACCAGGATAGTATACAACATGAGTTAGCTGCGTTTGAGATTGAGGAATTTTTTAAACAGGTGGAAAAATGACTTATAAAGTAGCGCTTCACCCCTCAGTCCGCAGAAATCTAAAAAAATTGTACCAGTTTGACCGGCAAGGATATGAATATGTAAAACAGCGCCTTCGACTCCTTGCTTACAAACCGGAAATGGGCGTTCCCCTTGAAGCTGAATTCCAGGGAAAATGGAGAATTCATATAGGACCTTTTGTACTGGTTTACAAATTTGACAGCACTAAGAATATTCTTACCCTTCTGGTTTTTTGGCATTACACATGGGCATACAATACATATACTGCTTATGCTTGAGCTTAACATCTCCAAGCTGGAAATTTATAGTTTCTTTTGAGTTTTTTGAGAGGTATGTCAAATGTATATAGATAAAGTTTGTTTTATTGAATAATCTATATCTTAAACGTAAGGTAAGTCTTTCAAAAGGTATTTATATCTTTTTAATTACTAGTTAATAGGAAAAAGTTCATAACTTTGATGTACATTTCAGACATAAAAGATAAGACTATCGGCCCAATAGTTCTTTTCCGATATGATAATTTCAAATTATTCATGTGTGTAATTCGCGGCTTATGCAATGTAAATCACATGCAGGTGCATAGAAATATATAAGGAGTCAACATGATCCCAAGAAAAGCGTTTTTGACAAAGGGTACCGGGGTACATAAGGACAGATTAGCGTCTTTCGAGCTTGCGCTGAGGGCTGCAAGAATAGAGAAATTCAACCTTGTGAGTGTTTCAAGTATTCTACCTCCCAGTTGTAAACTCGTAGCCAAAGAAGAAGGCCTCTTAGAGCTGAAACCCGGTGGAATTGTCCATTGTGTACTTGCTCGGAACGATACTAATGAGCCTCATCGTTTAATGGCTTCAGCTATAGGAACCGCTGTCCCGGTAAATGAGGATAATTACGGCTATATTTCCGAACATCACTCTTTTGGAGAAGAAGAAATCATTGCCGGAGAATATGCTGAAGACCTCGCGGCAACAATGCTTGCAACGACTCTTGGTATTGAGTTCGATGCTGAGATGGCCTGGCATGAGCGGGAGCAGGTGTATAAAGCAAGCGGCCATATATTTGATTCATTTCATATCTGCCAGACAGCAAAAGGCGACAAAGACGGTAAATGGACCACTGTCGTAGCTGCAATGGTCTTTGTTACTACAGAATAAAAATAAAGGTAAGAAAGCACTAAAAAGTGGGACGCTGATGGGAAGAATTAAGCTTCCCTGATTCCCAACAAATTAGCGATTTCACTCCATAAAATAAATCATTTCATTAGGCATTAAAGTCAATTCTTTACTGTCTATTCCTGATTGTACAAGCTTTTCGATTCTTTCCCATGTGTTTTTACGTGTACTTTTTATTCCAAGCACTCTTGCAGTCTGGACGATTAGGTCTTCAAGCGGAGTTGAATATTGGGAATTCAGGACAAAACGGACAGCTTCTTTTATTTCCTCATCGCAGATCCATTCTATTTTTGCAGACGAATCGCCGTCGCGCCTGCGCAGAAGGCATTCCGGGCCCGAAGTTGGCCAGTAGAATTCACCTTCGATTCGGATTTTTCCTGATGTTTCGGCATGAGCTGCAGCATCAATAATCTGCTGTTTAGTTTTTCCCGGCATCCGGGGAACTCCGGTAAATACTTTTATCCGCTGGAGCAGGGCCTCTGAATGAATTGGGCCTTCATATTTTACGATCTTTGTAACCGCCTGTTCTAGCTTCTCATCGGAAATCCCGGATAGGGCTCCGAACTGCATAAATTCTGAGGACGGGCAAGCCTTATAATTAGGTACGGAAGCTTCAACAGCTTTATTTTTTTTCAATAACCGATCTTCATCTTTAGGATCGGCATAAGTACCAGGCTCAAGATTGATTTCAGTTTTTGAATTCCATCCATTGCTTGCTGTATAATTATCCTCCTCAGGGTAAGGTTCAGGTTCGAAATCTCCCTCGGAGCCATAAATATATGCGAATTCATTAAGTCGTTTACGTCTCCGCTTCTGTTCGGAACCCGTGCTGAAATCAATCTCAGGATATGCCTGGTAAAAATTAATTTTTTCAGGTTCCGGCTCTGGTATAAGCTCAAATGTGTTTATTTTTTCTGAGCTAGGATCAACGTCGAATTTGAGGAGCCTGGACTTTTCTCTTTTTCTGACAGGTTTCTTACGAGAATTTTCATCTGCCAGCTGAGCCATGGACTCTGCTTTCGAAGTCATTTCCGGCAGGAAATCCTCACCTGAACAATCTATCAATTCTTCTTTAAACTCAAGAGGGGAGCCTGAATATAATTCTTCAGATTCAGCCTCAAAGGAATTTGTTGAATGAGTATTCGTTTCGATGAATTCGGCTTCGAGAGTTTCTCCAACTTTAATTTCCACATTCCTCTCAGCTGAAATTCGATCTACCGGTTCACTGGAAGGAGATAATGGGTCTGTGAACTTACCATCAGGTGAAAGCGAGCCTCCGGGCAAGTCATTAAATTCTTCATTATGGTTTTTATTCGCCTTAGGGTCTTTATCTTCATCTTTATCTTTATTAGCCTGACTAGTTCGAGCTGCAGGTTCATCCCATGCAGAAGGGTTTTTAATTGGTAAAATTTCAGGTTCCGGATTGAATTTTGCTTGCAACTTTGCCTGCTTTATGGCTTCCTGAGTTGCTTCAAGCAGTTTTTCTTTACTTTCTTTCGGGTGCAGGTACCAGTCCGTTGACCAGACCCTGTAGATTTTCCAGCCCAGCCCTTCGAGCACCTGCTGTCGCAAGCGGTCGCGGTCTCGTGCTACACGCGAAGAATGGTAGCTCTTTCCATCACACTCGATTCCAAGAACATATCTCCCCGGGTTACGGGGATCGGGGATTGCAAGATCGAGCCTGTACCCGGCGCAACCAATTTGCCTGTGGACCTCACAGCCGTTCCCTGTCAGGAAATTGGAGATAATTTCTTCAAAGGGAGAAGCGAAGTCTTCCCTGCTGCAGGCGGGCTGGGGAAGCTTTCCACTCTCGGCAAACTCAAGGAAGATTTTCAGGGATCGAAGTCCTAAAGACGAATTTTCGTCCAAAACCAGGTCTCTTGATGTAAAATTCGAAAAGACAACACATTTTTCCCTTGCCCTGGTAATAAGCACATTCAAACGCCTCTCCCCTCCTTCCCGGTTAAGAGGACCAAAGTTAAGGGAGAGCTTTCGGCTGCTGTCAAAACCAAATCCTACACTCAGTAAAATGACATCTCTTTCATCACCCTGGATAGTTTCCAGGTTTTTAACAAAAAAACGCTCGCTATTTCCGTTTTTCGAACTAAGGTCAAACCCGGGATTTACTTTGCGAAGAGCCTCGATTTCTTCCTGGATGACTTCCTGCTGTTTTATATTGAAAGTACCGACTCCCAGGCTTTTATCGGGATAGTTCCTGTAGTGTTCGAAGACTGCCTTTGCAACTGCTCTTGCTTCCAGCCTGTTGGCACCACTTTTGCCCCTATCATAAACCGAATCCAGAAGATGAACAAATTTTAACCCAAAGCGTTCATCTTTCTGCATAGGAGAAGGATAAACATATAGGCGGTTATCATAAAATTCCTGGTTTGAAATAGCAATCAATGATTCATGCCTGCTCCTGTAGTGCCAGCGAAGGGTCTTGACCGGGAAACTGCGCTTGCACGCGTTCAGAATGCTTTCCATATCTCCTGCAGCAGCAAAGTCTTCAGGTTCCCTTTCCGGAGACTCAAGCACAGCATCGAAGAAATCAGTAGGTGGCGAGCTGTTTTGAATCTCCCATCACTACAACCTGTTTTCCGCGCAGCAGCGCCCCGACGGCATCTTCAGGCCGGACCTGGCTGGCTTCGTCAAAAATAATCACGTCAAAGCGAGTGCTCCTGGGGTCGAGGTACTGGGCAATGGATAGCGGGCTCATTAAAAAACAGGGTTTGATTTTCTGTATGAGGCCCCCAGCCTTTTTCATCAGGGCACGGATGGGCATATGACCCCGTTTCCTGTTGAGTTCATTTAGCACAATCCCGGCTTCAGAAGCCCTTGATGCTCCTGATGTCAGTTTTGGGGCCGCCTCATAAGCACAGCACACAATCCTTTTCCTATTTTCCAGCAAAACTTTCCTGTCAAGGTCAGCAAACTTGTTAATCTTGCCTTCATGCAGCTCCTGAATAAAAGTAGAAAGCACAGGCCTTTTTCTGAAAGCGCGGTGCAGGAGGAGCTCGGCATAATTTCCCTCAAAAGCCGGAATCATATCACAGAGTTCTATTTTTCCGGCTTCGATGTCTCCCAGCATAGGAGCTGCTTTTGTTTCCAGACAGGTCTGCTGGCATTCGAGGTACTGGCTCCAGAGCACCAGGGACGAAGTTTCGGTTTTCCACCTAGTTGTACGAGACTTTAACTGGCTTAACTTTACAGTTTCCGGGCTGCCTCCAAACATTTTTCCAAAATCTGCTTCTATGCGGTTTCCAACTTTTTCGAGAGACTGCAGAAAAGTTTGCTTCGCCGCAGCAAGCTCATTTGTTGCAGATTCCAGAGCAGCACTGTCTATTCCGCTACTTACAAGCTTGAAGATCCTATCTGTGAAAATGTTTTCTTTTAAAAGTTTACGGAGGGGAGGTATTAATTTGCAGTATTCGTCCAGGAGAACAGGATCACTTTCAATTCCTTTCCAGTAATCCAGGAAGTACTTTTTCCCTTTTGTCCCGGCGCTCTCAAGCTCTTGCCTGCAGGCCTCACATTCGGAAATACAGGCAAGGTCTAGCAGGATTCTGTTATCATTAGAAGGTATTCCTGAGATACAATAGGATATAATTTCTTTTTTGAGTTTTCTGTACCTGGGGTTTATAAATTTGAGGAACCCGTGGGATAGGTTCTCGAATTCCGAGGTATCAAGCTTAAATATAGAAGGGTGGAAAGTCCTATCAACATAAGTTTTCAGTTCCCTGAACTGCCTGAGCCTCGAAACCAGAGTTTCGGCATCCATACCTGATGAATCGGATTCCCATTCCTGGTTTTGCAGCAATTGTTCGGGCAAAGGTTTAGAATTTAAGAGGAATTTGGCAGCATCGATTATACCTTCAATTTCATCCAGAGTATTTGGCCTGGAGGTTGCAGAGAGTTCATTAAGATTTTTAATTGCTATTTCCAGGGCCTGGAAAGCTGCAGCACATTCTTCTGTTAAAAGTTCGATCTCCCCAATGTCTGAAGGCAGCACAATCCCTGGTTTACAGCCATACCATGGGTTCTTTCGGGCCGTTCCGAGAGTGGGAAGTAATTGGCCTAATTTTTCTAAAACTGACTCTGCCTCTGTCCAAACTTCAAGGGTCCAGGTTTCAGGTTCCTGAAACCCATAACGGGGCATTTTCATGCCTTTGGACTCAAAATAAGCCTTTATCTTTTCTCTTATTCCATAAAGTGAATAAAGGCTGGGATAAAGGCCCCCGGCAGGTTCTCTAAGGGATAAAGCATACTCATTGAGCTCATGTTTCAATTTTTCAAGTTCAATAATATCCCTATCGGGGCTTATATTTGCAGGAGATTCGCGGTTCAGGATTTTTTCAATTTCCTCAAGTACTACCTTCCCGCGTCTGGTTGCTATGAATCTCAAGACAGAGTTCCCCCAAGCCCGGCAGCATCCAGCCTGCCTTTTACTACCTGGAGAGCCGCCATCTTTTCACTCACGAAAAGCACACTTTTGCCGTGAGCAATCAGTTCTGCAATTGTGTTTGCTATAGTCTGGGACTTTCCTGTCCCTAAGGGGGCCCCTCCACGACCAGGTCTTTTCCTGACTTAACATCTTCTATAACCGCAATCTGAGACGAATCTGCATCCATTATATGATAAGTGTTTTTTGCTGAAAGTTTTAGGTCAACTTCTTCTTCCAGAAAGCCGGAATGCTCACTCTCAGGATCCTGCGGGTCAAAAATTTTCCGGATCAGAGGATGGTCTGCCGGAGACA
>CAWFUY010000031.1:0-103510 GCA_963818955.1 uncultured Methanosarcinaceae archaeon | reverse complement strand
ACAATTTTATTATCATGTATTTTTACATTTGTTTCTTTCGTGTGTACATGTGCGATAGCAGGGCCATGTAATTTATAGAAATAGTTACCATAGGCATCTATGTTTTTGACAGTGTTTTCCAATTCCAGGCCCGCATATCCACCGCCAGATGTCGTGCAATAATTATTTGCAAACACTCCGTTAGTAACGGTGTCAAATCTGGTGGAGGAATTAATCCGGTTAGTAAATTTGCAGTTCTTAACTGTAATACTTTTTACTTTATAGGCATATATACAATCATGCCCGGGTTTGTACACTGTTACAGTATCTATAAGAATATTACTGCATTGTGCAATCAGCATGGCATCGCTGCATCCGTTCTGAAATGTAATATCCTTAATTGTTAAACCGTCACAGCCTATTAAACTTGCCATAATATAATAAGTAGATCCGAGCGTGATTTTGGGATAATAATCACTCTGACTTCCATCAATAGTTAAGTTTCTTATTGTAACATTTTTTGCGGAATTGTTTTTAATCATAAACATAGCTTTTCTATTGACATAACTGGTCCCAGGCCCACCCCAGGCTTTTAAACCTTTTGCAAGTTTAAGTGTCACGCCGGGCCCACCCTCAAGGATGGCGTTGCTACCTAGCAAAATTGTATCGCTAATCATATACCTGAATGAACCTTTGAGTCTTACAATTGTACCGGGATTTTTTGCAGCAGCTGCAAGAGCTTGGTTAATCTGTATTTGATCGTCTTTCCCGTCACAGTTGTAATTTCCGCTTCCATCTCCGGCTACAGTTATAACTTTTACTTCATTTAATGTACTTGTTGCCGCTCCTGTAACTGACAGGAAAAAGAGAGTTACCATAAAAACAGTCATTATTTTAGTCATAGTTCGTCTCATATAATTCCTCCATAGTGTCCACTCAACCACAAATTGTCGAATAAATCGGATATTAAAACCCAATTCTCACTTGTACTGAAAACATAATCTCCCGATAAAAACTCCCGGTTTAACGGAGATATATTCTCATATGATTGAGTGATTTTAACTCATTTTTTCAACGCACAGTCCAAACAAAATAGGTTTGTCCGGACTTTTTTTATACTCTTAACTTTTCCAGAAGATAGGCATGAATCAATGTATTTTTCTTTTGATGTCTATAAAGCAATAAACTGACATTCAAGTCACATGAAAGTAACATGAAAGTAATATAACTGTGACATGAAAGTCATACTATCGTTAAATGTAGAAAGTATCAATCTGAACACAGAAAAATTGTCCCCCAATAATCCTTAAAAAGTTTCAAGAGTATACTATAGAATTAGACATCCTTTTATAAAAAATTTCTCCTAAATTAAATCTAATATGTTGATAAAAAATTACAATTTACTGGATAAAGTCATAAATAATAAATTTTATTAAAATTAGAACTATATTTGAAAAAAAAGACTTTAATTGAAGATTATATGATAAATTTTCTTTCCTTTATCGAAAAATTATTCAGTTTGTTTATTTAAACGAGCCACAATGTATTTAAATTTACAATGTTAATACTACTCAATTTACTAATGTAAACATCTTCTCATATTGGAAGCATCATTCATAGTGCTGAGTTCTCTTACATAGTGAATCACTGCATTATTCTGATTTACATGAAGCCTAAAGACACAGAGACCGAATTGAGTGCCAGCATTAAGGCAGAACTAATAAGCATAGGTAGCGTTCGGATAGATAAATCACTACTGTCGGATGAGCATAAAACCACTGTTAATACCGGGCTTAAAGCAAGCAATTCCGCAATTTTCCTCCGATCAGGAAAAAAGCGGATAAGACTTACAGTGAATGATCTTTCTCCTTTACGAGTCGTGCCGGAAGGTGAACAGGTTTTGGTCCTTAAAAATGAAGAAGGACTTTTCAGGGGTGTGCTTGAACGAACTCTCTGCCACTGCCCTGAGCAAGCCTATATAACAATTTCCGAAAAATGTGTATATGATTGCCAGTTCTGTCAATTGCCAAAGCTGCAGGGGGGAATAAAAAGCAGCGCTACAGTTCAGCAGATGGTTGCTGAAGCTTATGCTACGGGAGATCTTAAGGCAATCTCTTTAACAAGCGGTGTTGCAGTTTCGCCCAAGAAAGAAGTTGAGAGAATGGCAAGCATCGTGAAGCAACTTACACGTAAATATGATCTTCCGATAGGTGTTTCCATATATCCTACAAAAGATTCGTCGGAAGAGCTCTACTCTGCAGGTGCATGTGAAGTAAAATATAATGTTGGGACTATGGACCCTGAGCTTTTTCGCAGCTTCTGTCCGCAACTCTCTCTTCACGAAGTTCTGGATGCACTTGAAAACGCAGTGAATATTTTTGGCAGAAATCGAGTCTCTTCTAATTTAATAATCGGTCTGGGAGAAAATGACGAAACAATCCGTAAAGGTGTCACGTATCTAACGGATAGATGCATAATCCCGATTCTGAGACCAAGACCAATATCTTCCTATTCGTCCGAAAGCGCTCTGGAAAAAGTAAATAGACCGAATGCTGCCCGACTTCTCCGATTGGGAATTATGCTGAGGAACATGCTTGACAGACAATCACTCTGTATAGACAAATCAAGAACTATGTGTCTTCTATGCACAGGATGTGACATAACACCTCATATTGACATCTGATATTACATTTTATTTCTCGTGCCCCAATATTCCCGGATTAACGTCTTTTCCAGAAGCTTTAAATGCGGCTTTTTTTAACCCCGCTCCCAGCTTTCGCCTGCGATACATGTAGATTCCTGTTCCAACGATGACCAACAACAGGATAAGCAGGTATGGTAATCCGCTATCATTGTTTTTTACTCCGGAACTGCCTTCAAAATAATTTCCCCTAAACTCAGATGTCTGGATTGCTACATCTCTATCGACTATTATTCTTTCTCCTTTTGCATCCGTATATTCAATACGGACTTTTAGTGGTTTTAAGTTTGCTGAAACTGAGCTGGAGTTATATCTCGTATTGTTTGCTATTTCAGTACCGGATGTCGGTTCTAAGTCACCACCTGTAGCACTGCCAGTTACATTAAAGGAAACAATCGTATAGTCTCCTTTCTGAAGATTTCCGACAATAGTTGAAGAGCTACCCATCACTACATAACCCTTCTGTTCCGGAACCGATACTTTCACAGCATATGCCATGTTGTTGCCTATGTTTGCAACTGAGAAAGAAGTCTGCCCCTGGCTGCTCTCCGATAAAGAAACATCGAAATCAGTTGCTCCACCTACGAAAAGCCCAGCTGTGGTCTCGATGCTTTTATTTGTGGATTCATAGTTTTCAAAATTAAGGTTTACGTCCAGAGTATAGAGCCCAGGATTTGCATTTACATCTGCCATTACAGAGTAATCAACGGTTACGGATTTATTAGGTTCAAGATGCTTTATATACTTAGTATTATCCGAGTATACTGGAAGGATCACTCCTTTAGGATCTTTCCACGAAACAACCATATTCTTCAGAGGAGAATTTCCGGTATTTGTTATCATAAATTCAAGAGGCTCTTCTTTTCCCAGATCGATATTCGCCCTATTTATAGTTACTATCTGAGCGTACTCTTTACCTCGGACCTCAAGTTGAATAGATTTTGTAGTTGTAATTGTGTTTGAAGAAGATCCGCTTTCTTTGGCAGAGGTGGTAATGTCGATATCATATGTACCTTCAGCTGTATTTGCATCTGTCATAAGTCTGAACTTAAGGACAGCGGCATCGTTCTGATCTTGTCGAGCATTTAAGTAGGAAATACTTTGTTCAAGGGCTTCTCCGGAAGCCTGGCTGAAGGGATATTTCGGTTTTATTCTCACAGTAATATCATTCAGATTTTTACTCCCGATATTTTGCACACTTAGAGTGAGCTCAACCGGTTCTCCAGGACGGGCAGCGTCAGGATTCTGATTGGTCAGGTTTACCTGCACGGAAGAGGAATCCATAAAGTTGCTTTCTCCAAGAGTTGTTCCAACCCCAAAACATATTGATACCGCAGATAGTAGTAAAAATACTAGAAAAGTAAGTTTTTTCATTTTATTCCCCCTACCCGTTTTTCTTGCGTTTTTCTATTTTCTCTATCTCACCGTCTTTCAGGTATACTATCCGTGTTGCATGTTTTATGATTTCCAGGTCATGAGTGACAATGATAATTGTCTTGCCTTCCTTTTCATGCAGTTTGTCCAGAAATTCAAGGATATAACCCCCGGTCTTACTATCCAGATTTCCTGTAGGTTCATCTGCCAGGATTATCGGTGGATTTACTGCAAGAGAACGCGCAATTGCAACTCTCTGTCTTTGTCCCCCTGAGAGTTGCGAGGGCAGGTTTTGTTTTTTGTCCGAGAGTCCAACTATTTCAAGTAAATAATTAGCCTTTTTTCTAGCATTCAGCATATCTTCTTCCTGGAATTCCATTGGAAGGAGCACATTTTCCTGGGTATTCAATGTGGGAATAAGATTGAAACTCTGGAAAATAAATCCAATCATCTGCCCCCTGATACGGGCGAGTTCTGACTCTTCAAGCCCGGAGATATCCCTGGAATTCAGAAAAACCATGCCGTTTGTAGGCAGGTCAAGGCAACCGATAAGGTTCATCAATGTACTTTTCCCACTCCCGCTTGGGCCAGCGACTACAAGGAACTCTCCCTCATAAATTTCCAGGTTTACCCCTCTGAGAGCAGCAAAATCAACCTCTCCCATCTGGTAAATTTTCCAGACATTGTTCAACCTGATAATCGAGGCCACTTCTTGAAAGCCTTTTACTGCATCGGAACTCTTAATTTTATCACCAAACAAATCGAGATACAGATTTTTTTAAATCCGGATTATGTCTTTGATCCTTCGATTCATTTCCTTTGGAATCGTAGTCTGATCCACTGTACCGGAAGAATTCATCACTTTGTACTACCAATGAAATATTACCCAGAATATATAATAGCCAGAGAAAGATAAATAAGAAACAATCTGAGTTTGGAACGGTTTCAATTTTATAATATATACAAAAAATAAACCCATTCAGCCCTTATCCCCCAGGTAACTGTTAAAAACTTTCTCCAAAAGATAATAGAGCATAAATTAAAATGGACTTTCCTACAACAATTAGTAAAAGATTGAAATTTTAAATCACGTAATCTCAAATTTAGTTAAAATTAAGTGTAAAAAGGGGGAAGTGAATATTAATTCAAATAATCTACCTGTGGATAGCTTTCCTATTGTTGAAGTTTCCAATGTTCGAAAAAGTTACCTGCTTGGAAACCATGAGGTCCCTGTTCTCTCAGGTATTAACCTTAAAATTGAAAAAGGAGAATTTGTGGCTATCATGGGCCCATCGGGCTCCGGAAAAAGCACTCTTATGAATATAATAGGCTGTCTTGATAGACCTTCAGAAGGGCATGTATTTATAAATGGGACAGATCTACAAGGAATGTCTGATGAAGAACTTGCTCGTTTGCGGGGACATGAAATTGGTTTTGTTTTTCAGACTTTTAATCTTATTCCGCGTTTGACTGCTTTTGAAAACGTATTACTGCCTACTTTTATTAACTCACAAAACACTGGAAATCCAAAAAAGCGTGCAGAGGATCTTCTGAATATTATGGGACTGCATGAGCGTATGGGTCACAAACCTGGAGAATTATCTGGCGGTCAGGCCCAAAGGGTCTCAATAGCACGGGCACTTATCAATAATCCTGCAATTCTACTTGCAGATGAGCCAACCGGAAACCTTGACTCAAGAACAGGAGACGAGATTCTGCGTATATTCATTAATTTGAACACGGAAGGAAGAACAGTAGTAATTGTTACACATGACACAGAGATTGCGAAATATGCTGACAGGGTCATTCTGGTAAAAGATGGAATAATTCAAAACAATTAGAAGGTGGTCATATGGGAGTGATTAAACAGAACATTGTAGTAACCTTGTTTTCTTTACTTTTAGTTTCCCTGGCTTTTACAGTTCCTGCTTCTGCAGCTACCGGAAGTGCCAACCTCAAAGTAACCATAATCGAAACGAATCCCTATCCTGCAAAGATAGGAGAGTATCTGAACCTCGCACTACAGGTTGAAAATGTAGGGGGTGATAAGGCTTCTGATGTTGATATTGCTCTAGTGCCCGAATATCCATTTTCTCTCGATTCCGAGGCAAATGCTGTGAAAAATATAGGAGCTCTTAATCCTGAAAGCACAGCATCGAAAGAATTCTCCCTTTACATAGACAAAAATGCCCAGAAAGGAATACGCTCCCTTACTGTCAGGACAAGACCAGGTAAAGACGGTCCATGGATCGAGAAAAAATTTGACATAAGGATAGGTACTGAGACCTTTAACAGCAAAGGTACAGTCGAACTTAAAGAACTTGTTTCAGACCCTAAGGTTTTCATGCCAGGAGACCGGGGCACTATCACAGTAACTCTGACCAATACTGCAACTACTCCTACAATCACTATTGATGGAGTAACCTACGATACTAACGCCAGGGTTCAATCCGCTGCTTTGAAATCTCTTTCCGATGGAATTGTAGTCCTGGACTCTCCTTATCAAGAGATGGGCATTTTAAGTCCTGGAGACAGTATCAAACTAACCTATAATGTTAAAGTTGCAGAGAATGCAGCAGAGGGGACTCATAACCTTGAGCTTGCAATAGAGGGGAATTCCTTTGATTACAATAGCCGGAGCAATATTCCTCTTAAGGTCGACTCTTCAAACATAAAAGTAATTCCTTCGAAAACAATTCAAATGGTCGATGGAAGAGCTGAAGTTGAATTTGATGTAGCTAACACTCACCCCAATGAATTTAGCTCGGTAAGCATAAAACCCGAAGCTAAAGGAGTGAGGTTTTACCCTGCAGAGTATTTCATAGGGCCAATGAATTCGGATGAGCTGTTTACCATAGACTTCGACGCAGTAACTGACGGTTCTTCAGGTATGGATATTGGAACCCTGGGAAAGACAAACATGAGCCTAACTGCCAACTATAATAACGGAATCAACAGGCATTCAAATACTGTCGGAAACCTGAACCTTACAAATGCTTCCGAACCCACCGGCTCGGACTCAAGTGCATTAATCACCGGCGTATTTATAGTAATTTTGATTCCAGTTGCTTTCCTGTATTACAGGAAAAAGAAGCACCTACCGGGATTGAAGCAAATAATTGGAGCAAAAATTAGCTAAGATCATATTTGCGGGGGAAAACATGATCAGATTTAAGCAGGCAGCCCATATTGCCTCTGGGAGTATAGGGAGTGCTAAGCTCAGGTCTGTACTCACAACACTGGGAATAGTAATTGGCATAGCTGCGGTAGTTATTAACGCATCTCTTGGTGCCAGTTTCAATCAGTTTTTTACTGATGAGATCTCTTCTGTAGGCTCTAATTTCATTATTGCATACAGTAAGCAGCCAAACTTGTTTTTTGAGAACGAATATAATATTATGAAGAATGCACCGGGAATTATCGGTGTGTCTCCCAGAAAATCAGTGAGTGGAGAACTAACTTATCTTTCGGAAACTAAGAACGTGAACATCGCAGGAGTTAACAAAGACTTCAAGGATATTCAGGGATTGCAAATGGAAGAGGGCAGTTTTCTGACAGACAAAGACAGCAATGTTGCTGTTCTTGGATATGACCTCGCGAAAGATAAGTTAGGAAAGAACATTTCATATAGAAGCACAATCGAAATCGCTTTCAGGCAAGAAAACGGCACTCTTTCAAAGAAATATTTTAAAGTAAAAGGGATTCTGCAAAACTCCAGACCAAGCGTTGTGAGTGAAGACAGTGACTATGACCTGACGGTTTTTATCCCAATTTCTACCATGAATGAGATGACCGGGAAAAATGATTTTGGTGCCTTTCTTGCAATGGCAAACAGTCCCGGAAAAGTCCGTGATATTGCTGCAGAAGTGGATAGCCGATTAGCAAGGAATTTCGGTATTCCGGAGAGAAAAATAAAAGATGAGGATTCCAAACCCTATACTATCTTCAATCAGGCCGATATCCTTGAACAAACCGGGAAATTAGGCGACGCTCTAAATTCTTTTTTGCTCGTGCTGGCCTTAATTTCTTTGTTTGTGGGCTCAATCGGGATTATGAATATAATGCTCGTAACAGTTACGGAACGTACCAGAGAAATTGGGATAATGAAATCCGTAGGGTATAGTAATTCTAACGTGCTTTCTCTCTTTTTGCTGGAAGCAATAATGGTCAGTTTATTTGGGGGACTCATAGGTACTACAATCGGCGGCATCGGAGCTTACATTATAGAAAGTGCTCTTTCACTACCGCCTGTCTTTCCTTTGAAACTGATCATTATCGGAATTCTGGTTTCGGTTGCAGTGGGAATGGCTGCCGGCATATATCCGGCAAGAAAAGCTGCACTTATGAATCCAGTGGATGCTTTAAGATATGAATAGAAAAATCCTCTGCTGACGAAAACCTGCTTGAAAAGCAGGACTTTTAGAACTTTTTCTTAGATCTACTTTTTAATTTTTTACTTCTTCTTTCTTTTTCGATTAACTTGTTGAAAATATCGCTAATAGCAACTTGTAAGTAATGTTTCAGAGCAGTGTAAAACATTATTTGATGAAAAAACACACCCTCTGCAACTTTTGAAGATAACAGATAATTCGACTGCCATATTTAAAAATAGAAGTCAGGATATACTATTAAAGTCCGATTGTCGTATTCACTGAGATAATTGATCAAGCCTTTGAAAAACAGAGGAGTAAACATGGTTACAAAAAATCCTATTGAGGAGGGTTCCGTTCCCAGGAGCTCATTTTCTGAAGCAGAATCCTTTAAAGCCGAACTCTGCGGTGCCAGGTATCTGGATGATCAAAAGAAAGATCATACAAAGGGAGTACCTGTAATTGAGGTTGTTAATGTCAAAAAGAGTTATATCCTTGGAGAGATAGAGGTTCCGATTCTTCACGATATTAATTTGGAAGTTTATGAAGGGGAATTTCTTGCCATAATGGGGCCTTCCGGTTCGGGAAAAAGTACACTGATGAATCTCATAGGTTTTCTCGATAGGCCTACGGAAGGGAGAATTATTATTAAAGGCTCTGATATCAATACATTGTCTGACAAGGAAGTCGCCCGACTCAGGGGACTAGAAATTGGTTTCGTTTTCCAGGTTTTCAACCTGATCCCTCGACTCACAGCTCTTGAGAATGTAGAATTACCCACATATGCTAACTCAAGGAGTGGCGTTGATACTCGCAAAAAGGCAAAAGACCTTCTTATAATGGTAGGGCTGGAGGAACGGATGCATCACAAGCCAGGTGAGCTTTCAGGCGGGCAATCTCAGAGAGTTGCTATCGCCAGAGCTCTGATCAATGACCCTGCGATTATCCTTGCGGACGAACCCACAGGAAACCTGGATTCAAAAACGGGGTGTGAGATCCTGAATATGTTCACAAGACTCAATAAAGACGGTAGGACAATTGTTATGATTACTCACGATCCGGAAATTGCAAGGTATGCTGACAGGATAGTGCTCGTAAAAGACGGAATTGTTCAGAATAGTCCTAATACTTAAGTTTCGAAATCAAAGTAATCAGGATGATGTTAAAATGGTTATACAGAAAAATCAGGTTATTCACATTGTTTTTTTAATTTTTTTAATTTCCTTTATTTCTTCAATACCTGCTTCTGCAGCTACAGGAAGTGCCAGCCTTAAAATCACCATAATCGAAACAAACCCCTATCCTGCAAAAATAGGAGAGTATCTGAACCTTACCTTGCAGGTTGAAAACGTCGGCGGGGATAAAGCCACTGATGTCGACATTGCAATAGTGCCCGAATATCCGTTCTCTCTCGATTCCGAGGCAAACGGAGTTAAAAATATAGGAGTTCTTAATCCTGGAAGCACTGCAACTAAAGAGTTCTACCTTTTCATGGACAAAAATGCTCAGAAAGGTATACGAACCCTAACGGTCAGGACAAGGCCAGATAAGGCTGCCCCCTGGAGCGAGAATAAATTTGAAATAAGAATAGGTACTGAAACCTATAACAGCAAAGGTGCAGTAGAGCTTAAAGAACTTGTCTCGGACCCTGAGGTTTTCATGCCGGGGGATCGGGGTACTATCACTGTGACTCTTACCAACACTGCAACTACTCCTACGATTACTATTGATGGAAGTACCTATGATACCAACGCCAGAATCCAGTCTGCAGCTTTAAAAACTCTGTCCGATGAAATTACAGTTCTTGATTCTCCTTATAATGATATGGGCATTCTGGGTCCTGGAGATAGTATCAAACTAACTTATAATGTTAAAGTTGCAGAGAATGCGACAGAAGGGACTCACAACCTTGAGCTCGAAATAGAGGGCAATTCCTTTGATTACAATAGCAGGAAAAACATTCCTCTTGAGATCGATTCTTCAAACATAAAAGTAATTCCTTCAAAAGAGCTTAAACTTGTAAATGGCGGAGCTACCCTTGAATTTGATGTTGCAAATACTCATCCGAACGAGTTTAATTCCGTAAGCATTAAACCCGAGGCAAATGGGGTGAAGTTTTATCCTGCAGAATACTTCATAGGACCTATGAATTCGGACGAGCTTTTTACAATTGAATTTAATGCAATAGAAGATAATTCCTCAAGTATTAAAAATAAAAGCTCAGGGCCTGTAAACCTGACTCTCTCGGCAAGCTACAACAATGGAATCAACAAACATGAAAACATGGTAAGCAACCTTAGTATTCAATCTATAAAGGAAAGTAATGGCAGCTACTCAAATATAATCATTGCAGGATTATTACTCGTTATTATTGTTGCCGGAGGAATAATAATTTACAGAAAGAAAAAGTCGGGCAAAAAATAATCTGTCCAGTGCAAAAGGATGTATAGTTAAGGCAAGTTTTTGGGACTTATCCTGTCTC
Organism: uncultured Methanosarcinaceae archaeon; assembly: GCA_963818955.1. Classification (GTDB taxonomy): domain Archaea; phylum Halobacteriota; class Methanosarcinia; order Methanosarcinales; family Methanosarcinaceae; genus Methanosarcina. Next base: position 92,604 of record CAWFUY010000031.1, on the reverse strand, counting down.
AAATATGCCAGACTGAGCATCCTTCCAAATTTTCACACTGGTAGCCAAATAAGACCCGATTTCATTGAGATCCTATTTATTTTTTGTCTAACACAGGCATAGTAAATGTAAAGGTACTTCCTTTTCCAACCTCAGAATCCACAAAGATTTTCCCTTCCTGAATGTCTATAAGGCTCTTGACTATGTAAAGTCCAAGTCCGGCTCCACCGGATTTCAGGACTTTGGAAGGGTCTGCCTGTGCTAGAGGTGTAAACATTTTTTCGTAATAGTTTTTTAACAACCCTGTTCCTGTATCCGAAACTTTTATTTCGAGATTATCCTCCTTTTTGGAGGCACTTACAGTAATTTTTCCATTTTCAGGAGTAAATTTGATAGCGTTACTTATCAGGTTAAACATTATCTGCCTTAATTTTGTCTTGTCAGCCTTTATATTCCCAATCGAGGAGTCTACTTTGAGTTCTACAGAAATTTTTTTATTCGAAGACGATGAGAGGAGACTGATTCGAACATCCCCTAACAGGCTGAGAATATCAACTTCTGTATAATTGAGAGTTTTCTCACCGGCTTCAAGTTTTGAGATATCACGAAGATTTTCAATAATTTGCAGCAGGTTCTCTCCGCTCAGGAGAATATTATTGACATATTTTGATTGTCTTGTATTAAGGGGTCCAAAAGCTCCTTCCAGCAGCAGGTCGGAAAAACCTATAACTGAGTTAAGGGGAATCCTGAGTTCATGACTAATATTCATAATGAACTCGTTCTTGATCCTGTTTGCAGCTTCAGCATCTTTTTTAGCTTTGATAAGAGTATTCTCCAAATCGGATTGTTGCTCCATTTGTCCCAGATATTTCCATTTTCCTTTTCTTTTAATAAGAATTCCTTTGTCCTCCATTAGTTCAAGTAATAAGGTACACGAAAGTTCATCAAAAGGAACGGTACAGAGCAGTGTGAAATTCTTATGGTTCAATAAACTGGCCGTTTCAGCTGTTTTTTGGCACATTTCAATATAAGTTTTTATAGAGTTGCCTGATCTTTTAAGATCGAAATTGGTTCTGAATCCGGAGAATCCTTCTGAAATAGCTTTTTCAGTTCCTTCTTCAATAAGCTCTTTTATCGCTGACGCGAGAATATTAGCATTTTTAGGGAGTTTTTTGGCTGGCTGAAGCATCAATTGGGAAGAAATAACTAAATTCTCGCCATCCACTCCTGATTTTTTGAGTTTGTTTTCTACTTGTTCAGCATCCATTTCCTGCGGGGAATTAAATGAGCAGTACTCTCCCCTTTTTATTCCTTGCTTATAGTAAAAAGCAAGCAGTTCTGTCAATTCTTCGAGATCGTTATATACTGCAGAGATCTGGGGGCCCTGCGGAATACTTGAAAAAAGTTCAGAGATTTCATTAATTTCTGTTTCCAAAATCTTTCCCCCTCATTGTTTGCATAGGTATATAAAATACCGCTCAACCGGGTACATAAATATAAGATAGAGTCAATAAAGCTTCAAATAAGTTTTATTCATCTTTTCAAATGTAGTATTCAAAAAGTGGGTAACTCTTTTATCATACGCCATTAGAATATATAAGAAATATGCTAAATTTATACTGTACGCACCTCATCAAAATCTAACATATGAATTCAAATTAGGGATATAAATTAATATCGAAACTTTCCGAATTATTGTTTTATCCTGAACTGTCTCCGGATGAAAATAACATGGAATAAATAATATCTTCAAATTAAAACGTTACTGCAACTTCATTTTTATTACATTACAATATTCAATCCCATTACGCCTTTTAAATAGAATACATCTTTCACATAGAAGTATTAATATAATAAAGTTTTTATAAATATCAAAGTAAGAGTGATGGGATTTCCTCTTAATCCTGGTTTGAACCGATTATCTGGAGGATTAGGACTCAAATTCTGCTATTATACTTCTTTCTAATCATAAGGCAAATAAAACCAGATGGGAGAAAATCAAATGGAAGTTAGTTGTGCTGAAATTCTTGATGTCTTAAAAAATATACACTTCCCCTTGACTAAAGAGCAGATTATTCAGCAAGCAATAAAGCATGGAACCAGCTATCAAATAATAGAAGATCTTAAAAATATCCCGGAAAGGGAATATATTAGTTCTAACGATGTCATAACGGAATTTTGCAAAACAAAACACTGTTGAGCAATAGAATAAACGAGAGATTAGATAACTTATCTTCAGGTCATTCGCAAATCTTTCATTCAGCCTCGGGGTATTTTAAACTGAATATGATTTTTATTTTTTTGGTTTGTTTTTGGTTTATTTTTTGGTTTGTTTTTTTAGTTTTTAATACTTAGTCGGGTTTGAACCATATCTTGTGCCTTGTGATTTTAAAAGGATTTGTTTTCTGGATGTGAATTTTTTATCTGTTCTATCTAAACCATGACGTCGATCTCGTTGATAATTACACAAATTTCTCAAGTCACTTCGCAAAATACCCAAATCATGTGATAGTGATTCAGGTAAATTAATTAAATCCTTTTCAATCGTGTTGAGGTTATCGAAATTTCTTTTAGCATTGAACCTGTCGCCTTTTTTTAGATTAGTAATCATGTCCTGTCCCTGTTTATCGATATGGATCTTAATCGTTGTATAACGATTCCACATTTCTTCGAAATTTTCATCGATTATTTTATGCATTTTTGCTCTTGCTTCTTCTTTTTCCATATTATCCCTCACTCGATTACCCAAACGTTTAAAAGTAGGTTATATCTTTTCATTTATTCTGCTTAAGTAAGCAATTACTTTTTTTATTTTTGATTTAATGGCCTTCTTTAAGCTGTAGGTGTTTTTCCTATTGTATAAGCTATCTAAAATTTCTTAGGATGCAATAAAACAATAGTAATTTTTATTATTTATAACTTACTTGAAAAAATATAAAAGATGAATTCTTTATCTTTCATTTGCAAAAGTTATTCTTATTATATAATTAAAAGGCTAAATATAGACAAAAAATTAAAAATATTTATTGATTTGAGTTTAAAAAATACATAAAATGTAATTTTTTAATTAAGTATATTATAAATATCTAAAATGAATATTACTTTAAAAAACTTCAAATATTGATTATATATTATCCCAGGAAGTGAACCAAAAAGATTACAAATTATCAGGAAGTATTATGGATGAAAAAATTTGAATACTGTCATTTAAGTTATGAAAGTGGTGAAATTACTTTCTCAAACGGTCAACTAATTCCAATAGATTTAAATCATTGTGGATCTGCCTTTGAGGACTTAGGAAAAAACGGATGGGAAATGGTCGGATGCGGTAATGTAGGGAGTATGCATGTCGTTTACTTTAAAAGAGAGATGAATTATTGCCGATCTGGCAGTTCAAAAGCCATTAAGTACTATTTGCAAAACAACCATCTGAGAATGGTTGACCTAAAATGACTGGATGTTTACTAAAGCTTAATCCTTACATATAATACTTAGTTCTATAGCCACTTTATCCATAATTAAGTAATGCCTGAATTTCAGAGTCTGTTCTCTTAAAAGCTTCTTCTTTTCCTCGGAGCCTTTCTTCCTCCGTTTCAATGATTTTTTTCGTAGCTACCTGATCGGAATAGTTTGCATTATCATATCTAACCCGAAGTTCATTAAAGTTGGAGAGCTCGTTTTCATAATCTTTGATCTGTTTTTTCCAGTTACTATAAAGATCAAGGAAACTTCTATAATTCCTGGGATTAGAAAAGGTCAGTCCACTATAGTATTTCGCGTCTTCTTCACTGCGGACGACATATCCGCCTGTACACTCGACAGCTAACCAATTACCTGGCGAGACCTCTGCCAGAACCCACGAGTGTGTTAAATTGTCAATCATTTTGGAATTCAGCTGACCAGTCTCTTTGCAGCTATAATCGTAAGTATTAACTAATCCGGAATTCCCTGAATCCTGAGTAACGCGAACAGATTTATTTTCCTCGATTCTGCTTTTATTTCCTGGCTTAAAATCACCTACAGCTATTCTTGCATTAATCCCTTTAGCCTTTAGCATATTCCAGACGTCCTGAGCCATATTGTCACAGTCGTAAATATCATTTTCATCATAAGTATGGCTCCTGTAATATTCTGTTGCTATTTGTTCACAAACCTGAATGTTTCTTTCCTTCTGGTTCTCATCATGTGAGTCAATTCCATAAAGAAGCTGGTCAGAGACCAGAACATAAGTAAAACTTACGATACACAAGCATCCGAAAAAACAAACCAGGACCAGGACTGCCGTATTTTTTGGAAGGGAAAATCGGGCAAATTTATCCTGCCTCTGCGAACAATTGATTATTTCTAAAAATCCGGATTCTGCCGGGGTGGAAATGGCGGTTTCATATTGTCCAGCTTCGGATACAGATGCCTCATTCCCATATTTGTTTTTGATTTTTTCCCCGCATCCTGAACAATATATGTCTTCCGGATCCGCTTTCAGTCCGCACTTACTACAGAATATCTTCCACCACCCCTATATTCAAGTTCCTAACTAATTCGTTTACTTCCTCACAGATTGGACATATAAATTAACGTAGAGCAAGAAAGTTGGTTGACAGCTTAGCCAGTCAGCAGACTGGTGTCCCGAACTTTGCCTGATTCATATTGCTAAGAAATAGATAATGAGCTCCTTCTGAACTCATATATAAGTGACTTCGTTTAATAGTAGTCCAATCATATAATATCAAATAATTAAGACATTAATAAATAAAGGCAGCCTGGTAAAAAAGAGAATAAATATTGACAGCATGTAAAAAGTGTTTTTTCACTATTTGACAAGCCAATAGTATAATACATGCCATCTATGGATCATAATGTCTTTTAAATTGGTCCTCTTGAGGGAGCGTAGCGACTGAAAAGGACAGCGCATCGTCGAGCCGCAACTCGACTGGCGCAACTCGACTGGTTTAACTGACGGGTTACCTGCGCATGTTAAGCTGTGGAGCTGCCATGCCGTCGTAGGTACTTGCCATGTGCTCGGGTTTGATATCCGGCATGGATGAACTCTGGGCACGGAGCATACTATCTACACGAAGGACCATGTCCGCAGCTTCGGAGCCAGCTTTGATGGAGTTTATTTTTACCCTTAGAGGATCAACCACACCTTTTTCAAGCATATCTTCTGCGGCGCCTGTATTGACATTCAATCCGGCATTTTTATTCTCCGCGTGTTTGGCTCTGAGGGTGACTAAAGAATTTATTGTATCAAGGCCTGAGTTCCTGGCAATTGTTCTTGGGATTTCTTCAATAGCGTCAGCAAAAGCCCGGATTGCCATTTGTTCACGTCCACCAATTTGAGAGGCGAATGAGCGAAGTTCAAGAGCAACTTCTACTTCCGAGGCTCCACCACCTGCGATTACTTTACCGTCTTCAACAACGCATTTTGCAACTCTGAGTGCATCGTCAATTGCGCGCTCCACATTATCAACTATATGTTCGGTTTCTCCGCGGATAACAATTGATACGGATTTAGCACCTTTGCAGTCACGGAGATAGGTTTTACCCTGTTCGTCTTCTCTCTCCTGTTCAAGAAGCCCGGCATGCCCCAGTTCTTTCTCAGTAAGTTCCTTGAGATTACGAATAGGTCTTCCGCCAGTAGCATCAACTAAATGCTGCATGTCTTCACCCTTAACTCTGCGAGTGGCATAAATTCCCCTCTTCTGCAGGTGAGCTGCTATCCTGTCATCCATGCCTTTAGAACAGAAGACGGCGTTTGCACCTGACCTGATGACATAATCGGCCATTTCAAAAAGGGCAGCATTCTCCTGGTTCATGAACTTTTCAATATCTTCTGCTGTTCGGACCTGGAGTTTAGCTTTATTTGCAGTCTTACCTGTTTCCATTGGGGTATCTATCAGAGCAATTCTGGGATTTTCTATCTTGAGAGGGAGATCTTTCTCAAGAGCTATTTTATCAATTACAATACCATTTACGAATTCTGTCTCTTCAATAGTACGGCCAATATCTTTTGCAAGAATAACGCGTTTGAGATCGGCTGTTCCCCTCTCAAAAACAGCAAGTACGGCGTCCACGCAAAGTTTCGCAATCATATTTTGGTATTTCTCGGAAGCTTTGCCTGTGATTGAAGTTCTGGCAACCTTTTCAAGCATCTCTTTATTATCTATGCCTACCGATACTGCCATACTCTCGCAAATTTCTATAGCTTTATCAGCTGCAAGTCTGAACCCCTTAATTATTACTGTAGGGTGAACTTTGTTCTCGATAAGGCTTTCTGCCTTTTCGAGCAAAGCGCCCGTAAACACGACAGCACTTGTAGTTCCGTCTCCGGCAGAGTTTTCCAGAGACTGTGCAACCTCAACTACCATCTTGGCTGCAGGATGCTCGATCTGCATATCATGTAAAATAGTAGCACCATCGTTTGTGATAATGATATCCCCAATAGGGTTGACGAGCATCTTGTCCATGCCCCTGGGTCCGAGTGTACTCTTGACAATGCTTGCTACTGCCTTTGCAGCCGCAATATTCATGCTAAGTGCATCTCTTCCCTTTGTCTGCTCTTTTCTTGGATCTATTATTATGATTGGCTGGCCACTTTGTTCCATCTGAACCAAAACCTCCTTAAATTGTTGTCCATACACAGCGGAGTAATTAAGTTAAAATTTGAATTGTTTTAAGCCTGCAATTACTTTAGTTGGTAATTGACCTCAAGATAAATTTATGTAGTATTTAGATGATTAGCATTCGATCAGGAAATTACTGATAATACTTCTATAAAAACATAACGGTAATATCGCTTCGTTTAAAATTAGCATTCTAAGGCCTTTATTTTTTGATTATCTCAACAGATCCATCCTTTTTTCCTATATAAAGCTCATCTACATTTAAAAAAATTCCATGTTCAACCACGCCTGGAATTAAAGATAATTGAAGGGCAAGCCCTTCAGGGTCCTTTATTACTCCAAAATTCGAGTCAATAATGAAGTTTCCATTATCGCTTATTACTGGTCCGTCTTTTTTTACTGCAATTCTTAGCTCAGGGTTTCCCCCGAGTTCCTTTATCTTTTTTATAACAAGTTCTTTTGCAAAAGGCAAAACCTCAATGGGTACGACTTTATCAAGCCTGGTACTTACTTTTGACTCGTCGGCTATAACTAAAAAACGTTTTGCTGAAGTAGATACTATTTTTTCTCGTGTGTGAGCTGCTCCTCCACCTTTTATAGCATACAGATTACTTTCTATCTGGTCAGCTCCATCAATAGCGAGATCCAATTCCGGATGCTGGGCAAGGGTAGTAAGTGGGATGTCTGCTTCGATTGAAAGCATCTCAGATTGGTACGAGGTAACAACTCCAAGAATCTCGAGTCCTTCTTCCCGGATCCGTCTGCCGAGCTCTATTATTGTATATGTCACCGTTGAGCCTGTTCCGAGTCCCACTATCATTCCTGATTTAACTAATCCTGCCGCGGCAATGCCAGCTGCAAGTTTTTCGGCGGATACTGCGGAAGTATTCCTTTCATTCATACTCTGTTTCCTGGGAAATTTAAATTTTAAGGAGAAAGTCTTCTCCTGTCCCTCGGGAAGAGCACAGTGTCCCTGATGTTTTCGGTCCCGAGCATTGTCATGACGAATCTCTCACAGCCCAAACCCCAACCTGCATGCGGCGGCATCCCATAATCGAAAGCCCTAAGGTAAAACTCAAAGCCGTCCGGGTTGAGACCCTGGGATTCTATCCGGCGCTTAAGCAAATCGGGGACATGAATACGCTGGGCTCCTGAAGAGAGTTCCATAGTGCGGTGCATCATATCAAAGGACTTACTGTATTCAGGCCTGTCCTCATAAGGCATGGCATAGAAAGGTTTAATCTCCGTAGGCCAGTCGATAATAAAATAATGTGACTCGCCTGTGGTTTCATATACATAATCGCCTACAATATGTTCTCCGAGAGTGCCAAGGTCATCTCCCCAATGCATTTTTTCCTCGGATCGGGTATTGATGATTTCTATTACCTCATCGTAAGTCAGCTTCAGGAACGGCGTCTTTGGAACTACCAGATTAATTCCAATTGCATCAAGAGAAGATTGACATTTTTCAATAATCTTTGCATAAGTATAGGCCACGAGGTTTTCTAGAATTTCCATTACGTCGAAGTGGTCTGCAAAGCTGACCTCAACGTCGATGGATGTAGCTTCATTCAAGTGCCTTCGGGTGTCATGTTCTTCTGCTCTGAAAATCGGACCGATTTCAAATACCCTGTCCAAACCGCCGCTCATCAGGATCTGCTTGAAGAGCTGAGGACTCTGGTTAAGGAAAGCTTCCCTGTCAAAATAGGTTATCGGGAAAAGTGCAGTCCCACCTTCGGTTGCTGTTGCCACGACTTTTGGAGTTGCGGTCTCGATAAAATTGTGCTTTACGAAGTATTCCCTTATGGCCTGGAGAGCCTGGTGCCTTATTTTAAAAATCGCAGTAGTTTCAGCTCGCCGCAGGTCTATAAAGCGGGAATCCAGCCTGGTGTCCAGTTCGGCTTCCACTTTTCCGGTAGTATCCATAGGTAGCGGAGAATTTGCCAAATTCAAAACCGAAATTTCATCAGGCAGCAGCTCGTATCCATTTGGAGCTTTTTCTTCAAACTTGACAGATCCGGTAACTGTGATTACTGATTCGCGAACAAGCCTTCTTGCAGTTTCAAGCAGGTCTTTATCAACTTTTTTCTTCACAAGTGTGACCTGGGCCTTTCCTTCCCGGTCCCGGAGCACTACAAAACATATTCCGCCAAGATCCCTGACTTCATGGACCCAACCTGCAAGAGTAATTTTCTGGCCGTTCTCGACTTTTCCTGGCCTGACATCGGCTGTGTAATGTGTTCTAAGATTCGTTAAAGACATAAATTCACCTGATGGGAGAAATAAATGAAATTGAAGGATGAAGCTGAAACGTAGGTGAATAGTCATAACCCATTATTAACTTATTTGTTACCCGAGTTTCGCTTCGGGATCACAGGAAATCGAAGATTTTCTGGGAGTTGCGATATAATCGCAACAGCATGAGGTCCGTTTCGGTCGCTGTGGCTCCCTCAAGCAGACTAATTAGTGGGGGAGAATTAGGTTCTCAATTGTTAGAAGATGAGATTGATTTTATTTCTGGTGACTTAAGGAGCTGGTATATCTTCCATTGATGCGTTTTATTTCACCTCTTTCGCTCAGGTCATCCAGAATTTCCTGGAGTTCTTTTTCTTTGATGTCCAATTCGTATATGGATTTAAGTTGTGATTTTATCTGGGAAATGTCCAGATTTTTGTTCCGAATTATTACCTCTGCAAAACCGGCCAGGTCTTCATAACGGGCCCAAGGATAGATGATCCAGCGCCATTTGTGATTTTCCGGGCATAATAATCAGGCACAAAAGGAGAGCAGGTCTTGTGCTGGAGTACTGCAGTCCTGACTTCGGATGATTTCAGGCTTTTCACATAATTAACTGCAAGGTTGAGTGTGTCACCAGTGTCGGTGATATCGTCAACAATAAGTATTTTTTTTCCGGAGATATCTATCGGAATCAGGATATTTGATCTTTGTTTCCGTCTGCATATCTGCAGCTCTTTTATAGTGCTCAATCTTCATGGAAGTAAGGTCGTTTAGGAGCAAGTAATCGCAAACTAGCCTTCCTGGTACAAAACCTCCTCTCCCGATAGCAACAATAATATCGGGTATGTATCCGGAAACTTTAATCTTTCTAGAAAGAATCTTTGAAAGTTTTAAGACATAATTAAAGTTTATAAGCTCGCATTTGAACAATTCTTTTTCATCCGGAGAGCATGACGACTGTTGAGATTTGCTGTTCTTTTCCTGACCCAGATAAATCACCAATCCTTTTTTGCAATGTAGATAAGGATTATACTGAGAGGGTAATGAAAATTGACTTGTAATTAATGAAAATTGAGCTGTAATAATAGTCAAGGTAATATTATCAGTCAAATCAGGACTTAAATTTATATTAACTATTTTTATAAAAATGTCTACATTTAGTCTTTTATACTATATTCTGATTTTAACTAGACTGTGTAAGAATATAGTTGACATTCTGTAATGAAGTAAGAAAATATTTCTTCTATGTTTATATTCTTTTCTTTTTCTTGAATAAGGGGTAGACAACTTCTAAATTATTTTGAATTTGTCTTTTCCAGCAGCTGGTATCAGAATTGTTGATCAGTTTAATTATAATATTTTTTCTATGACGCTTGAAGGTTATTATCTCAATCCTGGTAAAATTCCGATATTGGAGATCGACAACGCTTAATTCTTTGTGATATCAAGTTCTGTCAAACCTGCTTGAAGGTTTTTCAATTCCTTTTTAATATATACAACTTTAAATAGTATGAGTACATTATTAATGAATTGAGAAGAATAACCTTCTAATTATATACGTATTTAGTTTAATAAAAGACCTATCAAATGTCCCATCAACTCACAAAACGGGCTCTGGTAGTCGGTTAAGATTATTGCGTACTTTGCTTTTAATAGCCGATTGTTGGACTTAAAACGAGAAATATTTGCTATCGTACAAAAACGTTTTTTATTATATTCAAAACGGTAAAACGACACAGGCTAACCTATACATTAATTACTTCGTAAAGAATATTTAAATGTTGTCTGCTTTGATGGGTAGTTAAAGATATTTATTTATCTTGGAATAATAATTACCATGATGTTTTTAGCTGACACACTTATAGATAAAATTAGAATTAGAAAGGGGTTATTATGAAAGACTATGAGGTAAAAGTGCTGGACGAAAACGACCACATTTTTATTGAAACTTTAAGAAATCTCGGGATGTCTAGAAATGTCGCTACAACTATGGCATATCTTATGAACGTCGACGAAGCTTCATCCCGTGAAATCGAAATAAGTACCGGATTAAGGCAACCTGAAGTCAGTCTGGCGATGAGGTTAATGCGCAATCAGTCCTGGGTTAGTGTTCGCTCGGAAAAAAAGCCAGGAAAGGGGCGTCCAATAAAGATTTATTCTCTAGCTGCTCCTGTTGATGAGATAATAAGTTATTATGAGGATAAAATTTACAAAGAGTCTCAGGCAACAATCTCAGCAATAAAGAAATTGAAAGTAATGAGTAAAAAAGTGCCTCTAACTCCCTCAAAGTAAATAATTATACACAATTAGATCCATAATGGCTGACAATCCTTTTAAACTCACCATTATGGAAAATCAAGTTCTTCAGAATTTTCAATTACTAACCTTACAGGTTTCGTTCTGGATTCTCAACATCTCAAAAAACTATTGGTACGTATAAATAAAAAATTGTAATAAAGAAGGGATCGCTTTTCGATAGATCAACCCCCTGTGACAACTCTCAGAATTGTAAGTTTGTCAGAAGTTACTGCCCCATCAAGGGGGACAGCATTCCCTTCATTTAATACCAGGACTGTTTCCTGATTTATTTTCAAAGTGTCAAGCAGGCCTTCATAAGTAGTGTTCTCAGCTATTTCTACGGTCTGCTCGTAAATCTCTCCAGCTTGTATGGTTACATGCACTTTTTTGCTCACTTAATTGGTCCACCGCCGCTTACCTGAATTTCATCTACGATTTCCTTTATTAACTTCTGCTCCAGTTCATGTTCTTTTCTGATGCCTTTACGCTCTGCATTTCTTTTCTGGAACTTTCCTGTCATTTTCAAATCTCCTATGATTTTTCAGGTTTGCAACTTACCTGGTATAGATATCTCAAATCAGATCTCTTATCTTTGAGACATATATCCAATTATTTAAATGATTTTATGTTTTAATTAATTTTTGGTTAACGATTGATGGTTAACATATTTTTTTTCCAGCACAACATCCATTATTTGGTCTGAACTTGATCATTTAGTATGTTAACAATGAGACAGGTAACGTTCGATAATTTGACTGAATAAGACTTAATATTGCATTATAAAGAAATAGATTTGTCTATTTGATCAAATAATAAAAAATTGTGGAAAACCAGACTTTTGAACAAAAAATACTTCAAAATCGACAAAAAGTTCTAATAGTAGATGTATTTGAAAGAATGATTCTAATTTTTTATACATCAGCCGGGATTCGAACCCGGGTTCGAGCGTTGGCAACGCCCGGTGATGACCGCTACACTACTGATGTGAGATGGTGCCCAGACCCGGATTCGAACCGGGGACAACTGCCTCTTCAGGGCAGCGCTCTCCCACTGAGCTACCTGGGCAGGTAGACATATCACACTATTAAGAATTTAATTAAATCAAGAACTTAATTAAATCAGCTTAATATTGAGTTTTTACTTCCAGAAAAGTTTCCTGCAAGTTTTTATGGGCCCGCTGAGATTCGAACTCAGGACCTCCGCCATGTCAAGGCGACGTCATAACCGTCTAGACCACGAGCCCTATTGTTGTTTTACCGTCTCGCACATAAGTGCAACTCCATAGTACGCATCATCATTTATATAAGTTTTGGGTGGTTTTGGTCTTTTTATCGACTCAACCCAGCCTGAAAATAAAAAAATATTTACATTTTATAAAGGTTTTTATTCTCTCGTTCAAAAAAGTAACATTAAGAATGTTTTTTTTCTGCAGCTTTCATAACCCTGAAACCCATATTATTTCAGGTATTTTGATGACTTCCAGAAACACCAACAAGCTAAATGATACTAGCTCAATTAGGAATAGCTCAATGATCTCTGTCCCTTCCATAATTACGATTTCAATGGGACACTCAAACTCCTACCTGATAGTTTCAGGAGGTAGAGGTATTCTCGTGGATGGAGGAACAGCACAAAAAATAAAAAATATTCAAACAGCTCTCGAAAAAAACAAACTCAACTTTTCTGATATAGTTTTGATCGTCCTGACTCACACGCACTATGATCACGTTGGTTCGCTTGCAGAAATAAAAGAGAAAAGCAGTGCAAAAGTTCTGGTTCATGCCGCAGAAAAAGGATACCTTGAAAGAGGTATAACACCCTTTCCCAGAGGCACCAGTGGTTTTCAAAAATCATTTCGGGAATAGGGAAAACCCTGCTGGTTTCGAAATCAAAATACACGCCTGTTTATCCTGATATCATTATAAAGGGTGAATACGACCTGGATAAATTTATTCCAGGTGCAAGGATTATTCCAACCCCAGGACACACAGATGGCTCTATCAGCCTTGTAATTAAAAATGAAGCCGCATTCGTTGGAGATGCTCTCTTCAATATCATACCTGGGACAGTTTTTCCACCGTTTGCAAATAATATACCCGAGCTTTTAAAGAGCTGGGAAAAGTTGATTGCTACCGGATGCAGGACTTTTTACCCCGGTCATGGAAAACCTATTCCTCTTCAGAAACTGAAGGATTCATACGAAAAATTTCAGGCATCCTAACCTCTAAAATAGAATGAGCACAATTATACCCGCAGAGGAATATGGACAAAGATGATAATACAGGGAATTGCCGTACAATCCCTGAGATCCAGGCTAAAATTGATGCCGGAGATGCCGTAGTTCTTACTGCGGCAGAAATTTGCGAGAAGGTCCGCGCAGGGGAGGAAATAAAGCTTGAAGATGTTGACGTGGTAACTACTGCTACTCGCGGTATTATGAGCGGAACTTATGCCGTACTTTCCTTCAAAGTTTCCGAGCCGGATTCTTTTATTAAAGCTTCAAATGTACTGTTGAACGGCGTCCCGGCAGTTGTAGGTCCGTGCCCGAACGAGAGGTTAGGAATTCTTGACCTGATCGTACTCGGAACAGCTCATAGCAAGTCTGATTCCCGTTATGGCGGAGGCCACCTTTTCAGGGAAATGGTTGACGGAAAGCCAATTACTGTGGAAGTAACCACTATTGAAGGAAAATACTTTTCAGTTGAGACCAGGCTTTCTGAAATGCCATTTGCACGGCTCTATGCAACAAGGCATGCATTCAAGAATTACCGCGCATTCGTAAATCCCGGAAAGGAACCTATCAATACGATTTTCCATGCCCTGCCGTTTGAAGGAGAGTTCAAGGAAATGACTTTCTGCGGTTGTGGTGAATTAAACCCGATTGAAAACGATCCCAAACTTGAGACAATAGGAATCGGGACAAGAGTGCTTCTCAACGGAGCGGAAGGGTTTGTTACTGGCTCAGGCACCAGGAGCGTTCCGGAAAACCCTAACCTGACAGGTTTTGCAGATATGCATGACATGATTCCGCAATATATGGGGGGATTTGTAACCTCTGCCGGTCCTGAAATTATCAATACCTGGGCTATCCCTATCCCGGTTCTTCATGAGGGAATGCTGGAAAATATCCTGAAGTTGGACAGGGAAATTCCACTTAAGCTGGTTGATCTTGCAGGCAGAATCCCGATCTGTGAGATTACTTACGGTGATGTCTGGGACAATGCAGACCTCAACATAATATATGAGCCCGAAAAATGCATCAGTTGCCGAGAATGCCGTGTTCTGGAAGCCTGTCCCATGGGCGCTCTAAGCAAAGGAGAAAAGGGTACTATCCACAATCCGAAACTTTGCTTTAACTGCGGGCTCTGTATCTCCAGATGTAAAGGGGAAGCTTTCAGCGCAAGTCTTGGTTCAGTTAAATGCACAACAGAAGGCTGCCTGAGGGATATAAAAATAACTCTGCGCCAATCAGACCGGGCCAGAGCGTTAAAAGCTGCTGAAGAACTCAAAGAAAAGATCCTGACAGGAAGATTTAGAATTACACGAGCCTGTTGAAAGAATAAGGTGGAGAGAATAAAACTGAAAGCCTGTGCAGCCAATTTATTTCCATCTTATATTTTTTATTTAGCACATGTTTTTAAATAAACAATCATAAAAACAAATTTTTAAATCTCTGAATTAATTTCTGCGTCAAAATCTCTTATCACACCAGAAGTATCTCTCTATCTGTTAATTAAACTATTTCAATTGGTTTGCTGCTCATCCACTTTTCTCCTGGCTATTATGTTGTGATATCCGAAGATTTCGCATAATATAGGCTCATAGCGTGTAATAGGAATCATCCCGTCACCTATCAATCTATAAAGGTTATATTCCGATAAAAGTTCAAAAAAATCTTTAAAAAATATTTTACTGTAAATATTCATCGAGTTAAATTCAAAATGAATAATTTCGATTATTCCGGATTTAATTTTAAAATACGCTCTAAGATTGGCCATGTAGATATTCTTTCAAGGTTATTCAATCACAAAGCCAAATTCATAAATTCATATACAAACTTCATACCACACGAGAACAATGCCAGACCAATCCCAACATAAAAGAATCCTATGACAAAAGCTGGCAAAAGACCAAATTTCCGAATAGTAATTCCGCCAAATACCATTACCAACATAACCAGGTATGACTTTTTGTCAAAAAATTCCATAACAAACATATTCTTTCTATTATCCTTACTTATTCGAGTAGTGTGCTTGTCAACTAATTTAGAGAAAATGAAAAAATAGAATATTGAAAATACTGAAGCAGCTAACAAAATACTAAAAATATAGCTCCCTTGATTTATGAAAACCGGTACTCCGGTCTTAACTACCATTGTTCCGGCAAACATCCAAACGACGCCTGCAATCAAAATCAAATATTTATTGGGAATCGATAATTTCTGTCTGATGTTGTTTTTCATATTTTCATTTTAACCTTGCATTCATGACATAAAAACTTATAGTATTTGATTCTGCCTCACAATTTTGTAGCTATCATTGAAACCAGGTTGAAGTATTTTCCACCCTCAGCCTCCATCATTCCAACATCTCTACGAGCATAGTCGTTATCACACGAAAGCCAATCCTGCCAGGCTTCTTTTAAGCAATTCAATTCTCTGCAATCTTCAATACTTACCAGATCAGAGTTTTTCCATAAATTGTACCACCAATCACCTGAGTGTAGAGTTAAATCCATATCCTCAAACCAGTATGGTACTAATTCTTCCGGAACTCCGTTTGTAAATTCCTGCTTCAAGCCCGGAACTGCAACTGCTATTTTCCCTCCTTTTTTAACAAGTGGAGCAAGATGTTTTGTCAAATAATCTGCTTCGACTCCAAAATAATGATAGGCATCTATACTTATAGCAAGATCAAAAAACTCATGTGCAAATGGTAAATCATGTGCTTCTGCATGTATTGGTATTATTTTGTCTTCCAGTCCCATCGACTTGATCCTTTCATAATTTTCGGTTGAACTAATCCAGAGGTCAGTAGCAAAAACCGTAACCCCGTATTCCTTTGCTAAGAATATTGATGTAAGACCTTTCCCACAACCGAGATCAAGCACTCGCATACCTTTATTAAGCTTCAAAGATTCCGATAGTTCCTCAATTATTTTCAGTGCATTAGGACCCATCATATTTTCTTTAACAAAAGCAGTATCATACTTATTAGATTTTATAAATGTCATTTTGATCATCCTTTATTTTTTTCCGTAACCGACTCAGTTCCAAAATCCAGTGATAAAAGTAAGAGTAACTTCATCACACAAATTTAAAAAATCCGTAATATTAATTATGTAATTATGTTACAATGCATCAATGATAATAAATCGAACTCTTAATTACTTTTCGGATTTACCTGTTCAAAACCTCTACAGAAAGGTCTCTGAGTAGTCTTTCGAAACACAATCTAAAATTCTACAGGGCAACTAATAAAATATAATAGGATAATGAGCGTATATTAAAAAATCGAACTATCAAAAGAGAAATTTTTATGGAAAGATATAAGAAATTTTTGTTATTTTACAAATTATGTTATAACAGTTATTGAGTCATTGGGGAAAAAAGCATGCCTAAGAAAATTTTTGCTATCATTTGCACCTTCTTATTTATAACAGCTCATATATTCAGAAGATGGAAACATATGCAGAAATCCCTTTTCTGGAAGGGATTTTTAACCGAATCTAAGCAGGGGGAGGACTACGAAAATTTATCGTTTTGCATGAAATTGATTTTTTGGGGGAAGTATCCTGTCTCTTATTTTATATATTTAAGGGTTGTAGTATGGGATCGTATTGACAGATTAAGTTTTAGTGAATCGAGAGAAAGATACACTAAAAAGAGTAGTACAAATATCAGTTTGAATACCAAAATGAGCAAACATACATCAGTTTTAAGGTAAAACTATGCATTAAACTAACATATCTGTGAATATTCGTATGGATAGAGGTTACGATTATCTAAAAAATAATACTTATTTACTTGTGCGAGTATATTATAGCAAGTCTTAAAAAAGGAGGGAAACAATGCTAGATGTTGAGAAACTTACAACTCCTGAACTACTTATACTATATGAAGGACTGATTGATCTTCATTACCAAAGTCAAATCGGAGAATTTGAAAAAGAACAGGAAGAAGCGATACAAAAGTTAAAAGACGAATGTAGGCATGAAATTACAAATAGAGGAGTAAAAATTAAGGAATAATTGTATGATTAACGTTGGTCACTTTAATTAACGTTGATCTTTTATTTTTTGAGTGCCATCATTTTCATAATAGCACATTTGCAAGATTTTTTCGTATTTTGGGTGAAACTCTGAAATCCTGAATATTACCTTCCCGTCTGCTTCCTCAAAAGATACTCTCATCTACTCAATCTCCTTAATCCGATTAGTTTCTTAACCTTCCAAGAATCTCTGCAAATTCTAAATAATTCAATAACTTTTTTTAAACATTATTTTTTGCAAAGATAACTCGCTATAAAACCATCAGATTGAATGTTTTCAATCTGAAATCCTGCAGTTTTAAGCAGACCTTCCATTATCCAATCCAGTGTTGAAAACTCATCTTTTATATGAATCTCCGTTTCTTCAGCAACTTTATTTCCGGCAGACTTATTCAGATCTGCTATAATGTTCGCAAAATAGCTATCATAATCCTGAATTTTTGAAGGGAAAACAACATCACGAAGGTAGAGTTTTCCGTCTTCCTTTAACATCGAATAGATTCTTTTCAAGGCCATCATTTTCCAATAGTCGGGAAGGTGATGCAAAGCTAGTTGAGTTATTATCACATCAAATAATTCACTCTGATTATCGTATGTTAGAAACCCGGCAATACAGAACTGTATATTTTTTTTGTTCTGATTTTCGGCCTTCATTCTTGCAAAGTGAATCATCGTTTTCGAAATATCGATAGCAACAACCCGTTTGCAATGAGCCGAAATATTAAGGGCTAATTCTCCTGTTCCAGTCCCGATCTCAAGGACTGAATCATTATTCTTTATTTTGAGAAGCTCTCTAATGCTTTCTGATTCACTTTCAATATCTCTTAATTTCTGCATGTGTAAATCATAAACTTTTACTTCTTCAATGTCTGTATAATCTACCCCAACTTGTTTAAGTTCATCATAATACCATCGTGGATTTTGGCTCATATAGGTCTCTCATATAATTATTTGGTAAAAAATCCGGTCGTCCATAACTATGCGATTGATGTTTTCCAAGGTCTAAATGTCTTTTTATATGCTTTTATCTCTATTAGTTCATCAATTATTATTTCAGTACAAAACAAAAAATTAAAAATTTAGAGGCTTTTTATTATTCTGGGTTCTTGATTGATTTCAACCGAATGATAGTGAATTCTATAAACTTGTTAAGACTCAGAAAAATGCGCTCAAGAAGGTATTAAAAATGGCGGCTTATTTTATTGTAAGGGTAAATGTAACAGACTGGGACACAGGTTTAAACATTATTTAGATGCTACTCCATCAGTGATTCCGAAGTTTGGTGGAAAATACATTGCTCGTGGAGGAGCAACAGTTACTCTTGAAGGTCCGGAAGAGGAACGAAGAGTTGTACTCATAGAATTTCCTACCTTAGAGCAAGCCAAATAGTTTTATAACTCTTCTGAATATCAAAACGTTAAGAAGCTCCGAAAAGATGCTGCTAGAGCGGCAATTATGGTAGTTGATGGCATTCTTGAGTAATACAACTCTTAATAAAATTTTTTATTTTTCGATTATTTGCATATTACATGGTTTCTGTTATTTTTGATTCTACAGAGAACTTTCTAATTTACTTCAGTCGGATTAAAATAAAAGAATCTGATTATTTGTTTTCAGTTGATGTTCAATTGTTAGATACTTTGGTAACAAGTGTAATATAAAGCTGTAAAAGTTGTAATGTTTGGAATTTGTTTGATATGGGATCAGCGATTGAAAACCAATATCATAAAAATGATCAAATGTCGGTAAGTTCCAATATTAAATCAACAAATTACAGAGGTTGAATAATCATGAGAAGACAAATTAAAAGAGTACTGTCTATATTATTTCTGGTATTATTTGTCACGACACTGACAGTTTCAGCAGTTAGTGCCGGCAGCGTATTGACTCTGAAAGCTTCATCAATTTATTGTCCATGATGGCTACTGTGGGAATGGTTTTCATATAGTGTTTCCTACAAACCCAAATGATCCATTCCATCCTGTTCCGGGTCCTGATCCAGAACCATGGATTGTTCAAGGACAGGCCATTCTTTCCAAGATACAGGCATATTGATATTGTTTAATAGCTTCTTAATTAGTCGAAGATAATGGGTCATCGGTTCTGTGTAGTCTATGAGGAATGTAAGATTTTAAGCTCGACGGTGGCTGAGAAGAGTCGATTTCATGAGTCCGGTGATAGAGAAGATTGCTGGTTTGCCGATCACTTTATGATCATCAAGGATCAAAATGGCCGGCCTCTCTTGAGTGAAGGTATCATCCGCGATATTACAGGGATCAAAAACGTTGAAATTAAATAAAAAAGAAAGACTTTTTTCTACTTTTTATTCAACTGTCGGGCATCCAGGAAATAAAATTGGGTTTCCGATGAATTTAAACCGGTATTAAAGAACGCTTTTCGGAAATTAAGGTAATAATCATTATTTTTAATGCGTTTATGCGTGTCATTGAAAACTGCTTGCCGGGAATGTGGATATGAATTGCTAATCCATTCTCCTGTTTGCCTGTTAAAGTCCTGGTCTTCAGTGCCAGACCAAACCATAACTTCGCCGGTATAATTTGATCGGTTCAAACTAAAAATTGGGGTAGAGATCATACCGTCCGTGTTCGCTTTTAAAAAGTCGGCAATCACAATATTTGTCCATTCATACATAAGGTTTACTTCATGAGGGGAAGATGGATGATAATTAAGTAGATCTGCGCCCGTCAGCTCATAAATCCTGACCTTTACTTCCACTTCGGACGGGATACCAATTATAAAGTTAACAAGGGGGAAATTATAAGCTGGGTTAATCCAATTTTTAAAATACAGATACTTATCTTGGAGTGTGGCTTTTTCAGTCTGGCTCTCCACAATTCTGGTTTGTAAGTCTTTATCGCCCTCCAGGCCCAGTTTAAACATGGAAAAGGCCAGAGAGGGTCTGGGTTCCTTCCTGAGCAAAGTAAAATAGGTTTTTGCTGCATCCGGATTTGAATCAAATAAATTCCCCGCAAAAGTGACGTTATATTGTTGAGCCAGATCGGGAGCTCCACTGAACTCTATTAGTGCGCGAGAAACATGGGAACCGTATTTGTCCAGATATTGCTGGACCAAAAAACCTCCACCTGATCCGCCATAGAGCATTATTTTGCCATCTGGAGGTAAAAGTCCTTTATTTTGCATGTCCTGTCTTACCATTTCGATATCTTCGATTTGCTGGGCGGAACCATATAACTTTATAGCGAGAGTAAAATTAATTGAGCCGTTTTTATTGTAGACTTCAGGAAATAGAGTGGGACTTACGCCACGATTGCCTATAAGTACATATGATAGTCCTCCAAGGTTAGCGTCGAAATCCTCAAAATCCTCAGAAGAGTTAATCATCCCCACTGCTTCCTGCTGGTTGTCAAATAACCAGAAAATCACATTTCCACCCGGTTTGAAGTGTGGGCTCAAAATGTAGAAGCCAGTGAAATTACTTAATTCAGGATTATTGTGCTCAATTGGTAATTGTAAATAATAGTGATGACTATCCGGTGGCATTTCAGGGTAGTAACTGCCAGCAGCAAGCCTTTCAGTAGGTACAGCTGTAAACTCTCGATATTCATACAAGCCGTATACAAGACCTGCAGCAAGGATGGTTAATATAAGGAATATAAATAGCTTAACTTTCTTCATTGCAACATAGTACAGTTAACTGCCACTTTGATAAACATATCCATAAAACGTACTTTTACTGAGATTATATTTGGTAGCACCTATTTTTCTCTACAATCAATCCTTATGCTTCTATTTTCCGAGGAAAATGGAGCTGAGATAAAAATCGATTAGAAAAACAAACTTTAAATACCTGTGAAATAATAGACAACTTAGCCAGTGAACCCCCGTCTCTGGTCAAATTATTGCAATGTTTTTTCTGGATGGCGATGTTAGTGGTACATGCTTTAGTAACTTTAGCCTTGGAATATACGGAATTCCAAAGTGAGAGAATGAAAAGCCCGACATGCATGGAGATAATGATACAAAAAGAAAAGGTTTTAGAAGAAATCATAAGAGTGGCAGAAATGAACTTACATATTGTGCGGATGTTTAAACCGGTTGAAGGGACTAAATGTGATTGTGACTATTGTACGCAATCAAAGGTCTTACCCGATATGTTATAAGTAACTTCATTTCTTTGATTTATCCCCTACTTATTTTTTTAATAATTATGTTTGACGGTTATAGTTCCATTACTTGATGTACGGTTCTGTATGAGAATCAGTTCTCTTTGAGGATTGCCAACTAGGGTTGTGTTGTTCGCAACTGTTGTACTTGAATTATTTGTCGATATTATATTCAATTTAAAAGCTGATTGAGAACCTGACTGTACAGGCGTATTTTGATAAGAGTTATTGAAATTGACTGAAGTGTATGTCTGTTCACTCGCTTCTCTTTCAGCTGGCTGCGGTGGTTTTACATAAGTTGCATTAACAATTCTCGGGGAGGCGATGTTCTCAGGATCTTCAATTGATTCGTTAATTTCGGTTTTGTTAGCAGGATATACTTGCACGTTGGATTCTGGCGTTAGATTACCAGTTAAGTTTGGAGCTTGTTGAGATATATTTGTCATATTTTTGGTTGTATTTGAAGTCCCGGAACAACCGGATACTACAATAATTACAAAAGTGATTAACAATGCTAGAATGACATTTACTGTTTTTGCCATTTACCTTCCTCTTAATGTTAATAGTTTATTAAGACAATAAGATTTAATCGTTGCACCTTTTGAATACATTGTTCTAATTTTTATGGGGAGAACCTGGAATTAGAATCATCAAAATAATATTTTTCTTATTTTAAATATTCCAAAATTGACTATAACTATTTATTCTGAATAAAATAATTCGAAATGTCAATTTTTGCAATCCTCTCAGAAAAACAGATGTTAAATAACATTTTGAAATTAAGTTACTGAATATAGGGTTTTTTTTGAAGAAAACGTCACCTATTCAAAAAAAAATAAATGAAAATTCTGGAAGTCTATAACCGTAAGGGAAAAGTATATTAGTAGCTAATTTTTTACCTTTTATATACAAACGATTATATTTTTATTTTTTCTGGGATTGTCTCGTTTTTCGAATATCTGAAGGGAGCTGCAGGTATACTATTCAGGTGCATAATATGGAAAATTCTCTATTAGATCTGATCCTTCTATCTGAAAAAAGGACTAATGTACTTCTCCTTCTGCTTGAAGGACCAAAGGACATAGAAACTATTAAAAAGAGGCTTAATGCCAGTGCAACATCGGTTCAACCTCAAGTTAAAAAGCTTAAGGAACAACACCTTGTAGTCCAGGAAAAGAATCTCTACTGCCTCAGTGAAATAGGGAAAATTATAGCTGAAAAAATGAAGCCCCTGATTGATACTATTTATGTCCTGGAGGAAAATGCGGATTATTGGGCAGATAGGGATCTGAGTGGTTTTCCACCTTTTTTCCGGAGTCGAATTTATGAATTAGGACACTGCACTTTAATCGAATCCCAAATTGACCATATATTTGAACTCATCCCGGAGTATACGAAAAACGCTGAAAAAGCAAGAAAACTAGAGGCTGTGATTCCTTATTTTCATCCTCTTTTTCCTTCCTTTTATCTTAAAATTGCCGAAAAAGGGGCATCCGTATCGTTGATTCTTCCTGAGATGATTATGAAGAGATGGGCAGAGGATTATAGAGAGCAAACTGAGAAATTTATTGAAATGAAAGACTCTAAACTCTTTATCTGCTCTGATTGTGAAAGGATACCCGCCATTACGGCCGCAGATAATTTCATGGCAATAGCTCTTTTCCCAAAAAATGCGATGTTTGACCGGAAATATATTTTATGTTTTGAACCCGGAGCAATTGACTGGGGAAAAAAATTATACGATTATTATGAACAGAGTGCTGAACGGATATTTGAGATATAGATCAGGACAGAGAATAAAGCACAGTGAAATTCCAGCATTCATTTGTTAAAAGGTTGAAAATTTACTATAATCGATCGGTCTGATAGAAACCGATTGGTTTAAGTGAAACAAAGTAGTTTGACCATTCGCGTGTTTTGAATGTCTAACGATGGTTTGCTCTTACGGATAATTTTATATTGAGACCTATCTAATGTATAAAATACCTTAGAGGGATAAGTGTGCAATGGTATTCAGGCTTTTTCAGGAGGTTTGTAGCCTCTATAATCGATGTCTTCGTAATTATCCTCTTCATCGTATTCATTCAGTTCATTTTAGGAATTATGGATGGTTTTTTTTTCAACATAATTATCTTTCTTATGATTTGGAGTTATTTTGCTTTTCAGGAAAGTTCTTCCAGGAAGGGTACAGTAGGAAAGCAAGCCATGAATCTCATTGTAACCGATCTCGATGGGAATAAAATTTCCTTTATGCAGGCAACAAAGCGCTTCTTAGGGAAATTCCTGGCGGCAGTTCCTTTCTTTACGGGATTCCTGATGATGTTCTTTACCAAAAAAAAGCAGGCTCTTCACGATATTATCGCAAAGACCCTTGTGTTTATCCAGGAAGATTGATCTCAGTTTGAGTCGTTTAGGTTCAAACTTCATAGTTGGGAGACAAATGTTTCTAAGCAATTCTTTTAAGATTACTCTCCGTCTCTCGGCAGCACAAATACCTGTTTCAGTAAATACTTACTCCCTTTACCGAGGGCAAGTTGAGGATCTTGTCAACAAGGTCTCCGGGGACTTTGCGGTCGGTAATGATTGTAAGTCTGGGGTTATCGGTAAGAAAGGGATCATCTGAGACTGCCTGACGAATGCTGACATTGTGTTTGGCGATCAGGCCGGCTACTTCAGCCAGGATGCCCACATGGGCGGCATTTTCCGGAATAATAATAATAACTCCTAATCCGAGAGAAGGGGCAACATCCCTCAGGAAGGGTATAGAATGGACATTTTTAAAAATAGTGCTCAGCAGTTCGTCCGAGACTATTGCTTTTGTGGTTGCATCGACAACGCGCCTATCCACACCTGCTTCTTTTGCAAGCTGGGTGTGTGCTATCTCAATACTTCCGGAAGTGACTTTTCCTTCCTCGTTAACCTGAAACCCGCGCTCGAAAAGCAATTTAAGCACTTTTACCTGCGCAGGATATTTTTCGAACTTTTTTAGTAATGGCTGCCACATATAAACTTAATTAAAATCAGTTCCTGATATACTTTATTATTATAACAGAAAAATATGCTTTTTATTTTTCTGTATCATTTAAGTCTATATTATTCGAAGATGGATCATCTACCTCAAATTTAAGCTCTTAGCTAATTTTCAAGCGCGTTAACTTGATGTACCTGCAAGATAAGAATTCTTTTATGACAATTTCCAGTTCGGGTGATCAACAAAAAACCGAAAAGACGAACTTCCAGCTCCTGCTTATTGACAACCTCAAACAGGAAATAGAATCAGCTCGCAAACTGGACTCGGAAAAACTTGCATTGGAAATCGGAAAAATCGGTTTTTCCTGCCTTCACTGTGGAAAATGCTGCAGGCAGGCTTTTGGGGATAACAGGGTAATGTTAATCCCTCTCGAAATTGAGAAAATCAGGGAATTCACGGGTCTCTCGAAACTTGAGCTTGCAGGACCTTATGTACCTGAACCACATCCTGAAACCTCTCAACATGATGAACCAGGAGAAGGAGAAGGCAGAACTGAAGACAATATTCATGTATTTGGGTGGGCACTCAGGCGTAAAACAAATGGTGACTGCATCTTCTATGAGAAAAGCACATGCAGATGCAGGATTTACCCGGTGCGTCCAATGCTCTGCAAGACCTATCCTTTTTATCTCGAAGAGCTAAAATTGTGTACCTGTGAGTGTGAAGGTCTTGGGAATCCAATTTCTCCGGAAGACAGCCGAAAACTGGCAGAAAAGCTCCTCCGCAGATATGTCTCGGAGCTTGAGGACGTGCTGGCAGTATATGAAAATTATGTAGACTTCAGGAGGGGTGACCACGGCCCTGAACATGCAAAAGAGAATTTGGGGAACGGTGGATATATTTATGTAGTCCACGATAGCACAGGTGCCACTATTATTGTGGAGAGATAATACACGTAATATAAAGTTATTTAATAGTTTATTAAATACTTATTTTATATTGACTAAGTTTCCCGCTGAATCTGCTTGCAAGGGTCTTCTACTTCATCACTCTCCTAACAATAATACAAAAACATCAATTAGATTTATTTATTAGAAAGTGGTGTTATTCCGCATGAGCGGAATGTCTGGTAATGAAAATCGTCCGATGACAATTTCGGAAAAAATCTTCTCGAAAGCCGCCGGAAGTTCAGTAAAAGCCGGGGATTTCGTGCTGGCAAACGTAGACCTGGCAATGACGCATGATATTACAGGTCCGCTAGCAGTCCAGGGCTTTTACGAGATAATGAGAGACAAAGAAGAAAAAAAAGTTTGGGACCCTAAGAAAATAGTGATCGTGTTTGATCACCAGGTTCCTGCGGATTCCATTAACTCTGCAGCAAATCATATAATGCTCAGAAAGTTTGCTGAGGAGCAGGGAATTTTAAATTACGACGTTTATGAAGGAGTATGCCATCAAGTTCTCCCGGAAAAAGGGCATGTTCTGCCAGGTGATCTTATAGTTGGCTCTGACTCGCATACATGTGCGTACGGTGCCCTCGGGTCATTTTCTACAGGTATAGGATCTACGGATATGGCAGCTGTTTTTGCCACAGGTAAACTCTGGTTTAGAGTACCCGATACTTTCCGTTTTGAAGTAAAAGGCAATTTGCCGGAACGAGTTTACTCAAAAGACCTCATCCTTCATCTGATTGGTGATGTCGGGGTAGAAGGTGCCAGGTATATGGCTGCCGAATTTGCGGGCTCAACAATCCGTTCTCTGTCTATTCCGGAGCGCATGACCATTTCCAATATGGCAATCGAAATGGGGGGAAAAGCAGGCATAATAGAAGCCGATGAAGTAACTGCAGCTTACCTCAAAGAGAGGGTTCTATACTACGAATTTGATCCATACTGGAAATCCGATGAAGGTGCGGAATATATTGCAACCCGTTACTATGATGTATCGGATCTGGAGCCTCAGGTTGCCTGCCCTCATAATGTTGATAACGTAAAACCTGTAACTGAGGTCGAGGGTACCAAACTTGACCAGATCTTTGTTGGTTCCTGTACTAATGGCAGGTTTGAAGATATCAAAATAATGGCAGATATTATGGGCGATGAGCCGGTAGCAAAAGGCGTGCGTTTGCTTGTAGTCCCCGCCTCAAGGACAGAATACATGAAGTTGTTAAAGGCCGGATATATAGAAAAGCTCATGAATGCAGGCGCAATCGTGGAATCCCCCTGCTGCGGGCCCTGTATGGGTGGTTCTTTCGGGCTACTTGGTGCAGGAGAAGTTGGTCTGGCAACCTCTAACCGTAATTTCAAAGGTAGGGAAGGAAGCCCGGAGTCCTTTGTGTATCTCTCTTCGCCCGCTACTGCAGGAGCATCAGCTCTGACAGGAGAAATAACCGATCCTAGAAAGGTTTAAAAACCTCGATTTACTTTTTTTAAAATTTTGTACTTTTCGATAAAACAGGTGTTAAAATGTCGGATGCTGATTTATCAATCCTTAACAAAGTATACGAGATTATTCTGGACAGAAAACAGAATTATGACGAACGTTCATATGTCTGCAAGCTTATGAATCACCCAAAGGGTGTGAACAAGATCCTTGAAAAAGTCGGAGAGGAATCTATTGAAACTATTCTTGCAGTCAGGAATGAAGACCATAAAGAGATCATCTCAGAAAGTTCAGACCTGATCTTTCATCTTCTGGTGTTACTCGCAGCAAATAATATTACCCTTGATGAAATAGCAGCCGAGCTAACTGCCCGGCATGAAAGCATGAAAAGGAATTAATGTTATTTAAAAAATAAAAAAAATGTGTGAAATCCGATTTCAATAGACTGCAAGTTCGTTCAGGACATCGGTTTTCGACAGCGTCCCCTTGGGTACGCCGTTGATTGTAACAATAAGCCTTCCCACATTATACTTATGGAAGAGTTTGACTACATCGTAGAGCTGCATATCCCCATCAACAGTAATTAGCTCCTTTGTCATGATATCTTTAACTTTAACGTTCGGTTTTCCCTGAGCAATGGCATGGGCAATGTCCGTATATGTAATTATCCCGACGATTTTTCCCTTGTCCTCAACAGGTGCTCCATGCACATTATTTCTGATAAAAAGTCTGGTTGCTTCCTGAATGCTGGCATTTAAATTCACAAGCAGTGGGGGGTATTTCATATAATGTTTTACATGCTTTTTAGGAAGAGATACCATTTCGGTAATATTGAATAGAATAGCGTTGCTAGTGTCATCCCTTCCTATGACTTCCCCGCGGATTATCAGACGGTTTACAGGTGTTGGGCCAACCTGAATCTTATCGTCAATTATGAAGTCTTTAATGTTTCCTATCACGCGTACAACTCCGTTACAGGCGTCGGGACTCCTGACGGTAGTAAAACTGATTTCAGCGGCAGTGGTACCATTGACAATGAAGTTGTTTCTGTAAAGTGGGACAACAGTCTCATTTTTAAGCTGCTGAATGCGCAAGGACTCGTATGCTGAACCTGTAGGTTTATATCCTCCTTTTGGTCCGGGGACTCCTTCCACCAGCCCCAGAGCTTTTAATAACTGCATCTGGTTGCGGATGGTTCCAGGATTACGCTGGATAAGCTCGGCAATCTCTTCCCCCTTAATTGCTCTATCCTTTTGCCGCTGAAGGTTAATTAATGCGATTATTATGTCTTTTTGAATTGGAGTGAGTTCCATACTTCCACCATCGATTTAATATACCCTTATAAGGATGATGTATGACATGAGACGGGCAAAATCTGTGCAACTATAATCTTCCATAATTAATGATTATAATTCCCATTACAATTACTATTACAAATATAAAAAGAGTCCGGTACTCTTTTGAACATCCAGCTGGTTTTATGCTTTATATTAATTTCGATTTCATATTATAATGACAAATCTAAGCGTATTATTTTGTTAAGAACCTTCATATATAAATATATTATCAAAGTCAATAGAACCCGAGGGGGTATAGTCCAAATGATATTTGAAAAAATTCATACAGTTCCTACTTCAGATGAATTAATTAATAAAGCTTTCAAACGGGCAGCAAGAGCGATGTCAGGAAAAACTATCGACAGTAGAGATAGCAGACTCAGGGCAAACGAATCAATGATATTAACAGCAGCAAATATATTTACGGATAACCTATCAAACATTGTCAGGCGTTTCCCCAGTTTCGATCAATTACCTAAATTCTACTATGAACTTACAGATATCCTCGTCGGTGTAGAAAAACTCAAAATGTCTCTTGCATCCATAGATTGGGCCAGCAGGAAGATTCATGAAGTTGCAAGGGACTATGTTGGAAATGTTCGGAATTCGGACATTCCCGAACCTGTAAGAAAAGAAGCTTTCGGAAGGCTTGCCTCAATTATTAAGTCTATTAATAAAGACCTTCTTTTCCTCAACGAAGCCAGAAATCTCTTAAGGAAACTTCCGGAAGTCAATGACGAACCTACGATTGTGATTGCGGGCTACCCGAATGTCGGAAAATCGAGTTTTGTCACAAAAGTTACCGGTGCAAGCCCAGAAATAGCTCCTTATCCCTTTACTACGAAAGGAGTTACAATAGGGCATTTCACTCGTAAAGGGGTTCGATATCAGGTTATTGATACTCCGGGTCTGCTTGATCGTCCCATGTCCGAGAGGAATGATATCGAACGGCAGGCAGTTACTGCTATCCAGTTTCTTGATGCGGTCGTAATGTTTATGATTGATCCCAGCGAAAGCTGCGGTTACGAGATTAAAGATCAGGAAAACCTGCTTGAGGAAATTCGAGACAACTTTAAGCTCCCTTTGCTTGTGGTTGCAAATAAAGCTGACAGGCCGGAGTTCAGGAAAATAGGTGAAGCAGAGTTTAACATCTCTACGGTTACAGGAGAGGGGATCGAAGAGGTAATGAACACGCTGCTTGAAATGATTGAAGAGAAGCGCCTTCATTCTTCTGCAGGAGAGAATGATAAAGATCAGCTATGACCTGATTTTTATCGAATTATCCTGAGCTGCATTAACAGAGCAAGTAAAAAGAGTATTATCCCCGTTATCAATCTTATTTCGACTCTCCATCTCTCCCTGAACTCAGCGACGTCGTTCGGGCTTAAGCCGGAGGAAAGCAAAAGTCCTATGGTCATTATAGGAAGCAGAAGGCCGAATATGTAAAGTCCCATGTATACTGTTCCTGTCATCATATCTGTTTTTGTTACCAGTATACTCAGGATAGAGAGGTAAACAGCTCCGACACAAGGAGCTTTGACCAGGAAGTACATGCCCCCTGAAAGAAAAGACATTAGCAGAAGGTTTTGTTTTGTCATC
This sequence comes from uncultured Methanosarcinaceae archaeon, assembly GCA_963818955.1. Classification (GTDB taxonomy): domain Archaea; phylum Halobacteriota; class Methanosarcinia; order Methanosarcinales; family Methanosarcinaceae; genus Methanosarcina. Next base: position 62,763 of record CAWFUY010000031.1, on the reverse strand, counting down.
CCGCTCATAAAATTCTTCAAGGAATCCGGGGTCTTAAAGGTTGATCGGGCGTGTTTCTTAAGCCAGTATGCATCGAAAATATGCCAGAAACCTAGAAGAGCAGTAAGTAAGATAGTAACTTCGGTAAAATCTCCCCTGATTTCTGGGAAGAAGTTGACCGCACTGAGAATAATGATTCCTGCCAAAATGTGTATTGTAAGGATCCCGGTTGAAAAACCTAAAGTAATTCTGAGCAGTTCCTTTCTTCTTCCCTGCTGTGCAAGGATAATGGTTGTCAGGAAAGCCATTACAGCAAGCAAGCAAGGGTTAAAACCTGCAAGAATACCTGCTGCCAGGAAGAATAGAGGGCTCATAATCCCAATGTGCCTATTTTCTCCGAAGTAACCAGTGTATTTGTTTTCTGATGAAACGACCAGAGCGGAAGCAGGGCTCAGCAGCAAAAGAACGACTAATAGCAAAAGAACTACCTTACCTGCGAGCTGAGGCTGTGCCATATTTTTTCCTATCCCTGTCCCGAACCGATTTTGAATGCTTAATTTTTTATATTTTCGGTATTCATGCCCAATTTGCTCTCTCAAAGTATTCAGAAGGTAAATATAGTTTTTTCTAAATTTTCAGCTTTTTTCCAAGAAAGGAAGGTGAGATCTGAAGTAAGCGAAACAAAATGGTAGTGGGTTGCAAAGTTAATATGCTGATTTAAAAGCTCTAAAACCGATTTTATTGCATATTTTTCAAAGATATTACATCTAAGCCTCTATTCAAAACCATGTAAAACAACGAAGGGTACAGGAAAATTCGATTATTTATTTATAACCGCAGAAAACGCAGAAAACGCGGAAAACTGGCTCTTTAATTAGTCAGCTTGAGGGAGTGTGCTCCCGAATCGCAATTCGGGAGTTTCAAAGTACTTTTTCAATAATGTTCAAAGCTTTTTCAATATCCTTCATGGAAGCTGCATAGGAGATTCGTATATAACCGTCACCCTCGCTTCCGAAAGCAGTCCCTGGCACGACGATTATACCGTTGGAGATAAGTTTGGAGGCAACTTCAGCTGAATCCGAGACTTTCGGGAAAGCATAGAAGGCTCCTTTTGGAAGGGCGCACTCCATTCCGAGTTCATTCAATCCTTTTACAAGCACGTCCCTGCGCTTCTTGAATTCTTCCCGCATGGCCTTGACCGAGTCTTTAGGTCCTGTCACTGCGGCATATGCGGCTTTTTGAGCGACTGAATTGGCGCATGCCTGGATATACTGATGTACCTTAAGCATCTGTCCGATATAATCCGCCCGAGCTGCCACGTATCCCAGCCTCCAGCCGGTCATGGCATAGCTTTTTGAAGTGGCATTTACCGTGATCACGTTATCCGAGTAGCTTGCAGGGCTTACGTGCTCTCCTTCATAGATAAAATACTCATATACCTCGTCCGAGATGATAGTTATATTGTGATCATCTGCAATTTCGGCAAGAGCTTTGATATCTGCCCTGCTTGCAACTGCCCCTGTGGGATTCGCAGGAGAATTAAGAATTATAGCTCTTGTCTTCGGAGACAGCTTTTCAAGGACAGTCTCAGGCTTCATCGTAAGATCCTCTGCAAGAGGTATACTTACCACTCTGCCATTCTGTATCTCGGTAAGCGCATTATAGGAAACAAATCCCGGATTTGATATTAGCACTTCATCTCCCGGGTTCAGCAGGGCTGCAAGGGCAATAGCTAAAGCTTCAGATGCTCCGGAGGTGACAATTATATCCTGTGCGGAAACTGAAAACCCGTTTTCTTCCTTAAACTTTAAGCTTAAAGCCTCTCTGAGTTCCGGAATTCCAGAACCGACCGTATAACCTGTAAAACCTTCGTTTATTGCTTTTATTGCCGCAGCTTTTATATGTTCAGGAGTGTCAAAGTCTGGTTGGCCTAGTCCAAGGTTGATAGCACCCGGACCGGCAGCTTCAAAAATTTTTCTGATTCCTGATGTATCCATTTTGGCTACATTTTCTGAAAACTTTATCTCCTTCAAATTAAGCCTCCAGTATCCCTTTATCTCTAATTTTTAACGAATCGTTTTTTTTGGATTGTATTCAGGATCATTCAATGTTAGTATGCCTTGATTTGAGTTCGGCTTCAGAAGCACCTGTTAGCGTAATTAGCTGTGCGATTAACGAGTCAAGAAATATTAGCGAGGTAATTTCAAAGGAAGTACCCAGAGGAGGTAGATTTTTATAATCTCCTCTCATATTTTTCTCAAGACAGCCACCTGCATCAGGATCTATTTTTGTCTTACTAGGAAGAACCACAATGATATCAGAAATTCTGCCAAGTGTAGATTCTTTTTTAGATGTAACTGTTATAAGGGTTGAGCCGATATACTTTACTATTTTCCCGAGATCAGCTATGGAACGGGTTTCCCCAGACCCTGAGATGGCGACTACAACATCATCCGGCCTAACTGCAGGGGTTGTGGTCTCACCAACCACATAAACGCTAAATCCAAGGTGCATAAGCCGCATTGCAAATGCTTTGGCAACAAGCCCTGATCTTCCGGCCCCCATTACAAAAATTCTTTTTCCATCAATTATTTTCTGAAGCATGTTTTTTACAGCTTCAGTGTCTAGTTTCTCGGTTACCTCGTCCAGGTGATCAATGATCTGTTTCATTGATACCAGTAAATCTTCGCAGTTTTTTACTTGAACTGTATTCATGAAAGGTCTCCAAAAAACACTGAGTCTAGTGCTTTTTTCCTTATAATTATCAATCAATTAGAAGCTTATCAACTTGTCTATAATTGTCTCAGAGCAAATCGGAGTCTTCTTTTCATCTAAAATATAAGTTTTTATCGTCTTAACTATAAGTCTTTTTTATCTCAATTATTGCCCTATCTGTTTGGTTGAGGTTCAGACTTATAATTGATAGTTTTCAATTCCCAATCTTCTATGTTATTCTTGAATTCTTTGTAGAGTCTTTGAATATCACAGTCACTCCCATTCCAGTAAAAGTCCTTCCGTGTATCTCCTTTTCGTAGTTCCTCAACTATGAACTTTGACAAATTAAAAAGGGCTTTTTTATTGGAAAATGGTATACTATAGTTTACACGATAACCGCCAGCTGTTTTTCCATAGGACACCAGTGTATACCCTTTACTTTCATATTCCGTTATTTCATCGAAACTACAAATAATCTCAAACTCATGAACCGTAGACTGGTCTATTCTTGAAATGCCTATAAGTATTTGTGCTATGACGTAATCAGGAACTTTCCGCCCGAACCAAACGGCTATTTTCCCATATGTGCAAATTACGTTGACGTCGTTCCTGCCCATCTCAAAAGAGCTGAGGGACTGAGGGGGGGATATTTTTGCTTCAAGGTCCTGGGTTTTCTGGGCACACATTGCTTCCACTTCGTTTACTTACTTGCAGAGACAAGTGCACTGATCAGGTTTCTATCTTTTTTGAGGGTTTTCAGCTGGTTTGCCGGTCCTATCACTGTGAGTCTCTTACTTCCTTGTTTTTTGAATAACTTTCCCAGCAGCGAAGTGTCCACATTTCCCGGGTAACTTTGCATCTCTATGCCTGAAAACACATCTGGCTGGATTGCTGACATTGTCATTTCGATTAGCTTTGCTTCCTCCATAGGATTCAAGCCTTTTTCAAGCACCAGAATTTTTCCTTTCCTTACCTCATCAATTATATATCTGACTTTCTCCATCGAAGCCATCTGAGATATTTTAGCTTCGGACACAAGATCAAGTTGTATTCCCTGCATATTACTCACCCGAACTGCTTTGCCAAAGCTTCGTAAAACGAATCCATTCCTATTCCTTCAAGTGCCGAAACTGGCACCATGGGATGCTGAGGAAAAGCTTCCTTAATAACTGATGGGTCAGCATTGGGAAGATCTACCTTGTTTGCTACGATCAAAAGCGGGAGATTTCTGGCTTCCATATTTCCAATTACCGTTACGTTGACCTGGGTATAGGGATTTTCTGTTGAGTCCATAACCAGTATGACGCCGTCTAGATCATCTAGCCATTTGACAGCTTCAATTACGCCTTCTGTCGCTTCTTTTGATCTCTTCTTAGACTCAACGTCACTTAGCCCCTGTTCCATAAAATCATGGAAATCGATTTTCGTAGCAAGCCCGGGCGTATCTACAATATCAAGACTGATTGTATGCCCATTAGCTTGGTTGATACTTACTCCGTTCCTTCTCTTCGCATGTCTGGTTTCATGGGCGATATGAGAAACGGAACCCATTGTTTCTTCAGATCCTACCCAGTCTTTAAGAATCCGATTACTAAGAGTTGTTTTACCGGCGTTGGGGGGACCGTAGATTCCTATGCAGGCTCCTTTTTTCTTAAACAATTTGTTAAATATTTTTGAAAAGCTTACCTTAAATCGTTTTATCATGTTCATAGCTTCCCTCCTTTGGGAAAGCATTTCATCTGGGATTTCTCGGACTGCTTTCCTATTTGGGTTGATATATATTCATGTCTGAATTGACATGAGATGATGATCTTTTTATGTACTTGGTTCATGCATATAAGCTATTTCTATTTGTTACACTGCAGGAGTCAGAGAAATAGGAAATACTCCTTCTTTCTTTCTGATATTCCTTTATATAAATGACAAGTATTGCATCCTTTCTATAGTAAAAATTGAAAGTGCCTCCGTTAAAATAATCCTAAATATAAATAAATTACTTTTATCCGCCTGATTTTTTGATTTGTTAATAAAAAGTTTTTTATACAGGAGACACCAGCTCTTATTTAATTTTTTTGTATTTACATTAAATTCTTTATATCTGTGCGATGTTTGGTATCTTCCTTTATATTCTTTTCCTTTTTATGCGTGGAATCTTATAAAAATATTTATTTTGTTTCTCGGAGTGATGCAGCAAAAATTATTAAAGAGAAACGCATTCAGGGCTTAATGATATTCGAAGGGAGAGCTTGCGCTTCGGGAGCTGGAACCATAATTAACGCCATAGCTACCTGGAAGGGTGCAGCATTCGGGATAGATTTGAAGACCTTTTCAAAGGTTAAGCTCACAGAAGGCGAAACCGGAATTTCAGGTTCCATTGAGGGGACACCTGATGCAGATACCAGACTTATAGAGCGCTGCGTCGACCTTGTCCTCAAAAAGTACGGGCTTGAGTTAGGAGGTACGGTCAGGACAAGGAGTGAAATCCCTCTTGCCGGAGGACTCAAAAGTAGCAGTGCCGCAGCTAATGCATCAGTACTTGCAACCCTCCATGCGATAGATAAGACTCTTCCTCCTCTGGAAGTCGTGAAAATTGGAGTAACGGCTGCAAAAGAAGTAGGTGTTACGATAACTGGAGCTTTTGACGATGCATGTGCCTCTTTCCTTGGAGGAGTTGTGATTACGGATAATCTGAAAATGGAGCTAATCAGACGCGAAGAAATTGAATCAAAAGTTCTTATTTTTGCTCCCGAGAGGAAGGCTTTCAGTGCTGATACGAATGTGAAACGTTCACGATTAATTGCTCCATTTATAGAACTTGCATACAGTCTTGCCCTGGAAGGTGAGTATGAACGTGCAATGACATTAAATGGTTTTCTCTACTGCGGAGCTCTTGGATTTGGAACGGAGCATATGCTTCGGGCTCTTGAGTGTGGAATAAAAGGAGTCAGCCTCTCAGGAACCGGCCCTTCATATGCAGCTCTTGTTCGGGAGGATCAGATTAAAGAGCTGAAATCTGCCTGGGAAAGCTGTGGGATGGAAGGCAGGGTCATCGAGACCTGTGTAAGTAACAAAGATGCAATATCATTATACAGGGAGGGTTTAGCATGAGCGAACTTGAAGCTGTCCGTAAAGAAATTGAAGAGATTGATATGAAAATCCTTGCCCTGATTGGAAAAAGAGTCAATCTGGCTGAGAAGGTGCTTGAATCAAAAAAAATAAATGGAACTTCAATAAATGACCGCAAACAAAATGAGATAGTAATCAGCAGGGCTTTAAATGCTGCAATTGAGCATAACCTTGATGTAGGCCTAGTAAAAGAAATCTTTGAGATTCTTATTAGAATGAGTATTGAACGCCAGAACGAATTAAGTGGTCGGGGAAGCCTGCCTTGACCATCACGGAGAAGAGAAATGGTCGATATTTCCATAATTATGGGTTCCGAATCTGACAGGTCGATAGCAAACCGCGCGTTAACTGTGCTTGAGAAAAGCAGATACACTTACGAAGTAATGGTTATTTCTGCCCACAGGAACCCGGATGAGCTTGACAGGTATGTATCCGGCACTGACGCAAAAGTTTTTATTGCAATCGCAGGTCTTTCGGCTGCTCTTCCCGGAGTCATCGCCTCGAGGACAAAAAAGCCTGTAATAGGGGTCCCGGTTAGTGCAAAGCTTGGAGGGCTTGATGCCCTGCTTTCGATAGCACAGATGCCTCCAGGTGTACCTGTCGGAAGCGTAGGGATCGATAACGGAGCAAATGGTGCATATCTTGCCCTGAGAATTCTGGATTTAATTGATAGTCCATAAAAGCTTAAAGCTCAATTGTTTTTTCTCTGTGCTCAGGTTTTGTCTACGAGTTTTGCTTCAAGAATATTTAATGAACCGATATCTCCTTCCCATTCAACTTCACTTTTTACTATCTCAATACGTTTTTTGTAGAAAGGAGCGTCAAGGACGACGGTTTCGTATTCACCGCCTTCGCCAGCCATATGAACCATGTACCTGCGATGCAGCGCCTTAAGGTGTTCTATTGAGTTCACATTAATTGGACGGCCTAGCCAGGATTTGTCAAGACCATCAGCGGCTACATGTACAATCCGGATATCCATCACTTTTGACATTTCGTAGAGTAATTCTTCGGGGTTTCTGTGCCAGAGGGGATTGTATACTTTAAGCTCGAGTGAATCGCAGATCTTCTGCACTCTACCTGCCTGATACTGGGATTCAATAGCACCTACGGATATTCCATCTACATTCACTTTTTTCAATGCCAGGGCCAGATCATCCAGCTCAAGTTCTTTAATTCCGCTGGACTGCTGCTGGATCAAGGGGATTTCACTTGCGGCTGAGATTAGTTCTACCATATGAAGGTTGATGGAATGATACATGTAAGAATCACGTCTTGCAGGAATAATATTTATGAGGTGGGTGACCTCATGTCCTTCTTCAAAAGCCTTATGTATGGCAAAAATCGAGTCCTTGCCGCCGGAAACTAGTGCTGCGAGTATCATTTGCATCCCCTACGTCTTACTATTTCATCCCGTACTTCTGGATTGTAACTCGTGTTCATCATGTAATATTTATATACTTTTTGATTTTTCTGCGCTAAGCTGCATTAACCGCAACATCGGTATCCTTACTCTAGCTTTCCAAAGTTGTCTTCGTAACGGACTTTCATTTCGTCCCAGGTTGGAAGGTCTGTCTGGCAACCACGCCCTTGGACGGCAAAAGAAGCAACAGTTGACCCTATTTTCCCACATGTTGGAATTGAGTATTTCCTTGTAAAGGCTAACAGGAAACCTGCTCGGTATGCATCTCCTGCTCCGGTAGGATCCACGGCTTTAACAGAAACCACAGGAATTGTGAATTCTTCCGTATCCGTATATATCCTGCTACCTTCAGCATCGTATGTGACCACGATAATATCAATCATGTCTTTAAGTTCGGAGAAATTCTTTCCGATTATTTCCAGAACACGTTTGATTTCATGTCTGTTAGCAAAAAAAATATCGGTATGAGCAAGTATGAGATCAAGTTTCTCTTTTGAATATGTGATAAGATCCTGACCGGGGTCAAAAGATACAAAATCGGCAATTTGAGCAATTTTTGCATTGTAGATAGAATCCGCAGTCGCCAGGTGTACAAACTCTACAGGTTCGGGTTCCAGTTCTTTGAATTTTGAGGAGGCACCCCAGTAAAAGTAGGTCGTCTGGTTTTTATCTTTATCTGTGAAAATGAATGCTTTGGAAATTTTCTGGTCTTCAAGCCGGTAAAGGCGGGAAAGGTCAACGCCTGCGTCTGTAAGAATCATCTCGTATCCGGAATTTCCAAAATCCGTGCCTACAGGTGAAATAAGCTGGCTTTTTCCCCCAAGCCTTGAGATGGCTAACGCAATGTTTGCAGCTCCTCCTCCCGGATATTCTTCATAATCGATGACAGGGGAAGATTCGTTTTTTCCTGCTATTTTTTCAACGTCTACTATGTAATCAAGGGCAGTGTGCCCAACAACAGAAATAATTTTGTCCATTTAATTTCCTCTGTTTCTGGATCTTTGAAATAAAAAATTTCTGAGGGATCTCAGAAAGAAGATTTTTTATATATTTTCTAAAAAAGTCCGTTTAACCGAATTCAGGAAAAAAGCTGATTATTTGCCTGTTTTACCTGTTTTACTTGTTTTGCTTGTTTTGTTCTTTTGTTGTTCGCTCTTCTCTCCCGACCTTTCGAATTCAGTAATTTCCAGCACTGTCAGCGGAATGTCCCGGAGAGATTTTCCGATCACGGACTTTGCGATCCTTTCTGCATGTTCTGCAGATTCGGCATCAAAAACCTTCATCTCAAAAATAAGTCCCACAAGGGCGGTATTTGCTGCAATGAATACACTACTGAAAGGCTCTCCACATACAGGACAGGAAGTTGTTCCCACATCTACCTCAACAAAATCCAGTTTAGGGTTAAGGCGCTTACCAGCTTCGGAAATTGCTACCCCTATTGCGTCATCAGCGGTCTTTACATCTCTAACCAACCAAGCTGCTTCAAGTACTACGTGAAAGTTCTTCATTATTTCTCACCATAACATTAGTTAACGTTTTTCCAGAAATTTTTCTGGACTTTTTTATATGATTTTTCTTTAACTTTCTTCTCTTTTTCATATCGTAAAAAGAGTTTCGTCATCTACCGCAAAGACGCCGAGTTTAGCTCCTGCATCAAGCCAAGCATGCCCGTAACTAAAGGACGCAAGGGCATTTACAGGGTCTCCTGAGTCCAGGAAATATAAGCCGTCCTTATAATAAGCTTCAGCCATTGTGTAATAATCCTTTGCAACAGCATACATATGGGACTCTGGGATAGGTGAATATTCTGCTTTCCTGAGTGCTCTTTTCAGCATATCTTCATATTTCTGGACCTTCTCATTTAAATCTGCAGGCATCTTAACCACCAGGAGATATTGAGAGTTACTTGAGAGTTTATTTGTTCATCTTTAGTCTGCTTCTTTCAGAAACTCTCTGGGAGCTCCTGCAAACTCTACAAGTGCTTCAGCTTCAAGAAAATGCAGCTTTCCAGGGATCACCAGGATATGGAGAGGTTTCCCAAAATTAAAATCTTTTAACTTTTCTGCATAATCTGCCTTCACTACCGGTTTTTCCGAGCCTGCCCTGGCTATCCCAACAGCAATGTTACTATACATAAGCTTTCCTCCTTTCTTTTCTTCAATCTCCAGGAGTAGCTCAAGCCCAGTGTTCACGGTCATATAGCCTTTCTTATTATCTATATCCAGAAAGACAAGGGTATGCAGGCCCAGTTCAATGTTTTGCTTAATAATGTCATAAGGAGTTTCAGAGATAACCCTTGCGCCTCGTCGACTTTCATAAGGATAAGGTATACTTGCGGATTTTCCGAAGCGATAATTCTGAAGCCCCGTAAGTCCCGAGACGGCAGAAGCAATGGAAGCTCCGTGAATCAGGCGGGTCTCTATTCCGAGCTTTTCAGCTCTCAAGCGCAGATCCACGTGAGTTGTGGATACCATTGTGTCCCCACCTGTAAGGAAACAGACATTACTGTCCTTTGCTTCGATCAACCAGTCCGGCTTCTGTTCGACATCCTCTCTTAAGAGCAAAGCTACTTTTTTTCCATAGAATTGTTCCATTGTTTCAAGAGTCGTGCCCATAAGACATGAGGTGTAGAACTCCGCATATACACGATCAGCTTCTCGTATAGCCTCCAGGCCCTTTAAAGAAACATCGTGTTCGTCAAAAAGGCCCAGCCCTATAAATGTGAGCATAGCCCGCTTAAGGGGCTTATTATCTTAAAGCTTTTTGTTGGAACATATTCTAAATGCCAAAAAAATAATCTAGTTTAAGATTAAGATTCTCTCAAATTATTTATATTTGGAAACTGATATATTAGGTGAGCTTTATAAATTAAAGCTTGAGAGGTGTTTTATGGTTAAAGTTACGCTTGTTCACGCCAGCTGGTGCACTGTTTGTCCTGCTGCTCGAAGGCTCTGGACTGATCTGAAGTCTCAGTACAATTTTGAATACACGGAAGTTGATGTGGAAACTCCGGAGGGCCAGGCACTGATTGATAAATTTAGTATTGTTGGCGTTCCTACGACCATTATTGACGGAGAAGTAGCTTTCACAGGTCTTCCGAAAAAAGCTGATGCTATCTCTCGCATTAGCTGAGTCTGCTCTTTAACTGATTTTCGGAGAATATTTTCTTGACAGGAGATAAGCATGTATGATCTTATAATCGTGGGAGGAGGACCTGCTGGGCTCACAGCCGGGATTTATGCTGTTCGTTCGGGACTGGATACCCTGGTTCTTGAAAGAAGCGAAATTAGCGGCCAGATTGCACTTGCAGATGTAGTGGAAAATTTCCCTGGCTTTCCTTCGATCTCAGGGCGTGAGTTGATGGAAAAATACAAGGGTCATGCCCAGGAGGCTGGAGTGGCGACAAAGATCACAGACGTCCTCTCTGTTCGTTCTGAGGGGGCAAAGAAAATAGTCTTTACTGACAGCGGAGATTTTGAATCAAAAGCTGTTATAATCGCTACTGGTGCAAACCCAAAGAAACTTAATGTTCCCGGAGAAAAAGAGTTTGTCAGTAAAGGAGTTTCCTATTGCGCTATTTGTGATGGGCCGTTTTTCCGGAATAAAACGGTTGCAGTTCTCGGCGGAGGTAACTCGGCTATCACAGATGCTCTTTTCCTTTCTAAGATTGCACTTAAGGTATACGTTGTTTTCAGAAAAGACAGATTAAGAGCTACAAAAGTCCTTCAGGATAGGGCTCATGAAACTTCTAATATCGAATTCATTCCTAACACAATTGTCATGGAAATTTTAGGAAGTAAGGGGGAAATCCGAAGAGTCGAAAAGCTAGTTCTTAAGGACCTGAAGACTGACAAAATCCATGAGCTGTCAATAAATGGTGTTTTTGTTTATGTCGGCATTCATCCTAACACTGAAATTGTTGATGTAGAAAAAGATGCAGAAGGTTTTATCAAGACTAATCGCTCACTTGAAACATCCGAAAAAGGGATTTTCGCAGCAGGAGATTGCAGAGACACAAATATCTGGCAGATAGTATCGGCAGTTAGGGACGGAGCACTCGCAGCAACTGCTGCAAACGAGTATCTTGAAAGCCTCAAATCAACATAAGCCACAAAGAAGCAGCTGGACAGTTAATTTGTTCTGTCCCGAATTCTGCTTCTGAAGCTTTTTGTTTATATCTGTTCTAACATCCTGGTTTGTTTATGCTTGTTCTAACATCTGGTTGATTCGATTGTAAAAATCTATTATCAACCTTGTTGCCTCGCTATCCATGTTCAACTGGAAAGTTCTGATTTGCTTTCCCAACGGTTTTTCTATGACAATCCCTGACTCAATCAAAGGTGTAATTACCCTTGATACACTTGAATGAGACAATCCAGTTTCCTCAGCTATGCCTGAGAGGTAGGTTGATTCGTTCTGGTGTTCAATCAGGTTTTTAAGAACTGTCATCTGTGCGGTTTTTCCGAAGATTTTTTCTAGTGGATCCATTGCTATCATCTCAGAGGTGGCTAATCTCCGTAAGTGATTTTTATTTCCAATATTAACTTGCTCTTTATGGTTATAAACTTATCTCCATATTCGGTAAATCAGGCGATCCATGACAAATCTTCTAAATATTTGGGTAACTCTGCCCTAACCCAATGTTCAATATTAATTACACTTAAACAGTATAAATATTTTAGAAATGTTTAATAACAAAGAAAATGTATACTTTATGGAGGCAGAGGATAATGCACGTAAAAAATCTTGATCATGATATCCTGAAGTTGATAGCATCAGAGCCTGAATTTAGCTCAAATGACATTGCCCGAAATCTTTCAATTCCAGAAGAATTGGTAAAGATGCGCATCGCAAACTTCAATGACACAAGGGAGAAAATCTTGATTTTCAGTAATGGGCGCAGTATTTACGATGATCTTTATGCAGTATTTGAACCCGAAAGTTATATTGTAGTTAAGGCTCTGGAGAGTTCTTCTGCTCTTGAGACAGTAAAAGCCGAAAAGCCAGATCTTGTACTGTTAGATACCGGACTTATCGATAGGGATGTTTTTGAAATCTGCAGACAATTGAAAACTAGCCCCAAATACTACTGGATACCAGTAATTAGGCTCAGTGAGAGGGGAGATCAAAAATCCATGATTGAAGCTCTGGAATCGGGGGCAGATGATTACGTAAGTACTCCTTTTAGCTTTCTGGAACTACAAGTCAAAATCCGTAAGATTTTGAAACGAAGGCAAATTTAAATTTAAAGGCATGTTTGGTCTTAAAAAAAGCTTTTTCCAAGCTCGGGATATATTAATTAAAAGGCTATCCAAAAGCAAAAAATTTTAGAATATTTCTTCAATATTTTTTTTTTCGCCTCTTAATATATATCTTGATGTTTTCCTTTTTTTATATCCTCTTTGTCTCTTTACTAGCCTTTCAATTTGTGATTAAATTATACTCTTATATTCTGTTTCTTCCTTGATCGTTTTTCCTTTTTTAAAGTATTTTTTGGAAACATATTTCTAAAAAAATTATAATGATTTTGGTGACTATTCAATTTTAAAAATCCGAATTGAATCATTATTCTCTTATAGTTTTAAAAATTAGATAATTTACCTCTTAGTAGTCATAAATGATAATTCTAAAATCTTTATGAATATCTAAATTGAAACTTAAATAATCACTTGATTCCATACAGCAGAAATTGAAGCTGAAATGCAGAGATATAAACCGATACAAATCGATACTTTGACTGTAATTTATCTCAGTATAATTTATTTTCTTATTTTATTGAATTTCTGAGCTATGAAATATTTAAAAGTATTGAGATATATCTTAGGTATATAAAAAATCAACTTTTAGGGGGATTATTTTTTGAGTAGTAATAGTTTTAACTATATGGCTACCTTGGGGATTATTATTCTATGGGTTTTAAATTATGTTCGTTGAAGTAATCTGATAAACTTAAATCATCACTTTTTCAAAGTCCTGGATTACTGAGCAGGCGTTCAAGATGGCAACATTTATTTTTAGGTTGCAGTTCCTTTTTCAGGTGTATCATTAATTTGTAACTTTTGCATTTTAAGTATTTTCCACTGATAAAAAATTTTCACTGATATAAAGTTAGAAATTTTTTAGTTGTAATCATTTTATGTTACAAATAATCTCAATGATTACAATTTCTGCCATAGCTGCGTCTTCAATCAACTATGTCATATTATTTTGTTCGTCCTCGTGTCTGGGTCAATTACTTTTTTGTGATAATATTTTATTACACAACTCCCGATTTTCTTCGTCTCCAGAAGGAACTATCTATCAGTTTTTGACCAAAAATGTAAGAAAGGTAAAGAATAATTTATCAGGTCTTAACCAGGGAAATGTAGAAAAATGCAGAAAGCATGATTTCTGACTTTCTCTTCGCTCAAGATGACTAGTTTTTTAGCACAATTTGCTCCACAGAAACTATTATGGTACCTTTCTTATATATTCAGCTTTTTCCACGCTTCTTGTAAAATTTTTAATCGATGATTATCGTTTTTTGTAAATCTTTTCTTTTATGCTGACAGGTGAAAATAGTTCTCTTATCTCATCCGGCAAAGTTTCGGATTTCCCTATAATTAAGTAACTTTCGTCCGAGAGAGAGTTGTAGAAATCAGTCAACATTTTTATTTTTTGATCTTCATTAAAATAGATCATTACGTTTCTACAAAATACCGCATCAAAATGCTTTGAGACTGGTGGTTGACTGGTCAAATCATGTTTCATAAATCTGATTGACAATCTATTCATACTTTTTATTTTGAAGTCTTTCCCAGAAGATTCAAAGTATTTCTGTATATATTCCGGATTCAGGTTTTTTAATTGTTCTTTACTGTATATCCCCTTTGAAGCGCGTCCCAGGGAATCTTCGTCAATATCAGTTGCATAGATCGATATGTTCCAGTCTGCGGGCAAAATTTCCTTTGCGCAAATACTAATCGAGTAAGGCTCTTCTCCATTGGAGCAGGCTGCACTCCAGAACCGGGCCATATGATTTTGAGATTTATTTTTCTTTTTGATTAAATCTGGCAATATCTCATTTTGGAAAAACAAAAATGGTGTCTTATCCCGCATAAATTCTGTGACGTTTATTGTAATTGCATTCATGAATTCCGTCACTTCATTCTTGTTTTTCTCCATGAACCTTGAGTACGTTGTATAATTATCTATACCCACAGCCTTCATTCTCAAATCTATTCTTCTTCTAAGATAACTGTCTCTGTAACTATTCAGAGCTACGCCTGATGACTTAGAAGCTTTTTGTACAAGAAATTGAAACTCTTCATCAATACGACTAACCAAATTATATCCCCCCTAGTACATATCACATAACTTCCAAACCGTCATGAGCACACCGACGACTTAGAAGTGTGGTTCGAGCAAGAAATTAAACTCTACACGGCTTTTAAAGCCAAATTATATTCCCTTTAGTATATTTAACAATCATATTTCCATCTTCAGGTTCATATGTTTGAAAACCTTAGCTCCTCCGCAACCTTTGAGATAATTATATCTCTCCGAGGCCCATACTTCCAGAAGAACTTTTTCTCCGATTTTATACTCTCCAATACCTACTGCAAGTTCTCCGTCCAAACTTTTAATACTCGAGTTTGAAACTTGGTGAAAAAACTGCTTTTTCACTTCCTTTCGAGATGAATAATATCCTGCCGTTCATAATTGATCCAGTATTTTCATTATATCTTCAAGCAAGCTAGGTTCAGGAAGTAAAGCCAGATAAATCTTAATGTTTGATTCTGAGGTAAGTGAAGTCTCAAATATTATAATGTAATCCGTTTTTTCTGCCATCTTTGAGATTACTGAATCAACAACTGCCGTAGGCACATCTACTGCAAAATTTGGAGGAGATGGGAGCAGTATTATATCCATAAACTCAGCTGATGCGTCACAGAAAGAAGAGGCTAAGATATTTCCGACTTCCATGATAGTGGATTCATACATCTCATCATCAAAATCTTCCATACCAAACAAGTCAGTCGCAATTTGTCTTGATGCATCCACTGGAAACATGATGTATAGATACCCTGATTTGTTTTCTTCCAGATCCTGTAATGCTATAATTACGCCTGCGATAATATCGCTGATAAATTCCTTGGAGAGGTTTTTTATTTCTCCGATTCTTATCCTCGGAACTTCTATATCAATTTCTTTATCTAAAAGCTTAGAAAGAGCGGTTGCTGCATGCCCAGCTCCGATATTTCCAAGTTCTTTTAGAATATCCAGTTCCATTTCACTAAGAGTACTAAGATCAATCATCAATATCATCCCTTATAAGCGTAGAAACATCAAGAATAGGAATCACTCTCCCATCTCCTAATATCGTCACGCCGCTAAAACCTTTTGAATTTGAGAAAATTTTCGTTAGTGGTTTAATGACAATTTCCTGTTGATCAATAATAGAATCAACTATTAAGCCAACTTCCTCATTTTCCTTCTCAACGATTATTGCAATCTCTTTACCCGATTTTTCACATTTTATATTAAACGTTTCTTTCAACTCTACTATTGGAATTAGTTTATTTTTCACATAGAGAAGGGGAATTCCTTTTACAAGCTTGTAGTCATCAATATCAACGCTCAAGGCTTTCACAACATTAGAAATCGGAATCGCATATATCTCTGGTCCAACTTCTATAAGCAAGGATTTTATTATTGCAACTGTCGGAGGCAAATCAATTCTTATTTTTGTGAACTCTCCCTTCTTTGAGTATACTCTTACCTTTCCTCCTAGTTTTTCAACAGCAGTTCTCACTGCATCCATGCCCACTCCCCTTCCGGATATTTCAGTTACTTTTTCCTTTGTCGAAAGACCCGAGACGAAAATAAGCATTCGGACTTCATCATCAGAAAGGTTATCTATTTCAGATTGTGACAGTATTCCTTTTTCAAGTGTTTTCTTTTTTAATAATTCCAGATCCAAACCTTTACCATCATCTTCAATTTCAATGATGACATTATTTTTCTCTCTTCTCGCAGAGAGTAAAATACGGCCGGTTGAACTTTTTCCATTTTTAAGTCTCTCTTGTGGAGCTTCTACGCCATGGTCAACAGCATTTCTTACAAGATGAACAAGAGGATCGCTAATCTCATCTAAAATCGTTCTGTCTAGCTCTGTATCCTCACCTTCAATGGCAAAATCAATATTCTTGTCAAGTTTTCTACTTAAATCTCTTACCATCCGCGGAAACTTGCTAAATACTCGTTCAATTCTTACCATCCTTGTTCGCATTACTTCATTTTGTAAGCTTGAGATTGATTTGTCCAGAGTTCCGGTAGCTTCATTTAACTCCGGAATATTGTGTTGCTGAGCTATTTGCAGTAGACGGCCTTTGTTGATTACAAGCTCACCAACAAGGTTCATTATTTTGTCAAGGTTTGCAATACTTACTCGAATAGTTTCATTTCTTTTTGTATCAGAAGACACATTTTTGGAATTTTCCGGTTCTGGAGGAGATAAGTTTGAATCAAGTTCTAACTTTTCTGCTTTCTGCATTTTCTGCAGGTTCGAGTTCTGAACAGGACGTGCTTCTAAGTTTTCTTTTAAAATCTGATCTTCCTCTAACTGGGATTCCAGGACCAATTCATCTTCTGAGGTGTTCGTCTGATTCTTTTCTTTCTCTTCTAATACTAAATCAGAATTGTCAGCTTTTTCATTACTTGTAATACTGAATTTTTCGATTTCCGAAATTCGATCCATTAATTCTTCAACTTCTTCGCGATCTCCTGAAAGGAACACTGTAAAGTGACCGTTGAAACTTCCCTCCATCTCATCTTCATCCGGTATTGTTTTAGATACTTTACATATGTCCTTTAAAGATTCTATAACAAGTGATGCTCTCAAACTCTTAGCTACACAATCAGCTGTAAGATCTACATCCAAAATAAGTTTATCATCCTGTCCGGGAGCATTTTCAGTTTGTTGATCATTATTTGATCCTGATTCGGAAGAAATTTCGCTTTTTGACGTTTGTATATTTGTCACTTGAGGAGGCTTAGTATTGTTTAACACTGGCTTTTGAGTGCGAGAAATGTTTTGTTTGCTCTCCCCGGTTGTTCTATAGCTATTAAATGCTTTCAGAAGGTCTTCTATGTTTACATTATCATTGTCTTCGCTTTCAATTTTTCTAACCATCTCTGTAATTTTGTCCACTGCTGAAAGCATGATGTCAATTAAATCACCATCTATCTCTATATCTCCGTTTTTTATCCCACCAAGGACTTCTTCCATACTGTGGCATAAACTTTCAAGTGATGAATATCGGAGAAATCCAGCCATTCCTTTTATCGTATGCGTGACTCTGAAAATTTCATTAACTGCATCGCTGTCTCCGTTTTCCAGGTCAACGAAAGATTGATTGTATATATCGAGGCACTCATAAAGTTCCTGAAGAAAGTCATCTTTATAAGCTGCCATATCAGTGTCCATTACACTTCACCTCCAATCTGCTCACGATTTCTTCAGGAATATGGAAAAGTGGTTTTACAATGTCAATTGCATTATTCTCTATCGCAGCTTTTGGCATTCCGAAAATGATGCAGGTATCCTCACTGCATGCTATCGTAGAACCACCTGCATCCCTAATTATTTTAAATCCATCAGCTCCATCTACACCCATGCCTGTAAGAATAGAGCCAACTATATTTTTCCCGTATACATTCACAATACTTTCAGCTGTTACATCGATAGCTGGCATCACAGCATGAACAGGCTGACTTTTTACCAGTTTTATTCTAATTACATCCAGAGCCTTTTTAACCTGCATGTGGTAGCCGCCGGGAGCTAGATAAACGACCCCATTTTTTATTCTCTCATTATTGCTAGCTTCCTTAACTTCAAGTTCAGACAAAGAGTTCAGTCTTTCTGCCAGCTGTCCGCAAAAATTTCCTTCCGGCATATGCTGAACAATAAATACAGCTGCAGGTAAATCTCCGGGAAGCCTTGGAACGATCTGTTCGAGAGAAGAAGGGCCACCAGTAGAAGAACCTATAAGGACCCCAAAGTCCCCTGAACACTTCCACTTTCCTCTAACAACTTCCCCTTTAAACTTCCTCAAATTCAGTATTCTAAGTATGCTAGGATTTGATCCGTGGATATTTTTTACTTTGTTTATTAGCTCCTTCTCGATTTCATTTATTTTATGGTTACTCTCAGGTTTTGTCACAAAATCAATTGCTCCGAGATGCAAAGCTTCTAAAGCTTCTTTTGAGCCTTCTTTCGTTAAGGTGCTAAACATTACTATTGGAACCGGATTTGTATTCATGATTGTTTTTACAGCTGTTAGCCCGTCCATAACTGGCATGTTAACATCCATTATAATTATATCAGGACGTAATGATTTTGATTTTTCTATAGCTTCCTTTCCATTAGGAGCGTCTCCAATTACTCTTATGTCCGGGTCGCAGGCTAACATGTTTCTAATTGACATCCTCATGAAAGCAGAATCATCAACTATTAGAGTCCTGATCATGATACCCCCAAATCTATTCACCAACAACTTTTTTTATTTCCTCTATAACCTTTGGTGCCTGGAAGGGTTTTATTATATAGCCTCTTGCTCCCAATTTTATAGCGGTTTTTACTATTTTTTCTTGCCCGACTGCAGTGCACATCACTATTTTAGCATCTTTATCGACAGATTTTATCTGTTTTAATGCATCAATTCCTGTCATTTCAGGCATGACTACATCCATTGTAACTACATCCGGCTTAAGACCTTTATACAGCTCTACTGCTTGCTTTCCGTTTTCAGCCTCGCCGGCTATATCAAATCCAGCCCCAAAAAGTATGTTTTTAAGTAGTTTTCTCATAAAAGCCGTATCATCAACGATCAATACCTTAGCCATACGAATCCCCCACAAAATTACCCTTTAGAAATTTTATCAACCATGCTGACGCCACGTGGCGTCAATTCAATTTCTTTTCTAATTTTTACAACCTTAGCTAGTCCTGCATTAACAAGACGATCATAATATTCATTAAGTTCATCTGTTGATATTCCTATCATATTTTCAATTGACGCAAAGTCCAATCCGGAATATATCAATGTAAGAATTTGCTTCTCATTCTCGGACAGGCTGATTGCAGGTTTATGTCTCTCAAAAACCCGCATCAGATAACTTTCAAGCATTTCCAATGTACTTTCCGGACATAAGACAAGGCTTGTTACTACATTACTTTTTTCAACGTGAGAAAGGACAAGAACCATTCTCTGTTTCCCGCCTACATCCCTCATATCTTTTTTTATGGACCCCAGGTTATCAATAGGAATCCTCTGCTGATATTTTGATGACAAAAACCAGAGCCCTTCATCCGTTACACTAAAATATCCTTTTTCCCACTGAACAGTGGCTGACACCACTCCACCAACAGTAGCAGACGCCAGGAAATAAACTGCAAATTTATCTGCTTTAAGGTTAAATGCAATAAATCGGAAGACCTGCTGATGAATATTTTTTGGAAGTTGAAGTATTAGTTTTTTATCGTTTTTTATCTGGATACACCTGATACCTTCCTTTTCAATATCTTCCAGGTCTTCTATTTCTCCAAGGGATATTTTCTGCTTCCCGATGAATAAGCTTTCATTGGTTACTACAAGTTCCGTATCCACCCATCCTTCATTATAAATTTTTGCAGGAGTTCTAAGGTGGACTTTACTGCTCATCCTGTTATCTCCTTGAGTTCATCGTCACTGAACAATTCTTTTAGGTCCATCAATGTCAGAAGCCCATCCTCAAGTTTTCCGACTCCTTTCAAAAACTTTGAATCGTCTTTTAGAGCTAAGAACCGGGGTATCTCTTCTATGTTCTTGGAAGACAGGTATTTAACTTCGCTAACGCTGTCAACCATTACACCTACGATGGCATCGTTTAACTCAATTACAATGATCCTTGTATTCTCATCATTTTTTTTCGACTCTTTCCCAAGCCTTTTTCTGAGATTGATAATTGCTGCTATTTGACCTCTCAGGTTTAAAACTCCCTCAATGTAACTTGGTACGTTAGGAATTCTAGTAATCTGAGTAGGCAGTATGATCTCTTTCACCTGAGAAATTTCGACCCCATACCGTTCTTCACCAAGATTAAAGACAATTACCTGTATGGTACTGTCCACGTTTACAATTTGACTGTGATAACTCATGCATAATCACCTCGAAAGGGTAGCAAGAATATTAGCATTCCATATCCCCACTCAACGATCAATGTCAATTTTCTATATCTTTACCTTTCTCTCAAATTTTTTCTTTTTCCCTGCGATTGTTGATTGCTCTTTGATTCTGTAGAGACTTTGAAATTTTCTAACAGCATGTCTACTGTTTTCTGTGCAAGGTCACTAACGTTCTCCGCCGAACTATTTACTTGCTGTAGTGCAGCTGTCTGTTCTTGAATGGCAGCAGAAGTTTCCTGGCTACTTGCTGCATTTTCTTCTGCAGTTGAAGCTGCTTCACTGATGCTTTTATCAATACTATCGATTTTTGCAAGGCCATCATCTGCTAGTTTGTCCAGTTCAGCCAGCATTCTATTTATTGTGTTAACTGCTTCAACTATCTCATGACTTTTACTAAGAGCCTGCTTAATGTTCTTGTTACCGGTTTCGACACTTGCCTGGGATTTGGTAATTGCTTCCGTAACTTTTTTCGTTTCTTTCTGGACACTCGTAACTATTCCGTTAATATCATCCGTGCTTTTCCTCGAATCCGCTGCAAGCTTTCTGACCTCATCGGCAACCACAGCAAACCCTCTTCCGTGCTCCCCGGCACGTGCAGCCTCAATTGCCGCATTTAATGCCAGGAGATTGGTCTGGTCAGCAATTGATTTTATTTTCCCCGTAACTGTGCCGATATTATCGACCGCACTATCCAGTGACTGAACGATGTTTCCAAGCTTGGAAACATCTGCAGCAAATTGTCCAAGTTCGTCAAGGGCTAGATTTCCAAGGCCCTGGGCTTCCTCACTGGTTTTGCCTACCTGTGAGGCATAATTGGAAGATTTATGAGAAGATTGGGTAAGCTTTTTAAAAATTTCCTGTGAAGCTTTTACATCCGAAGATGCAGTGCTTGCATATCTTGAAAGGTTCTCTGCCCCGGTTGAGATCTGTTCAGCTGCTGTTGAAATCTGCTGCATGCCGATGTTCATCTGTTTGGCGGCTTCTTCTGCTTTCTTAGCCTCTTCCAGAGTCTGATTCATATCATCCAGGGCATTTTCAATAAGGGATTTCAGTTCTATTATGAACTTATTATATACATCATAAATTTTTCCGAATTCATCATCTTTAATTTTTTTAATATGAGATCCTTCTAGATCTCCCCCCCCGACTTTCTTTAAACCGACATCAAGATCTTTCAGACAGATGTTTGCATAGTCTAAAAAATCCTGAGTTTCTTTTTCTTTATTTTTTAATTCTGTTAAATCAGTTACAGTTGTGAGAACACCCATCATGGAACCTGAATCATCAATTATCGGTGCTGATGAAAGTATAGCAAAAATCGGTTTATCTAAAACCTTAAATTTGCCATACGCCTCTAGGCTAGATAACCGCTTTTCCGCTTTCCAATACCTGTTCAGTAATTGTTTTGCGATTATTTTCTGTCTCTAAAAAATCATTTACTTTCATGCCGACGGCTTGTTCTACGCTTTTAAAATTGTGGACCTTTAAGAAGTAATCGTTTGTATGCACTACTTTTCCGGACATATCCACATACCATGCAATTGACGGTTTGGGTATGCTGTTTATAAGAATTTTCTGAGAATCCTCTCTTCTTTTTACTTCAGCCGTTATGTCTACAAATACTCCTTCGATAAAAGCAAGATTCCCTCTATCATCTTGTACCGAATGGCCTTTCTCAAGAATGTAAACTGTATTGCCTTTGGATGTTTTAATCCTGTATTCAACTTGATAGGAAGTTTTATTTTTCTTTGCTTTATCTAAGCTTTTTTCGATTTTCGGGATATCCTCTTTAAATACTATATCGAGCCAGGATAATTTTCTGGATAAAAAATCTTTTTTTGAATATCCGGTCATATTTTCTACATTTTCGTTTATGTATTCAATTCCCCACGATGACTTATTTGATATTCTGAAAACAGTTATCGGAAGATTTTCTATTATCCAGTTTTTTTCTTTTGCATCTAAATTTAGATTTCCAACCAAGTTTTTTGATGAGTTACTCGGCATAGATTTATCTAAATCAGTAGCTATTGAGGACGTCATTTCACCACTCTCCCTAATGAATTATATATTAACTAATGTTATAATTATAATAAGTATTTAAATCTATAGGTTGATTTTTACCCCTCTATATATATAAAACTCATTAAATATTTTAATACACTGAGGCACTGAAGAATTTAAAAATAAATTTAGTATCTGTTGACTATTGCGAAAATTTTGCCATTATTTAGCAAATCTGATTTTATACATATGTTTTATATATTCGAATTTACTGTCACATAAAATTCTATTAACTTTGAGTTAATCTTACTTTGTCGATACTATAACATTAGGATCGCAAAAGTAGAATTGGAGAAAATAAGAATTCGCCAGGTTCTAAAACTGAAATTTGAGCCAATGGAATTGTTTTTTTCCATTAGCTCTTTCAAAAAGCCAAAAACACTTTTAATATACTTTTTGACTTCCTTTTCTCTCGGGTTTTTGCTGTTTTCTGACAGATTGTTTACTGTCCTTTGATTCTGCCGAAATTTTGAACTCTTCCGTAAGTGTATCTACTGTTTTTCGGGCGAGCATGTTAACATTCTGTGCAGAACTGGTTACTTGCTGCAGTGCAGCAGTCTGTTCTTGAATGGCAGCTGAAGTTTCTTCACTGCTGGCAGCATTTTCTTCTGCAGTTGAGGCTGCTTCACTTATACTTTTATCGATACTCTCAATCTTCACTAAACCTTCTTCTGCAAGTTTGTCGAGTTCGGTTAACATGGAATTTATAGTATTAATCGCACTGGCAACTTCATGAATTTTACTTATAGATTGTGCAATATTTTTATTTACTGTTCCGGCACCTACCTGTGCTTTGTCTATGGCTCCTGTCACTTTTACTGTTTCTTTTTGCACGCTTGTAACGATTCCATTTATATCATCCGTGCTTTTCCTGGAATCTGCAGCTAGCTTCCTGACCTCGTCAGCGACAACAGCAAATCCTCTCCCGTGCTCACCAGCCCTTGCAGCTTCTATTGCTGCATTTAATGCCAGTAGGTTGGTCTGGTCGGCGATTGATTTTATTTTCCCTGTAACTGTGCCGATATTATTGACAGCGCTATCCAGTGATTGCACAATGCTTCCGAGTTTCGAGATCTCATCAACAAATTGTTTTACATCATCCAGAGCCAGATTCGCAAGAGCTTGTGTCTCCTCACTGTTTTTGCCTGCCTGTGAAGCATAATTGGCAGACTTATTTGAGGATTCACTGAGTTTTTTAAATATATCCTGAGAAGCTTTTACGTCGGTGGCCGCTGAACTTGCATACCTTGATAGGTTTTCAGCACCTGTTGAGATCTGCTCGGAAGCTGTAGAAATCTGCTGCATGCCTATATTCATTTGATTTGAGGCTTCTTCTGCCTGTCGTGCTTCTTCCATAGTAAAAGTCATATCTCTCAAAGTACTCTCAATAACTGATTTCAAGTTAATAACAATCCGGTTGAACTCATCGAAGGTTTTTCCGAATTCATCATCCTTGATTTTGCTTAACTGTACTTCGAGATCTCCTTCACCAACTTTTTTGATGCCTTCCCCAAGTTCTTTTAAACATGTATTGGTGTAATTTAAAAGTTCCTGAATTTCTTTTTCTTTATCTTTGATTTTCGTCAAATCGGTTAAAACCATAAGGCTGCCTAACATCGTTCCAGCCTCATTTCTGATTGGTAAACAAGAAACCAACACATATATTTGTCTGTCTGCACCCTTAAACTTTATATATCCATCCAGGTTTTGGACAGCTTTCCCAGTATCCAATACTTCTTCAGCAACCGATTTATATTTAGAGGCATCACGCACCAAAGTGCTGCTTTCTATAATATCGTGGGGAAAAAGCCCTATTAAATTCTCGGCACTCCTGGCATTGCAGATTTCTACAAAGTAGTTGTTAATGTGCTTAATTTTTTTAGAATTATCCACAAAATACACTAACAAAGGTTTTGCTGTCCTGCTTATAATTAACCTTTGATAGTCTTCATATTTTTTTTCTTCCTGAGTGACATCTAAAAATATTCCTTCGATGTAAATTACATTTCCTTTATCATCAAAAACCGGATGAGATTGTTCCTGAATAGATGCCGTTTTACCGTTAGCTTTTTTGAGCCTGAATTCAACTTTAAGTAAGGTTTTGTCTCTAATTGCTTTCTGCTTAGCTTTATAATAGTTTTGAACATCTTCAGGTAAAATAATGTCGTCTAAATCTATTTTCTTATTTATAAACTCTGTTTTGGAATAACCGGTAAGTTCTTCAACATTATTACTCAAGTAATGTATAGTGGTTCCTGATGATCCATATGAAGCTCTGAATATAGTGACCGGAATGTCTTCTGTTATCCAGTTCATTTCTTTTGCTTCTGAATTTTGATCATCAATAAGATTTTTTGAGAAGTCTTTTCTTGTGACACTATCTTGATTAGTATCGGTTGACACCATCACTCACCACTCTCCTGATTAGTTATATAATAACTATAGTTATAAAATTTGTATGTATATAAATACTTCGGCAATTGGAGGGTAGAATAGTTATAAGAGCTGGGGGCTGTATAAAAAAACTTAAAAAAACTTACTTGAACTTCTGGCATCCTGGGTACAGGAATTGGAAAGGCAGGAAATATAAATTTTTAGAGTTCATGTGATTACATTGATAAAGGAGAACGGAAATACAAAATAAAAACCGAAAATTAAATTGATGAACTTTGCAATTGTACTTTTTCAATGTGAAACTTTATATACATCTAGGTAATCTGTTTCAGAAATGTATCATTTAGACCTGGAGTTCTTATGACAAAAGTCGAAAAGGTATTACTACTGCTTAAAAATATGGTGTATGAGAGCACCAGCCCGCAGGAAACTCTCAAATTTGCAAAGTATTACCGGAGTAAGGGACTCAAAGTACTGGTGATTTTATGGGGACCTATGGGAGTGATGCTTGCGAAAAAAGACAAAACAAGAGGAGCGCCCAAATATGATGCGACTGTTCAGGAATGCATCGAAATAGGAGTGGAGTTTCGGTGCTGTCAACTAGCCTCAGACATGATAGGGCTCAAGAAAGAAGAATTAATTCCAGGGATCGAATTTATTTGTTCAAAAGATGTAGCTGAACTTTTTCTGACCTATACCGAAGAAAATCAGCTAATAATAAATTTTTGAGTCTCCCTTAAATTTTCTGAGTCTCCCTTCTCACCCAAATTTTGCAGCTTAACTTTGATATCCTATTTTTCAATAATCGTCCAAACTCTTCACTTCCTTCAGTTTCGAAGTAATCGCAACTAAAAGAAAAATCATAAATTTTTAAGTTCCGAAGCGAAACTCGCGGAGGAAATTTATACAGGCGAACACGAAAAGGAATAGTTATATGCCTATATGTATAATAATGAGATTAGGCTAATTCTAATTTCCATATCATAAGAATTAATTACTACTGTTTGATTTCAAAATAGATACATAATAAAAAATCATTTATATCTATTACAACATCGGCAGACGCAATGATAACGATCTGAAAATTAGTCCTCTTGAGGGAGCATAGCGACCGAAAAGGACACCGTGCTCCCGAAGCGGAACTCGGGAAGCGGAACTCGGGAAGCGGAACTCGGGAAGCGGAACTCGGGAAGCGGAACTCGGGAATCTTAGGCATTAATGTTTAAATGGTGATTTTATGGTTCAAGAAAACTACGAACTGAGCGAGAATGAGAAAATTCTTTTACAGAAAGTACTTGACGGAGATATAGCCCTTCGCAAGATTGATGATTTTGCGGATCCGTATACGGCAGTAAAAATTCGAAGGCTTGCTATACAGGAGTTTTTAAAACTCGAATTCGAAAATATTCAGAATTTTTCCCTTGATGTGGAACTTGCAACGAAAAGAAATGTTGAGAATATGATAGGTGCAGTTCAGGTTCCCCTTGGAATTGCCGGGCTTCTGAAGGTTAATGGAGAATATGCCAGTTCTGAGTTTTATATACCTCTTGCCACAACCGAAGGAGCACTTGTGGCCAGTGTAAACCGGGGCTGCTCGGTAATTACGAAATCGGGAGGAGCAAACGTCAGGATTTTTGAAGATGAAATGACCCGCGCGCCAGTTTTTAAGCTAGACAGCCTGGAAAGAGCCAAAAAGTTTTATGAATGGGTAAAATGTCCTGAGTCATTTCAGCAGATGAAGACTGTTGCCGAGCAGACTACTCGTTTTGGCAAGCTAATTTCTGTTAAACCATTCGTGACAGGCACCTATGTTCACCTGCGGTTCTCATATGATACAAAAGATGCCATGGGAATGAACATGGTGACTATAGCAACTGATGCAGTAATGCACCTGATAGAAGATGAATTCGGAGTACAGCCCATTAGCCTGTCGGGAAATATGTGTACTGACAAAAAACCGGCATCAATAAGCACTATTCTTGGGCGAGGGAAAACTGTTGTGGCTGAAGTAACTATCCCAAGAGAAATTGTCAGCACGACCCTGAAATGTACCCCTGAATTAATGTTTGAAGTAAATTACAGCAAAAGTATGCTAGGCTCGGCAAGAGCAGGAGCACTTGGTTTCAATGCCCATGCTGCAAATGTCATTGCTGCCATTTACCTGGCCTGCGGACAGGACTTAGCCCACGTCGTTGAAGGCAGCACTGCAATTACCAGCATGGAACTTACGAAATATGACGAAATCCACTGTTCTGTTACCCTCCCAGCCCTTCCGGTGGGAACCGTTGGGGGAGGCACTGGCCTTGGTACCCAGAGGGATTGTCTTAATATACTAAATGTTGCAGGAGCCGGAGATGTTCCCGGAGAAAATTCCCGAAAGTTTGCAGAAATAGTAGCTGCTGCAGTGCTGGCCGGAGAGATTTCCTTAATCGGTGCCCAGGCTGCCGGACACCTTGCCCGTGCTCATGCTGAACTTGGTCGTGGGAAATTCTAATAAGAGTTCATCCCAAAACCATTTTTTTTGAAAATTTGATGTTCTCTAACTCCATTTGAGTATTTGGTATCCGCTCCTAATTAATTACTCTCATTAAAAAATGTTTAAACTTTTTAATTTCGTTGACCTGTTACTGATTTACTTTTCCCGAAAATCTACTCTTTTTTTCAGAATATTCTTTCCTGGACGGGGGAATAAATCTGCAAATCCGCCACTACATAATTAAATTTATATAGTTAACACTTAAGAAATCTATTTATAGTTAATTAACTTTTATAATTATGACTGGTTGAATTAAATGAAGGTTTGAATTCCTGAATACATCTGAAAAACCAGGATATTAATCTTAAAAAAATTGCACACTGGAGTGAGTAAAGTTTAATAATAAACTTATGTGCTTCGAGAAAAAAATTAAAGTAAATTATATCTTTAAATCGAAGCAAATTTAACGAAATAGCTTTTAAAATGAGTTTATTTATCATTTAATAGCTTAATAAAGCTAATTCAATGTGTGTTATATAAACAAAATTTTAAAAACTATCTAAATAAAATGAGTTAAATAGGATAAATATATATAATAAGTAAGACGTAATTTAATTGAAAAGTAAAAGACTTTGAATAAAGTAAAAAACTTTACTTTGGGGGTAAATATGTATAACAAATTCTTAAAAGACGATAAAGGATTTACTGGGCTTGAAGCTGCAATTGTGCTTATAGCCTTTGTAGTTGTAGCTGCAGTATTCAGTTACGTCATGTTGGGAGCGGGGTTCTTTACAACCCAGAAAAGCCAGGAAGTTGTACACACTGGTGTTACACAGGCAAGCAGTAGCATTGCACCTGCTGGAGATGTAATTGTGAAAGGGGGAGCAATGCTGCTAACGTACCGGTACAGCAGACGATATTACATTTTATATAACAAATACTGCTGGTGGAACACCTGTAGACTTGGATAAGACAATAATTACCTATACAGATGATGAAATTCAAACAGTAACGCAGTATATGCAGTGGCAGCTAGGTCCGGTACTAGTCGACTATGGATGGGCAATACACTGGCTGTTGTATCATGATACTGACTACTTTCGATAACCTGCTTTCAACGGGTGAAAAGTATAAGGTAGTCATTGATCTGAGCACTATTCCTTCGATACTGGTATCCTTTGCACTGCCTGAAGAACGAAAAATTCACGATTCAGTTAAAACCACCTGAGGGTGCAGTTCTGGCTATTACAAAAACAATGCCTGCTGCACTTGTTGACAGATAATTATTATCCGGTTTACTGAGGTGATCATAATGTGGAACAAATTAATAAAAAATGATAAAGGGTTTACTGGGCTAGAAGCAGCAATTGTCCTGATAGCCTTTGTTGTCGTGGCTGCAGTATTCAGTTATGTCATGCTCGGAGCAGGTTTCTTCACAACTCAGAAAAGCCAGGAAGTTGTGCATACAGGTGTAACGCAGGCAAGCAGCAGTGTTGAATTGAGTGGAGATGTAATTGCTCAGGTGACGTGCTGGTCACCGTAACTTGATGATGTCAATCTTGTTTTTACAACTAACTTCAGGCGGTTCACCAGTTGATATGGCAAAACTCTTATAGTTTATTCAGATCCAGATACAGCACCAACTGAGTTAACATTATGCTGCAGCTGCACCAGCAGATGGACTAATTTGCTATAACAGCAATAAATATAATGATAACGACTGATAACATACTGAGATAAGGGTGAAAAATTTGATGTTAGATATTGACTATACTAGCTCTATAATGTAGGAGCTAACGAAGAATTCCAGCTTGAAATCAAACCTCCACAGGGAGCAACCTATACTATTCACTAGGAAAGCACCACCAGCAATTGTACAGTAATGACACTCTACTGAGTGCCATTAATTTTTTAATTTTTTCATAAAAGTTAAAAATATGTATCTAAAAATCAAGTTGAAGGTTTAAAAAAGTACAAATTAATAACAATTTAATTTATTTAAAAACATATATTTTTGGAAAATTCTCAGAAATTAATGAACTCAGAAAATCAAACTCATAAAACCTGAAAATTAACTTTGAACAGAAATTCAAAAACACAGGCACAAGCCAAATAAAATTACGATAATTACGGCATTAAACGTCCCCCAGTTCATATTGATGCTACTTCTCGGTG
Organism: uncultured Methanosarcinaceae archaeon; assembly: GCA_963818955.1. Classification (GTDB taxonomy): domain Archaea; phylum Halobacteriota; class Methanosarcinia; order Methanosarcinales; family Methanosarcinaceae; genus Methanosarcina. Next base: position 33,204 of record CAWFUY010000031.1, on the reverse strand, counting down.
ATAGAATGAGTGTGAAGGAAGCTTTTGATCAGTCCGACATTGATAAGCTTGTAGCTGAAGTTGATGGCGACACTATTGAATCCAAAGTCGCAAATCTTGAAGCTGAGGTAACTGAGATCAAAGGCGCAATAAAAGCACTCCTTATGGATATAAGGGAAACAATGAGTGTTCTTGAAAATCCTTTTCAAAATATTCAGGGTATTGCAAACATTTCCGGTGCTATGGTTACACCCAAGCATACGGAAGATCTTGAAAAGGAAGACGAGTCTTTAGAAGAAGAATTATTTAACGAAAGAATAGAGGAAAAAATAAAAGAGAGAGAGAGGGAAAAAGAAAAAGAAAAAGAAATCGAGCCAGAAGATATGGATCTGGTTCCTCTCAAGCCAGTCCCTAAGAGTTCTATTGAAGATTTTAAACAGATTGCTAAAGTCTTGCCCAGAATGCCTGATTCCAAGCTTATTGACCCGATGTCTTTTTATAAGACTATCAGCTGGAGCAAGGAAATGGTCAAAAAGTACGACTATGAGTCAATTAAGGAACTGGTTGAAATATTCTACATTTTAGGATACATAGAGAACGATATAAAAGATATTGTACTCAAGCTTACCGAAATGCTTTCGAAGAGTAATGATCTCGATAGTGCGGTAATGGATCTCTACAGACTTTATCATATACTGCACCCGGAGGATTTGTCTCTTGATTCCAAAGTGCTGGATTATTTCCTGAATGAAAATGATACGGTGAAAAACTTATGGCAAAGGAAGTGATAGTTACAGCAATACTCCTCATTGCGAGTATTATAGCTGTAGTTGTCTTTGTCAATGCTATAATTCCTTCGGTATATGATTTATCTTATTCTTATAGTTCCCTTGCAGATAATATGGGAGACCAATTCAAAACGGCTATAGATATTGTATTTATCTATCCGAACCTGACAGATAATAGTGTTTCTGTCTATGTAAAAAATGTCGGGTCAACAAATATACCCCTTTCAAAATTACAGTATTGTGATATTTTTGTGCTTTGTTCTTCAAATTACTGGAATCCTCATTTTGAAAACAATACTGCTCCATCATGGAACTACACTATTGAAAATGGAAATGTAGGTGTGGGAGATACCTGGAACCCTGGGGAAACTATTAAGGTATATATAAAGTTTGACACTATTGACAAGCCAAAAAACACTACTCAACTAACTTTCTTCCTTTATAATGGGGTTTCTGCAACGGATAAATTCTCAATGTGATACTTATGGGTCTTGAGACAGTTGTCGTAGCGTTCTTTGTAATCGGGACGATTGTAGTTGTGGCAAGTACTCTTACATTGGGAGCCAATCATATTGTCAAGTCCTCTTACGAAGGTTATGTTGCGTTTTCTCAAACAACAATGGATAGGCTTCATACAAATATCAAGATAGTTAATGCAACTGTTAACGGGACGGATAATAAAGTTCATCTGACAGTTGAAAACACCGGGGAGACCAAGTTGAGTGATTTTAGTCACTGGGATGTAATTGTAGTTAACAATAACCAGGCTAATAGCCAGGCTTCATATCTGAAAAAAGACGAGGGTTTCGATATTATATTTAACGACTCGGTTGATTTCATGAATCCGGGAATTCTGGACCCGGGTGAAAGTATTGACCTGAGGTTGTCTAATTATGGTTCTGGAAACTTATCTATAAAGGTTATAACCGAAAACGGCATCGCCTCTTTCATAAAATTATAAGTGAGCTGATATCATGGGACTGGACGAAGCAGATAAGAAGAATATTCTTTCAAGTGGTAATGATGAGATTGATAAAAAGTTAGGTGAAGGCATTCCTTTAGGTTCCCTTGTGCTCATTGAAGGAGAAAACGATACCGGAAAGAGTGTACTGTGCCAGCAAATGTGTTACGGAGGGCTAAATCAAATGTATAGAATAGCATACTACTCAACTGAGAACACAATTAAAAGTATGCTGGCACAAATGGATAGTCTCAGCCTTGATATTTCGGATTTTTATGCATGGGGATATTTTAGAATTTATCCGGTCCACCTGGAAGGTGTTGAATGGACTTCTACACAAATGAAAGGAACTTTGCATCTGCTTATGACTCATATAAGAAACATAAGAGAACGAATCGTTATGGTCGATTCGCTCACAATGTTTACTACTTATTCTGATGAGGATAATATTCTCGAATTCCTTACCAGTTTAAAAAATCTTTGTGATAAAGGATATACTATTCTTATTACCTTGCATCAACACGCTTTCAAAGAAGATACACTCGTAAGAATAAGGTCTGCATGTGATTGCCATCTCTTTCTCAGAAAAGAACAGCTTACTGATAGGTATATCAGCGTCATGGAAGTATCGAAAATAAGAGGTGCTAAGAAAAGCACAGGCAATATAGTGAGTTTTGAAGTCCAGCCTGGATTCGGATTGAAAATAATACCAATTTCGCAGGCTAAGGTGTAAGTGTTTAAGGAGTTTAGGAAAAAACATGGACAGCATTGAGGAAAAGCTCAGTTTAGAAGATGGTCATTCGACGGGAGTATTTACAAATTTTCCATTTAAACCAAAAAAGTATGATGGGCATGACCACTCAAATTTGAAAACCTGTAATCTTTACAAACTCCTTCCGCCAGAAGTAAAAAAAGAAGTCGAAACTAATCTCCATCTCCTCGAATACCTGCATATACTGCCCATTGATACCATGGGTATACCCAGATTTATCTCCAAGCTTGAGTCAAAACATGGTGAGATACAGGACGCGAATTTAATCTACAAAGTTAACGACCAGACTTATGTTCATATATATCCGAATAAAAACGATGTAAGGAACTTCTATATCCCTATAGAACCCATACTTCTGACAGGGGTTGGAAATCTCATAAAACAGCTTGAAATTAAGCTGGTTGATTATCTCACAGGAGTTGATTTCGATCCTGCAAACATAGAGGAAAAAGAGAAGGTATTAAGGGATGCGCTGGATTCAATTTGCATAATCACTAGCCAGAAGAAAAATATTACTTCTGTCCCCGATTCCGTTTCGGGGTTCAAAAAATTATTAGGGTCTGCATCCTTTTTAAGTGGAAATAAGAAAGAGGATAACCACATTCATCTCCCGAAAGAACATTATGAAGCTTTAAAATATTCAATCATCAGGGATAAGATTGGAGTGGGATTCCTTGATCCCTATATTCACGACAGACATATTGAAGATATTACCTGTAACGGCTTAGGACCGATCTTTATTGAACATAAAGTGTTCAAAGGCCTGAGAAGTATTATCGAATTTAATGATAATGAAATACTCAATCAATACGTTATAAGGCTTGCAGAAAGGATTGGAAAACCAATTACTTTCAAAAACCCTATTGTGGACGCTACACTTCCGGATGGGTCGAGAATAAATATCGTTTTTGGGGATGACGTCAGCAAAAACGGAAGTAATTTCACCATAAGAAAGTTCAACGATACTCCGTTTAGTATTGTTCAGATTTGCCAAAGCGGAACTCTTAATTTTATGGTTGCAGCTTACCTCTGGATCCTTATCTCTGAAGGCATGAGCGGTTTCATCTGTGGGGAAACAGCAAGTGGCAAAACGACTACATTGAATGGGATTACGGCATTTATAACCCCTGATGCTAAACTGGTTTCTATTGAAGATACTCCCGAACTGCAGATCCCACACAAAAACTGGACAAGGGAAACCACAAGAGGCAGCACGCGAAGTGGGAAGACCGGAGAAGGCAGCGGTTCGGATGTTACAATGTTTGACCTGCTCAAAGCTGCATTGAGGCAGAGACCAAACTACATCATCGTGGGAGAAATCCGAGGGGTTGAGGGAAACGTTGCATTTCAAGCCATGCAAACCGGGCACCCTGTTATGTCGACTTTTCACGCTGCAACTGTGGAGAAGTTGATTCAGAGGGTCACTGCTGATCCTATAAATATCCCCAAAACATACATAGACAATCTAAATTTTGTTATAATCCAATCCGCAGTCAGGAGACCTGATGGTAAACTCGTAAGAAGAGTACTCAGCGTAAATGAAGTCATCGGATTTAACCCCGATAAAGGTGGCATTTCTTTCATTGAGGCTTTCTCATGGGACCCTGTTGCCGATAATTTTACTTTCAGTGCCATGGGCAGTTCATATCTTCTTGAACAAAAAATAGCTACAAGGCTGGGAATTCCAGGTAAGAAGAAAAAAGTAATTTATGAAGAAATCGAAAAGAGAGCAAAAATTTTAGAAAGATTGAGTGAAGAGGGAGTCGTAGATTATTACGAAGTTTTCAATACTATTGCAAAGATAACAAAGCGCGGCATGCTGAGAATTCAATTCTAAGCCGGTGATCACAGTGGAAACATCTGAACGAAAAAGCAATCTCAAAAAGAGGTTTAGCATACAACTTGTTCTTGATAAGCTTTCTCTTAAATATAAAAATTACATGGATGAACTCTATATGAGTAACGATTTACTCTTTTCACTCACTTATATGGCATCTATTTCCACAGCTAATCTGACAAGAGATAGAATATTTGTAAGTATCTCCGAAAAAAAGGAGTATTGTCCAAGTATATACTTTAATCAAATCCGAGAATTAGCTCAGAACTGGCATTATGATTATGCCCATGCATGTGAATTGATCTCAGAAAAAGTAACTAATGAGAGATTAAAGGAGTTGCTAAACAGGTTAGCAAATGCTATTGCTGCCGGGGAACCGGACAATGAATTTCTTAGAAAAGAGTGGATCTTATTTAAAACAAAAAGACAGGATGAATACGAACGAGATCTCGATACCACGAAAGAATGGTCGAACGCTTTTACGGCATTACTTGTTTCCACATCTCTCGTATCTATAATTATATTGCTTTCGGTTATCCTGTATAATCTGGGCAACCCAGCGCGCACATTGCAGGGCACGGCATTTATTATTACCGCAATGTCTGTTCTTGGTGTAACTTTGCTTTATTCAGCCTCTCCTAAGGATACTAAAGCCCATAGTTTAAAAATAAAATCTAAAGAGCAGATTTTTATCTATAAATGGTTTCCTCATACACTCATTCTCTCAACTTTAATTATTATTTTGTTCACGATTATTCCGGCTTTTGTCGGTTCTTTACAGTTTTTAATTGATATCAAAGGAATTGGAATGATTCTGGCAGGACTAATTATGCTGCCTGTTGGAATTTACGCAAGCAGGGATGCTAAAAAAATAGATGCTAGAGATGAAAGCTTTACTACATTCATAAGAAGTCTTGGATCCATTGTAAGTGGCTCAGGGCTGACAGTGCCCAAAGCTCTTTTAAAAATCGATCCTAAAAATCTTGGAGAACTTAGAGAGATGAGCCAGCAGCTTTACAAGAGACTGGCATCCGGTCTGGATCCAAAGTTGTGCTGGGAGAAGTTTGTTGGAGAAACTGGCAGTTATTTGATTTATAAATTATCAAATGTTTTTGTAGATGCCATAAATTTAGGAGGGGATGCTGAAGTGATAGGAGAACTTGTAAGTTCGTCCAATCTTGATCTGGTGCTCTTAAGAATGAAAAGAGAACGTATCTCTAAAGCATTTACCAGTCTTGTAATACCTCTCCATGTATCAATGGTTGCTCTCTTGCTTTTTATAGGTCAGATTCTGACAATTTTTACAAACGTTATCACTAAATTATTTGCTCAATTTAATATTTCCGGCACACAACTGGAAGCCATACCAGGTGGTATGGCTGGTATGAACCTGGGCATATTTGGAGGGGTTCCCGTTGAATTACTGGGACAGTTTGTTATAGTTTCAATAATTGTTATAACTTTGACTAATATACTGGCAATTGTTGTGGTTAAAGGAGGGCCAATATATTTAGCATTATATTATGGTGTGATTCTATTCGTCCTTTCTGGCATTCTAATGATCGGTATTCCTCCTCTGGTAGAGCGAACTTTTTCGTTCAATAGTTTGATGAATGGTTTATGAGGATGTGTTAAAATGGATTCTAGTGTCGTAACTGTGAATTTAAGCTCTATAATCGGATCAAATTTTCCAATTATTATAGGAATTTTTGTAACTCTATCGGTGATGGGAATAGCAACTTTCTATGATAAACGTAAAGGTGAAAATAAAATCCAGGTTAAAATCGGGAATGAGAAACCTTCCTCTAATTTGATCCAGAATATTCAGGATTTCAGCTCTAAATATACGAGTAATTTTTCAGAGTACAGCAAGAAGTTAAGCAGTCTGATTCCTGAAAGGATGAAAAAACACAGTCCTGAAAGCAGTGAAATAAAACCTCTTAAATCAACAGGTGGAATCCCAAAAATATTTGGAACTGTAAAAAGTAAAATCTCATCTTTTTCATTTTCAATGCGCGGCAAAAAAAATAAGTTTGGTAATGAAAATTCTGCCTTGAAACCAAACAAAAAAGCAAAGACATCTAAATTTAATGAAAATGAAAAAATTAGCAGTTTTGATATTGATAGGGTTGTAGACTCGAAAAAAGATGAATTGGACTTCGATGATAATGTTTTAAGTGAGATGTCTACTGCAAGTAGTCTTAAAAATAAAAACGCAGCGTTAATGAACGCGGATTTGGAATTTGATAAAAATGATTTTGATAAAAATGATTTTGATATCGGATTCGAGGAATTGAACGATGAATCTCCTGAAGAGAATGCGTTATTTGATTCGGGAGCTGAAAAAATAGCTTTAGGTGATGATACTGATAGTCTGCTGGATTCTCTAAAGAAAGATATTATCATAAAAAAAGAGAAGAAAATCGATTTTATGACTTCGATGCAGGGTGAAGATTTGGAGATTAAATCACTCAAATCCGACCTTGAGGGCACACTTAAAAGGTTGAAGCAATTCAAACAATATTCGAAAAATTAACAAAGGTAAGTGATAAGAATGGGAGACGTAGATGTAGATTCAAAAATTGATGCAAAATATATCGGACTTATAGTTTTGGCTGTATTTGCAGGCACAATGCTTGTATATACATGGCTGTCTACATTTAACAGATTAGATTACAGTATCATGTTCTATGCAGCGCTTCTTATACTTTCTTTTTCTTTGATGCTGGTAAAAAGAGGTTAAATATTAAAGAGGTAAGCGCATGCTTACCTTACTATTACAACTATCGCGCTGCTAACCTCAAGCACATCGACTTCCCTACCTCCGGAGATTACTTCCTTTCTTATCTCCACGGCGTGGGGTTCAAGATCAATTACTTTGCCGTTTATAGTAACAGTTATTTTTCCCGCTGCTGCCTGTTTTTCAATAATTGCAGGGTCCTCGTCTTTGAGAGCTTTTACAATTGCGCCGGCATCCTTCCTGAAATTCGGACCAATAAAGCCCATGTTGGGTTTAACTTCCACAGGCACGTATTCAAAGGAAGGAGTCCCCTCCATTAGTTCAACTTCCGAGTTAGTAGCACCTGCAATATCCCCGGTATCAACGTTTGCCTTATAAAGCTCTATTTTCTTCAGCGGAGCGTTAAGTGCCATCCCAAGGTCGGACTTGTGTCTCCGGACTTCACTTGTGATCTCCTTAATCAGCTCTCCGGCAGCTTCGGCTTCTTCGCTGATCAAGCTTTCCTCAATTGCAGGCCAGGCCTGTATGTGGACACTTTCATTGCTAAACCTGGAATACAACTCCTCCGCAAAGAAAGGCGTAAAGGGTGCAAGCAGAAGTGAGAGAGTTCCTATGGTTCTGTAAAGAACATACTGAGCAGCTTTCCTGTCTTCAGGTTTGCCCCCATAGAGTCTTCCCTTCACGAGCTCAAGATAATTGTCTGCAAGAACTTCCCAGGCAAAGCCTCTGATAGCTTTGAAAGTGGAATCAAACTGATACTTGTCAAGCTCATTCGTGGCAGTATCTACAAGTCGGTTAAGCTTGCTGAGCAACCACAGATCAATTGTATGGAGAGAATCTATCTGGAATTTTTCAGCATCTTCAGGCCCGAAGTCCTTTAAATGAGACATTGAGAAGCGGTAGATACTCCACATTTTCTGGAGAAAACGAGAAGCTGATACGACATCCTTCCAGCGGAACATTACATCCGAGCCTGTGGAGCCGCCAACAGCTCCCCACTGCCTGAAAGCATCGGCACTGTGCTGTGTGGTTACTTCTTCGGGGGAAATAACATTTCCAAGGGACTTGCTCATTTTATGTCCGTCCGGTCCGAGCACCATGCCATTGATTACAATGGATTCCCATGGCCTTTTGCCTTCAAGAGCGAGGGATCGCAGGATAGTATAAAATGCCCAGGTTCTAATGATATCATGCCCCTGGGGGCGGATCTGAGATGGTAGGCGAAGTTCATGCTCACTTCCCCAGCCAGTAACATGCAAAGCAGTAATTGAGGAGTCCATCCAGGTATCAAGCACATCGGTCTCGGGTTCGAATTCTGTTGAGCCGCATACACAGGCTTTCTTTGGGGCTGCTTCGTTCGGATCCATCGGAAGCCAGCTTTCTTCTGCGATCAGGACTTCTCCACACTGCTTACAATACCAGATAGGAATAGGAGTTGCAAAAATTCTCTGCCTGGAGATACACCAGTCCCATTCCATGGTACCTGTCCAGTTCTGAAGCCTGACTTTCATATATTCGGGATACCAGTTAATCTCGTCTGCGATTTTCAGGATGCCTTCATGGTTGATCTTTATGAACCACTGAGGTTCCGAAAGGATTTCTATCGGGGTGTCGCAGCGCCAGCAGAGCCCAACATTCTGATCAAGCGGCTTCTGATCGTACAGGAAACCGCCAGCTTCAAGATCGGAAATAACAGCTTTTCTGCACTCGCTTATATTCATGCCTTCGTATTTGCCAGCTGCTTTTGTCATTTTCCCCTGTTTATCGATGGCTTTTATCAGAGGCAGTCCATACTTGACCCACCAGCGGACATCCTGTTTATCCCCGAAAGTACAGATCATTACAGCGCCTGTACCGAATGCAGGGTCGACAGCTTCATCGGCTATAAGAACCACTTTCTGGCCAAAGACAGGTACTTCAATCTCCTTGCCGATAAACTGTTTGTAACGCTCGTCTTCAGGGCTTACTGCAACGGCAACACAAGCTGCCATAAGTTCTGGCCTTGTTGTAGCAATGTCAACTTTGTCAAAATGGACAAAATTAAGTTTTGTTTGCCCGGCATCATATTCTACTTCTGCAAAAGCAATGGCTGTCTCGCAGCGAGGACACCAATTGACAGGATGATCTTCGTGATAGATATACCCATCATTATACATTCTGATAAAGGATTTTTGTGTCTTTACGTAGTATGACGGCTCCATGGTGATATATTCGTTACTCCAGTCAACAGAAAATCCCAGGCGCAGCATTGTTTTACGCATCTTTTCAATGTTTCCTGCCGTGAGTTCCCTGCACATCCTCCGGAATTCTGCTCGAGGAACCTGATTTTTAGTTATCCCGTGTACCTCTTCAACTTTAACTTCAGTTGGCAGTCCGTGGCAGTCCCAGCCTTCCGGAAACATTACATTATATCCGCGCATGCGTTTGTACCGGGCAACAAAATCAATATAGCACCAATTAAGTGCATTTCCGATATGGAAATTTCCTGTCGGATAAGGAGGGGGGGTATCAATGATATATTGGGGACGAGTATCCTCTCCCCAGTTGAAGTGATACATGGATAGGTCCCATTTATCCATCCACTTTTCCTCAACCTCATTTGCATTGTATTCTTTTGGAATTTCGGATTCTAACATAAGGACACTCCGCTATTGGAAATCGGAAAATAGTATAAAGATTTATAGGGGTCTTAGAGTGCTTGCGATTATTTAAAGGTATCTGGTTTTAAATAAAGTAAATTTTTGAATGTTCTATAGCTTTCAGGAGTATAAACCGTTCCTTTTAATTTATATTTTATCTTAAGAATATATCGAGAAAAAAAGATTTTTTAGGATTATTACTTTTATGCCTATCTCCAGGGTCCCGGATATTCATGAAGTTCTTATAAAATTTGAGTTTATCTACGGTTTAAATAAGGTCCTGTGAAGTTAGTCACCTTAAATATTTCTATCTCAAGATAATCCAGAAGCTATACAAAGTTGGGCGGGAGGAAGTGAAAAACCCGCCCTCTAGTTTTAGTGATGTGTACTAGTGCAGACAGAGAAATCAACAACTCAATTGATTCTCTGCCAAAGAAGAGCTTGATCCAGAACTTTTTCAAACATTTTTTCATCGGAATAGTTGTTAACATTAGTATTATTTATTCCAACCATCCTGGCTTTAGATCTGTTCATACTGACGTTCCCGTTTTCCTGCATGTAGATATAGGTACCATTTTCGATGCCCACGATTACACAGGAATCAGGAATAATTTCTACTCTGAAACATTTTGCAAGTTCAGGATTCTGATCCACATCTATAGAAGCGATCGTGGCATTTCCATTGTATTCGGCTGAAAGATTTTCAAGGATTGGCTTCATAGATCGGCATGCTGGACACCATCTGGATCCCATTTTCAAAAAGATCGGACCATTATTGAGTGATGTGTTTATCTGTTCCAGCTGGGTTATTTTTACAACAGTAATATTTCCTTTGGCAGTATCGGAACTTATTGAATTTCCGGAAATATTTTCTGAACAGCCAGCCGTAAAAAGCACAGCTGTAAGCAGGATTATCAGTAAATATAATTTTTTCATGCTAGTCGTCCACTATTATGCGATTAATGTTTCAAAGTCTATAAATGTAAGATGAGAGCCTTTATTTTTTCAATTTATGAGTTTAATTTTTATTACTCTTGATTAAATAGGTAAATACTAGAAAATATATAAAATTAGTCGAATAAATTTTCCTTATTATTTATAATTTAGGAAAGTTAAACCCGTTATATAAAAATGAGGAAAAAAATGTCCGGAAACGATACTCCAAAAACAAAGTTAATAAGGTTCTGTGATAGAGAATTCAATTTGTTGAGGGACACTGGATATATGAGCAATCTCTAATGAAGTCTATTCTTAGTACCTCTCCGGAAAAACTAATGGTCTAACACAAACCAAAAAGAAAAAAACTGTATTTTCAGGAGAGGGAAGTCCGCACATCTTCAAGTACTTGCAAGGCCAGAGCATTATTAAGACCAAGGTCTTCAAGGAAATCCATAAGATCTTCTTTACATGCATTCATGTATCTGTCGAGGTCCGTTTTTTCAAGTTGAGATAAAAGCGGGTGAAGTTCCATTTATACCACCTGAGAATTATTTTCTTGAAATATTAAAGCAATTCAGGGGTTCTATGAGGGGCAGGTGAATCATACTTAAACTTGCCAATATATGAGGTTTCTGTGTATATTTTGAGCGCAAGTTAGGTATCCTATATTTCTATGATTTAACGATTATATAGTTTCCGATAGTAAATTGCCTGATGGAAAAAACAGGTTATGTAGCTGCTTGATAATATGTTGCTGATATAAAAATTTAGAATTTTGTAGTAATTTTTGAACCAATTAAATGTCTATAAACGTACAAAATTAATTAATTTTTTAATACAGTTTTTCAAAAATATTGACGGTATTTTTAAAAACTTCTTTCATTTCTACTTATTTTTCCCTATTGTGAATGATCTCATAGCTCACGTTTCCTCTATCGATGCTCTCTTTTACAAGTTGTTCCCTTCTTGAGAGCGTGCAGTTTTTTCCTGATTTAACTTCAACAAAAATAACTTTATTCATTTCTCCTTCGGAAAGCCCGTCAAAGATTATGAAATCAACAGGTGTACCAAGAAAACGAGCATCTTTAGGGTTGTATTTAAAATCCGGGAAATAAGGTATCAGGTGCTCCGTAACCTTTCCCCGTGTAATTGCCTCGCTTTTCTTCACTGCATCCTGGCGGATTTTTTTTTCTTCTTCAAGTTTCCATGTCCGAAAGAGAATATCTGCTTTTTCGGAAACCTGGCGTTCCATCTCTCTCGCTTGCCAGGTTTCAAACATCTCTCGGGCTCGAGATTCTTCGCCGCCTTTTATCTGGATATATTTCAGGAGCAGGTAAACTGCAAGCAGGATCAGAAAAAAGATAATAATTAAACTCATCAAGTCATCCACAGCTATTTCTCCAACTCTGAGAGTTATCTAGAGCTCATAAACGGCTATATATTTAAAACTTCCATAGGATTTGATTCAAGACTTGAATCTACGCCAGCAAAAGATAAATAGGATAAATATAATTTTCATATTTCATTTTTAGATACAACAAAAGATCTTAGAAGATAAATGGCCCTTCTTTAAAGGGCGAGGATTAAAAAATAAAAGTGGGATAGGATAAAAAGGGAGTCAGGCATGAGAGAGACGAGTAAACATAGACTCGGGGGACAGGATAATGATATTTTTATAAGTGCCTTAAGGGTCACGATTCCTGTTTTTCTCGGTTATATCCCTCTAGGAATTGCTTTCGGACTTCTATTCAGCGGTGCAGGGTATCATTGGGTTTATGCTTTTCTTATGAGTCTTTTCGTTTATGCAGGTTCAGCACAGTTTTTAGCAGTTGCTTTACTTGTTGCCGGGGCAGGAATAACGGATTTTGTAGTGGCTACGCTGCTTTTAAACCTGAGGCATTCATTCTACGGATTGTCTATGCTGGAGAAATTTTCAGATATTGGACGAATCAAACCTTATTTGATTTTCGCATTAACTGACGAAACATATGCTCTTTTGACTACTACCGAATCCCACAAGGCGGCTCTAAATCAAAATTTTACTTTTATATTTCAGCTCTAAACCATCTCTACTGGATCGCAGGTTCTGTACTGGGAGCTGTGCTTGGTTCCGTCCTTGACCTTAACCTTAAGGGCATGAGTTTTGTACTTACTGCACTCTTTGTGGTTTTAACAATTGAACAATATTTCGGTTCAAAAGTTCGTTTTCCTTTTATAGCTGCAGTTGTAGCCGGGGTGCTTTCTCTAATGTTCTCAAGACCTGAGAATTTTCTCCTCACGGCCATTATTTTCGGAACCTTAATTCTTATATCAAGGGAAAAATTAGCTAAAAACCATCATCAGGTAACTAAAGGAAATTAAGTGGGAAATTAAAAAAGTAACCAAGAGGATTTTATGATAAATGTGCTACTAATGCTCGAGATCATTCTGGTTATAGCTTTTGTCACTTTTGTAACAAGGGCTTTTCCTTTTATCTGTTTTGGCTCAAGAGAGCCGCCAAATATTCTTTTAACTATAGAGAAAAATTTACCTCCGATGATTCTCTTGTTGCTGGTTATCTATTGCCTTAAAGATGTTCATTGGTTTTCAGCTCCATATGGGACTCCGGAGCTGTTTTCCACAGGAATAGTAGCAGCGCTGCATTTCTGGAAGAGAAACGCCATGCTCAGCATCTTTACTGGAACAGCAATTTATATGATCCTGGTGCAATTCAATTTTTTTTCTTCTCTATTTAGCTAATTTCATGATCTGAATGAAGAATGAATGATTGAAAAAGATGGAAAAGTAAACCTGATAGGAGGAGGTATGAGGCGCAAGCCAAGGCATGGCATTAAAATTTTTAAGCTTGCGGACGAAGAGGAGTTATTGTCTATCATCCTTAAAAAAATCCAATAATTCCCTTTAATTTTCAGCTTGAAAGGGTATATAAATCAATCGGCAATAGATGTATTATGTTAATCTATTTAAATTTTATCTCTGAGTTGCCTTTTATGTAAAAATTAAAATTCTGAGTGAAAATTCAACTAAAAGTTCTTGTTTGATACCCTAAACGTCATGAAAACAACGAATATATTATTATCATTAACATTCATTATATTTAATGTGCCTTCAAGATGTCATAAGCGTAACCTGGACACAATTCGTGATCGGATTTGCTCTATGAGTGACAACAGGTTGGTTACGTATGAATATGATTTGTCTCTCGAGATAAGTCTACTAATTCGAGGATGGATTCAGGATAATACCGAAGGAAAGAATACTCCACTTTTTTACTTAGAGGAGTCTATAGAGAAATTCAATACTGAATTAAGACTAGTGCGTGAGGAAATGCTGAAAAGAGGTTTGGAGAAACGATAAAGTCGCAAGCTTGAGATAAATCCGCAACCGAGAAAGCACATATCGGAGTACAAAATCTCCTTCACTTCAGAAGATTCCCAATGTCTCTCACAACAGACTGAATAAGCCCTATATACTTTTCAAATGGTGATTCGGGACTACAAAAAACGGCAGGTTGAGAGCTGATAGTACGCGAATAAATATCAGGCTTATACGGTACATTTCGATAATCCTGCCATACTATACTGTCACCATAAATTGCAGGAAATTCCTGCTCTGATTTATTTGTGGTAATCTGAGCTTCTCTGGAAGTAGAGATATCATACATATAGATATCATCGTTGCCGTTTCTATAGTCCTGCCACACAATTATATTACCAAATATTGCAGAATAGCATGCTCTTTTACTAGTTGAAATCTGAGTTTCCTTGTGATTGAGGAGGTCATATTCGTAAATATCGGAACTCGATAGATCAAATTCATCTGCAAGGCGATGATCCTCCCACACAACCCTATCTCCATAGATAGCTGGATTATAGGATTTTCCGTTTACAGTTACTGCAGTTAACTTATTGGTTGAAATATTATACATGTAAATATTGCTCTGCCCTTCGCTGCACCTTTCCCATACTATCCTGTCACTGTAGATATTCGGGTGAATATTATCTGACCCATCGTTAGTAATCCGGACTTCTTTGTCGGTAGAAATATTGTACATGTAGATGTCGTGATTTATTCCAGAGCTACTTTTTTCCCATACTATCCTATCCCCATAGATAACTGGGTGAACATGATCAAATCCATCGTTTGTAATTCTGACCTCCTGGAGAGTGGAGATATTGTACATGTAAATCTCTTTGTTTCCATTGCGTCCATCCTCCCAAACAATTCTATCCCCAAAAATCTTAGGATTTTCCTGCCAGGATTTGTTAGTGGTGATTCGAGTTTCCACTGAAGTGGATAGGTCAAACATATAGATATCCCAGCTTCCGTTGTCCAGGTTTTCATTTCTGTAATCTTGCCACACTATTCGATCTCTGTATATCGCTGGAAATTTCTTTATAGCTATGTAGTTAGTAATCTGAGTTTCATTAATCTGAGTCATTAATCTGAGTTTCATTTACCATGGGTGAAATGATTTGAGAAGGAGCTGGGGTAACATCACTGCTGAAGCCCGCAGAAGGTAGTATCATTGTTTGGTTATTCACGCCTGATTTTGAGGCATACTGAGTATTTCCGTCCGGACCTATGTTTATCCGATTTCCGTTAGGTTCAGGTTCTTTAGAAGAGTCAGAATAAGGATAACCTGCATCAATGCAGGGAGAACTCACTTTGTCTTTAACCCAGTTTTCCCCATCAAAGCGGCCTGCAGTCGATAGAAGGTGATAATCATGGTTTTTCCGGTCTGCAAAGAGTGGGTTCACGTATATATCTGATGTCGAGCTACAGTTCTTATAAACCCCGCCCGAATTATTATAAAGGCAGTTATTTTGCAAAACTAAATTGTTTGTTTCGGGGAAATCATTAATTACTGCGTATCCTGTTTCATTTGGTTCATTTAGACGTTTTTGAGTATTTAGGATTATATTATTGCGTACAATAGTTTTGAATCCACCTTTAGGGACATATTCTGGGGGTGACATGCAGAAGATAGTAGCACCATAACATCTGTCAAATACGTTATTTTCAATAAAGGTATCATTAAATCCATTAGCTACAATACCTCCGACAGTGGTAATACTGGGATTAGTACCTGTGCTGTAAAATATATTATTATGGATATGAACACTTTTTTCCTGACCTTCTATACCAGTTGAATTATCATTATCCACCATCCAGATTCCAGGCCCAAAAGTGTTACTTATAATATTATTATATACCTCTACATCGTTAACAACATCTGTCTGGTTTGAGCCATCCGGTCCTTTATCAATTTGTATCCCAGGACCTCCGGCACTCCAATGATGAAACGAGTCGATGAAGTTATCGTGCAGTTCTACGTTATTGGAATTCCAAATTCTAAGACCGCTATTGGTCCTGCAAGTGATGCGATTATTCCAGGCTTTTACATTCTCACATCTTATTGCAAACAAGCCGTCGTGTCCGAGCTTGTATATAGTGTTGTTGTAAAACTGAATGTTTTTGCCCTGCCTTATCCTCAATCCATCTCCATTCCCATCGTGCATGTACATATCATGTACTTTTACATTGCTACAGTGAGTAAAGTACATTACATTGTAGTATCCCTTTCCTAGCATTATTTCACTATTACCTTCATTGTTTACATTAACCTCAAAGCCTCTGACTGTAATGTTGTCATTTCCCGAATATTTCATCTGCCCTATAAGGGGTTTCATCGTAGGCCAACCAGCATGATCAGCTAGTTTGATTACAGCAGAAGAGTCTCCTTCAAGTACCGAATCACGACCAATTAGAATAGTGTCATTGATTGAATATGTGAATGGTCCTTTAAGATACACTGTTGTATATTCAGGTTTGCTGGCAACAAACTCTAATGCTCGATTTATCTGTATCTGGTCACTATTTCCATCGCAGTTGTAATCGCCACTGCCATCTCCAGCAATATAAACTATCGGAGGGGAACTTATACATGAAGCAACAGGAACGTTGGAAAGGATAAAAAAAACAAAAGTGAAAGAAATCGTGAATACTCTTCTAAGCATACTATCACCTGGGCCTGGTCCTAAAGGTCTGTAAACAACTGACTGTATAACTATTTATGATTATTGAATTTACATTTAGATTAAAATAAATATACAAACCAGAGATAAAATAGCAAGATCATTAACTAATGACAACTTTCTTAATTTAGTTCTATTTCAAAAGACTTCTCTTTTTGATCAAAAAACATAACAAATTGAAAAAGAGCCATTGTACTTAGAATTACTTTGGATTCTAGCGCTAGTGTTTCATAACATCAACTTATATAGTCCTAAAGGTACATCTAAATGGAAAAGGGTGAATTTCTGGGGGTATAAGCAGTGGGAAGTAAGATTCACTTACTTAATAAGTACTATCCTTGGAGTGAGATAAGATTTAACGGATTCGAATTTTTCCTCAAAGGAAATGTGTTTCTTAACGATAGATTCATATATCCGGAAAAACTTGCCGAATTAATATATCCCCTGATCCGTAGTGAAGACGGAAGCCAGGAAAAGGAATTGGCAGAGTTTCTTGAAAGATTAAACGGGGAGTTTGCAATAGTTGTTGATGCCGGGGATAGAATATTCTGTGCTGTTGACAAGTTGAGGAGTATTCCCTTATTTTATTCTTTAGAGGAAGATGACTTTCTTCTATCAGATACTGCTTGTTTTTTAAAAGACAAATGTAATTCACGACTAAATGAGAAAAATGCTGCAGAATTTATGGTTGCAGGATACGTAACAGGAGAAGAGACACTTTTTGACGGGATAAAGCAGGTAAAAAATGGAGAATTCCTGATTTATCAAAAGAAAGATAAGCTTCTGAAAACTTCCAGTTACTTCAGATTTTTGCATGGAATTTACTTTGATGCATCTGAACTTCAGCTTCTTGAAATGCTGGATCATGTCTTTGTAAATGCATTTTCCAGGCTCATAGAAAGTACTGTAAATCAAAGGGAAAAAGCTCGTAATACCTTTAAGCGGCGGACTCGATTCGCGCATTATTATAGGAATGTTGAAAAGGCTTGGAGTTAACGACGTTACCTGCATTAGTTATGGACGAAAAGGCAATCGAGAATCCTTAATTAGTAAAAAAGTTTCTGAGGCACTTGGATATAAATGGCTTTTCGTCGAATATACGGCCCGAAAATGGTATGAATGTTACAATTCTAAGGAAGCTGATCAATTTCAAATTATGGCCGGAAATCTATCTTCTCTGCCTCATATGCAGGATTTTCTGGCTTTACAAGAATTGAAAATCCAGGGAAAATTATCGGATAATTCAGTGTTTGTTCCGGGGCATAGTGGGGATATGCTTGCAGGTAGTCACATTCCCAGGAATTATCTCGATAACTCAAGGAAGTATGATTTGGCAGTTCTTTTAGATGATTCCTTGAGAAAACATTACAATCTCTGGAAATGGCCCCAGGGATCTGAGCTTGAACATATATTCAAAGAAAAAATAAAGAAATGTGCTTCCGGACTTGAAATTGCAGACAATAACTCCTGTGCGAATGCAATAGAATTTCTGGATTTTAATGAAAGGCAGGCGAAATTCATAATCAATTCGGTCAGAGTGTATGAATTTTTTGATTATGAATGGAGGATTCCATTATGGGATGCAGAGTTAATAAACTTCTTCTTAAAGGTTCCACTTAAGTACAGGATAAGCCAACATATTTACAAAAAATATGCTAGAGACCTGTTGTTTTCTGGAGAATTGAGTGTGCTTAATGAAATAGACTGTACTACGGATATGCTGGACTTGAGACCCCTGGATGAGCGTTCAAAATATGAAAAGCTTCAGTATTATAGGACATTCATTCATAGTTACTATGACGAAAAAATTGACAATCCTGTATGGGGCAGATATTTTGAGAATCCTATGATATCAAGGCTTCAAATAAAAGTCACAAGGTATAAAAACAAAACGATTGAGGAATATCCCCTGCTAAAAAATATCCTCGAATATAGAAACGAAAAAATGTACCCACTATCAATAAATGGTCTAGGTGCTCTAATATTTTTGGCAAGAAACATAACTTAACTGTCTTTTTTCGGAGAACTCATTATCTTCTTAAATTCTCCGGTCTTTACTCGAGCCGGACCGGGCTTGATGGAGCTTCATCTTTCTCAACCACTACCGCAGTACCATAAGCGAGCACCTCGGTCATTATCTGACCGATTTCTGAGGAATCAAACCCGACGCTTAGAACTGCATTTGCCCCGTGGGATCTTGCATGTTCTTTCAATCGTTCTAGTGCCTGTTCGCGGGCCTGGTTCAGCAGTTCAGTATATTCGTGGATTTCCCCACCGACAATTGACCTCAAACCGGCAGTTATATTCCCTCCGAGCCCGCGGCTCCGCACGATTAAGCCCCAGGTAAATCCGATTGTCTTTGTGATTTTGTAACCTGGCAAGTATGGTGTACTGACAACAATAACATCATCTATCATGGTATCCTCAAAATACTTGGTTGAAGTTGATTCAATAATGTAATTTCATGATTATGTAGTTTTTTAACAATCTAAGAATATGGAAAAAATATATTGATTTAAATACTATTAAGTTAATTTAATTATTTTAAAGACGATCTCAGTAGCTTTTAAACTTATTTTAAATACAGAATGTTTATATGTATAGATACCTAACAATGGATAAATGGGGATATATATGAACACGTTTCAGTTAAAAATTCCAGAATCCGTTTTAATTGATCTAAGTAGATTTATCTCTAAAAATTATCCCACTAATTTGCCAAATTCACTATTAATTGCTCAATCATTTATTTTAAAATATCAAGAATATGGACGAGAGTTTGGTCTTTCTGCAATTAATTATGCTATTGAAGAAGGAATAAAACAAGGTCTTTTTTAATAAGTGTTCTCATCAGTGTTGTTTCGTTATTTATTCTGATGAAACAACACTTATCAATCTACGTTTTTTAAATTAAATCATAAAAGAACTGATTTTGGTTGCCAGGGAAATAGAAGCTCCCATAGAGCTCGTGATGGAAACTGTAAAAAAATGCAGCATTTGCCGGTGTGGAAAATCAAAGAACAGGCCTTTCTGTGACGGTAGTCATATTGAGGGATTTAAATGAGAATAAGTGGGCTTATTTGCATTAATTAAACGCATATGAACATAAGCGGCAAATGTTATGTATCTCTTACATTTGCTTATCAGTTACATATATATTTTTTAAAGCTTCATGAATAAAATAGGGAGCTTCTACTGGTTTAATCCCCTTCAGCCTTAATTCTTTTTCTATGCCATTTCCAATTCTGGCGGTTCTTCCTAAAATACCTTAATTATAAATGGGATAATGAACCTTAATATGCCTTTTATGGTAATTACAGCAGGGGACGCTATGAACACTAAAGGAGAAGCAGTGGTCTCCATTCGCGATCTAGTCATGAGCTATGGTGCCAATCAAGTATTGCGCGGCATCAACCTGAATGTCTTTCAAGGGGAAATCATCGGCTACATTGGACCCAACGGCGCCGGCAAAAGCACCACGGTTAAAATAATATTGGGCCTTGTAGACGGTTTTAAGGGGCAGGTTAAAGTCCTGGGGAAGGACATAGCCGACAGCGGGATTGAATACAAGCGTAAAATCGGCTATGTTCCCGAAACAGCCGAGGTCTATGACACCCTTACCGCCCATGAATACCTTACATTTATCGGGGAAATGTACGGCATGGACTTCAGGCTGGTAGACCGGAAAGCTCATAAGCTCATGTCCTTGTTTGATATTGCCGATGTGTATCATGCTCCCATTGCCTCCTATTCCAAAGGCATGAAGCAAAAGCTGCTAATAATATCCAGCCTTCTGCACAATCCGGACATCCTGTTTTTTGACGAGCCTTTAAGCGGGCTGGACGCCAACAGCGTAATGGTGTTCAAGGAAATCATGACCGACCTGGCCGCCCAGGGCAAAACCATTTTCTATTCCTCGCACATCATGGACGTGGTGGAGAAGATAAGCAGCCGCATAATCCTTATAAATAACGGGCAAATAGTGGCTGACGGCTCATTTAATCAATTAAGCCAGAAATGCCGTGAGGGGTCACTGGAAGAAATCTTCAACCAGCTTACCGGTTTTAACCGGCATAAAGAAATAGCTGATGAATTCATCGCCGTGCTGGATGAGGCATAGTATCATGAAAGATTTCACCGTATTAAAATTGCTGGATAGATTTAATTTCCTCTTTAAGAAAATGGGGGTTGATTACCCCACCATGCGCCGGATTCTGCAGGTGCAGCTCACCATGGACGAGCGCCGGGTGCCCACCGTTTTGACCAATCAAGAAAAGACCCGAAACGGCAACTCCTTCAAATCATCGCTAATTACATACGGAATTCTGGGATTTTTTATCGGCCTGCTGATGCTGGTTCCTTTTCCGCTCTTTTATAAAATGAACCTGGCTTTCGGGCTCATTATATTTATGGTGATGGCCACCATGATTTCAGACTTTTCCACCGTTCTCCTGGACGTAAAGGATAAAAACATCCTGCTGCCCCGCCCGGTTGACGCCAGAACCATCAATACAGCCAAATTACTGCATATTGTAATCTACCTCTTCACTATTACCATGAGCATTTCAGGGTTGGCTCTGCTGGCCGGGCTGTTTAAATACGGGGTGGCCTTCGCTCTAATCTTCATGTTCGAACTGGTGTTGATCTGCTGCCTGGTAGTCTTTTTCACTTCGATTTTGTACATGGCTATTTTATCCTTCTTTGACGGCGAGAAACTGAAGGATATGATCAATTATATTCAAATACTGCTTTCGGTTTTTATGCTGGTCGGCTTCCAGTTCATGGGGCGGATATTCAACCTGACGTACCTTACCGTTACCTTCCATCCCGCCTGGTGGCATTTCCTCATCCCCACCACCTGGTTCGCCGCCCCTTTCATCCTGTTTATCGAGCACAACTCCAGCCAGTACTACACTGCTTTAAGCCTGCTCGCCCTCATCGTCCCGACCGCAGCTGCGGTCTTATACATGACCCTGGTTATTCCCTATTTCGAAAGCAAACTGCAAAAATTGAACAGCAGCAGTATGCGCGCTAATAAAGGTGCAGCCGTCAGAGAAAAAATACAGCGGGCAGCCGCCAACCTGCTTTGCTTCAGCCGGACGGAAAAGGCTTTTTATCAATTCACCCAGAATATGCTGTCCAATGAAAGAAAACTTAAGCTGCGGCTGTATCCACAGCTGGCTTTCGCCCTGGTCATGCCCTTTTTAATGCTGTCCGGAATAATAGGGAGCGGGGTTTCTTGGTCTGACATTTTTGTTGACCTCTCAAACAGCAAACTTTATCTGGCTGTTTACGGGTCCGCTATTTTTCTGGTTTCTACAACAACCATGATCAACTCTAGCGAAAATTATAAAGGTGCCTGGATTTATCGAGCTTTGCCTATAGAAAGCCCCGTTCCTCTTTTGAAAGGTGCATTAAAAGCTTTTATAGTTAAATTTATCATCCCCATTTACCTGTTGATCGCCTTAATATTCGTCCTCTTATGCGGCTTAAAAATCATCCCCGATCTCATCCTGATATTTATAAATATGATTATGGTCCTGCTCTTTATTTTTAAATTGAACCGCAAGGAACTCCCCTTCTACCGGGATTTTCAAGTCACGCAGGGTATGAACAGAGTGGGAATTATGCTGATTTCAATACTGGTATGCGGGTTATGCGTCCTTGTTCACCTGTTGCTTACCTATGTTCCTTTCGGCGTAATTCTGAATATTGTCCTGTCGCTGGTTATCACCATGGTTTTATGGCGCAAAAGCTTCAACATCACCTGGAATGAAATAATTGAAGGCGCCATATGACTGTTGTATCCTAAAATTATTTCGTTGTTTTATCCTGAAATTATTTAACCATAAACTTAGTTTGACTAAAAATAAGGTTTAACGTAAAACCTCTCTCTGACTATACACAGTTTTTATTAAAATATGTGTATTTCAGGCACTTTTTGCCCCGTTTTTGGGCTAAAATTGGGTTAAAAAGGGTTAATATGCGCAGATTTTACAATTAAAACTTGTGTATATTAAAGAGAGTTTTAAGACGAAATTATTTCAGGATAAAACATACAACGGAATAAACAGATGTTTTTATTCATTGACTTACTTTAGCTTGATATACCTCCCCGTTTCTTTTTACATTTTTTAATACTTCTTAAAAATCTGCTTTTATCAATTGTTAGAGACTTTGGTAACAAGGCTTATTGCAACAAGGCTTATTAGATGTATAAAAGTTGTAATCTTTGTGGAGATATAAATAGCCATCTTTCTCAGATTCCTCCTGCTTGGCTGGTGAATCAAACCTTTAAGGTAATCAATGCACCTCAGAACGCAAGAATGGGTTTTTGTTTGAAAATAGGAATCAAAACGCTTATTATAAACGAATTTTTCTTCAGATATCCGGTTTGACAGGATAAAATCAGAAGTTATCTCATTAATAGGAATAAATCTATAATTCTAATTTTATATATTTTGGTGAAATAAATGAAAGAATGTGACAAAGTCAAGTTAATTAAAGAGGTAAAATAAGATGAAAACTAACAAAAATACGGCATTTTGGTTTGGAGTATTTTTTGTTTTTTTGATACTGATTACAGGAAATGCAACTGCAGATCAGGCACAAGGCACGGAAACCCAGATTACTACCAATGAATCGTCTCAGAGCAATCCTGATATCTACGGTGATAAGATAGTGTGGCAGGATTATCGCAATGACAATGGAAGCTACACAAATTCCGATATCTACATGTACGACTTATCCACCTCGAAGGAAACCCGGATAACCACCAATGAATCGTGGCAGAGTGAACCTGTTATCTACGGTGATAAGATAGTGTGGCAGGATAACCGCAACGGAGGGAGCTGGGATGAATCTTGGGAGCCCACTGGAAACTGGGATATCTATATGTATGATCTCTCCACTCACAAGGAAATCCAGATCACTACCAATGGGTCAAATCAGATCCACCCAGACATCTACGGTGATAAGATAGTGTGGGAGGATAACCGCAATGTAAACCGGAATATCTACATGTACGACTTATCTACCTCAAAGGAAACTCGGATAACCACCAATGCATCAGAGCATTACCATCCTACAATTTACGGTAACACTATAGCGTTTGAGCGCAAAATAGACGAAATGTTCCACAAAGATATCTACATTTACGACCTCTCCACTTCCTCGGAAACGCGGGTCATAAAAGGTGAATCTTATTATTCCTATCCTGATATCTACGGAAACAGGATAGTGTATACGGGCGAAGGAGGAGGAGATGTTGTTTTGATGCATGACCTCTCTACTTCACAAGATACGGCAATCGCCGCAGATGCGTTTAGCCCGGATATCTACGGGGACAGGATTGTGTATAGTGGAGGAGGAACCGGGATGCCGATTCGCATGTACAACATCTCCACTTCCACGGAAACTTGGATAAACACCAGCTATGCAGCAACTGATCCTGCAATTTATGGTAACAGAATTGTGTGGACGGGTGACCACAGTGGGGACAACGTCAACAATGATATCTACATGTTCACTATTTCAGAAGAGGGGCAGACACTAAAACCGCCAGCTGCAGACTTTTCTGCAATCCCCTCTTCTGGAAAAGCCCCACTGAAAGTAACATTTACTGATAAAAGCACAGGAACACCAACTGCATGGAAATGGAGTTTTGGAGATAGATCCCCTCTGACAACCGTGCAAAATCCAGAGCATATCTATTCAACCCCTGGAATTTATACGGTGAAGCAGACCGTAAGTAATGCAGCAGGCAAGGATACGGAAATAAAAACAAATTATATAAATGTCGCAGCTCCTCTGAAAGCTCCAATTGCTGCTTTTTCTGCATCCCCGAGATCAGGAAAAGTTTCACTGAAAGTGCAGTTTGCCGATAAAAGCGCCAACAGTCCAACCTCCTGGAAATGGAACTTTGGAGACGGAAAATATTCAACTACCAAAAGCCCAGCACACACATACAGTAAAACAGGAAAATACAATGTCAGCTTAACAGTAAAGAATGCTAAAGGCAGTAACACTAAAACAATTTCTGGATATGTCGTAGTATCAAAAAAATGAACATTTTAAATTGAAAAATTAAGAAAAAACGTCAAAGATAATAACTTGACTATGTCACATTAACAGTGAAAACATCATAATTAGATCATATAAACCAAACAGGCTGTCTCAAAAGTAAACTCGAATCCAATTGTAGAAATGGTTTGAGTTTTGAGACAGCCTGCAATTATGTTTTTTGTAGTTAAATCGGTGATCGCAAATGAGTAACTGTCTAATGTGACATAGTCAAGTTATAAATTTCCTTTTAATTAATCATACAATAGTTAGCAAGGTAAGTTACAGCAAAAGCGCAAGTAAAATTTTTAATGTTCGATTTTAGTCAAAAAAAAGACCACTAACCTTGACTTTTGAAATAATTTGAATACTCATGGAACTGAAAGAACTTTAGAGGCAAAGCATAATTGTTTCCCCGATAATTTTACTAGATCAATTTTATAAAACGACTTTCTTATTTTACCTTTTCGCAGCGTTGGGCAAAAATACCCATTACCGTGATTAAATGATATTTACTGGTGCAAAGTGCAGTTAAATTCGAATCCTTTTATATTTGTACATACATTATCAAAATATGAAAGATACAATAATCTGCGAGGATAATCCCGAAAACAGAGAAAAGTACGGAATAAAGACAACTACAAGCTTCAGAAACGATTTCGAAATAATCAAAAAACTCTCTGATGATATTGAAATTACAAGCGATTTCGCAGAATTAATAATGAAATCAGCAAAAGGACAAATAAAATCATATGCTTTAAACGGTTGTGTGTCAGTTTTTCTGTATTGATTCCGGTGCGTGACAGTATTTTGGCCCAATGGGAGCATAGCTGTCATCAAGTGCAAAGTAACTTTTAAACCAGCAATAAGCTCAATCGAATCCTCTTTTCCGTATATAAATTTAAAAGCTCATATATCAATTAATGTTCATGTCCAGGGACCTTCCGCAGTAAATTTGATTTAAATCTTCTGACATAGTCCAGTGGAAATATGGAATTCCTCGGGAGTTTCATTGAGTGTTACTGCAGGAGGTCTGTGGACATGAACCCTAATAGAGAGATTGGCAAAACCTCATTTACATAATTTTTAGAATTTTTTGCAACGGAACCGTTTTTCTAACTATTTTTGTATCCTCTTTAAATTCGATGTGAATTTTCCAACAAGAACATTTATATAAATTTAATTTTACAGTTCTAAAGTTGAATATGGCTCTCGAGCAGATTTTCCAAATTTAATTAAATTCCTAAATGTCCATCATACATGAGAAATTTACTTTTTACCATGTAATTTGAAGAGGGTACAACATTTTGGAGGAATTCTCAATGAATAAAATTTCAAAATTTGTAGTAATGTTCCTTGTTATTGCTGCTGTTGTCTCTGCAGCAGGCTGTGGTGGGAAGACAAAGCTCACAGGAAATGAAATTCAGGGGACTCCAGAACAAGTAACACCTGCATCTGCAGAAACACCTGCAGTAACGAGCGAAAACGTGACTGAGAATAACACAACTCAATTCAATACAACAGTAGAAACAAAACAGGTAGTAACACAAGATGACAACGGAAAAAACATAAGTCTCAAAACTGGAGAGACTTTTTGCCTTAAACTATGGGAAAACCCGGCCATTACAGGCTACTCTTGGGAACTCAACCTGAGCAAGGGGCTCAGTATTCTTAGCGAACACTATACCAATGAACAAACTTCTCCAGAAATGATTGATGGTCCATTGACGCATTCTTTGATAATTAAAGGCATAACTTCAGGTAGCCAGCAGGTAAAAGGAATATATAAACATACATGGGAGAATGCAACCGGCACGGAGAAGAATTTAACAATCAACGTTGAAGTTGTCTGATATTCATTTTCGGGTTCTGTCTTTTTACTATTCTTTTCAGATCCCAACCTTTTATGATAAAACCTTATAGTGAATACCAACCAAATATGAGAAAATGTAGCTATCCTTTGGTCTGTAATTCTCTCAAAAATTCATGTAAAAATACTACATAAAGAACACTGCTACCTTAACCGAATCCAGATGGATAGTATCTGGTTATTTGAAGTAATTAGGTACTTCAAAAAGGGCGGAGTGTTTCTCTTTTAATCGTATGAGGAGATCTTCATCTAATTTTGTATCATAAAGTATTTTCACTTCAGAAAGCTGGTCAAATGATAAATTGTTTGCTCCCTCAAGGTTAGCTCCTTTAAGATCAACTCCTTTAAGATTAGCTCCTTTGAGGTTAGCTCCTTTGAGGTTAGCTCCTTTGAGGTTAGCTCCTTTAAGATTAGCTCCTTTGAGGTTAGCTCCTTTAAGGTAAGCCCATAAAAGGTTAGCTCCTTCAAGGTTAGCTCCTTCAAGGTTAGCTTCTATAAGGTAAGCCCCTATAAGGCGAGCCTTCGCTAGTTGAGCTCCTGTAAATTGAGCCTTTGTAAGTTGAGCTCCTTCAAGGTTAGCTCCTTTTAGGTTAGCCTTTTTAAAGTTAGCTCCTTTTAGGTTAG
The DNA here is from genome assembly GCA_963818955.1 of uncultured Methanosarcinaceae archaeon. Classification (GTDB taxonomy): domain Archaea; phylum Halobacteriota; class Methanosarcinia; order Methanosarcinales; family Methanosarcinaceae; genus Methanosarcina. The sequence goes on along the minus strand of CAWFUY010000031.1, from coordinate 5,956 downwards.
CCCATGTAAGTTGAGCCATTCTAAGATTAGCTCCCTCAAGATTAGCTCCCTCCATGTCAGCCCATAGAAGGACAACTCCTTTGAGGTTTGCTCCTTTAAAGTTAGTCTCTTCAAGATTATCCATTTTAAAGTAAGCCATGCCATAACCTCTTGCTTTTTCCCAATATTTTGCTTGCATTTATCATTTGAGTTTAATCACCGACATTATGTGTCAAAAGTAGAACTTGTGAGTTGCAGGAGAGGAGGACGCCTGCAGCCCGACAGACGCTATGCTCGGAGGTAAATGTCTATCATTTGAATCATCGGGGTTGAATAAAGAGTAAAATGGAGTGGACGATTAAAAGTTAATGGGTTCTTCTCTTAATCATCTTTATTGAATCACACAATTGAGATCTAATCAAATGTAAGTAAAATGCTTACAATACAACAAAGTCCGAAAAATTCATGTTTCTTTTCCTATAACACAACCCAAAAGGCAGAAACAATGATTTCCGAGCAATTGTATCGATTTTTTCTATCAACCACTCACTCGTTTTGATCCGCCCTCTCGAAGAGGTACAATGTGAATAAGTATCCAAAGAATATAACTTATAACGAAAGTTTGTTACGAAATCAGTATTAATTATAATTGGTTGTTCTATAGTTTGAATACTTCTAAATTTCATCAATGGCGACATTTTGTAAACCATCAACAGCTAAAAAAAATCATTGGCCGTGTATTTGTAACTGAGATATAATAAAAATAAAAATGAAAAACTAAAAAAATACAAATGTTGCATTAGATATACATATATTTCTAAATAAGTTAAGTAACAGGTATTATAATACTTAATATTTACTATATAGTAAAGTCTTACTATTTTTGTAATACATTGCATTTTGGGGTTCTATGCACAACCCGTCCAAAAGTCCAGCAGCATAACTGCGAGCAAAATATCTGAAATGAATATTATGAGCTAGTTGTCAAAGCCATCATTTTTACAATATTCATCTCCTCCGCAAACAGCTAGAGTGAAAAGAAAATGAGAAAAAATCGAGATGATTAGCGAATCAAGAAAGTGTCGCCAATCACGTGATAACATGTCAATATTAAAGGAAGGTCTAAGCTAACTTTCCAGGCAAACCCATAGATATTGATTTGCTGATAGCAGACCAAGAGATTTTTGGCTCAATAGATATCCTGAAATTGTGGACGATTAGTGCATAGAACCCCAAAATAAGATTCTTATGGAAACATGGCTTGAGAACTTCGAAATGCGAAATTATTTTAGGATAGAGCAAAGGCAAACATCAGTAGACTATATACATATAGTTATTTTTTTATTCTAATATTTTTACATAAAAATAGTCTTATATAACAATACCTCATTATTAATCATGATATATCAAAAAAGTTACGTCACCAACAGAAAGAGCTGAGTAGTAAAGGAAAAATGGGGAGCATCTAGCACAATGAGTCTGAAAGCCATCATTCTGACCAATTGTGTGATTCGAGGATCCTTTTAGGGGTTGTGTGTAGAACAGAAAGTGGCTTTCAGACCCTCTTAAGACATTATTTTAAATGGAAATATGTTTCTAGTTTTCCATAATGTCAAATTTGGTTTATAACAAATCGAGTAAGGATATATTTGAACTGGTTAAAGCATGCCCCAAGATTGAAGCAATTCAGTTGCCTAAATCTTACTTCAACAATGTTTCAAAGTCAATTGGAATGTTCCTTAAAATACAGAGAATCCAGCTTCTCCAAGGAGATGTCTGGGGTCACAGAAAGGATATGGATGAGTACTACAATGTCCCATCTTCAGTGTTTACTGTAATAAGGGAAATGAAACATGAAGGCAAATCGACTGCGGATATAGAAAACGAAGTATCAAAGAAAAACAAGATAAATCATGATATGGTTGGTTATATTCTATCTAAAGAAGCCCATGTTTGAACATAAGATGGTTATGGTGCAAAAAATATGACTTTTGTACAGAATCATTGAAAACTTTCCTACAAGTGCCATAGTCCATTTTTTTAAAGGACTTTTACATTTTCCATTTAGTAACACTTATTTAAATTAGTATCTGCAGACTCCGAGAAAAGTGACTATGTGTTCATCATAGAATTTTTGCATTTTATGGGGGGGTTATCGAAGGAAACAAGCAAATTCCTATAAAATATGTAATAATTGAGAAAATAAACACATAGGCAATTGTGGTAAAATCAGCTCAGAAAGGGCTATTTTCTTTATAATAAATAAGCAATAAAATAGGAATTATGCTTTAAGTATTACTTTATCCCCAAAAATTATGTCAATTTTACATACTCAAGGCAATCTGTAATTTTTCCGATATTTTTGATTTTACAGAACTTCTTGTACACTACCCAATTTTGACCCAAAAATGGGGCAAAAAGTGCATGAAAAACACAGATTTAAATAAAAACTGTGTATACTCTGAGTTGCTTATCTTTCAACATTATAACCATTTTGAACTCCAAGGTAGTCTCAAACATTAAATTCAAGTATTGAAACCTCTAAATGAGTAATAGATGAGCAGTCTTACCCCGATTTACCAAAAAAGTATAAGAGATTTGAAATCCCTCATTATTGAGTTTTTCAAAGAAGAAAACGTTATTGTAATACTTTTTGGTTCGCGAGCAAGAGGGGATTATAGCAGAGTTTCGGACATAGACATTGGAATTCTTCCAAAAAATAGATTGGACAGGAAAAAACTGGTCTTATTGAAAGAAAAGATTGATAATCTCAATTTTCCCTATACTGTTGATGTAGTAGATCTTTCCAAAGTCTCGGAAGCTTTTAGAGAAAAGGCACTTGGAGAGGGTATTGTTTGGAAAAATTAAAGCTTAGATATGAAACTGCAATAAAAGCTTTGAAAACTTTAGAAGAAATTGTTGATGAACCATATTCAACAATAGTAAGAGACGCTTCAATTAAAAGATTTGAGTACTCATTTGACATTTTCTGGAAGCTTATAAAAGATTATCTTCGAGTTCAGGAAGGCATTGAGTGTGCTTCACCTAAATCTTGTTTTAGAGAAGCATTCAAAGTAGGTGTACTTTCTGAAGAAGAAACTGTAAAAGTTCTTGAAATGACCGATGATAGAAATCTCAGTACTCATACTTATGATGAAGAAGCTATAGAAGAAATCTACCAACAAGTCAAAAATTACTGGAAGCTGATGGACGATATTTGCAAGCGAATTATCGAATCTTCCATAAATCACTAACAAACACATGAAGTATATTATAATAAAGTGCATAGGTTTTTACACAAAAATACACAGGTTTTACAACAAACCCGATGCATTTTTTACTTCAGCTACAACATGTCTACATTTTTGAATATGAAAAATCGTTTCAGGATAAAACAGACTCTCTATTCATACATATTTATCACAAGGCCTTCATTGGATTTGTTAGAGTCATCCATTGTATTCGGAACTTCCTCTTTTATATAAGCATTTTCCATAATACTTATTTTTTCAGTCTCCTTTTTCACATAACTCATACTCATAAATCCAATAACTACAGCCACTAAAGAAGTAAGGAAACAAGAGGTTGCTTCATAACTTGTACATGTAGAATTTACCAAGTAGAAAAAGAATGGTCCTATTATACTTGAAACGGATAATAACCAAATTGCGAATAAAAAGAAAAATCCCGTTTCAAAAAACTTTTTTATTGCTTTATTTTTTAGACTTATATAAACAGTGTAAAAAAGAGGAACCACAACAAATGTAAAGATACAAAAAAACAATATTGCTGCACCAGAAACACCAAATGTTTGAAAATGAATGAAATTAAAGAATACTTCAGGTAAATTGGATAATAAAAATTGCATAAAGTAAATGTATAATTAACATATATATTTTTTAGGTACTGTCAAGTTGACGGGTGTTAAGGAATTTTCCCAGCTACATTCGAGCCTATAAAATGTTTAACACCCGTCAACTTGACAGAACCTATATTTATGTAATATTGCTAATGCCATCAAATTTTAGGATATATGTCATTTCGTAAGGAAAGCGCACAGATTTTACAACTAAACCTGTGCATACATTGCGAAGAAAATTTACAGAACATTCTGTACACTGCCCTCATAGCTATGAAATGTCCTAAACAAGCTTATGAAAGAGACCCATAAATTTTGCATCTATATGTCAAGGAAATAAGAAGCCTAACCCCTAATTATGAACAAGAAAAAAACATTAACAAAACAGTAAAGCTCAGAAAACCCGTTCTTATTATAATATAGTGATTTCAATTAAACATCTGATATATAATAGTATCGCATTTTACTGTTATTGAATTTTGATTTTTCATAATCTACAGCCTTAATCTAAGGATAACGAAATAGCTATGTCTTAAACAGCTAATATAAAATAAAAACAGATCGTTGAGTATCCGTTCCGGTTGTGTTATTGGATATGAACTATACTCATAACACTTTCCGGACAGACTCTAGTAGCACAACAAAAATCACCATGCTACTTTATATCCATAAATTAAATCTAAACAACCCTGGCACAACCCAGTCATCTCGAATTCTCTTATAAAAACTTTGTTTCTGAACTCTTTTATATCCACTCTTAATGCACATAATGGACATCTACATTCTTTGACCATAGAGGATTTGTGCCCGAATTTTAATGTCTTTAATAATCTCTTTTGTTGTTCTTTAATGTTTATCACCTTATAATTTATACAATATGTTGTTTCAATTCACTCAATAAGCAAACATAAATCGTTTGAGTTACAGACTAAATTTAAAAAACATAACTTGGGTAGTACATGAGCTCATTTTTCATGTTACAATATATCTATGCATACAACATTCCAAAAATAAGACTCGAAAACAGGTGGCTTTGTCAAATGGGCTCAAATGCTGAATGCACTGTACCTTCTGCATCAACAAATGGTATTTTCCGCAATGATTAAATTTTTTATTTCAATTATTAAAGGGTTTTATTTCGATTAAGGATATATACATTGATACTTACATAAATGTTTTGGCTTGTTTGACATTACACTTTTTATCTCTAAATTATTTCGCCTTGAGACTCTTTTAGGCAGCGCAACGACTTTTCTGTAATTCAAAGTCAAATGTCCAGACATTCACAGATATGTGAACAAAATGCATTGGTTATACCATAATAACCGATGTATTTTCCAATTAAACAACAATTTGCCTACATTCTTGGACAAAAGGAATAATGGACGTGACTATCGTTGCATTCTTTTTTAAAATGAAACACACATATATATGTAATATAGTAACATATGTAACAAATATGGAAATGCGATGAATATGTCATATAATATTATGATTTCTGTCTCTGACGAGATTCGAAAGAGAATTGATCTTTATAATTTAAGACATTCATATTCTAAATTACAGATTAGTAAGATATGTAGTGAAGCGATTGATAAGGTACTTTGTGATGATGAAGCCATTTTTGGTTCTCCTGTAGTTGATACTTCACCAAATAAGCGTGTATGTGGTTTCTGTAATAGTGAGTTTGAAGGTAAAGGTAGGAATGCTGTATATTGTTCGAATAAATGTAGAGTTGCTGCATGTCGGGAAAGGAAAAAAACATCTGATTTTCAGTAACTTTGTTTTGCGGGATTTTCCATTTGCGCCTGGGAAATAACCCTACTAATGCATAGGTTTTAGGATAAAACCTATGAATATTCAAAAAGTTTCAGATTTCTGAAAAATTACAAAATACCTTTAGTATGCAGAACTGACATAACTTTGCTAAAAGCCGTAATACAAAAAATGTTATTTCTGTTTTATCGTCTGATTATTATAATGAAAATTACCATTTCAATGCGGATTTTTCCACATTTACCTATGCGTTTGTTTTCTCGATCATTCCATAGTATATAAGAATTTGCTTGTTTCCTTCGATAACCCCACCATCAAATACAAAACGTATTTATTCAGGTA
>CAWFUY010000030.1:0-132601 GCA_963818955.1 uncultured Methanosarcinaceae archaeon | reverse complement strand
ATCTTTGATAGTTTAGAAGTTTCCGGGAATGGTAATGATGATATCAGTTCATACAATCCGGTTTGTAAAATATACGGTATGAAATAGTATATTCCACCGACCTGACATTCGAAACTGTAACTATTAAGTTGTTCGAAATCTATTGCTGTTGATATTTCTGGCAGAAGCGTGTTCTTTTTTGTAAGGCCAAGTTCTTCCTTTGTTCGACGTGGTAATTTTGTGAACCCTTCATCCTTAATTATTCGATTTACTGTCTGAATGCTTATGTTAAACCCCTCTTTTGCTAATATGTCTTTGATTTCATATATTGAATGTTCAGATTTTCGTAATGAAAAGACTCTTTGTTGTATGAAATCCGAGGTTTGTCTTTTGTCTGGTCCATATTGTGGTTTCACAAAGAATTCAACTTTTCCGTTTTGGAAATTGCTTACAAGGGATTGGAATGTGGATATGGAATATCCAGCTCTCTTTGCAGCTTCTTTTTGAGTTAATGATTCCAGAAAGTATGCCCTAAGAGCTTCATATCGCTTTTGTGCAGATTCTTTTGGGTTCAAGAAATAGTCGGCAGGATTAAAATGATCATTAATCATATGTATAGATTATGGAACTTATAATATTTAATATTTATTCATAAAACATCCTTATGGACATTTACTAATGGATTTTAATGCCTAATCAGGTGGATTTTTATGCCATAATTAACTCAGTACGTTGATTTGTAGGTGGATCTTAAAAATTTAATGTTCCATGAACAGAACATTTTATAAAGACATGTTTTTTGAAAAACAGTATTGGTCAGCAGATTTTGATAAAAAGTTGTGGGTTTTTAGTGGAATATAAACGGCTGACGAAAATCGGTGTTTAATACATTTAATAATCATTCATTACATTGAATAATCATTCATTACATTGACATTGAATGATAGACAAATTCAATAAATTTGTTGGGAATAAAATCCCTGGATGGTTTCTATCTAATCCTACCACTGCAGTAAACATGAATGAGCTTGCCCGTGAGCTTGAAGTCTCACCAGGCAGCGTTAAGAAGTTTTCAGATATGTTTTGTAGAGAACATATACTGAACATGGAAAAGATTGGTACCGCGCATATGTTTACTCTTAATAATTCCAGTTATTTGGTAAAGGAGTTAAAAAAGACTTATATGATTTTGAAATTGTGGGAAAGGAAGTTAGAAGAACTTGCTCCGAATGCGATTTCTCTTGCAGTTTATGGAAACACGGCCTCGGGGAACTATGATGAAAAAAGTGACATTGACGTTCTGGTAATTGGAACGGAGCAGGACATTGATTATACATTGGTTCCGGAAATTGAGAGAAAAGTCGGGCATGAACTCCAGGTAACTGCTATCCCTTACTATGAATGGGAAACCCGAAAGAAGAAAGATGACCCATTTGTCCAGAGCGTGCTTGTCAAACATATTCTCTTCGAGGGTGCAGAATTATGAATTGGAATGAATGTGAAGCTGAAAAGTTAATCAAGCTTGATTCAAGAGCTCGGGAAAGAATTCCTGTATCTCTTTCGACAGCCGAGCGCTTTCTGCATTCCGCAGAAAAGAATCTGGAAATCGACGAATATGAGATAGTGGAACTGGCTGCATATAACAGTACATTTCGCAGTGCAAGGGCTTTACTCATTTCAAAAGGTTACATCGAAAGGAGCCGTACCTGTCTCAGCATTGCACTTAAATATCTGTATAAAGAAGATACTGGTCGTCAATGAATATATGATTGATATTTATATATTTAAAATTATAATATACGTTTATGGGAAAAAGAGGACCTAAGCCAAAGGTTACTGATGTTGGTTGTCCTAATGAATTTTGTACAGATCATAATGTCATTGGGAAAGATAACGTTGTGGGTAATGGCGGTTATCACTTAGACGGCAAACGTATTAGAAGATACCTGTGCCGCAGCTGTGGTAGAGCCTTTTGTGACCGCACAAATACTGTTTATTATGGGCTTCATACTAATGAAGAAAAAGTCGATTTGGCTCTTAAAATGTCAATTAGAGGAATGAGTATCGAGGGCATTGCAGATGTGTTAGAAGTGCAACCTGTTACTGTGAGTTGCTGGATATCTCGTGCTGCAGAACAATGCGAAAAAGTGAATGAATCAAAAATGAAAAATCTAGACATACCCAAGGTAGAAATGGATGAGATGTGGGTAATAGTCCAAAAAAAATAGTTCCAAGAATGGAAATTTATGAAGATGATGGCCCGTGGATGTGGGTAGCTTTTGCAACAGGTTGTAGGTTAATAGTTGACTTCGTCATAGGCCCAAGAAAACAATATGTTGCGGACAAATTACTGGAATTAGTCTCTAAACGCTTAAAAAAGATTCCTCTTTTCGTTACTGATGGTCTGAAATTTTATGCAGAAGCCATCTTGAAAAAATATGGAGAATTAATGGAGTTTCCAAGAACAGGGAAAAGAGGAAGACCAAAGAATCCAAAAGTTGTTCCCAGAAAAGATTTGAGATATGCCCAGGTAATTAAAAACGAGGAAGGAGGAGGAAGTAAGAAGATTGTGAGGAAAGTAATATTTGGAGACAATATAGAACAAAAGCAGATCTCAACAAGCTTACTTGAAAGACAAAATCTAACTTTCAGACAAGATAACAACAGAGTATCAAGGAAGACGATAGGCTTTTCAAAGAAAACTGAAGGGTTAGTTAATCATATGAAACTCTTTTGCACTCACTTTAACTTCTGCAGAGAGCATGGTGGATTAAAATATGAAGATGAAAGGAAAGTTAAACGTAAAAACACACCAGCAAGAGAGTGTGGAATTACAGAGTCAAAGTGGAAATTAAGAGATTTGATGACATTTAGACCTTGGAAAACATCAATCACATAGTTATGGACGACCAAGATACTAGTATCGCGACAATTTAATTATGGAACATATCCTTGATAGCTTCTCATCATAGCAAATGTAATTAGAGTTTATAGTGATTCAAAACTAAATTGGCTTGATACTAGTGCTTCGATTCCCATTTGTATCCATATAAAGAAGATACCTTAGAGTTCGTTCCAGTAAGCGGAGACTTGTTTTCCCGGTTTCTCAAACGGGGAGCCTGCGACATCGTCGTGTCCTCTGTAACTCTCAAGGGACTGGAAAAAGTGAAGTTTACCGATTCATATACTGTCCATATGGCTTTTGTTGTAAAGGATGAGAACAAGAAGGAATTCCTGAAACTTAACAAAGTCCGGAAAACGAATAACCTAAGAATGGCAGTCCTCAATAAAACCGCATTGTTAGATGTAGCATCAGAGCTATTTCCCAGAGCAAATATTATAAAAATCGATTATATCTGGGACTTCTTTGATGAAGATAAAGCAGATGTCCTTTTTACATCCGTAGATGAAAGTTATACCATGACTCTCATGTACCCGCATTATGACGTAGCTATATTTGAGCCTAATGATTCTTACAGAGTGTTGTATGCTTATCCCGTTGCAAAGAACAACGATGAAACTTTTCCTCCTGCTCTTTAATTACTGATTAAGATGGAAAGGGATTATGGTCAACTTGACAGCAAATACAACTACTGGATACTGGGAAAAATCTCAAACGAGAACTAGCCGCGATGGTCTGTTGTAAGAAATGTTTTGCACTGGATGGATTGAATGTCAGTAATAAACCAATGAGGAGGACTTCAATTAACTTCTGATTATTTCTTTACGGAAATCTCTTTGATCTCTCCACTAATTTCTCCACTCATTACTTTTTTTGAATCAAATTACAATTTTCCTCCTTGAATCTCAAAATATCTCACAATAAATGAAAGCGTAAAACCTAATAAAGCTATTATAGCTATACAACCGAAATTTAACCAGTCATTGGGAAACACCCCAGTTAAACTGACAAAAAAATCTATTCCATATAATATTAAAAACCGCTTAATAACTCCAACACTTTATCCTTTACAGTCCTGAACCATATTTAAATTCACGTATTAATTATTAATAAACCTACCTCATCTAATTATAAATAATTTATGATAATAAAGATAGTAACTTATACTTTGGAGGCAAAAATATATTAAAAATGAATACTGTGAGAGCAACTGCAGCCTCAAGAATCCTATAATTAAGACTTGAATAAATTATATGAAAAAACTGCAAAATAGCATCTTTCGATTGGTCGGGATTTTACAGATGAATCGGATTGAAAATATATTAGATTAGATTTGTCAAAGCTCGATGCACTTGCTTTCTATATTTTTCTTAAATTTTCTTCCTTTTTCTTCGTTTTATAGGTATAATCGAGTCTTTCTGTCTCTTATCTAATTATAGAATGTATTTTTTAAAATCACACCCTTCTCCATCACTTATATCCAATATGGTGCGGGTATCTTTCCAGGTACAACCTGTCGTGCGACATACGGATGCCGTTTCTCAACTATCAGGTATTTCGCTAGGGAGGCATTCCTGTATGTTGTTTCTGTGGAATAGACAGATTTTATGAATTCCCAAAGAACTTTATCATATAAGGGAATCTCATAAAATAATTTAAGGATTTTATTTTTTAGATAGGCCTTTAATAAGCATTATCATATTCGCGATCAAGATCCGCTAAAACAAGATTGAATCCACAAAAATATAAATGAAAAAAAGTATATAAAAATTGTAAGACCTTAATAGGTCTTAATTCATTTAATTGCTATTGTGTTGCTACCAGAATTAAGGTCTACTGTCGCATAGTAATTGTTGCCCTTTTTGGAAATTTTTCCTACTTGACTAGAACCATTTACTTTTACTGACGTAATTGCAGTTGCAGATTTAATGGTAAAACTCGGTATCGCCACTGGGCAATAAACTGTCACAGTAACACCAGCATTTGTATTTACTGCTGTTATTTTTGCTGAGTTTAATGCATCTATATAGCTTTTTATTTGACTGTATGTTACGGTGCCATCCTTTATCCCGTTGGCATACGTTATTATCTGTGCCAAACCATTTTGTAGGTCAGAATCAGTCATTGCACCCTGGTAATGACCACTTACAACATATACTGATGGGAAATTGAGCTTTGACCAAAATGCCATTTGAGCCTGGTTTGAGGAGTAATATTCCGCGCCAGTAAGTGCATCAAGATCATATAACGCAGGTGTCTCGAGTTCTATCTGATTGTGCCTTTCACCGTTTAATACTAGTTGCTTCGCAAAGCATATGTTATTTGTAAGAGTATCTCCAATCGCTCCACTATTTGTTTGTGGTCCGAAACTAGAGTCAATTTGGAATCCGCTATTAATCATAGCACGAGCCGAGTTAGAACACGACCAAGTGTACGGGAACCTAAACGCTAAGAATCCATAGTCAGATACGCCCATTATGTTATTTATAACGTTTTTACTGGATGTCATATATTGTTCGTATGTTGCAGTAGAGGTTTCAGGATTAGTCCAATCACAGATAAAGTGTGGATGTAAAGTATGCGTATAACCAACTGTCTCAAAGTATTTTATACCTGTTTGGCTTGTATAACCAGAGTCGACTTCAGCTAAAGTACTTACACCATTTTTGCCATCGCTTTTTAGACTAGCACTTTTACCAAGCTTACCATCACTCATAGGCATAGTGCCTTTCGCAATACTTGCAATTGAACTTCCACCTGCACTAGCTCCTTGGGGCATCATAAAAAACGTGTTCACATTTGCAGGATTAAGACCTTTATTTTTCTCCAGAGTAATAAATGATGAGATACTTGACTCACTGCTTGAATCTGCATATACATCATCAAAAGTAAGCGCTAATTGCTTATCCCCACCTGGGTATGTTACTTGGACTTGATAACTGTTACTATCCAGTCCAAGTATCCATGCTTTGGCATTTAAAAATAATTTAGTAGCAACAGCTTGTGTGAAATAATTTCTGCTACCACCACTAATAAACATTTGAGGATTACTGTATAGTGCTTTACCACCATTTGCAGACCAATACTTCACTAATAATGAGTTACTATTGGGAGCGTTTATTAACGTTACATACTTAAATCCACTACCACTGCCAGATGTTTTCGTGAAACGTCTAGCATTTACATAAGTTTGTTTAACAGTTGACGAAGAAGTTATTGATTTACCCATACCAAGTGTAATTTGGTCGGTGTTGTTAACTGTGAGTACGGCCTTTGCATTTAATGTGATACCTTTCCATGTTCCGATATCTAATATATCTATGGCTGGGGGATCAGAGAAAAACCAAACCTTGCCGCCCGCTTGTAAGTAATTATTTATTGCTGTTGCGGCGGAAATTGTTATATCGTCGCTTGGACCGACTATTAGAAGATCACACTTTGAGGTCGTTAATTGAGACGATATTGTTCCGTCCGTTACATAATTTAAGTTATACTCCGGAAACATTGCTGAAAACATTGGGTCATAGTATATTTCCGGCGCATTTGGTACATAAACGATGATTTTCTTTGTGTTATCAATTACATTACCAGCACTTGCTATTGTGCAAGACAAAATTATCAAAACAAACAGTAACATTAAACTTATTGTTTTGCGCATATTCAAGCCTCCTCAAAAAATTATATCAATTATTAATCTAACAATTTCCTTAGAAGATTAATTATAACAACTAGCTAAAAACATATAAAGTTTGGCTCTTAATATCAATATATAACTATTTTATCTCAAATATATGTGTAAATATAAAAGAATAAAATTAAAAAAACATAAATTACTAATATAAAAAGAGATGTATCAATTTAAACGCATACAATTCTATCGTAATTGCCTTTATTAATACAATTGAAAAAAAGAAATATGTTAAAATGATATCATTAATAGAAAAATTACAAACTTGATTTATGATATTCAAAAAAACCGTAAACCTTGTTTCACCAAAATTAATCAAGAAACAAAAAAGTATAATTATGAACTTCCGAAAAGTACAGTAAATGGACTTAGATAGATATCAATTTCAGTTTCAGTACCTAAAATTGTGGCTTAATTACTTTGAAAGCGAGACCTGCAGAAAGAAAATTCCTTAACGGGTGATCAATGCTTTTTCTAATTTAGATTTAGATACCATAGAACAAAAATGAGAGTCAAAAAAGTTGGCAAAAAATTTGAGTGATATTCGGTTATTTGTCTTATTAGAAAGATATTTATAATATTGGATAATATATTATTATACTGTATAAACATTTTTTCACTGACTATGGGCGATTTATGTCTTTCAGATAATAGATTCAACTTTTGACTAAAATTGATGCATAAGGTTTATTTTAGGCCAATAGTTGTAACGACATTTAGAAAATTATATTGAACCATACTTTGGAAAAGTGAGAGTACAGAAAAGTTCAGACAAACTTTATAATTTGGACTGTTTGTTGAAGAAAACATTAAACCGTTCTATCGTGGAAATATATCTCCTTTAAATCAGGGGGTTTAATCTGGATGATAATATTTTCATTGCTAGCGAAAATTGGGTTTTATCTTTAATATCTTCGGAAAACTACGGTTGAGCCGAGACTATGGAGGAAATCTAATGAAAAAAACAGTAAATAAATCATTCAATTTCTTAGCATTAGCTCTTGCAGTCTTTGTTTTACTACTTTTACCTATGACTGCCTGTGCTGAGAAAGATCATAATTACGGTGTTCCACATTGGAAAGGGCAAAAGTCACCTGTAAATCAAAGCGTGAACACAAATCCCTCAAAAGGAATTATTAACTGGAAGGGGCAAGATTGGACTTTATGGAGCGGAAAATCCGATCCAGGAAACAACAATTGGAATAATACAGGAGCATGGGTTGATAACCAAAACCGATTACATCTAACGATTATAAATAAAAACGGTAAATGGTATTGTACTGGATTAGACAGTCAATACAAGTATACGTATGGAACATTCACATGGACGGTTACTTCTCCTGTATACACATTTGACAAGAACAGTGTACTCGGACTGTTTACATATCAAGATGATAATCACGAATTAGACATTGAGCCTTCAAAATGGGGAAATGATAACAACAATAACCTAGATTATTCTGTTCAACCTTTCGAAATCAAAGGAAATGAGCATTCATTTAACGTAAAAGGTACCAACGGCGCAAACACAACATATAGAATAGAATGGAAGCCTACGTATATCAAGTTCTCATCAATGCAGAATGGGAAAATAGTAAATGAATGGAATTATACAAACATCGCAGGTATTCCTAAGACTCCTGAAAATGTATGTATGAATTTATGGCTAAATAATAAGCCACCTTCAGATGGGAAAAATGTTGAATGTATAATAAGTGACTTTAGTATTACGAAATGATTTCTGTAATACACATACTGTCGTAACCGCGCGTTGCAGAAAAAAGTAGTACACAATTTTTTGCATTTTTTACCGTTCAAGAGTTGTACTCATTTTTTCGTAATTAACTAGCAACTCGCGGATACGACCAGAGTCATTAACGAAAGTTTAGCTTTATAAACCTCAATTACATCTGCGCCTTTATTTCATTCACCGCCTGCGATGTCGTCACAGTCGCAACATTTTTACCCTTGAGATAGGCAAGCACAGTCTCCATATCTTCAGGCGTGGTAGTATACAGGAATCCAGATCCATCATCTGGCCTTATGTCGTGGTATACCAGCACCAGCCAAGTCTTATCCCTGATAGCCTGATCGATTAAACTTTTTACATAGTCTGGGCTCATGTCCGATTCTATGCTATACGATTTGATCATATAAGGATCAAAGTTGTCTTTGGAATTGAAGCCGAGATCGGTAGTTCTGTGAGACTGATAATACTTCTTTATCTGATTAACAACTTCGATATTGTATTCGCCCCATGGAGATGCAAAGCTTGTAATGGGTATACCGCCGAAGTAATTGCTGAGGGCCGATTGGGAATCCTTAAGCTCATTGTTTAGTTTTGTCGCGCTTATTTGGGTCAGATGAGGATGATTAACCGTATGTGAACCTATCTCAAAACCTAATGCGCGGAAATCATTATATTGCTGTTTGCTCATCATCCCCGCCTGTCCTAACTCGCTGGATACGATATAAATATCTCCTACCTCATTATATTTTTTGAAAAGAGGGTAACCGTACTGATACACGGTGCTTGCTGATTGACCGTTCGTCTCCGGGTCATCAAACGTAAGCGTGACAATCGGCCTATTAAGTGAAACTGGAGGCATAGTGCGTGCCAAAGAATAATCATCAGTTGTTAGAATTCCTTTTGAATTCATACTGACATATATGGTGGCCTTAACGGCATCTGCAGGCATTGTTATTCTGGCAACGAACTTGTTCCAGCTATTTGAAGGAACCAAATCTCCGACACTCAAGTAACTGGTTTCCCCTTTAGTCGAATGAATCTCAGCAACAGCTTCGGTATAAGCATCCGACTTGTAATAGACGGAAAACTCATATTCTGCTCCGGAGACAACTGCCTGTGGTTCGAATCTATAATATGCATCTACGTTTCTATTTGAGTTAGTTTTTACCTGAAGGCTTCTTGTGCCCGCATACCCTGTCTTTAGATAAGAAAATGTAGCAGTATTCTTTCCGCCGAAATTTTCTTTCGTCCATAATTGGGGAAGTGCACTGTTTGAAGTTGAAACAGTTTCAATGGACGGATTGGGAACTATATTGGGATATGCTGCATGGGCAGGCGATACTAAGACCGGTGTAATAAATAAAAAACAAATCAATATAAATATAGGTGCGACAAAATGCGCACTTGATCTATTATTTATTGTCATGATTTAGAATTGCTTTTCAAGTATTTAAGGTTATTTAAAATTTTGGTCGTCCATTTTTCCTCAGAATCAGTATTTTTTACAAAATTTTTAACTCTTCGCTGTTTTACATAGGTAACTTAAATTTAAGTTTAGCTAACTTAAATAAATAATATTAATAAAATAAAATATGTTTTAAAAGCCTCTTGCGTTTCTTTTATGCAACTGTACTATACTGTTAATTCCTTCATGGATTCCATTAGTTATTTTGGAATTAAAATAATTCAATATTCCATCCCAATGCTTTATAGTGATATTTGCTGCTTCAATTACTGGAGTTAGCCTGCTATGAGTCGCACAGAAATACCACTTTTTGAGATATTGTATAGCTTCTTTCGGGTTTTGTGAATTCCAAAACTCCTAGAGAGTGCCTTAAATTAAACTTAATTGTCAAAAGGGATAGGATTAACATTAAAAAAATTAAATGAAACCTATCAATTAATTGTTTCTGATTATCACTTGATAAATCAGTTTGAATTTTAAAATCCATAACACGCTATTTTTCTACTAATTCATTAAAAACTTTACTAAAATTTCCATATTTAATCAAACTTGGAAAATAAATTAATTTAATTCATAATATTAGTTTAAAATAAATAATTGATTACAAATAAGGATATTAATAATAAAACATAAATATATAACATCTTTATATATTATTTGAAGAATCAGTTAGTTAATAGAAAGAAACAAATTATCCTATTATATAATGTTTTATTATAATTTTTAATATTTTATTGTTTCTCATATAGAATAATTTTTTAAACGATAAGTTAGATAACGAATATCTAGTAATGTCTTTAAATATAAAAATGTGTCCAATTGGTTATAAAAAGCTTACTGTAATGTTCCCTCTTAAAAAAGCAATTTTCTGTCACGTAAAAGCCTTAGAATCTCAGAATAAGATAATAAATAGACTTTGCATTGTGATTTGTATCCATTTTGTTTGATAATGGAACAAACAATGTGCTCAAAACTTACTTCAAAATGAAGGGATGTAAGATGGCAGTACCCGATAAGATCAAAAAAATAATTGTTGTAATTATTTCATTCATAGGTTTGGCATTGTTAATTAATGTAGCTACTTTAACAAATGGCGATTCACAAAATGTTTTGGTAGTTGGCAGTCCACAAAATAATTTACAAAGTAGTAGTTCACAAAATACTTTACCCAGTGATAGTTTACAAAGTATACCTTCAAAATCTATTCCAATAGACATTTCAGCAGTGAACATAAATTCTTCATACCAACGTATGATAATTCCAGATCCTTGGGGTTATGGATATTTTATTCATCCAAGTGTTATATGGAGTAGCATCCCTATTTTTGGGCACGATTATTGGATGTCTGTTACACCATATCCATACGTAAATCAAGATAGTTCAATGAATCAGAAAATGGAAACACCTTGTCTATTTTACTCAGATGATGGACTTATATTTAAAAATGCATCGGGAATTGAAAATCCATTTGCTGCTCTAAATCTAGTAAGCTATGGTGAAGATGCATATGGAAGCGATCCAGAAATCGTTTACAATCCAGACACAAAACAAATGTACTGTTATTATGTTATAGGAAAAGTATTCAATAACTCCACAATTGAAGATCTAAAATTAAAAATATACAATGGAAAAAACCTAAGTCAAGAATATAACTGCAGTAGTGTGAGTGGTGTAAGTCCGGCTGTACTATATGATAATATATCTAAAAAATTCTATATGTGGATTGTAGATATCAATTGTACGCCTCATCAACTAATGAGATATGACTCTGAAGATGGAATAAACTTTACAAATAAAACCGTTATGGATATGTCACAATTATACAAGAATCCGTGGCATCTAGATGTAAGTTATAATGAATACGACAAAAATTATTATATGTTCATCACATTTGCAGGCTGTCCTGATTTATGGTTGGCTAGAGCGACTAATATAACGAATAAGTTTGAGTTATTTCAGCCAAATCCAATAATATATTGCGCAGATATAACAGATGATAAAAGTTCTACAGCTTACACTTATAGAAGTTCTGGTGTTTTTAAAGGACCAAATACCGTAGATTTATGGATATCTGCACAGAAAGAAAGTGACCATATGTGGCGCATAGTGTTTGTAACAGCAGAGAAGAGAAATAACCAGTGGAGATACAGTGGTAAAAATATATAGGTGATGACATATGGAAAAAAAAGCAAATGAAAAGGTTATAGCACTCGTGCCAGCACATAACGAAAGTGAATACATTGAGGAGACTATAACATCATTAGTTAATCAAACACATTCTAATGTTGATGTTTTGGTGATTAGTGATAATAGCACTGATAATACGGTGGAGATTGCAAAAAAAGTGATGCAAATATATAGTAATGTCAATGTCATCGAAACAATAGATAATAAGTTTAAGAAATCTGGAGCACTTAATGCAGCATATAGATTTGTCGGTGAGCGATTAAGTGATTATGATTATGTTCTAACAATGGATGGAGATACAATTTTAGAACCTGATGTTATTGAACAAGCATTAATTGAATTTAGTCTAGATGATAAACTGGGTGTAGTATGTTCACGTGCTGGAATAAAGGAGCAAAAAACCAATACTCTTATGGAGAAATATCTTTACCACTGTCAATATGTAGAATATGCGGACTTTGATAGAGATCGAATTGGACAAGATAAAGGTATCAAAGTAGCACATGGTATGTGTTCGGTGTATAAAGTAAAAGCAATACAAGATGTTATGAAAAGAAGACAAGCTAGAGGTGAAGGAGATTATTGCGTATATAAAGTGACGAATATAACAGAAGACTATGAATTAACGGTTTCCATTAAAGAGCTTGGGCATCATTCTACTACTGGATTCGGAATGTATGCATGGACTGATGTTCCACTAACTATTTCATCGTTGTGGAAGCAACGAATACGTTGGTTTCGTGGTGGAATAGATACCTTGTGGGATCATGGTCTCAACAAAATCACAGCATATGATATATTTGATCATTTGTTATTTTGGATATTGTTCATATCTCAATTTATCTTAGTAGCATGGACAATTCAAGAAATACAGAGTGGAAATTATCACATGAATCATGCTGTTTATGTGATTTTGGGACTCATGTATATTAACAGTGTATATACATTGAGATACGTACAGAAACCTCATAAATTGGATTACTTAATCCGAATAATATACATACCACACGTATTATACACGTTGTTCACGGCATTTCAACAGCTCTATTCATACTATTTATTTATGTTTAAACCTGATCAGGAATGGTAATAAAATGATTGATGAAAAGCTATGTTTACAACTAATCATCACTTTTATAGTCGGAGTACATACATTAAATAAGATTTTGTGGGAAACTTATAAAACATATGTAAAACAAAGAACAAGGAACGGATTATTAAAATTAAATTGGACTTTTACACATAATTCAAAAAATAATCATGAAAAAATCGAAGAAGAAGAACTTAATAAATTTCCTACAATTTAGAGACATTTTTTATATTGGCTTCGTATAAGAAAAACTAATTTTTAACTTGCCTTTCAAACATAACTAAAAATTTCAATTTTTCGATTAATTTTCGCTATCCGCGACCACTTTTATTTTTCTGAGAATATAGTTCCCTTAAATTTTAAATCTATTTATACCTCAATACATGTTGATTTATATTGAAAGTTATTTATAAATATAGTCCCCTACATTGTTTTATGGTTTTTTTTAGAACGGAAAGAAAAAGATGGCAAAACATGCTGGTATATCTCCGAGCGAAAGCTGGTTGATGGAAAGGTTAAGCGTACCAAGCAGATATACCTTGGAACTGCGGAAAAAATTATGGAACTAAAAGAACAGGCCGCAGAATTACCATACATCAAACTAAAATCCTTTCATTATGGAAAAATCGCAGCCATGCTCTCCATATCTGATAATTTAAACTTTATTGAAATAGTAAATAAACACACAAACAAAAAGAAAATAGAAGGCTTAACAGTCGGTGAATATCTCCTATTAAACATTATCGGAAGATGTGACGGGGCCTTATCAAGTTGCGATGAGTCTGTCCTGAGAACAAATTCGCCCTTGATGCACGATTCACGTATCTTCGGGATTATCGAGTTCGGCATGCTTTTCGAAGGTTTGGAAAGGAGTTTTCCATTATATTTACTGAAGTTCCAGCCTATAATGCTCTCAAAGAATCCTTCTCTTTGCCATTCCTAAAATCGATCACGGACAGTGCTTGGAGCTCCGTAAAATCTTGGAAGCGATTTCCATTAGCAACCAGTAAGAATAAGATAGAAAATACCACTTAATATTCTCTTATCGTCTTTCTTAGATCTTCCAGACTTTTTTTGGCTTCGGTAATGATAACAATGATTCTATTTTCATCCAGATATTTTCAGATATAACGTAGTCATGCATGAGTTTCTTTTTTGTCATAGCTAAGCATTACCTTAAATTGGGTAATTTACTTTTCGGATAGGCTCTAAGAAGAATGGAATAATGGATTGAGTGCAATTTCGTAAAGCTAAAAAGTTCCAGTTTGACAACAGATAGATTGTTAATTTATTTCCAACAGTAATTGCCGGACAGCCTGTTTTGCTAAGGTAATTGACTTTAATTCTACTTATCGTGTCAATAACAGGAGCAGCAATTGCATCCAGTTCATACAGACACGTCATATGTTTAGATATATACATATTCTTAGATAATTAGACTAGAATATTTATATTTAATCAACTTATTAAACTTGAACCGCCAATGTAAATTTATAATCTATCTGGAGAGTATAGAATGAAAGAGATTAAATATTTTATATTTTTATTCTCTATATTAGTCTTACTTTTGTCAATTATTCCAGCAGAAGCGACCAAGTTTCCATCTAATGGAGTCATTCACTGGAAAGGACAAAACTGGAATTTGGTAAGTGGCAGAGCAAATCCAGGAAACAACTATTGGAATGGTACAGGTGCATGGATAGACGATCAAAATAAGTTACATTTAACTATCATAAAGAAAAAAGGTAAATGGTACTGTACAGGGTTGGACAGTGAAAAAAAGTACACTTATGGGACATTTACATGGACTGTTGCCTCTCCTGTATATACATTTGATAAAAACATTGTACTTGGACTGTTTACGTATCGAGACGATAATAACGAATTGGATATTGAACCTTCCAGATGGGGATGGGAGGACGGCACTAACCTTGGTTATTCAGTTCAGCCTTTCAAAGTCAAAGGCAATGAACGCACATATAAAGTAACAGGTACCGACGGCGAGAACACAACGTATAGAATAGAATGGAAGCCATATCGTATCAAGTTCTCATCAATGCAGAATGGGAAAATAGTAAATGAATGGAATTATATAAAACCTTCAGGTATTCCTAAGACTCCAGAATTTGCATGCATGAATTTGTGGCTAATTAAGCCTCCTTCAGATGGAAAAAACATGGAATGCATCATAAGTGATTTTTCATATACTCCGTATAAAAATATTCTGGATACTCTACATATAGATACAAAACATATCCAAGAACTATCATCAATAGAAAATACTACATATATAGACTTTTGGAAT
Organism: uncultured Methanosarcinaceae archaeon; assembly: GCA_963818955.1. GTDB lineage: Archaea > Halobacteriota > Methanosarcinia > Methanosarcinales > Methanosarcinaceae > Methanosarcina. Next base: position 117,235 of record CAWFUY010000030.1, on the reverse strand, counting down.
TATTTTTATTACTAGGGAGCGTGGAGATAAATGATAAAAACGTTGCTTCTTTCTAAAATGAGAAGTTTTTTGACACCATAGCCACAGGCGGTGGATGCCACCTATGGCTAGTGTCAAGCCAATTTAGTTTTGAATATTATACCTTAACTTCCATTTTTAGTAGGGAATAATATTGAATTTGAGAGCTTTATCTAATTCTCTTACTTTCTTAGGAACTTCAGTAATTATATCTTTTTCACCAAAATCTATGTTTTTGACTTTTCTAAATTTCAAAAGGATGTCAGTGGGCGAGAACTTATTATTAATATCCGCTTTTTTAAGAGCCTTCAATATTTTACAGTAAGCATACAATGAAAGAAACGCTACAAATACATGCCCATAAACACTTTCATCGTCATGAAGGTACAGTTTATCGCATCTAATGTCGTTGGTCGTGTCCGTGAGTTATTTAACAGGCACTCTAAATCCAAATAGTTCACCTAAATCCCAAATATGATCTGTAAATTTTTCTGCCATTGCTGGTGTTCTATACTCCCATCGCCTATTCCCACAATTTATCTTTGTTTTTAGTGAATCATGAGGTTTGACAAAGTTATACCATGTTTGGAATAAATCCAATGTCTTTGTATGCATCCTCATTTTTTTACTGAAATTCATTCCTTTCCGTATAAATCTTGCAAGAGAAGCTCGGATTGTGAGGTTAAATCTTTCTACATAGGATGTACCGATATATCCATTTTCTTCAATTTCAAGCATTTTTAATATATCTATTTTATTACCAAAAACGATGTTCTGAACCGTTTCAACCACCATCTCCCCCACCTTTTTCTTTTCAATTTTAACATATTTCAAGTCTTCTGGAGGAATCAATCTTGGAAGTGGTCTTCTACCTATACCTTTGTATGGAGGAACTTCAATAATTCCATAAATATTTACCAATCCTTTTTCAAAAGGATCCCAGTCATCTGAAGTAAATACTGGAGTCAAAGATGATTTTGATCTCATCTGTTCAACCATAGCAAACAACTCCATAGCATCTTCATAAGTTCGACCTCCTTCATGATGACATAGAAACAGCCTCGTATCGCTTTTCATAGCTGTCAATGAGTAGACATCTCCATACTCTTCTGGGTCATCATCTTTCAAGTTTTTTTGTTTTTTTTATGAATCCCCAAATCTCATCGACCTCTACTCTTTTTAAGTTGAGATCTTGTAGGAAATACTTTGTAACTTCTTCACAATGGGTTCCTGCAATTTCAAGCCATTTTGAGATTGTATCTTTATCGTGCCCAGTAGCTCTCGCTACTCCACGAATACTTCCTTTTTCCGGAATTATTGCAAGTGTTCTTAGAACTTCTTCTCGGGGTGTATCTAGTCCGAAAAATACTGTACCTCTTGTTTCGCTAAAGTAATCCTTGCATGTCCTGCACTTAAGAAGTGCACGATTGTCTTTACCATACCTTTGTTTGATGACGATATTTCCATGGTCTTGTTTCCCATAATCTGGACACTCTTCGTTCCAGCACCAAAATTGTGACAAATCTATTTCAGATGCCATTTTCACACACCTAAAATAGTTTTATATAATTATGGAAATATAAATATATGGAACTAACTCACGGACACGACCAGTTTAAGAAGATATGGATTAAACAAAAGGGCAAATGTCACTTCTGTAACCAAGCTCTTGATATTGCGGAAGAAAGGCACCTACACCACATAATCCCAATAGCAGATGGAAGAACTTACAGAATTGACAATCTCATCTATGTGCACAAACATTGCTATCAACAGCATAAGGTAATAAATGGATAACTGCCGCCCAATACATAAAGGGTTTGAAAATGCTTGAGCGGTATGACATGAAAATGTCATGTACCGTTCTTAGAAGAGAAAGGGAGAGTAATCTCCCTGACTTATTCGACAAGCCGGAAAGTACACTGTTAGCTTAACTGTAAAAAATTCAAAAGGTAGTAATTCGATAACTAAATCAGGGTATATAATAGTGAAGTAATTAACATATAGAAGAAAAGCAGTAAAAAGTTATGGTGAAAGGTAAATTGAGAACTTATTGATCAAATCTGGTATAAAGTAAATTCGTTTTTTCCAGATTTAAATACATTTTTGTTTACTAATAAAAAGTAATATCAACCTACTTTAACAAATTATCCAATTGAGATAGGAAACGAGTGAAACGGACAGTGTACTTCTAAGCTCAATTCAAAATACTTCCGAGATGCAATTTGGAAAATTAATTTAGGGGGTTTAAGGCTTATTATGGATACAGGGGATCAATCTTCTAAGGAAAGTGAGCTAAATTCGAAATATGATGTCATAATTATAGGAGCAGGACCTGCCGGAATGTTTGCAGCTTATGAGCTTTCCGAAGTTCAGACTCTTAAAATACTTATTGTGGATATGGGCAGGGATATTGAGAAACGCCTGTGTTACATGAAAACTAACGCTTACTGCATGCACTGCACTCCATGCGACATTATGTGCGGAGTAGGAGGCTGCGGAACATTTTCTGACGGGACCCTGAATCTGCGCCCTGATGTAGGAGGAGACCTGGCATCCCTGACAGGTGACCAGACTGAAGCCTGGGATCTTGTCGAAAGGGTCGACAGCATCTTTCTGAAATTCGGAGCCCCACAGGTAGCCCTGACGACAGAAGGACCGGAGATTGAGGAGCTAAAGCGAAGGGCGGCTTCTGTCGGAGCGCGTTTTATTGAGATAAAGCAGCGGCATATAGGTTCGGATAATGCTCCTGCAGTAATCGGCCGTTTCAAACAATACCTTGTGGACAGAGGTATAGAATTCCTGCTTGAAACCGAGGTAGAAGACCTGCTGATAGAGGAAGGCGCCATAAAAGGCATTATACTCTCTGATGGGGGAATAATTCACGCCCGGTTTGTTCTCCTGTCTCCGGGAAGGAGAGGATGCAATTGGGTCTCTGAAATGATTGAAAAACACGGGATTGAAGCTCGATACGGTGGTATCGATATAGGCGTAAGAGTTGAAGTTCCTGCAATCGTTATGGAACCGGTAACGAGAATCAACCGCGACCCAAAATTTCATATCCAGAGCCGCCGCTACGATGACTTCGTCCGGACCTTTTGCACAAATAGGCGGGGTTTTGTCGTAAAGGAAGAATATGAGGACTTTATTGCTACCAACGGCCACTCCATGACAAACGTGGAATCGGAAAATACCAATTTCGCCTTTCTCGTGCATATTGAACTTACAGAACCTATTGAGAATACCACAAAATATGCCCGTTCAATTGCAAAGCTTGCAACCACGATAGGGGGAGGAAAACCGGTCCTGCAGCGCATGGGAGATCTCAGGCGCGGCAGAAGGTCTACTAAGGAGCGTATAGCTAAAAACCTTGTTGTAAATACCCTCAAAGAAGTCACACCGGGTGACATCTCAATGGCACTGCCTCACAGGATAGTTATGGACATAATCGAGGGCCTTGAGACTTTAAATGAGATTATCCCGGGAGTTACTTCGGATTCAACTCTATTGTATGCTCCTGAAGTCAAGTTCTACGCAATGCACCTTAAAGTGGACAGGCAGATGGAAACCAGTATTAGAAACCTCTTTGCGGCAGGAGACGGAGCAGGACTCTCAAGGGATATCGTCAATGCAGCTGCTACAGGAATAATGGCTGCTGAGGGGATAATCAAGAAGGTGCTGGTAGAGAAAGAACAAAAGAAGGAATAGAACAAAATAATCCATCAAGTATATATACTTCAATATAGTGAGTTCAGAACTCTAAGTTCCTCTTTACTTTGTATACTTTGCTAGTAATTACTTCGTCAGCTACAGGAGGTTTACCTTTGGGAACAATTAGTGAGAAGATCTTTTCCAGGGCATCGGGAAAAGAGGTAAAGGCAAATGATTTTGTGATTGCAGATGTGGATTATGCCATGGCGCACGATGGCACGTCAGTACTTACGGTAAACGCTTTTAAGGAAATGGAGATGGAGAAGGTATGGGACCCATCGAGGATCATAATTCCTTTTGATCACATAACACCTGCAAACAACGAGACTTCAGCTACCCTTCAGAAGGAGATCAGGGAGTGGGTAAAAGAACAGGGCATTCCGAATTTCTATGAAATCGGAGAGGGGATCTGCCATCAAGTGCTTCCGGAGAACGGCTTTGCCCTGCCTGGGAAATTGCTTGTCGGAGCCGATTCTCACTCCTGTACATACGGAGCTTTTGGGGCTTTCGCTACCGGGGTTGGGGCTACTGACATGGCTGAGATTTTTGCCACCGGCAAGCTCTGGTTTAAGGTACCTGAGAGTTTAAAGATGACTGTTGAAGGCAGGCTTGGAGATGGGGTTTATGCAAAAGACCTGACCCTTTACTTAATCGGGAAAACCGGAATTGACGGCGCTACCTATAAAGCTGTCGAGTTTTACGGGCAGGCGAGTCAGTGAACTTTCGGTTTCCGGCAGGATGACGCTTTGCAATATGGCAATTGAAATGGGAGCAAAGACCGGGATTGTACCACCTGACGAAAAGACTTTTGATTTTCTGAAAAATAGGGCAGCTGCTTCTTATGAACCGGTATATGCCGATTCCGATGCTGCATATGTAAGAGAACTCAATTATCATGCAGAGGATATCGAGCCACAGGTAGCTTGTCCGCATCAGGTGGATAATGTAAAGCCTGTCGGAGAGGTTGAGGGCACCCACATAGACCAGGTTTTTATCGGGACATGCACAAATGGGAGGCTTGAAGACCTTGAAGTTGCAGCATCTATTTTGAAAGGAAAGAAAGTTGCAGTCCGGACCATCATAACTCCAGCTTCTCGCACAACCCTGCTTGCAGCAATCGAAAATGGTACAATGGAGACTCTATTGAAAGCAGGTACAGCCATTGCGACTCCCGGCTGCGGTCCCTGTCTTGGTGCTCACCAAGGGGTACTTGGAGAAGGGGAAGTCTGTATTTCAACTGCAAACAGGAATTTCAAAGGTAGGATGGGAAAAGACGGTTATATATATCTCTCGTCTCCTGCAACTGCGGCGGCTTCGGCACTTACCGGTGAAATTACTGATCCTAGAAAGGTCTTAAATAAGCATTTTGGGCCTGAGCAAACTGATAGGAAGCTCCGACTGTAAATTCAGGGCTTGATTTTTAACTGTTTCGTCTAACAGTATCAAATTTCGGCTTTATCCATCGGGAATTTATACCATGAATATCATATACCTGGACAGGAGGGAATAAATATGACTGAAGAGCTGAGTCATGAAAATCTTTCACATTTGATTGAACACTGGATCGAGCATAATGAAACTCATATAGCAAATTATAAGGAATGGGCTCAGAAAGCAAAAGTAGACGGTTTTCTAGAAGCTGCTGAGAACATGCTTGACGCTGCCACTAAAATTACAGAAGCAAACGAGTGTCTTCGGAAGGCAAAAGCCGGGCTCCTCCCTTAACCAGGAAGAAGATAATAAGCTCAATGAATGGGCTCAAAAAGCAAAAGTAGACGGTTTTCTTGAAGCTTCTGAAAATATGCTTGACGCTGCTACAAAAATTAAGGAAGCAAATGAGTGTCTTCTGAAGGCAAAAGCCGGACTCCTACGTTAACCAGGAAGAAGACAAAAACAAATAGTCCATATTAAATTTTAAATTTCTGTACCGGGATTATTTCCCATTACTCTTTCTTTTTTGAACAAAAAAGATAGAAAAATTTTAATAGAATTTTTCAATCTCATGTTTTACTTCGTCAATAGAAAAACCTTGCCTTACAAGGGGCTTTTCCTGAATCGCCGGTACACCTTCCTCAAGCATCTTTCTTTCGTTTTTATAAAAGATGCCGTTTGGAATCTTATCTCCCCATTCCAGAGACTTTTCGAATGCCTTTATACGGTTGGTGGGGTCATATTCCGCTTCAAGTTTGTAGACTCTATCCCGATACCACTTGAAAGTGTTTATCTTGTTGAAGGTAACACAGGGCTGAAGAATGTCGAGAAGAGCAAAGCCTTTGTGTGTTATAGCAGCCTTCATAAGATCTTTAAGGTAATTCTGGTCCCCTGAAAAACCCCGGGCTACAAAACTGCAGTCTTGGGAAATTGCCAGAGCCAGAGGGTTCATTTGTTCTGAAAGGACACCATAAGGCTGGATTTTTGTATGTGTCCCCTCAGCCGTGGTAGGAGATGCCTGCCCTTTTGTCAGTCCGTAAATCTGGTTGTTGTGCACGAACAGAGAAATATTCGGGTTCCGGCGGATTGCATGAAGGAAATGGTTTCCGCCTTCTCCATAGCAATCCCCATCTCCTGCAACCGCAATTACATGCAAAGAGTTATTGGCAAGTCTTATTGCAGTGGCAACAGGTAGGGTTCTTCCATGCAACCCATTAAATGTATGGCATTTAAGATAGTGGGGCAGCTTTCCAGCCTGTCCTATCCCGGAGACCACAAGCACTTCCCACGGCTCGATGTCGAGCTCTACAAGTACTTGCTTGAGAGTCGCAAGAATATTGAAATCCCCGCATCCCGGGCACCAGGCCGGAACCTGACCGTTGTAATCTTCAGATGTAGGCATGCAATTCCTCCTTGAGGTTTTCAATAGTAAAAGGTCTCCCATCGTACCTGGAAATCTGATGGGAAAATTCAAACCCTGTTTCTGCCCTCATTAACCACGCAAACTGTCCGCTAGCATTATTTTCTATGCAGATGCTAATGTCTGCATTCCTAAGAAGTTCGATGTAATCGAACTTATCCCTCTCCGGAACAGGATAAATCTGACTGAAATGCAGCATTGCAACCTTCTGTTCCTTAGGGAAAGTATCAACTACCTCTTTTATCACTCCGTAGGTAGAACCATGTCCTACGAGCACGATTTTGGGAGAAGAATCCCCGTAAAGAAGCGGAGCCTCGATCTCTTTCCTTATAAGCGGCATTTTTTTGAATAACCTTTTTTGAACCATTTTGATACGAGTTTCGCCGTCCTCTATAATGTGTCCCTCTTCGTCATGTTCATCGCTGTCCGCCACAACCAGGTGTTTTCCGGATTCCCCTGGAACCGCAAGAGGAGAGATCCCTGTATCAGTGTATCTGAAACGTTTGTAGTCCTGAACACCTTCAAGATCCTTTTGCCTTAGCCGGTAATCTTTATAGATCAGGCGTTCGAGATCGAAATGTTCATATGTCCACTCGGTATCCACAAGATACTGGTCTGACTGAATGAAAACAGGAATCTGGTACTTTTCTGCAAGCTCGAAAGCTTTATTGGTGAGGTAAAAAGCCTGCTCAGGGGTTCCTGGCTCAAAGATTACTCTTGGAAACTCCCCATGTGCTGCATAAAGCACGAAAAGCAAGTCTGCCTGCTCTGTGCGCGTAGGCAAGCCGGTTGCAGGTCCTGGACGCTGCATTTCTGCAATAACGATGGGAGTCTCGGTCATTCCTGCCAGAGAAAGCCCTTCTACCATCAGGGCAAATCCCCCACCTGAACTTCCGGTCATCGCCCTCACGCCTGCAAAAGAGGCTCCTAAGGCCATATTGATAGCTGAAATCTCGTCTTCCGCCTGCTCAACGACCAGGTTGTACTCTTGAGCTCTGGAAGCCATATAATCCAGAATTCCTGTTGAAGGCGTCATAGGGTAACCGGAATAAAATTTAAGACCTGACATGACGGCTCCCATCCCGAGTGCATGAACTCCGTCAATAAGCATGAGCTTTCTATATTCGGGTTCGCGAATTCCGAAAGCTTCGCAGCGGGAACAGTTTTTACGCACATAATTGTACCCCGCTTCTGCGCAAGCAATATTTTCCTGAATTACTTCTGCTCCTTTATCCTTGAATGCTTTTCTAAGCACGTTCCTGAAGGCCTCAAGCCCAAGATCAAGCAGTCCGAGTACGGCTCCGGTAGCCACCGTGTTTGCCATAACACTTTTCTTTCCGACATCAAGGGCTATTTTCCTGAAAGGAATATCTATAAACTCAGGCTCTTCAAATTTCTTTTTGGCAATTTCCGAATCATATAGAATAAATCCTTCGCTTCTCACGTTTTTTCTGTGAATTTCTATTGTATTTAAGTCAAGAGCCAGAAGAATATCGACCATCTCTCTGGAGGCAGATATTTCCTTGTCAGAAAACCGTATCTGGTAAAAATTGTGCCCTCCACGTACCCTGGACATATAATCCTGGTGCGTAAATACATGAAATCCGATCTTGGAAAAGACCTGTCCAAGAGCTCCTCCTACTGTCGCTAGCCCCTGCCCTGCTTCTCCTCCTACTCGAAGTGTAAAGTCCAAGAGATTTTACCCCCTAAATTTTTTCTGATAATTTATGTTTTTCCTAATAAATATTTTATTTATATTTCATTTATGTTAATATAACTTAAATGTCTACAAATAATTTATATGTTCGGATCTAATACATTTAATTAGTACAGAGCAAAGTTTACAGACAGCTTTAAAATAATCATATCAAAACAGATCTCTTTCAGGTAATAAAAAGCCCATTCGGACGGGAACTTTAGTATTGAAAAACATACGGAACCTTAGTATTGAAAAACACACTATAGATAGTAGAAACATTGCCTTTAATGTATCTCCCACACCATATATCTAAATCGAGGCAATGAGCGCCATGAGATGCCTATCTAAAATAATAAGAAAAAAACATGAAGCCTATTAAGTATGAATTGATAGCATCAGGACAAAACGCTCCTTACTCTGGCCATGAAATTTTAATTTGTACTCTACAAATTTAAGGCTCTGAAATTAGATACTATAAATTAATATAGCTTATCTTTCAATTAATCCGGTTCAAGGGGGTTCATCAATCATGTCATTTTTTAATGATCGGACAGATGCAGGGAAAAGACTCTCAGAAAGACTTTCCGAGTATGCAAACCGTGAAGATGTACTTATACTGGCACTTCCGCGTGGAGGAGTTCCGGTAGCTTTTGAAGTTGCTAAGGAATTGAATTTAAAAATGGACATTTTTATAGTAAGAAAGTTAGGTGTACCAGGAAATGAAGAACTGGCAATGGGAGCAATCGCCTCTGGCAACATTCGCGTATTGAACGAAGACGTAATAAGATCATTCCGTATACCTCAGAAAGCAATTGACGAAGCAACTGCGAATGAACTTGGAGAATTGGAACGCAGAGAACGTATCTATCGCAAGAACCGACCGGTGCCAAAGATCAGCGGTTCGACTGTGATTTTGATAGACGATGGGCTTGCAACAGGAGCAACCATGCGTGCAGCTGTTGCTGCTGTAAAAACTAAGAATCCGGCAAAGGTAATTATAGCAGTCCCTGTCGCAGCACCCGACACATGTAGCGACTTTGGGAGTGAGGTGGATGAGGTAATGTGTGTTGCTACCCCGGAACCATTTTATGGTGTTGGAGCCTGGTATGAGGATTTCAGTCAAACTACAGACAAGGAAGTTTGTGACCTCTTAGACAAAGCAACAAAAATTAAACCTGAATCCCGTTAGCCCAGTCAGGTTAACGTGTACATCAGACTTGAATTTTCAGACAATTTTAGTGAAAATGCATTACTGTTTACTGGATGCGATGCTAACTTATACCATGCCCATAAATATATTTTATGGGGAAATGCATTCTGCCTATTATGGTTCTGCTTACTTGAAGTGGGGGATAATATGAGAGAATTATCAAATGTGGAGAAAGAGAGTATCAAAGTCCGAATTCCAATTGGACCTATATATCTAAATGGAAACCTGGATATTCCTGAAGGAGCCAGGGGATTTGTTGTTTTTGTGCACGGCAGTGGCAGCAGCCGTTTTAGCCCGCGCAACCAGTACGTTGCTCAGGAACTTCAGAGAGATGGTCTTGGAACTCTTTTATTCGATCTCCTGACGGAAGATGAGGAAGGAATCGATATGATAACACGTAACTTCCGTTTTGATATAGATCTGCTTTCAAAACGCCTTATTGATGTAACCAGATGGTTATTAAACAGGCCGGACACTAAAGAGCTTAACCTGGGTTATTTTGGTGCCAGTACGGGGGCTGCTGCTGCGTTAATAGCTGCAAGAGAACTCAAGGAATCTGTAAAAGCAGTTGTTTCCAGAGGAGGAAGGCCTGATCTCGCTGGAGAAGATTTAATGTATGTTGAGGCGCCTACACTTTTTATTGTAGGTGGGGATGATACCGAAGTAATAGAACTCAATCAGTGGGCTTTAGAAAGAATGGTCATTGCGGAAAAGGAACTTAAGATTGTTCCTGGTGCAACTCATCTTTTTGAAGAGCAGGGAGCTTTAGAAAAAGTGGCTCGTTTAGCTGGAGACTGGTTTATAAGATTTCTTGGTAAATAAGGAAATATGGTTTATCCATGGGGAAATGGAGTGAAGAAAGGTCACAAAATAAATTTGAGGTTTCAAGTTTTATGCCCCGGAGCTCTAAACAGGATGACGAATTCTGTTCCATGATTCCTTTTAAGTTCAACGCAGCCATCTATCTGTTCCACGAGAGCATTCACAAGCTGAAGACCTAGTGTATCAGGGTTTTTGAGATCAATTTCCTCTGGAACTCCTACTCCATTGTCCGCAAAAACTAACTTATAAGGTTGACCACTATTGGAGCTATTCAGGGAGTTTTTAGAGTCATTTTCTTTTGAGTTTTCACTTCCATTAGACTCTGTTCCTGTATTTTCCCTGGTCAGTGAGATACGAATCTCTCCTTCAGCTCCTGTCGGGAAAGCATATTTGACCGAGTTTGTAAACAGTTCATTTACTATAATACCCAGAGAAACTGCAGTATCAACCCACAGAAAAACGCTGCTTAAATCAAGACTTATTCGAATTCTGCTGTTCTCAATACCATATGTTTTGAGAAGATCTTCTATTAATTTGTGAAGATATGAGGCGAAATCAAGGGAATCCAGTTTTCCAGTTTCGTAAAGTTCCTGGTGTATAAGAGATATAGAGAAAATGCGGCTCTCACTTTCCTTAAAAGCTTCCACAACTTTTTTGCTACTGAACTTTTCTGCTTGAAGGTCTAGCAGAGAGGAGACTATCTGCAGATTGTTTTTAATTCTGTGATGGATCTCTTTTTTCCGTAACTGTTCAGCTTTTTCCTTTTCCGTTATATCTCTGCAGGTCTCCAGAACTCCTATAACCTTTCCATTCTCGTTGGTAACCGGAATTGCCTGGAAAAACCAGACTATCCCGTCTTTTGTTACAAATTCCCATGATTTTTTATCACCTGTAATAGATATTTGTTCAAGATGTTTGTACTCAGATAAAGGGGAGCATATTTCCCGAGAGGATTTAAGACATATTCCTACTGCCTCTTTAAGGTCCTTTTGCATATATTCAAGGGCTGCCTTGTTTGCCCACATTATGTTAAGATCTGGATTTACGAAAAGAACCATCTCGTTTAAGGAATCAAGGAGCACTTTCTTTTCTCGGTTCTGTGCTTTTAATTCCTGATCTGCCAGATTAATGTCATTTAACATCCCGTTTATTTCCTTTGAAAGACGGTAAAGCTCATCGTTGCCTTTAAGAGTTAGCCTTTTAGAAAGATCTTTTTCCGACCTGATTTTAGTGACGAAATTATCAATTCCAACTAATCTTGAAATGAAGAGCCTATCAAGCGAAAATTTAACTCCGATAACTGTCAATAAGTCCGGTCAGCAAAAGGAAAAAGTACATCTGATCTAAGAGTTTTCTTTCCATTAAATAGAGGTTTCTTGGGAAATCTGCTCTTATGATTAGAGCAGGCTGGCCAGTAATATCTTTTAATTCAAAATAACCTGCTATCCTTTCTTCGTTAAGAGGTTCGACAATTGCTCCTATTTGGAGACTCGGAAAAAGTTTTGATTTTTGTCTGAAAATCAGAAGGCATATCTCTATCGACTCTGTACATCAAAATGGAAATGTGAGTAATTTCCTTAAGAGTAATTTAAAAGAGCACTGATCAAAATATCTTCCAAAAATTAAAGTACCCTTCACAGGTCCATTTCCACTAGATGTAAGGATAGGATGGCAGGAAATAAACATAGGATCCTTATCGAGCAAAACTAAGCTACTTAATACTGTCATTTTCCGATTTTGTGAGTAGAGTACCGTCTTCTATTAGTTTAAGAAGATCTTTCGGAACCGGCTCTTCTTCCGCGGTAATCGATATCAAACGATCTTGCATAGACTACAGACCCTGTTATTATTTACAAATATTATCGTATTAATTTTGAATCCGGTAAAAGTCTGATTTTGAATGTTTGAGTCAATAAACTGTTGATTTCTGTCTTCAATAAAGCTGTAAGTATCGTTCCAGCATGCCCAATCCTGAATCAGTATTATCAAGGTATACTTGTGCTCAGTGGAAACAGCTTCTTGTATTCTTTCCATATTCTCCAATGTATCAGCTTGTCTCAAGCTCCTTAAAAGTTGGAAAGCTGGGTATTGTGAGTAAATGTAAATGCGGCTGCAAGGGCTAAAAAGATTAAGACTACTATAATAATGACCTTTTTACTTATGTCTATACAAACTCCCCGCAGCTTCATTTTAAAAAAATTAATAATTAAAAAGATCAATATACACAAAATATATATAAAGTTTTGTATATGAAAACTGTTTTCTAAAATTACTATTAAATTGAATGCTATCGTATTTCAGCTGTGGTCTTCTCATCTCCTTCTCCCTGGACAGCTACCAATGAAGGGTCAATATACTTCCATTCAGCATAGGGATTTCCCTCACCTGTCAGAGTAGTATTTACATCCTCGGTCTCATTACTCTTTAGCTCTTGTGTGTCAGATGCTTTTTGTGCACTGGTCCCTTTATCGTTTTTCCCTGCACAGCCTGCCGAAGATATTATCAAAGCCAATATAAGCAGTAAAAGGATTGCTTTTTTCATATGAACAACCTTAGATAGTTTAATATCCTGCCTTTTCATTCATGGACTGTATTATTTCCGCAAGGGCAACAGAAGCGTCTTTTAACTCAGTAGCGACATATTTCATTTCCTCCTGAGTGTATGGTCTCGTACCCACTTTATCGATTGCTTTTTCGGCATTGTTGAGGTGAGTTTTTACCTCTTTGATCTCAGTGCCATAACCTGCTATCGTAACGATCCTTTCGATCTTTGCTGTTACTGCCTTCATGGTCTCCATATCCATCTTAGATCCATAGTGATAGCTGTAGGATGTCCCGTTGCTCAAACATTTAGTTTTAAGTTCATTAGTTACCCCGGTATTATCACCCGAATCCAAAGCAGACTTCAACGGATTCAGTACTCCAGAGCGAGCCCCTGAGATAACTGACTCCATGGCCGAGGTGTCGATGCCAAGCTGGCTAATATTAGTTACGATCTGTTCTGACTTTAATAAGACCTGTTCATAATATGTCAGCTTATACTGACCTACACGCATAATATCAACAGACTGGCTAATGTTGCCCATGCTAGCATTAATCCCGGTAATGTTAGCCCTTGCATCCGTAATCGAGCCTGTCTTTCCTTCGGTGCTGTTCATGGAACCCTTGACCGTATTTAGGTCAACTGACCTTTCGGCCAAAGTAGGCACTGCACACACTGGAGCTAAATTTGCCATAAGTAAAACGATGGCTATCAGAAATATAATCTGTGATTTCTTCGTCATAATGCCTCAAAAGGTTGCAATGCATTTTTTCAATTAATCGTTATATGTTCTTAGCCGAGCCAAAATCAATTTTATAATATTCATTGTATGGCGGTCTTACTTTTAAACTCTTTCTGTTTTATAAATATGTTATTTTGTTAACCTGTGCTCGGGTACAATCTATCTGCAAAGACAGTATATACCGTAGAAAAGTCATCTCAAGAATTCAAAAGTTTAAAAATTTATTAAAGAAAAGAGCTAATTTTGTATTAAAAACATATCTAATAATGGATAAAATTAAAATTTGCAAAATAGCAGAATTAAAACCAGGAAATTACGTAATATAAACCCGGATCTTGCTTCATACCAGAGCAAGATCCATTAAATCAGAAATCGAAACTTATCGTAACTCGTTTTGTGTTTATGCGGCCCATTCAAACTATAAGCCAAAAGGCAAACCAGCAGAGATACCACCATATTAGCGTGCCTATTGATCCACACGCAATTATTTCCCATTTCGATATATTTGTTTCCAATGATGTAAAAGCTATTACTACTAATGGCAATATAATAGCCAATGCAATAGTAATTAGTTCGAATCCATTTCTAACTGCTGTCCTTACTGATGCTGTTACAGGATACTTTACCTCCATATGATCACTTCCTTAATCAGGGCTTACGCAGAGTTGACAATCGATACTGTTAGATAGTAGTCATCTATGTAAAAATGCTTGTTAAGTATTTGTACTTTATTAATCTTTAGGTGTGAAGCCCTGGTGATGTTAACCCTAACTCGTACATATCTTATAAAAAGGTTTTCTGTGAAAAAATATTCAAAAAAAGAATTTATTAAAATAAAGTTATAAAACCTGGATTGATTTACTATGATTATCTTCAAATTGCGCACTTAATGATGTCTATAGATCACGACTAATCTTTTCCAATATCTAATTTTGACAAAGCATATAGTAAAGTAAAACTGTCCATTAAAATGATGTAGTTTCATGGATTAATACGTATATCCTAATACATAAAAAAATAATTTAACCGAGGAACAGCGTATGGAAAATAGCATGCCCATACTTTTTGTGGGTCATGGTTCACCAATGAACGCAATAGAGGACAATGAATTTGTTAATTTTGATTAAAACGAGAAAGATTTTGTCACAGTTCGGGACGATATAAAATTGATAAATTATGATTTAATTGGAGAAGATGCTCCTTTATCTGTTAACTCCGCTGAGCATTAAATTCCTCTAATAAATTCTCTCGGTTCGACAAAAAAGAATGAGGGAGTCAGCTTTTTTTTGAAGAGGTAGTTTTTGCATCTATCTCTATGCAGTGTATATTATTTGAAGATTAATCCCGTAAAAAATAGAAGATTTGCAATCTAAATATAAAAACAAATTAATAAAGTTTAAATATTTCGGAGTCATTTTTAGAATGTGTTACGGAAATGTCTGGAGTGGGCGGTGAGTGTGTTATTAATCTTGCTGGCTCTAATTTTTGCAAATTTTTTAGTGGTTCGTGTATAGTTTGAGAGTGTAAAAATAATTAAGACAAGCGTCATGGACACTTATTTTCTATTATGCTTTTTTATTCATTCATTGGATGAAGATAAGAGGGAAAAATGCTTTATTCCCATCTAAAATCAAACAAGTCCTATGGCCTGTATAAGGCTGTTTCCAACAAAGATGACCATCAGGTTATTTATAGTTACCATGATACCTATGGACTCAATAACATGTTTAGTGATCTCCCATTTGTATTTAGATACTTTTATCAAGGGCGATATATAAAATAAAAGCAGAATAAAACCTATCTTAACAAGCAGCAGATAAAATATCCCATAATTTTCTAAAATCATTGCAGGAACTGAATTAAACTCAGCTCCGAAAGGCAGGGCAAAAGCAGTAGAAGCCCAATCCCCTATTACATAAAATAGGATTATAAAACGAACATCATACAAGTAAGAAATGAAAGATTTCTGAATATTGTGCAGTTGCAAAGAAAAACCCCTCCAGATTTCTCCTTATCGCACAGAATTTAAATCAGAAGCTTATATAATCGCAAGAAACTAAAATAGAGGCTAATTATTTTTATAAAGGATGTTCACTCACTTTTGAAAGAAACCTTGCAGGAACCAAATTCAAAGAAACGATCTGGAGATAGCTGTTTTTTAATTTGGGAATTAACGTAACCAATTTATTTATGTTAAGTAAGAATTTATTTTTTCTGAATCATCCTCAATAATTCCTTATGTGGTAAAAATATATTGATTTTGTTTCGCAAAATTAATAAATGGCACATTTCACCTATTCTTTGCGCGTATCGAGTCACATCTCAGTAAATTAAGAAACTCTTTGAAATGTTATGATACTCTTAGAAATGTTGTTATAGTATTATAATGGCTTTTACAACCAGAAATCCAACTATTATGGAACCTAAGAAGTATGATGCAGCCGTTTTAATTTCTGGCTTTTCATTGCATTCATATTTTGTTCCGGTATTATCGGAGCTTATTTTGCTCAATTTGTTCTTTAACCAGTTTAAAGCCAAAATAACTATTACTATCATCCCAATTATTTCAGGAATAAAAGTGTGTTCCGGAATAAACCCTTCAGAAAATTGGGGTATAAAGGATTCTTTGAATAAAAGTAATAAAAATGCTAGTCCATCAGTAAATTCATACTTTGGGAAGCTCCATCCAAGGAGAGGCCAGAATAAGGTTGCTGGAGTATTCCACATCTGATCTTCCATAAGATGGAAAAAAGTACCTGAAGCAAAGGTAATAATGATGATGTCACGTTTCTTGCTATAAAAATATAAGCCAATCAGGAAGAGAGTAAAAGCGAACAACAGTGTATGACTTATCATGCGTCCGTTTGAAATGGTAGAAGCAAAGACAATCATTCCTACCGGTTTGTCGATAATATCCGGAAGGAGAGCTCCAACAGCGAGATATCTGGGATCTATGATAGTTTTTAATCGGGGTGCAAAGTATGAAAATACGAAAAAAATCCCGAGTGTTATCCCGATATGTCCGAATAGCAGCATGATATTCGAGTAATTCTTCCTTAATATATAAAAATTGATTGTCTCTTATTAATCAACTATGCTAACAAAAATATTAGCAACAAATTATTACGATACATAAAATATTCAAACTACCAAATGGTTTGGATATCCAATTATTTTTCCTGGATATCAAAGCTATTCATTAAGTCTAATTATTTTTTTGATTTTATCATTTCCTGAACCTGTTTCAAGTCCCCTATCGCTCTTCTTTTTAGCTCAATTTCACTTTCCATATCTTTTATCTTCTTCTCCAGCCACAGTATTTTCATATCAAGTTTCATTAACACAACTTTCTTTTTCTGTTCTTCGTTCAAACATTTCCATACTTCAGGCATTGAGCCACAGTGCATTGAAGTATGTTCCATTGAATGTTCCGTTGATTTTTCATGGTGCATTTTAATTTCTCCTATTTTTATCTCAAGGCTCATCCTAAGCTCTGTTTTATTCTTACATCAAATGTTTTCTATTGTTCCACTGTCTGAAACTTATTTGATCTTCCAAAATACGATTCATGAGCAGATCTGAGTTTAAGACGAAATCCCAAATAATAAAAACGGTTTAAGAATATATTATAGTTTTTGAAATTAAAGATATAGTAGAAAAATAATAAATACATTAGATTATCTCTATGGCATCAAGTTTCACTTTTTGTATCGAGATACGTCGTCTATAACTAAGTCCAAAATCCACTAGAGGGATTCCTCTTCATCAGGTTTTTCAAAAAGAGTGGGAAATTTCTCTTTTAGCGGTATAAGGATTTCTTCGTCTAATTTTACATTATGAAGTGTCTTCACTTTTGAAAGTTGATCAATTGATAAGTGTTGAGCCCTTACAAGGTTTGCCTCTTGAAGGTCAGCTAAATAAAAGTTAGCTAATTGGAGCTCAGCTTTATGAAGGTTGGCTCCTTGAAGATTCGCCTCCTGAAGGTTAGCTCCCAGAAGGTTAACCTCTTGAAGGTCAGCTACATAAAGATCAGCTTTATGAAGGTTAGCTTCCTGCAAGTTAGCTCCTTGAAGATTAGCTACTTGAAGATCAGCTTCTTGAAGGTTAGCCCGTCGGAGGTTAGCCAGATGAAGGTTTGCTTCTTGAAGATTCGCCTCCTGAAGGTTAACTCCCTGAAGGTTAGCCTTCGTAAGATTAGCCCCTTGAAGGTTGGCTCCTTGAAGGTTAGCCTCTTGAAGGTTAGCTCCTTTACCTCCCGGAAGGTAAGTGTTTGAAAGGTTAGCCTCTCGAAGGTCAGCTCCTCGAAGATTAGCCCCTTGAAGATCAGCCCCTTCAAGATTAGCTCTTATAAGATTAGTGTCTTGAAGGTTAGCTCCCTTAAGATTAGCCCCTACTAGGTTAGCCCCTCGAAGGTCTTTTCCCTCTGGAATATCCATATGCAATTATCGGCTTTGAACTAAAATAAACATTACCAGGCAAGGAAAATATATTCTGCTGTTAGAGTTCAGTTTTTAAGGCAAGTCGGTTTAATTATCTCCGGTAACATATTAACTAATTAATATATATGAAAAATATTAAAGTATATAATGTATTCTCAAAAAAATTTTAAAAATTTCTCATGGTATAGCTCTGATACTAAGCCATGTACCCTCTGAATATAAGTTCTTTTTTGGGGGCGCATACTTAATTTTTATTTTAGATTCCTCAGTATGTCTACTAGTAATAATCTTGCATCTTTATTGATATTAACTATATATATATCACAATTTTTAGACATATCTGATATAGATTTCATTAATTTTTGACAAATGGGGCTTTTCAGTTCATTATAATAGTTCGTATAAAATTGACAAGGATCTATTAAACCTAGTCTATAACTATTTGCCAACTTATCACTAGGTGCGAGTACAGGACATTCTATAATCATTTCATTCTTTACATACTCAGGGATGTTCCGCATACAAATGAATAATTTTGCAGCTGGATCTTCAACCAGTTTCTCTTTTAATCGGCTAAAATCAGTTTCTTTAATTGCTATTTTTATCCACTCCTAATTCTAATTCATTTAATCCATAAGTTTGTAATTGTAATTGACATCATCAATTAGATATAGAACTTTTCTCGTGGAAAAAGTTTTGGAGCTTTAGAAGGCTGCCTTAATAGTTGCAAATTACTTTGTAAAAAAATATTTTTATTGACATCTGATTGTGGTCCTTAGTGCTATTACTTTAAATTCGTAATTATGTTGAGCAATATACCTGCTGGTAAATCACTAACAAGAAAAACATGTCGATCTTTAGCTTCATTTTTGATATGCGAAATTATGGCGCGTCCCATAGATACGTTGAATTGTTTTTTTAACATTTCCTTTAAAACGGCTTGTGAAAAATAGCCGTTTTTATAATCTTGTAGAAGAATGAAATTTGGGGTTAACGCGTTACAGTCTTCATAGTTATCTAATCTAACGAAGTTCGCAGGTACTCTAACACACAGATAAAATTTAGCATCTGGGTTATACTTGTCCTTCAATTCTTCAAAGCTAATTTGTTGAATCATGATCCGTACCTTTCAAATTCTACTCCCATGTCATTTTCTTGTATTCCAGTATAAGGTCGTGCCTGATTTTATAGATCAGTTCCGAAAAAGCGAGTACATCCCATGCATTCATTGAATATATTGAGAGATCCTTATGGTTTCGGTTTTCAATGATTCAAACCAACGACCATTTTTGTCTGGCTATCCCTATAAGCTGGGTTATACTAAATAATGTTATTCGATGGTAAGTTTGCTACTTCAAGAACCTATTCAAAATAAGATTCAAACCAATATGCTTCCACAAACAAGAACTTTATTCTCAAGAGTACATGCTTAGTATTACAGTCAAATACAGTCAAATCCCGAAAAATTTTTTATTTTACGTTATTTTGCTTCTATTATGAAGATATATCCAACTCTTTGTTTTTTCACGAACGATTAATAATAAATTCCCACTCCCATTGATTTAATATTTTATTGCTGCTCAATTCGAGATATTCAATTACTTCACAGTAATATAATTAGTCTTTTTCATAGTGTTTTTACCTGCTGCGTTTTTCACAGTTAAAGTAACAGTATACTTTCCAGCTTTACTGTATTTATGTGCAGGACTCTGTAATGTTGAAGTTGTTTTATCTCCGAAGTCCCATGACCAGTAATATACGTCAGTACTTTTATCATTGAACTGTATATTCAATGGATGTGTTCCGGATGTTGGAGATGCAGTAAAATTAGCTACAGGAAGGAAGCTGATAGTGCCCATGTAGACATCAACTGTCATTTCTTCAGAATTCATCTTTTGAAAATCATCCCACACTATTTTGTTATCATATATATGAGGGTAAAGTTGATCAGACTTTTCAGTAGTGTGTACTTGTTGATGGGTTATAAGATCATAAGCGTAGATATCCCAATTTCCATTGCGATTATCTGTCCATATTATTGTGTTGCCGTAAATAGTCGGACAACCTTGTTGTGACTTATATGTTGTAATTTGTGTTGTCTTTTTTGTAGAAAGATCATACATGAAGATGTTATCATATGCCTCAGGAGTGCCATAATTATATAAATGGCACCATACGAGTTTGTTACCATAAATATCTCCACCTTCGTTATATCCGTTTGTAGTTATTTGAGTCATCTTCTTGGTGGAAACATCATAAACAAAGATATCATGATCTTTTCTAGGTCCATCATCATTGATGCATCTAACTAACATAATTTTATTATTATATATTCCGCATACATAATATCCGGAAATATAGGTCTTTTTTTTAGTGGTATAATCATATATACCAACACTGTAGCCGGAGTCTGTATTCCATGCAATAATATTTCCATATATATAAGGATAAACTGCATTTTCTTCATTAGTGATTTGAGTCTCTTTTTTAGAAGAAATATCATACATATAAATTTCAGGCCCACCATTTCGCCCATCTTCATATACGACTTTATTTCCATAAATATCAGGATCAGTTTTGCTTGCTGAACTGGTTATTTGACTCTGTTTTTTAGTGGATATATCGTAAATATGAATCTTTGAGACTTCAGAATTAATATCACTCCAAACTATAGTGTTACCATAGATTGCTGGACCACTTGCTTTTCCATAGTTTGTAATACGAGTTTCACTAATGGATGCAGAAGCAACAGATGAAACAAGAATTAAAAATAATACCAGGAATATTGAAGTTAAAGTGAATGAACGTAACTTTATTTTGGTTTTCATTATCAATCTCCTTATAAAATAATTATATGTAATGCTACTGAGACCTTAATAATTTTACTAAAAATATAAAAAAATGAAAAAAGACAGGCAGATCTGAATATTTATAAAAATGGATATATGCATTGATAAATATGTGAAGAAGAGTTATTTAATATCGAAATATAAAAGTTTAAAAGATTGAAGTTCCAACTAAATTCAGGATCATCTTGTTTCGGATGTACTTCCAGCCGTTTTGTAAGGTAATCTATACTCCATACTGCTCTGACTCGTCTAGGCTCTGTTTTTCCATTTACGAGAATCACAACTCCGATTTCATCAAATTTAACATGTTTTATAAGTAGACTCCCAACTTCTCCTATTCTTGCACCAATATCCCAGAGTAATGCAATAATTGCCATGTCACGCTTATTTACTGAAGCGTCAATCATCTTCCTTATATCTTCTTCTTGAAGCATATCTTCTGGAAGTTTTCTATCTTGCCTTTTGAGAGTTGTCTTTATCCATTTTGTTGCTGGATGTTCTTCTCCACCATTTAACCATTTATAAAATTTTTTAGTGTAACTTTATAGTCATGCTTAGTCCAATCACTAAGAGATGACCTTTCTAAACTCCCAACATAAGATCTCAGTTCTTCCTCAGTTGCTTTATCTAAATCAGTAGGAAGAGATTTTGCAATTATCTTGAGCGTGGACAAATATTTGAGTCCTCTTTGTTCTCCAATGCCTTCAGAAAAACAGTAATTAACAAAGTTCAAAATTAATTTTTGATTTGCTTTGGAGATGATTTCATTCTTCAAATATTCCAAACGTTTCTTTGTATTTAGTTTATAAATAGTTACTGCCATTTTCTCACAGTTCCAGAAAAAGGGCTTTGAACCTGAAAACAATAATAGCCGCTGGAGGGACTTGAACCCTCGACCTGCTGATTACGAATCAGCCGCTATACCGCTAAGCCACAACGGCATGTGGAAAAGAAAAATAAGCAGACTTAAAATAACGATAAAGAATTTAATTATTTCGCTCATATCTTTTCGTATAGATAGGAGTTTTCTGAAAATTCCCCTTCAAGAACCCTTTAAATCTGATTTTTCTAATGGATAAAGTGAAGTGTCAGGAATGACCTTCACTTGTTGACCACCATAGCCTTTATATTCGTAAACGCCTTGAGCCCAAAGTGAGAAAGCTCTCTACCCACTCCGGACTTTTTAATTCCACCGAAAGGAAGCCTTGGATCAGACCTTACCATTCCGTTAACTGTTGCAAATCCTGCTTTTATTCTTTTTGCCAGCTTTTCAGCTCTATCAAGGTTTTCAGACCATACTTGAGCTCCAAGCCCTAATTCCGTAGTGTTTGCAATTTTTACTGCTTCATTCTCATCCTTCACCGTAATGAGTGGGGCAATTGGTCCGAAAACCTCTACTTTGCAGACGTTCATATCCGGACTGGCTGCACGGATAATGGTCGGTTTGAAGAAAAAGCCTTTCTCACAATCCTCTCCACAAACAAAGGGTTCGGCTCCCTTTTTTATTGCATCTTCTACAATCGATTGGAGTTCTTTGACACCCTCTTTCTTTGCAACAGGGCCGATGTCAGTCTCTTCATCCATGGGATCTCCAACTTTCAATTTATTTACTTCCAGTTCAAAGGCTTTTGTAAAATCATCAATGACACTTTCCAGTACAATAAACCTCTTGGCAGCATTACAGCCCTGTCCTGTATTGCGAAATCGAGACTTTGCAGCAACCTGAGCAGCCCTCCCTATATCAGCGTCGTCGAGCACTATAAATGGATCAGATCCTCCCAGTTCCATCACAATTGGCTTGATGGACCCTCCGGCAAGTTCTCCAATTTTAGAACCGGCATTCAGGCTGCCAGTTAGTGAAATCCCATCTACCATGTCCTTTTTAAGAATTTCCATTGCAGTTTCGGAGTCGATTAACAGGGTCTTAAAAACATACTCAGGAAAGCCAGCCTCTAAAAAGACCTTTTCTACCTCCAGAGCTGATTTTGGCACATTAGAAGCATGTTTAAGCACACAGACATTCCCGGCACAGAGTGCAGATATTGAAAACTTGAATACCTGCCAGAAAGGAAAGTTCCAGGGCATGATCCCGAGAATAATCCCCAGAGGCTCAAAAGTCACATAACTCTTTTCAGTCCCTGTATCAATAAATTCGTCTTTCAAAAATTCAACCGCATTTTCAGCATAATAATCGCAGACCAGAGCACATTTATCTATCTCGGCTCTTGACTGCGTGATGGGTTTTCCCATTTCCTTCGTAATAATCTCGGCATAGATATTGGTATTCTTCCTGAGCACTTCTGCAGCCCTTGCAAGATATTTTGTCCTTTCTTCAACGGACAGGGAACTCCATTCTAAAAAAGAAGCCTTTGATTTTCTTATATGGGCCTCACATTCCTCAAATGAAAAAGAATCGTATTCCCAGTTTACTTCTTCAGTATAAGGATTGATTGATTTAAATACCATAACACACCCCGAACATATTTATTTTATTTAAAATGAAAATATAACAGATGAAATTTTATTAATTTAAATTTCATAGCTTTACTCCCAAAAAGCCATGAATTGATATAAAATTCATTATATTAAAATCAAATTGCCTGCAACCTCCTCACAAAACAGTTGTCCGAAAGTAATTTCTGAATGATAGGCTCTCAGAGTATCTTGGCCTCAACACAGATATTATATTGATAAGGGGCATAAGAGCGGACTATCCTTTTCTCCAGCACCTCTACCTGCCTTCCTGCTCGCCCTGCAGCTTCCTTTATGAGTTTGATCGAGCTTTCGAAAAGGTCATCTTCCGGAGTTATTCCGTAATAGTGGATAATACCTCCGGGCTTTGTAAGGAGAACGGCAGAGTCAAGAAATTCATAGGCATTATGCGGCAGGTTCATAATCACATGGTCAGTAGTGCCTGCAAACTCTTTTGCAACCTCCCTGGCATCACCTTCTATGGCTTCGATGTTTTTCACTGAATTCAGGGCTATGTTTTCTTTGAGGTAGTGTACCGCATCTGGATTTTTATCAATTGCTATGACTCTCGAAGGCTTTTTGCTTTTTGCAAGCAGGATGCTGTAAGGGCCTACGCCTGCAAACATATCAACTACGGTATCTCCTTCTTTAATCCAGGAAAGGATTCTTGAACGTTCGGTTGAAAGGCGTGGAGTGAAATAAGCTCTTGCAAGGTCAACCTTATAGCGGCAGCCATACTCCCTGTGGATCGTTTCTGTCCTTGGCTCGCCGGCCACTACCTCAAATTCCCGAACCCTGAATTCCCCAATGACCGGGGTAAGGGGTTTGAGCACAGTTTTTGTGTTCTTTTGAGTTTTGAGGAGGGCGTCGGCAATTTTTGAAGCTTTTTCTTTATCCAGGTCGGGGTCTTCCAGCAGGGCAATGTCTCCTATGACTTCATAAGACGGGCTGAAACCAAGTAAGTCTTCGAGAGCAGGTTTTTTTTGCTGGAGTTCGAAATCGTGATCAATAAGTTCGATTTCTTCAGGCAGACACTTCTGTTCGGATGGGATCGACTCTCTGGAAAGGGGAAAGTAAAGAAAATTTTCATCCGAACCTATTTTTAGAGAATTGTCAAGGATATCAAGATCAAGGAGGATTTTCCTTACAGGTTCTCCTTTCTTTTTAGTAACTTTTATTGACTGTCTTTTCATGGGAACTACCTGTCATATGAGGACCCTTGTTGCTCTTTGGTCGTTGACCTTTTGTTGAACAAGAACATCCTTGGTGAAAGTGGGGAAATCTGAAATAGTGGGGATGAATCGGAAATTGGATTAAATAAACCGGGAAGAACTATTGTAACTGAGCATAAAATAAAAACCGAAAACTATCAAAAATGCTCCGCATGCATAGAGAACATAAGTATGTGTCTTTTGGGAAAAAAGAGCCTTCCCACGACTGATTGAACCTGATACGGCAGTAAACCAGCTTAAATCTGCTGTCCAGTGTCCGAGAATAAAAGCTATTGCACTGAATATTCCCAGTTCATATTCCCTGAGCAGAATGGCACCACCTGCGGTTAACCACCAGATCCAGAAATAAGGGTTCGAAACGGACGTCACCAGGCCCATTAATGTTGGATTGGATTGCATTTTCAAGCCTGACGAATTCTGAGAAGTCATTGAGGAAAAAGCAGCACTTCTGGCGTCCTTTACCGTGAGCAGGCCAAAGACCACAAGTGCAAGCCCACCAATCAGGAAGATAAAGGAAATAGCGCTGTTACCGAAAAATGTAGCAGCTCCAAAGAAGATTAGCAAACAGATCACTAGTTCTATCATCATATGTCCAAGCACAACTTCCGGACCTGCAGTCCATCCTTTTTTTAGCGAGGTCTCTATAGTTGCAAAGAGCATGGGCCCCGGCATCAAGGCACCTGTAAGCCCTATAGTGAAACCGAGAAGAATGATCTTCAAAATCTCAATTGGCAGCATAGTTAACCATGATTTTATATAGATCTGCATAAGGCTTTTGGGATAAATATAGTGGAAATATTATAAATAATGATAACTGCCTAAATAATACACAATTTAACAGTGAAAAAACGGAAAAAAACGGAAAACAAAAGTGTACAAAGACGAAAGAAAAAAAAGATCTAAAGAAGCTTAAAGGATGATTTCAATATCCAACTCTTCTGCAAGCTCTTTATATCTGTTTCTTATGGTAACTTCCGTAACTCCGGCCACATCTGCGACTTCTCGCTGAGTCCTGCGCTCACCGCAGAGAATAGATGCGATGTAGATTGCAGCGGCTGCAACCCCTGTGGGGCCTCTGCCGCTTGTAAGTTCTTTTTCGGAAGCTTGTCTAAGGATTTCAACACTTTTGGACTGTACCTCTCCTTTTAAGTTGAGACCGGAGCAGAACCTTGGAACGTAATCGATTGGGGAAGTAGGCATAAGCTTTAATGCAAGTTCTCTTGAAATGAAGCGATAAGTCCTTCCGATTTCTTTCCGGCTTACCCTTGATACTTCTTCAATCTCATCAAGAGTCCTTGGAACACTGCACTGACGGCAAGCAGCATACAGAGCGGCTGCAGCAACGCCTTCAATGCTTCTTCCGCGTATAAGGTTCTTGTCAACAGCTTTCCTGTAAACAACAGCAGCGGTTTCTCTAACTGTTCTAGGGAGACCAAGAGCTGAAGCCATCCTGTCCAGTTCGGAAAGGGCGAAAGCCAGGTTTCTTTCAGTTGCATTGCTTACGCGAATTCTACGCTGCCATTTTCTTAAACGGTAGAGCTGAGCACGGTTTTTTGAAGAGATTGATTTACCGTAGGAATCACGGTTTCTCCAGTCAATCATCGTGGAAAGCCCTTTGTCGTGAATCGTGTATGTCATGGGGGCGCCCACACGTGAGCGCTTCATGCGTTGATCGTGATCGAAAGCTCGCCATTCCGGTCCTTCATCCACAAAGTCAGCATCGATGACAAGTCCGCAGTCACCGCACACAAGCTCGGCTCGCTCGTAGTCATGAACAAGGTTCCTGCTGCCGCATTCCGGACAAACGGCCTTCTCACTCTCAAAACTCTGCTCTTTTTGTTTCTCTTTACGAGCTTTAATCATGGCACGTATTTTTTCCCTTTCAAGAGCGTCCGAGTAGCGAACTCTTTCGACTTCTACCATATTATATCACCTGTACATCTTAAAATAACGTTTTTTGATTCCCTATTTCCAGAGACTGCACAAAATTAAAGGAATTACATTTGGAACTGAATAAGAAAAACTTACAACTATTACCAGCAAAAGACATATAAACCAGTTAATTTTAAACCATAGTAGAGAATTCAGATATTGTAGGAATTCGTATTTTATCGAATCTCAAAGACCTCACCGAATATAGACTCGTTCATTTACCATAACCCGCAATTCACTATCAGGAATTCGCTTAAAGCCCTTTACTAAAAAGTATGGATGATTTACGGATCCAAAGATACTGACAATTGTACCAATCTGGTTCAGGGCTTTATCCACAATAATAGAATTCAACTTAGGAAGATTACCAGAGGTTTTATCGGATTTGATCTCATCCCCTATGACTATCAGGTTCTTGGAACCTGACCTGTGCAACACTGTACCGAGTCGTTTCATATAAGCCACGAAAATTAATAGCTCTAATAGCTGTGCTATTGCTCAGGGCAAAAATGCCTCAACTTTGAGCGAGTAAAAACTATCAGCCTTAAATAAGATAGCATATTGTTGACTGAAAAGCATATGTAGTCTATTTTCATTATATATAAAGATATCGCAAGACCTATATTATACAAATCTGTGAAGAAAAAATAAAATTATATATAAAAGAGGGAAACGAGCCGCAACAAGTTTAATTTAACTAACATAGCATCATGATAACTTCACATATCATTATTTTATTAAATATGTTGGTATCAGGTCTATATTATAAATATGCCTATTATCTAAAGAAAAACGCAAATCTCTCTATTTTTAGCATCTTTTTTACTTAAATGCTTATATGAATCTCTCTTGTCTCCTGTATCAAACTAAATATGAATTCTATTGTGTACTCAAAACATTATTATATTAGGTTTACAATATGCAAAATATATTGCAACATCTGCATTATACAAAAATTTAAAGTAAAATTAGTTTTATAAAGTAAAATGAGGGGAAGTGAACCACAACAAGCTTATATATTAAATAAACATTGTTGGCAACAATCAGACTCAAAATCTGATTATTCATATACCAATTCCATTAATGAATGACCTCGTTCCAGGGAGGATACTCGTTGGCCAAGTTCGTATATTTTTTTGGTAAGAATGTAACTGATGGCAAAACTAGCATGAAAGACCTGCTTGGAGGTAAGGGCGCAAACCTTGCCGAGATGGCAAATCTTGGAATCCCCGTACCACCTGGCTTTACAATAACAACTGAAGTCTGTGTACTATATCTAAATGATAAAAAATATTCTGAAGAAGTACTCAGGCAGGTAGAAGAAGCGATCGATAAACTCGAGATCTTAAATAATAAAAAACTTGGTGACCCAGATGATCCACTGCTTGTTTCAGTAAGGTCCGGTGCCAGAGTTTCCATGCCGGGGATGATGGATACTGTCCTTAACCTTGGGCTTACGGACAAATCCGTAATTGGGCTCGCTAATAAGGTTAGCGATGAAAGATTTGCTTATGATTGTTACCGCAGATTTATTACCATGTTTGGGGACGTGGTAATGGGAATCGATCATGGGAAGTTCGAATCCCTCATCGAAGATAAGAAGAAGGAATTAAAAGTTAATTCCGATGCTGATCTTGATGCAAAATCACTAAAAGAGCTGGCTGAGAGATTCAAAGGAGTCGTCAAACTTGAAACTGGCACTGATTTCCCGCAGGATCCTAAAGTTCAGCTTCAAATGGCAATTGATGCTGTTTTTGATTCATGGAACAATCCGAGAGCCATCACTTACAGGAAGCTCAATGAAATTGATGACAGCTGGGGCACAGCCGTCAATGTACAGACCATGGTATATGGGAACAGAGGCAACACCTCCGGTACAGGAGTTGCATTCACAAGGAACCCATCCACAGGAGAAAAGAAATTCTTCGGTGAATACCTTATCAATGCACAGGGCGAAGATGTGGTTGCCGGAATCCGGACTCCTGACTTTATCGATACACTTGGAAACAAGATACCTGAAGCCTACAAACAGCTTGTGGACATCTGCCAGAAACTTGAATCCCACTTCAAAGATATGCAGGACATAGAGTTTACTATCCAGGAAGGAAAACTCTATATGCTGCAGACGAGGACAGGAAAACGCACAGCTGCTGCAGCCGTAAAGGTTGCAACGGACATGGTAGCGGAAGGGTTGATAGATAAGGAAACAGCAGTAACAAGGGTAAAAGCCGAACACATTGACCTTCTCCTGCACCCGAGAATCGATCCCAAAGCAAAACTTGAAGTAATTGCTAAAGGGCTTCCGGCATCTCCCGGAGCAGCAGTAGGAAAAGTAGTGTTTACTGCCGAAGCCGCAGAGGCAATGGCTGAGATTGGAGAAAAAACCATTCTTGTACGAACTGAAACCTCCCCTGAAGATATAGGAGGAATGGCAGCTGCCCAGGGTGTCCTTACCGTGCGCGGAGGAATGACGTCTCACGCAGCAGTTGTTGGGAGAGGTATGGGAAAGCCCTGTGTTGTTGGCTGCGGGGCAATCTCAATCGATACAAAGAATGGCATCTTCATGGTAAACGGTCATACTATCAAGGCAAAAGACTACATTACTATTGACGGAAGCTCAGGAAATGTCATTATTGGCAGAGTAGATTTGATTGATGCCGAAATTAATAATGATTTGAAACAAATTCTGGTATGGGCTGACCAGATAAGGACTCTTGGAGTGAGAACAAACGCAGATACTCCTGCCGATGCAAGCCTTGCCCGCGAACTCGGTGCAGAAGGAATCGGGCTTTGCAGAACCGAACATATGTTCTTCGGAGAAGATAGAATCCCTGCAGTCAGGGAAATGATCATGGCCGAAGACGAAAAGGCACGGAAAAAGGCTCTTAAGAAACTGCTCCCTATGCAGAAGAACGATTTCCTTGGTATCTTCCGCAGTATGGAAGGCCTGCCGGTCACTATAAGGCTGCTTGACCCCCCTCTCCACGAATTCCTGCCGGACAAAGAAGAGCTGGATGCAAAACTTAGGGAACTTGAAGCCTCAGGAGATTGTAATAAGATCGATGAGGTAAAGAAAGTTATTCAGCGCGTAGTTTCCCTTAAGGAACTTAACCCGATGCTCGGACACAGGGGGTGCAGACTTGGCATCACCTATCCCGAAATATATGATATGCAGGTGCGTGCAATTATGGAGGCAGCCTGTGAACTTGCAGCTGAGGGAGTACATGTCATTCCTGAGATTATGATCCCATTAGTAGGACTGGCAAAGGAACTTTCCCTTACCAGGAGTGAGACTTGCAAGATGGCAGAGACGGTCATGGCTGAAAAAGGCACAAAAATAGATTATCATGTTGGGACAATGATCGAACTGCCAAGAGCTGCGATTACTGCAGACAAGATAGCAGTGGAAGCTGATTTCTTCTCCTTCGGAACAAACGACCTGACCCAGACAACATTCGGATTCAGTCGTGATGACGTGTCCAAATTCGTGCCCATATACCAGAAAGCAGGAATTTTTGAACACGATCCTTTCGCAGTACTTGATCAGGAAGGTGTTGGAGAGTTAATGAAAATAGCAATCAGTAAAGGTCGCTCCGTCAAAAAGAACCTCAAAATGGGAATCTGCGGCGAACACGGCGGAGAACCAAAATCAATTTACTTCGCTCATGAAATAGGCCTTAATTATGTAAGCTGCTCTCCATACAGAGTTCCAATCGCAAGACTCGTTGCTGCCCAGAGCACAATTGAACGCCGAAATGCAAAATAAGCCTTTTATTTGGTGTGTAAATGCAAAATAAAGGTGGGATGTTAAATCCTACCTATTTCTTCTTTTCAAATTACTTCTTTTTATTAATATTCCCTTGCAATCATGTAGTCGGCAATCTGAAGGAGCAACTCCTTTTCAGGGCAATCTTCCAGAGCATCCAGCTTTGCTTTGCCCCCTTTAATATATGAAATTGCAAGGTTCTTTACATAATCAATTGAACCGCACTCTGTCAGAATCCGGACGGCTTCGTCGGTTTCTTCCTGAGTAGCTTTCTGTTTTCCGAATATGTCCAGTTTCACACCTTTCTCGAAAGCATCAATTACGATAAGAGTATGCTTTCCTTCCATAAGGTCACTGCCTCTTACCTTCCCAAGAACTTCCTGGGGAGTGATCATATCCAGAACATCATCATACATCTGAAAACCGATTCCGATAAGGCGTCCATATTCGGATAAGGCTTCTGAAACCTCGTCCGAAGCTCCTCCAAGCAGGGCTCCAATTTTGGCCGCGGCTGCATAAAGGACCGATGTCTTTTTTTCTACCATTTCGAGATATTCGCGTTCCGTGACCCTTGCTCTTGTCTCGAAGTCCATATCAAGCCACTGCCCTTCGCAGATTTCCGTGCAGGTCTTTGAGAGGACATCCATGCATTTTAAAACTCTTATTGGCTCATTTTCAACCTTTGCCAGAATTTCGAACGCTTTGGAGTAAAGAGTATCCCCTGCAAGAATTGCAACATTTTCGCCCCAAATAGTATGGACTGCAGGCATTCCCCTGCGAAGATCGTCTTTGTCCATTATATCATCATGAATCAAAGTAAAATTATGTACAAGCTCTACGGCCACTGCTGCAGGTAAAACTGCTTTGAGGTTCGAACCTACAGCTTCAGCCACCAGAATGAGGATTGCTGGACGGAGGCGTTTCCCTCCGGCATCCACTAGATGGCGTGAGGCTTTATAAAGCTCCTCTGGATGAGTTATAGGGAGCAACTCATCAATTGCAGCATCAACATAGACACTTCTTCTTTTGATCTCATCAATCAGAGTCATAGTCCTCCCGAATATAAGGTAATTATGAATTCGGTAATACTTCCCCGAAGAATTATTCCTCAATATACAGCACTTCACCGTTTCTAAGAAGATGTACTGTATCTCCAAGTACATATCCAGCGTCTTCTGCCATCTCTATATAATGCCCGTGCATCTCCATGTCTCCGTGGGCTGGAATTACATGTTCCGGATTCACCATGCGTAGAAGTTCCCAGTGGTCTTCCTTGTATGCATGCCCTGATACATGGACATTATCGTAGATCCTTGCACCTTTCATTCTGAGCTTAGTCTCAAGAGCATAACGGTTTGCCTGAGTCATTGGGCTTGGGATTACGTTTGCGGAGAAAATAACTCTGTCTCCTGGCTCAATAACATAGGGAGTTTCCCCGTTTGACACACGCACAAGAATAGAACCTGGCTCTCCCTGGTGTCCGGTGACAATTGGCAGGTACTTGTTCTTTCCTTCTTGCATGATCCGTTTGAAAGCCTTATCGATATCTTTCCTGAGCCCGTAAATTTCGACATTGGAAGGAAGTTCAAGATACCCAAGGTCCCTTGCAGCTCCAACATAGCGTTCCATTGAACGGCCCATAAGTATCGGAATTCTGCCCATTTCTGCAGCCGCCTCAATAATCGCTTTTAATCTGGCAATATGTGAAGCAAAAGTAGTAATAATCATTCCTACTTCTGATTCTTCCGTTCCGAGTAACACATCCCGGACCATATCCTTTGCAATCTGCTCCGAAGGAGTCTTACCTGAGCGTCCGGCATTGGTACTCTCAACAATCATCGCAATGACCCCTTCTTTTCCCAGAGATTTAAGGCGATCGAAGTCGGGAGCCTCACCCATTGTAGGAGTTCTGTCCAGCTTAAAATCACAGGCGTAAAGGATTGCTCCTACTGGAGTATGAACCGCAGCAAGGACGCAGTCAATGATACTGTGCTGGACCCGGATAAATTCAATAGAAATATCTTCAGTAACCTGGTAAGTCCCACCGGAACTGAGAGGAATTACCCTATTACAAACCTCAAACTTGCGCTCGGCTTCTATTTGTTGCTTGATAATAGCTGCTGTATAAGGGGTAGCAAGGATAGGAGCATTGTACCTGTGTGCAAGTTTCGGAATCGCACCTATATGGTCAAGGTGCCCATGGGTGCATACAATTGCCCTTACAGTCCCGTTTACCTCTTTCATAATGGTATCATCGGGAATCGCTCCCATTTCGATCAATTCAAGAGAATGCATTTTGTCAATTTCAACATCTTCGTGAATCTGGACTCTATCAAGCCGAAGCCCCATATCCAGAATAATTACATCTTCACCTATGATTACTGCAGTCATATTGCGGCCCATCTCGTTATAGCCACCAACTGCAACAATTCCTATTTCAGCCATATTTTTTAACCTCTTAACGATTTTTATCCCTTTGAAACCGAGAATCCGGAAGGCAAATCCGGTACGGTCTGAAAGCAATGATCATGAATGTAAAAGCACAATACTGATGTGCGATAATGTAGAACAAGCCTTTAGAAGATACTTCAAGATTCTTATCCCGAAAGCAATCCACACTGGGAAAATAAGTCAGACTACACTCTCTTGCAAAAGAATACTACTTCAAACATGCATTTGCTTGGTGAAATCAGTTGCATATTTGAATAAATATACAATTACTCTATTGCCTTTAGAGTGTTGAAGACTAACTCAAGCTTTCATCCTCAATCTTTTCATTTCTTCAATTAACTTTAGAGATTCCTCTTCCCTAATCGTTAACAACCGATTTATTAACTCAATAAACAGGTGTCTTTTAAATACCTTCTCTATAAGGCTTTTCCTTTATTCTTACTCAAACTAACCCATTCTTACTTTTACTAGCTGGTTTTAATAACTCTCACTGGATAATCCACAATTTGATAAGCTATTTAGATGACTTTAATAGTCAAATCAGATGATTTATAAACTTGAACAAGTGTAGGATTTGTCTTTAGTTTTACCCATCTTAGCTTCCGCAATGGGTAACAAACTAAATATATTTTCTGAATTATATTTTCTCTTTAGGCATCCTACGGAAGATCAACTAATTATACTTTTTCCTTACTTTAACATCCATTGCTTATTCTTATCTTTCCTGAGGAACATGAACAATTGCCCATTTAATATTAACGATTTCTTCCGGTACATTACCTTCATATTAGTATAAATATTGTTGTAATATGGAGTATGCTGTTATATGAATAAATAAAGGGTAAAAAACTAGTTTCGCCTCACAACATTTCCCTTGACATGGCATAATCTTTTATATTGAAGCCTCGCTGGCCAAGATATTCAAGGGTCCAGCCGGTAACAACTACGGGAGCATTCCGCAGATCCCGTATATTTGCACAACCGCAGAGAAACATTGCTGTCTTTAACTCGTTAAGCATACGGAGTAGGGTACTTTTAACCGCTTCCTTTCCTTCAAGAGCAGAACCTACAAAGGGTAATGCTGCGCTTGCCGCACTGGCTCCAAGAGCGATGGATTTAGCTATATCAAGACCTGTCCTTACCCCACCTGTAGCAATTATCGGAAGAGAGACCCTGGACTCCATGATGCTAGCAACAGTTGGAATTCCAAAGTCCCAGAAGAGTTCTCCCAGGTGTTCTGAAGTGGAATCTCCACTTTCCCTTGCCCTGTAGACCTCAACTCCAGCCCAGCTTGTGCCTCCCACGCCTCCGACATCAATTGCAGACACGCCTGCTTTTTGGAGGAGAAGGGCATCTTCCCTTGAAATTCCGGCCCCGGTTTCTTTAACGATTACCGGCGTACGCAGATCGGAACAGATCTCCTTAATGGTATCCAGACAGCCAGTTGCATCTTTATCCCCTTCAGGCTGGATAGCTTCCTGTAAGAAGTTAAGATGAATAGCAAGAGCATCAGCGTCGATCATCTCAACAAGTTTTTCAATTCCTTCAATCCCGTATTCGCGGATCTGGGCAGCACCTATATTCCCATAAACAAAGGCATTGGGAGCTTTGTCCCGGACAACTCTAAACGATTCTTCTTGAAGATGGTCGTCGATTGCAGCTCGCTGGCTGCCGACTCCGATCCCTACTCCAAGTTCCTCCGCTGCGGCTGCAAGGGCAGCATTTACCGGAATCGTATCAGGGTGTCCCCCAGTGATTGAAGCGATTAAGAACGGAGCTTGCAAGCGTTTTCCCAGCAACTCTACCGACAGGTCGAGCTTATTCATATCAAGTTCCGGAAGAGCCCTATGGATTAGGGTAACATCCTCAAAGCCTGCACTAACCTTTCTTGATTCTACTGAAGTTGCAACGCAAATTCTCAGGTGTTCGATCTTTCTCCGTGAAGTAGTATTGATCATGCTTCATACCCTTTGTCTGGACAAATTCGGGTTCCAATGGCTTCTCCATTTAAGAACCTACGTATGTTATCCGCTTTTCCTGCATTGAATATATGTGAAGTAATACAAGATGTTTTGCTAAGCTCCAGAAGTTCCCATACCTTCCCAAGCATGCCACCTGTCACATCAGTATTTCCTGAACCCCCTATGCAATGCTTGAAATTCTCAAACTTTTCCGGAGTAATTTCGGGCACAGGTTTTCCATCTTTGTCAAGCACTCCATCTTCCACTGATCCTAGTCCTAGCCTTGTTATTCCGAGCTCCTTTGCCAGGTAAGGAACGATCTGGTCTCCTGAAAGCACACATGCCCCGAGTTCAAGGTCCATAACTACGTCCCCGTGCAATACAGGAACAAAACCGTGTTTCAGCATGAGTATTATGTTATCAAGATACATGCTCTCTATCCGCCCTTTCCTGCAAACCGTACAACCAAAAGGATGTACGGCTACTGCCCGGACTCCGAAACGGTTGAGAGCATCTACTACCATTGATGCTAGTTTTTTGACGGATTCATGGGTTATAATTACTCCCTCAGGATCAAAACTCGTGTCAAGCCTGTATTTCCGAGCATAGGTGTGCCCGAAAGAGCCTGCACCATGCACGATAATCATTTTGCCTTGAAATTCGGAAACTTCCTGCGCGATTCTCTGGAGAGCAGCTTCTTTTATAACTCCTTCGTCTGCACTTTTGTCGGTAATAACACTGCCTCCAAGTTTCAGGATAACAGGTTCGGTTGGGATCATCATTCTGCATCACTTTTTGCTTATCTAACTGACTTTAATTCCATAATGAGATCGCCAAATACTAAATAATGACGACACTTAATATGGGAGAAAATGTTCAATAGCTAATCAAACTTCAGCCCCTGTTCGGTTGGCTTTGTGATAATCACTTTACCCCCCGCCTCCAGCATCGCTTCGGCAACCTGCGTGCATTTATCCATTGCAGTAAGTGCTACCATACATCCTCCACCGCCGGCGCCTGTGATCTTTGCTCCAAATGCCCCAGCTTTCCTGGCCGAATAAATTAATCTGGAAAGTTCAAGAATATTTACACCCAGGGCATCAAGCAGTCCCTGATTTACATTCATTAACCTGCCAATAGAAGGATAATCACCAGCCATTACGAGAGACTCCCCTTTTTTTGAAATCCTGCCGATTGAAGTCATAAGAGGCTCTATTAGTTCCGGATAATTTTCACGGAGCTTCCTGACATTTGCTACAAGTTCCTTAGTTGAAGAGAAAATACCGGTGTCCCCTATCACAATTCCACAGTCGGGTATCCTCAATTTCCTTCTATCGGGAATGGTAACAACCCCGCCGAATGTTGATACATAGGTATCTGTAGGACTTGCAGCTCCCTGAACTTTGATCTCGATCTCATGTCCGATTTTCGCAGTCTCTTCTAAAGAAAGCCCGCAGCCAAACAATTCATTCAGAGCACCTATACATGCAATAGTAACAGCAGCGGATGACCCCAGTCCTGAGCCCACCGGAATCTCTGAATCGACTTCCAGGAAAACGCCCTCTATTGGTGTAATCCCATTTATTCTCTCAATAACTGATGAAATATAGGGATGTTTTTCAAAGTCGATCCCTGTCCTACCAATTTGTGACTGAATAATTATTGAATCGTTAAATTCTGCCCTTACCCGGGTTCTTAATTCAACCGCACATGCTATTGCAGTCTCCCCATAGACGACCGCATGTTCTCCGAAAAGGTAAATTTTACCGGGGGCAGAGCACGAAATCATATAATCCCTCTGAAATTTAAAAACTTATCCGGGCATAAGCAAAGTTAATATCCCGGGGAATTTTTGAATCAAAAATAAGTGACTTTTACTCTCACTAAATTCTTCTACTCCACTATAATTGCCGCATATCCCACGACTGCATTAAGATCTCCTGAAATTTCTCCACTGTTTGAGTAGTTGAGCAGAGTTGCCTGGCTGCCACCCATTATTTTGGAAGCAGTAAGCATTGCAGCAATTGTTCCATATCCGCACACGGATGCATTTCTGCGGTAGAGCAGGTCATACATTCCCCGGACATCCAAATTCAGTATAGGGTCAATGACTTCGTTATCTATCTCTCTTGCAAGCTTAGCAGGCTGGTAGTGAGTAAAATCACTGGATGCGATGAAAACCACTCTTTTTCCATTATCGGAAACCAATCTTCCAATAATGTCCCCTACTTCGATTGCAGTCTCCTCATCCTGCATACCCATACAGATGGGGAGGATCCTGAAGTCCCTGCCAAAGCGATACTGAAGAAAAGGAAGCTGAACTTCAATGGAGTGTTCGTATTTATGCCCAAGCTCATCCATATCAATAATACTCCCTAAAATCCTGTCGGCGAGTTCAACATCTACTTCAACGGATCCGAAGGGAGTTTTCCAGGTATCTCTGGACACTGATAAAGCTGAGCCGTATCCTGTATGATTGGGGCCTAAAATCACATATGTATCGGCTTTGGGTAGACTCGCATAAACATGAGCTGCCACTTTTCCGGAATAGACATATCCCGCATGCGGACAAACTGCTCCGATTACATCTCGCTCTCTTATCTCCAGACCTTCAAAACATCTATCAAGTTCCTTCTCCAGATATTCAGGACGCAGGGGATAAAACTGCCCTGCAACTGCTGGCTGTCTCATTATAATCACCCATATAAAATATGGATCATTTCATATATCTTTGCAGTAGCAGGACTACCTTTGGGAATTAGAGGGGAGTTTCGAAGTCAGGTAACTCGTAATTGAAGGATGTGTTGTTGAGCCGTGAGACTTCTCTTGCAATTAGCCAGTAAACAAGGGAAAGAGCTTTTCTGCCTTTATTATTCGTGGGAATTACAAGATCTACGTTTGAAATCAGGTTATTAGTATCACAGAGTGCTATGATAGGTACTCCAATGCTTGAGGCTTCCTTCAGAACCTGGGCATCTCCTGCAGGATCAGTTACGATCACAATATCAGGCTCAAAGAAACCATGGATCTGAGGGTTCGTAAGAGAACCGGGGATGAACCTTCCAAGCATTGCTCTTGTGCCGAGCGCCTTGGAAAACATCTTTGCAGGGTGCTGCCCATATTGCCTTGATGAGACGACAAGGATCCTTGAGGGATCGTAATGAGACAGTAACTTTGATGCGACTCTGATTCTTTCGTCTGTTGATTGGATATCAAGCACATATAACCCGTCAGTTCTGACCCTGTATACAAAACGCATCATATCCTGGGTTTTCTGTTGGGTCCCGATGTGAACACCTGCTGCCAGATATTCGTCAATGGATACAAGGGATGTGGATACCTCTCTAGTAGAAACTTCATCCTCAGATTCTGCAGGCACAGATTCTGTTTTTGCTGCTACTTCTTTCTCAGGTGCAGGTTTTGCTTCATCCTCGGTATTCTTTTCAGGCAAAGGCTGTGCTTCGGTCTCTTCCTGCCCTGTTTGTTCAATTTCCTCCATAAAGTCACCTCATAATAGAATCAACAATAAAATAACAATAAAACACATTCATATCTAAAAATGCATCCCACATGTTTTCAACTAATTTTACGTTTGACTGTGATTGGAATGACTCCGACCCTCAACTCTTCAATAGCTACACTGAGAGGGTCCAGCCGTCCGTCATCTTCAACAAGGACAGGAGCCCCCATTGCAATTTGCAATGATCTTGCGCCTACAATCCGCGCCCGCTCGAACCGGGTATACTTTTCCTTGACCAACTGATCACCTTAAACTCAAAAACGTTCCGATGAATTCTAATAAGTGAGAAGCATCACAGATTAAATTTACGATATATGTACCTGATAACCAGTACCCTGATTATAGGGAAATGGGACCGCTGAGATTCGAACTCAGGTTCCGGCGTCCCGAACGCCGAAGGATGGACCAGGCTACCCTACGGTCCCTTACTGGTATGGTGAAAGCACATCAACAAGTTCGACGTGGCTTAAGAACATCCTACGGCAGCAGTAGCGGGTGATCCCAAGATCATCCATTACTACGGCAGCGTCTTCTCCTTCATTGACGCGTCTTTTGTACTCATCCCAATAATTGGAGATTACTTTTCCACATGAGAAACATCGGACTGGGATCATAGTCTTACCTGTAAGATTTCTGGTATTTAGCCCTTGCTCCAGGTCCACCGAAGTTCTTGGATTCTTTCTGTCTTGAATCGCTTACAAGCAGGTTGCGGTCGTAACTTGCGAAGTTGTCTCTTACAATCGTGTCATTTGTCCATTCAACAATTCCGCGCGCAACGGCTGTCCTTATTGCATTAGCCTGCCCGATAATCCCGCCGCCTCGTACATCGACATTGATGTCAAGCGCTGAGACAATTTCATCTCCTGCGATCATCAGAGGTTCGGAGATCTTCATCTTTACAAGCTCGGGAGTATACAACTCGAGCGGAACTTTGTTGATCCTTATCTTACCTGTTCCTTTTGTGACTGTTGCACGTGCAATTGCAGTTTTGTGCTTTCCGGATGAATTAATTACTTTGATCATGAGGACTCATCCTTTAAAATTTTGAACCCAGTTTCTGGCTCACTTCACCAAGCTCTATATACTTGCTAGAACTAAGACGCCTCATATCGGCTTCTTTAATGGTGATTAATTCAGCACCCTTGAATTCATAGGGGACACCTACATAGACTTTGAGCCTGGACATTGCGCCCCTGCCTCTCGTTCTCTTATAGGGCAACATGCCACGAATAGTTCTCTTGAGAATACGATCCGGCCGCTTAGGAAAATAAGGCCCGAACTCCGTAGCACCTCTTTCCCGGGTTTCCCGGTAATCTTTGAGGGTGGTTGCTCTTGAACCAGATATTACAGCTTTTTCAGCGTTTACAATATGTATTTCTTCGTCTCCTGAAAGCAACTGTTTTGCAACCTTACTTGCAAGACGCCCCAAAATAAGCCCTTTTGCATCGATAACCGTCATTTTCTACACCTCAGCGGAAAATCCGAATACCGGACCCTTTAGGATTTGCTTCCATTATCTCCTCGAGACTCAGACACTTGCCACCTGCTTTAGTGATTTTTTCAACTGCGGATTCACTAAAGGTTAATGCTGCAACAGTTACAGTGTGTTCAAGAAGACCTGCACCCAGCACTTTTCCTGGGATGAGCAGGACATCATCTTCTGCGGTGTGCCTGTTGATCTTACTTATGTTCACAGCTGCATAATTCCTAGACGGCATCTCAAGACGTTTCGCTATATCCTTCCAGATAGGGGCAGTATCCGTGTGTGCCTTCTCTTTCAGGGTAAGAATCAGGGAAACGATTCTTGGATTTGTTTTTCTTGTAAGTTTTACCAGTGATTTTTTACCCAATTGTATGTTCCTCCGCAAGATTTTTTAAACCTCACTCACGCGGAAAAAATTCCTTTCGCGTTCGAACATCGCCGTATTGCCTCTCCGAGACTAAAACCTCGAAAGCGGCAGACAAAAAATTAAGCGATTAGTCGGAGTTGTATCATGTGAATAACATTTCTAGTACATAAAGATTATGTGCACCAATAGTTCACTTGCTAGAATGGAACATCATAAATATATATAGCTTTTTATCTACATCGTGCATCCATTATCTTGAAGATAAACCGATTAACTAAGTTATTACTTTAGAAAACGTGTTTGCTCACTTAATTAAGAGAAATGAAATGAATTCGAGGAGAAATTGGTTCTATTTTTATAATATTAAGCAAATTATACTCAACAGGTAATCATCAATATCAGGGGGGAGATCAACATTGTTAAATCTAGTGTCTGGTCTGTGAGAGACCCGGTTGAACGCTGGATTCCTCTGAAATCTCATAAACAAACAGACATTGGGGGGTACTATTATGTCTGAAACAGTTATTCAACATCTTCTAAATCGGTTAAAACAGCTGGGGATAAAGGATATTTTCGGTGTGCCAGGAGACTTTGCATTTCCTATCAACGATTCAATATGTGATGATAAGGAACTGCACTGGATAGGCTGCTGTAATGAATTAAACGCTGCTTATGCTGCAGATGGTTATGCACGCATTAAAGGTATGTCGGTATTGTCTACTACATTTGGAGTAGGTGAACTTTCAGCTCTATGCGGGATAGCAGGTTCTTATGCCGAGCATGATATAGTATTCCATATTGTCGGAATGCCACAAATGGAGACCCAGGAGAAACATGCCATAGTACATCATACACTTGGTAACGGAGAGTTCGACCAGTTTATGACAATGGCTACTCCTGTAGTTTGTGCGAAAACGATATTGACCCCGGAAAACTGCGTTAATGAAGTCGAACGAGTTATTGCGGTAGCTATGGAACAGCATCGTCCGGCGTACATTGCCATACCTCATGACTATGGGCATAAAGAGATCTCATCAGCAACAGTACAGGCACCCAAGCTTGAGAAAAGCGATCATGAGACGCTTGAGGTTGTAGTCTCAACCATTGTAGAAAGGCTCTCAAATGCAAAGAACGCCTGTATTGTACCGGGAATCATTGTAGAACGTTTTAGGCTAAAAGAATTGACTACAGACGTTGTTAATGCTTCGGGTTTGCCTTATGTGACCTTGGAATCGGATAAATCAGTTCTCGACGAGACCAATCCTTCCTATCTTGGGCTATATAGCGGACAGCTGATCAATCCTGAGATTCGGGAGTTCGTGGAATCCTGCGATTGCATACTTGCTATAGGGGCTATCCTGTCTGACTATAATACGGGTATGTTCACGGCAAAGCTTGAGAGGTCATTAATCATCAATATCATGCCCTTTGAGGTTCAGATAGGGGATGCCGGCTATCACCAGGTGAGGATGGTTGATGTGCTCGAAGAACTTAAGAAAAAGCTCCAGAAACGTACTGATGTAAAGGGACCTGTTGCTAAGCCTCCCAAAATGCCGGAAGTTAATGCTGAAAGTCAGATAAATTCAGATTACTTGTACGCGAGATTCGCGGAATTTTTCAGGCCGGATGACATAATTATAGCTGATTCGAGCACATCCTTTTTCGGGTTACTGCCGATATTTTTACCAAAGGGTGCTAAGTTCGAGAGCCAGATGCTCTGGGGTGCAATCGGCTGGGCCACTCCGGCTACTTTTGGCGTCGCCATGGCTGCACCGGATAAGCGAGTAATTCTTATAACGGGTGAAGGATCGCATCAGATGACCGCTCAGGAGGTCAGCCAGTTTTGTCGCCATGATCTAAAACCGATTATTTTCGTGCTGAATAACCATGGCTACCTGATAGAAAGGATGCTATCTAAGAAATTGGATTATTGTTACAATGAACTGGCAGAGTGGCAATATCACAAGTTACCAGAGGTTCTTGGCTGCAATGACTGGGTAATTAGGAAGGCCACTACTTGCAGCGAGCTGGATAAAGTTATGGAAGAACTGGAGAACACTAAAACAGGAGCGTATATCGAAGTAGTCATGCCAAAATTATCTGCACCTCCACTTGTAGAAACAATTCACCAGAGAGTATGAGCATTATAAAAAACTGACTATGTAATCAAACTATAAGCTCTGTAATAAATTCTATGCTCTGCAATAAATTCTAAGCACTGTAATTGAACAGGCGCTTAATCTAATAAGGGAATTTAAAGAGCTTATCATAAGGAGACACCAAGCACAGACCTGGAAATCTTCTCAAAGATTGGATCGATATCGCACCCTAATTTCCTGGCCACAAAAAGAGCTACTATCCGGATATCTACAAGATAAAAAAGCCTCTCCTGCATGGAGTTAATTTCGGAGACAAGCTTCTGCCTGTTTACTCCCGTATCTGCGGAAATAAATTCCAGGACATGCTCAAAGGAGATTTCTTCCTTCTGAGCAGAGTATTTTTCTCCGAAATTCTCATGACTTTCAAGAAAATTTTCTGGCGGTTTGAAGGCATGGGGAATTCTTATGCTCTCTACATCAAAGGCAGGAATAAGAGCTCCGCTCTTTAAGGTAAGCAGGCCAACTTCGAGAGCACGGTCCTTTACCGCTGAGGCAATCTTCGGGGAAAACCACTTGAGGTCAAAAGCCAGGGAAAACTCAAAATCTTTCTCCGAAAGGGAAACTGCAAGATTTTTTTTAAAAGGAGTTGATACTACAAGTTTAAGTTCTTCCATTAACTACCCTCTTAAAAATCAGTATTTTTAATACCTTCTTAAAACCGGGACTTTTAAAACTAAGTTTAAAATAGTATTCGGAAAAAGAATTTAAGACTTCGACACTGGAATGCCATTATTCATGGAATCGCATTCTTAACTATGCCGAAGCAAAATCTTTTTTGGGAAAAATTTACAGTTTCACGAGTTTTGCACTGAGAATTCCCTCTACATTCCGTAATTCTTCCAGGATCGGAGCCGGAACTTCGTTATCCACATTCAGGACCATCATGGTAGCGCTTCCGATTTCTGACCTTCCGACCTGCATGCCTGAGATATTGATATTGTTTTTACCAAGAACCAGGCAGCATGGGCCGATTACATTAGGCCTGTTGATGTGTTTGGCAAAAATCATATATCCTGCAGGGAAGATATCCAGTTTGTCCCCGTCAACTGAAACGATTTTTGGCTCATCCCCAACGACAGTTCCGGCAATCAGCTTAGTCATCCCTCCGCCAATAAGCCTGATACTGATAGTTGAAGCGTATTCCTCGGAAGACTCGGATCTGCTTTCTACAACTGCGATCTGTCTGGCCTTTGCAAGGCTCGGAGCATTGACATAATTTACTGCAGAACCAAGAGCCATTTCGAGCAGACCTTTGAGAGCTGAAACCGTAAGGGGTCGCGTGTCTTTTCCGGAGATCTCGCCATTGTATCCGATTTCTACCTTTTCGTAATTGCCTTCAACAAGTTGCCCTACAATTTTTCCCATCATTTCAGCAAGCCTGATGTAAGGAGCAAGAACCGCCATAGCTTCCGGCTTTACAGACGGGATATTGATTGCGTTCTTTGCAAGCCCGCCAGTGAGTACGGATACTATTTCATTGGCTATTTCGATTGACACATTGACCTGAGCTTCCTGGGTGGAGGCTCCAAGATGAGGAGTTGTTATTACATTGTCAAACTCAAGAAGAGGGCTGTTAAATGGAGGCTCCTCGATAAATACATCCAATGCTGCTCCGCTTATTTTTCCGTTCGCCAAAGCTTTTGCA
Organism: uncultured Methanosarcinaceae archaeon; assembly: GCA_963818955.1. Classification (GTDB taxonomy): domain Archaea; phylum Halobacteriota; class Methanosarcinia; order Methanosarcinales; family Methanosarcinaceae; genus Methanosarcina. The sequence goes on along the minus strand of CAWFUY010000030.1, from coordinate 73,364 downwards.
AGGGCTTCTTCGCTAATAATGCCGCCACGAGCACAGTTGATAACTTTAGCAGTGGGTTTCATTAAAGCAAACTGCTCTTCATCGAGTATGTTTCTGGTCTCTTTTATAAGTGGAGTATGCACTGTAATATAGTCGGCTGCTTTTGCGATTTCATTTACTGTCGCAAGCTTGACCCCAAGTTCAGCAGCACGTTTTTCGGTGATAAACGGGTCGTACCCCATAAGCTTCATCTCAAGTCCGAGAGCCCTCTTCGCAACCTCGGAACCGATTCTTCCGAGACCGATAACTCCCAGGGTCTTACCTTTGACCTCCAAGCCCATGAATTTGTTGCGCTTCCATTCCTTTTTCTTCAGGGAAGCATTTGCCTGGGGTATATTCCTGGACATTGCCATCATCATGGCAATAGTATGTTCGGCTGCCGAGATCATGTTTCCTTCGGGCGAGTTAGTCACAATGATGCCCTTTCTGGTAGCTGAATCGACATCTACATTGTCAACTCCGACTCCAGCTCTCCCAATAACCTTCAGCCTGTCAGCAGCTTCGATAATTTTCTGGGTGACAGTGGTGCCGCTTCGTATTACAAGCGCATCGTAATCCTTGATAATTTTCGTTAGCTCATCCTCGGAAAGCCCGGTAATAACGTCAACAGTAAAATGCTCTTTTAAAATCTCCAAACCTTCGTTGGAGAGTGGATCACTGACCAATACTTTCATATCGATTTCTCCAGTAAACATGATAAACTTGACTCATTAAATTTTGACAGAGACATAAATCAACCTAATCACACTTAAGCATTATCACACAAAAGGCTTTGTGTAATAAATATTTCCTGTGTAAGAAATCAAAACTCTGTGTAAATAATCAAGAAAAAAGGCTGGGATTAATTTCAATCCTCATAATATGCGAAATCATTTTAGGATAAAACTTCCACAAAAGGAATTTATCGCTTTTAAAGGGTGAATCTGTTTATATTAAAAGCTGCGCATAGAATTAATATGTCTGAAATAATAGAATTCAGTGTTATTTAACTGAATTCTTTACATTTTTTTCAAGTTCTTGCATACGTTTTTTAAGTTCTACAATTTCCTTCTTTTGAATGTTAATTGTTGACCAAATGTCGTCATGAGAATCTTTATCAATCATTGTTTTAAACTTCCCGTTGGTTCAGTCTTAAATGTGTCCTTGTCTTATATTATTAATAATAGTTTATACTATCTATTATAGTGTTTATGTTGAAGATCTGAAATCATAATTACTCTAATGTTTGCCTAAACAGATCCTCACCTTAGAAAAACAGAAAATTGGCTTACGAGGAAAATTAAAGCACTGAAAGGCCTTTTACTCCTAAGTAGCCGCCAAATATCGACAGGCTTGCAAAACTTACAGAAGAAAATGATGTGCCAAAAAACGGTTTAATTAATACAATCTAACTGTATATAAGCTGTAAATAGACACCAAAAAATAAACAGCAACTAATGTCACTAAAATGATTATACCTTCACCGAATTTATTGCCCAAACTGTTCCAGAATTTAAGTAAATTCATCATAATCTCCCGTAATACAATTTAGAGTCTCTGTTTTTAAATGTAAACGAGTTCGAATTTCGAAAATAACCCCGGATAAAAATAGTTCCCATCTGCAATATTAAACATATAAAAACTTCCATATGAATAACACTGAATTACAATCTATAGAACACCGAGAGCTAAAAAGTTTTGAGTAAACGTACACAGGAGAAAGAGAGTATAAAAACTCCTGTGCAAATGCCATCGTTCCATGGGTTTGTTGTTTATTAACAAGTATTTCCTTACCATCTGAATATATAAAAGTGTTTACAAAGCACACTTTTGATAGTGATCGCTTCACCAAATTTACGCTGATTGGAGCCTTAGTAATTTCACTTTTTAATAGCCCATTTTCCGCTTCTACTAACCATAACCCCGGATTCTAGCAAATCCTGTATTACTACAGTTGTATATAGAATTTGTAAACGGCAAATACATATACGATATTAACATTATTTTATTGCAAAGGGGAAAACTTCCAAGAACATCTTTTGTTCCTACCGCGATTATACTTACTACAAATTGAATAAATAACGGAATTAAGCGAAAATCTCCTTGCAACTTTAAAACGCATAAGAGAATCGTGCCAACAAGGTGAAAGTTTGTTTTTGCTATGGCAACTGTTGAAAAGCCACAGCATCAGGTACGTTTAAAGTTTGCATATAACCCACAAATCAGGACGAGCTTAATAAAAATATTAGATTCAAAAAACAAAACGTGTTATGGAAAACAATAAAAAACTGAGAAGATTATACTTTTTTATGTATGAAAAAGTGTAAAAAACGAATTTCAAATTTCTGTTATGATGTTATAATAAAAAATACAGTTGGAGTGTCAGATGGAAACAGAGAACAAAAAGCATTATTCAAAAACCGAATTTCAGCTACTTGAAAACACAACAATCAATTACTTGGAAGAATCAGATACATTAATTTTAAATGTTCCCGGTATGAAATATTTAGAAATAGACAAATCGACATATGAAAAAATTCTAAAAATGGACAATGCGGAGCTAACCACGTATTTGAATACGAGAAAAGATCGAAAAGAAAAAAGTGCGATTCGTAGGTTTATTACTGCGGCTAAGGAACGTAAGGTACTATTCTTTGACATTGAGCCTCCAGAACTCAAGCAAATCGAACGTAAGCCTTATGAAGAGCCCGAAATAAATAGGCAAATTAGGGACGCACTTCGAAGAACCAGGATTAAAGCTTAAGTTATTAATGAAAACGATAAATCTATTTTTGTAGCGTAAAAACTGACACTGAACATTTAAATTATTACTAATCCATTGGGACGTTTTCGAGCTGAAAGCTCGAAAGAGCACACTGTTTCGCTAATTAAAAAAGATAAGTGGTCTTACTTTGTTTAAAAAAGTGAAAAAGAAATAAGTGTTAATGTAAATTCGTTCCACGAAGACACTTAATATCTTCTGTTTTCTCTGGGAGCTCTGTGTTTTGGGAGACACTCTCTGCAGTAAACCGGTCTTTCGGGATCAGGTTTAAAAGGCACTTCGGTTTCTACACCACAATCAGCACATGTTACTTTGTGCATTTCTCTTGGAGCTCCGAAACCTCCGCGGTTGCTGTCTCTTCCCCTGAAGGAGTTTCCTCTGTCATTAAAACCCATGTTGTTTCACCTCCTCTTTTAAGGCATTGATAGAAAAAAATGAGATTGTATAAGATTATTATTTAAAACAAAATGAGTTTTAATAAAAGGTTATACTTCTCTTTATTTTCAACGACATCCAATGTGTCTTTTATCCTATTAAAAAGCTTGTATCTTAAAGGCATATACTAAAATCTGTGTTGTTTTATATGTAATAATTTCGTGGGTAGTGGGCTCATTTAGTAACCCCCAAAAAACGAATCTTTGCCATACTTCCTTATACATTCAGATTTCCGATTTTACTTCATCTCACACTGACATTCTATTCCTCCTTAAAATCCATGCGGAAGATCCCTGCATCCTGTAATTTCCTGCCATTTCACTCTTACAATCTGCGCGTCTTCTGTATCCCATGTAGAAACGATTAAAAAATGAGTATTTTCTTCACTTGACTCATGATAAACCGTTTTTCCCTCAAGTGGTTTTAAGGTATGAATTTCGCATAAGCCGGTCTCAAAATTATAAAACGTACAGATCCCACCTGGCCAAAATGGAGCCGGCTTTCCCTCATATCCTTTCACCGCTGGAGATGGAAAGTATACATTTTCACCTTTGGTTTTTGTATAATAATTTAACATCAATCGATTTGCATATCCAGAGCCTATTAATTTCTTGATATCTTCAGGAGTTCCCCAACAGGGTTTTTGCTGGCAATATCTTTGGCAAATTGAACATTTACATTCACTATTTTTAATTATTGATAATTTTTCAATAGCAGATTGTGCATTTTCTAGTTCCATCAAGTCACCATTTGGCGGTGTGTTTTATTTCCATAAAATTTGCTTTATCATTCACGCATAGATTATATGGCAAAACTAATTTAAAAAATTTAAAATTTTTAGTAATTATTCAGCTTGGATAAAACAAGGAAGTGTAGTAAATCTTCTGTAAATGCTATAAAAGGTTATGTCATAAATTGCCTTGTGCTACCCTTTGCTTATCACATTAAGAACATCTGACTCGATATATTTACTCTTCCGTGAAGTCCAATCAGATAGCAATGGCTACTTTGCTTCTGGTGACAGCTCGCTGGTATTGGGCCTTGTTAACATCAATCTTATTTCGCTAGCACTTTTACCGGCAGCATCTTTATCTTGCATAAAAGCATTTGCTGGATGTCTATTATTACGGAGGAAACTTGAAGAGCAAAAAAATTAACAAAACTGGTTCTAAAAAAGGTTCAAAATCAGGCATCCTTCCTTCCAGCTATCAAACTCTGACAGATGATGAGAAGGCCCAGGTAAATGCCGCTTTTCTGGCCTATAAGCAAAATTATCCTAAGGATCCGTATTTAATAGTGGATCAATTCTATTATCATGTTTATAGAAAAGGAAACTGGTTTGCAGGAACCACTCTTTAAAAGCCTAAACTATATCTATTTTATAGAATTTGAACATTATCCCTCCATTTTTATAATATCTGATTCTCTCATTAGTCTTTCATTTTGACATCGAATGTTTATTAAAGTCAGGAATGGTAGATTTTCTACACTATAATACAGTTGAATTATATGCCTCAGTAGCAATCCCAGAGCCTTAAAATTAGAAAAGACGTTGAGCACAGGAGTGAATATATAAATATCCCTGTGCAAATATCCTAGTTTTGGCCCTAAGCGCCTGAGCGCGTACTCAGCATCTATAACCTTCTTTATTCTATTCTTTATTTCGTTAATGAAGATTTTTTATTTCTCGTCTTTGTTTTTTCTCTTGCTTTTTCTGACGTTTCCATATCTGGATATTTCTTTTCCATTTCTGTATTTTTCTTTTCCATTTCTGAATCCTTCGTTCAAGCTTTTGCATTTTTCCACATCTTTTTTATCAGTAAATAAAGGTATATAATAACAAGAACATTTTTTGTATGAATCTCATGAGCTGTACTAATGGTTAATCTTCAACCTATTTACACTCTTTTTGATATTTATCTTTTTTAAACGCTGCTGGAGCTCATTAACTTTTATTAGAAATGATTCAGTAAAAGCCCAGCAATTTAAAGATCAGGTTTGATATTTTTCAGCTTCGAACAACCATATAGCTCCAATAACCAAACAAATCAAAGTAAAAATTAACTGTATTAGATTTAGTATATCAGATATGTATGAATAGATGGCAATAAACATAATTACAACTTCAATTCGCAACAAAAACATCATCTTATTATGGAATTTCATACCGACCTCAGTTTTAAAATCTGAAAATTAAATAAAATCTTATTCCAATATATACTGTTTTTAAGAGCTTACTCTATCAGAAGAATCCGATCATAAGAAAAATTTTCCATATTTTTAATATTCTTCTCCTATACGTGTCTACAGTATAAGAAACACTACATTCTCCAAAATACGGATATGTCGAAAGAACACAAGAGCGTAAATCTAAATAATTATATATTTGATTTTTATAATTCTGAGTAATTTCTGTGAAAACAGATCGTCTTTTTTCACTAAAAAAAGAAGTTAACCGTTAGGCATATCTACTTAAAAAAATATGAATGTACTATTGAATAACTATTCATTTGGGGGCAAAACGAACTGTTAAAATATTATGATGTGGACTTACAACTATATCTCTTTATCAGTATTGAAGCATAAGTACTGCATATTGATTATAGGCTCGTACTATACATCTATATAAATATATATAATTATTTACATAATCATACATCTATATATTTTTATGTATTTATATGTATTTATATAATATTGAAAGCGTTATCCTTTCTCGAGATCCTTTAGAAAGCAGCGCTTGTGGTACGTTTATCTATGTGAGTTCATTTTTCATGCAAATAGATTGGACTGGACTATTTTATAGAGACTGCAAAAGTACTTTTGAGATTAAGATATTATTATAAAAATCATATTTAAACGAATCTTATTATAAAATTTTAAAAATAATAATACTGGACTCGGCAATAACAAACAAATATCTCAATATTATGAAGCTTCTGAACCCTTTCGCTGCCAATATATTTTAGCTACACGGCATCGATATTATGAAAATATGAAGGGAAAGAAACTTAAGAGATAAATGTATCAGAAAATACTGGAAAAAGGGGAAATAGAATGCAACTAGAGTCTGAAAAACGAAAGGACCAAGAATATTTTGCGGCATGGGATAAACAAATAGAATCTTCGTCTATGTGCATAGTGACAAATCTGGCAACACTAGTTTTCATATTTATTGTAATGAATATTCTAATACTTGCCATGCTAGGCGAATTGAGTTTATTTAACTTGCACTTTTAACTATTTGTGACAATCAATTCAAGAACCTGTGTCTTAAAACTTTAAACCGCCAATTTAATTTAATATGGGGAGCAAAGTTGAAGACAACAGGGTTCCTTATATTCAGATATTGATAAATGATTTTCTTCTTTTGAATTATCCCTAAAAATAATGTTGCTTTGCCTCAATTCCGATTCTGCTTCCTTCCACCAAATAATGCAAGCTCGAAGATCTTAAAATAACAATCAACGTCTTGAAACCCTATATTGCGTAACCATTCACACTGCTGTTCTACAGGTGCCAGTATATTAGCCGCTTTATCATCCCTGCGATAAAGTTCATCTGCAACTTCTTGCCTTGTTTTTCCAGCATCATTTCGAAGGTGCATATTATACAGTGAATCGATAAAATATTCATCGAATAAAGAACTTACCCATTCGGAAGATGAGGAAACATGCTCCAAATTCAAAAATAGCCCTCCCGATTTAAGTAGCTCAAAAATTTCAGAGTAAAGCTCCTGTTTTCTATCATCATTTTGATGATGGATTGAAAAGCCTGAAATAATGACATCGAACGGGCCTGTAATTTTCACCTTTTCAACCCATCGACGGTCACCATAATCTAAAAGTAGAAAACTTAATTTATCGTTGTAATTAACTAACTTCTCTTTAGCTGCCTGGAGCATTGGTTCCGAAATGTCCAGCAGTACACACGAAGCATGAGGATACTGTTGTAAAACTGCTGCGGATAAAATCCCATCTCCACAGCCGAGATCAAGGATTTTTTCTATTTTTACATTGCAGCTGTCAATAATTCTTACCATTATTTCAATCTGTACCTGAGCTAATGGGACTGCTCCTCTAACACCGCTTAGATATTTCTCCGCAACTTCCTTTGCCTTCCACACCTCATAATTAACAAAAGACACTTTCAAATTCTCCGTTATGTGTTTTATTTTTCCATTTTTCAATAATAATGGTGTATACAAATTCCTTTGATACTAAAAGATTTGTTTACCTTGCCGATCCATAAACATACGTTCAAAATCACAGAATCTCTGGACTTAAGATGCAGACTCTGAGAAAAATATTAATGTTACAAAGATAATACACAGCTGGAGGAATTCGGCTTGGGTCTTTCAAACGGCTCTTTAGAACCTGCAACAGATTCAAAAATTACTTCTAAAGCTTTAAAAGTAGCTGTTCTCTTCATTTTTATTCTTTGCCTGATGCCCTCAGCCAGTGCAAAAGACTACACATTGGAAGGAGCTATAACAAATATTACTATTGATCCCAGTGGTATAGTCCATGTAAAAGAATCGATTTCATATACGTTTGAAGGGCAGTATCATGAGGTTTTCAGGAAACTAGAGGTGTTTCCCGGAGAATCCATTCAGAATATAACAGGATATTGTTCTGACGAAAGATGTAAATTCAGTTATAGTGAGACTTCCGACGGATATGAGCTGATAGGCTCACTACCTGACCTGACCCCTGAAAAGGTTACTTTTTTTATATCCTACGATCACTTAAGTGTAGTAAAGGTTCATAAGGATATTTCTGAATTCCAATACAAGCTGTGGGGCAGTGATTGGGAAAAACCTCTTGAAAACTTAAGAGCTAGCATTACCCTCCCTGTAAATAATGAGAGTGAGATCCAGTACTGGATACATCCGACCGGGTATACACAGGAAGCAAATGTAGAGCATAATGTAATCAATTTAAGGACAAATGAGATTCCTTCATATCAATGGTATGAAATCAGAGTTGCTTTTCCAAGAATTGCCGCTCCTAATTCCAGTATTGTTCAAATAGACGATGAAGAGGGTCTTGCACAAATAAAATCCATTGAAAATGAATATGAGCGTCAAAGTTCGATACTAAAGAGTCTCTATTATTTTACAATATTGTATGCGATTCTAGCTCTGGCATTTCCCATATTTATATATTTCAAATACGGAAGAGAGCCTAAAATTGAATACAACGCAATATACGAAAGAGAACTTCCAACTGACTCCAGGCCCGCAGTAGTAAACGCTATCGTTCAGGGAAAAATGGGCGTTCCCACTATAGATGGCTTTACTGCAACGATTATGGATCTTGCTAACCTTGGATACATTTCCCTGCGGACTGTAAAAGCCGAAGAAAGTAAGTTATTGGGGCTGCTTAAGTCCGAAACTGAAGATGTTTTGATCGATATTTTAAACACCGGTCTCTCCAGTGATGCAAAAGAGAACCGGAATAACAGGCGTGAACTGGAAGACTTCGAAAAAGACGCATTCAATTTATTAAAAAGTCATGCCCACGAAGGCAGAATTTCCTGGCATAAACTTAAAGCAGAACTTGGAAAAGGAAATGATTTCTACGAATTTATCAATGACTGGAATGAAAAAGTTAAAGCGCATACAGCAATCAATAAACTTTTCCAATCTTCAGGAAACAAGTATATAGTTGGATTTTTTGCAGTCACTGCAATAGCAGTATTTATTTATTTAATTGCATTTTCCGGTACTTTCCCTACAGATAAATTCCCCCTGGCATCAGACATGAATATGCTGATCGGATTTATCTTCATTTTCGAAATAATTGTACTGATTGCCGCCTCAATATTCGAAAAGGTGCTTGGACGCTGGACTCCGGAAGGAAGACTTTACTACGAACGCTGGAACAATTTTAAAAAATATCTCACAGACTTTTCAGCTCTCAAAGAATATCCACCGGAATCAATAAAAATCTGGGATCATTACCTTGTGTACGCAACAGCTCTTGGAGTTGCTAAGGAAGTCCTTGACAATATGTCATTGGTCGTTCCTTCCAATGAGCTGCAAAGAAGCAACTTATATCTCATACACGGTAGTTATGCTCAATTTGGCTCTGGTTTCGGAAGTGCCTATGCCGCATCCGCTCCATCCGGAAGTGCAGGCGGCGGAGGAGGCGGAGTAGGAGGAATAGGTGGCGGTTCTGGTGGAGGCGGGGGCGGTGCCAGGTAAATTACTTTATTAAAAGATGGTGATCTATTTGATAGTGGAAGTTTTAGTAATAATAGTAATCATTCTGGGTTTGCTTTTTGTAATAATTTACAATAACCTTGTAAAACAGCGAAACAGGGTAGAAAATGCCTGGGCTCAAATAGAGGTACAGCTAAAAAGGCGTTATGACCTTATCCCCAACCTGCTGGAAACAGTGAAGGGATATGCAAAACACGAAAAAACTCTTTTTGAAAACATTACGAAAGCCAGGGCTGCAGTTATGTCTGCAAGTAACGTGAATGAAACAGCCGAAGCATCCAATTACCTGTCCTCAACCCTGAAATCACTGTTTGCAGTTGCAGAGAACTACCCCGATTTAAAGGCCAACCAGAACTTTTTACAACTCCAGAAAGACCTTCTGGAAACCGAGGACAAAATTGCCTATACGAGACAATTTTATAATGACACCGTTATGAAATACAACATCAGCGTCCAAACGATTCCGACAAACATTATTGCATCCCTTACAGGTTTCCAGAAAAAAGACTTATTTGAAGTATCTCAAACAGAAAGGGAAGTTCCGAAGGTTGAATTTTAATCACTGTAAATATTTTTTTTTGTAGATGTATACGCTTAAATTTAGGAATTAAGGTTACATAAGAAATACATCGATTGAAGTTTTTTTCAAAAAAAGGAATGTTGAGAGTTTTCTCAATTCTTTGAATAAGATCAAATCTTAAAATAAAAATTAGCCAGGAAGACTACAGCACCTTCTTTCCTGCATCCGGGCCGCCTTTACATTCAAAAATATCGGTTATTTTAAAAATTGCAAGGGCTTTTGCAGGGTACTTTTCTCCGATACTCTTGGCCATTTTATGCATTTTCTCGTAGTCTTCTCCTTCGGTCTTTATCTCGATATCCCCTTTTATCTGGTAACAGCCTTTGATTTCTCCACCCCAGATGTAGAGTGATCCTCTTGGGTTTTCGTCCAGGTTCTTTCGGGTTTTGTTAAAATAATTGTCTGTAATCCAGATTGTCTCGCCGTCTTCCTGCAGCTTGCACATGCCGATAGGTATTACGTTCGGTTCTCCATTCTGTGATGCGGTTGCAAAAGGAAAAATTCGCATCTTTGCAAAGTCCTCTTTCATCTCTTCGCTTAGTTTGACCATATTGCTTACTCCTTAATTGAATCTTTTTTAACTAATATGAGGCAATCAATATATAGCTTTAAAGCCTTCATAAAAAAATAAAATTAATGAAATACTATTCTATTTTTGCTATATAAAAAACAGGTAAAAAATAGGACTGGAATAAAGCTGAAAGTCGCTGTAGTACAATCAGTTAAAAATTTTATTCAGGAAATACTGGTGAATACGCAAATCATCGGTTAATTCTGGATGAAAAGCAAGGACCAGCACATTTCTCTGCTCTGCAGCAACAATCATGTCATCAAGCTTTGAGAGTATGCGCACTCCCTGCCCGCAGCTTATTATTCCGGGAGCTCGGATAAATACGCCGGTGAAAGTAGAATCAAGGAACCCAACGTCAAGCTCTGCCTCAAACGAATCTTTTTGCCTCCCGAAAGCGTTCCTGTTAACTTTAATATTCATAATGCCGAGCAGCTCCTGGCTGGTCTTTTGAACCTGCTCGTCCCCCTCCTTTGCAAGCACAATCAAGCCTGCACAGGTTCCGAGGATAGGCACTCTCCGCGCAGCCGCATCCTTAATTTCCTCAGAAATTCCCTCTCGGGCCAACAGCCTGCAGAGAGTCGTACTTTCACCTCCCGGAATCACAATCCCGCTACACTGCGGAACAATTCCCTTATGCTTTATAGCTACAACCTCTGCACATACCCCTCTTTCCTCAAGGGCTCTCTTTAAAGCATCAATATGCTCTGAAACCGCTCCTTGAATAGCGATTACACCTATTTTCATGAAAAACACCATTTTCCAGAGTTTATTTTAAATGAACTTATTATTAAATGAACTTATTATTTATGAAAGAATGGATAATTTTTAAAAATAAATTTTTTAGTCCTCTTGAGCGAGCAACGCGAGCGAAAAGGACTGCGGGCTCCCGAATCGCAACTCGGGAATCGCAACTCGGGAATCGCAACTCGGGAATCGCAGCCTGGTATTACCAGCCACGTTCCTGAAGGGCTTCTTCTATAGGGATCGTATCTGCACAAATGCCTTTCATTCCGGAGCCTATTCCTTTTGAGATCTCGGCTAGTTTTGTAGGGTTGTCATAATTATTTACTGCCTCAACTATTGCTTTTGCCATTTTCACAGGGTTTTCGGCTTTAAAAATACCGGAACCCACAAAGACACCATCAGCCCCAAGCCGCATCATAAGAGCTGCATCCGCAGGAGTTGCAATCCCTCCGGCTGCAAAGTTAACCACCGGCAAACGCTGCATTTTTGCAGTTTCCATCACGAGCTCTATGGGAGCCTCTATTTCCCTGGCAACCAAAATAAGTTCTTCCCTGGTCTTACCTGAGAGTGCACGGATTTCTCCCATGATCTGTTTCATGTGCTTTACAGCCTGGCTAACGTCACCTGTCCCGGCTTCTCCTTTGGTCCGGATCATTGCAGCCCCTTCGTTAATTCTGCGAAGGGCTTCACCGAGGTTTCTGGCTCCGCAGACAAAAGGTACTGTAAACTGTGTTTTGTCGATGTGAAAGTATGGGTCGGCAGGGGTTAATACTTCGGATTCGTCCACCATATCAACGCCAAGTGCCTCGAGTATTTCGGCTTCTACAAAGTGTCCGATCCTGGCTTTTGCCATTACTGGAATTGTAACCGTCTCAATTATCTGCTGGACTATCTCAGGATTTGCCATCCGGGCAACTCCACCTGCTTTCCTGATATCTGCAGGAACAGCTTGAAGGGCCATAACAGCAACAGCTCCTGCTGATTCTGCGATTCTGGCCTGCTCAGGAGTTGTCACGTCCATGATCACACCCCCTTTCTGCATGCGTGCAAAGCCCCGCTTAATAAGCTCGGTCCCGTGTCTTAATTTTTCAAAATCCATGAATTTCATCCTCTCTGTTTTGTCTATGTGAGTTGTGAGATATCTAGGGAAATTCCTTCCACGGGTGAAACGCCCATAAATTTTCCCATTGATTACAACCTATAGGTTACGATTTTCAATTTTCTGTTTCTCAGTGAAATTGTGAATACGCTCAATAGTTAAAAGCATTATTTAAGTTATTCCTTGAAGAAGAGTATGAATAAACTAAAAATAAAGATTGATTTTTTCCCCCCGTTGAAGCCTTAATGGTACCTTCCGTATCATCTATTTATTTGTTTTTATATCCTGTATAGCCTTAACAAGATTTTTCTTTATTTTAAGGTGAAGACCTGAGTTCCACTTAAATACTATTTCAGTCTCCATATAATATATATGATTCCATTCAGCTTCGATATATAGGCCTTTTCTTAATATATAAATTTCCTTTTTCCCTCTTGTAAAGACCAAGCTTTGTGCAGATAACTACAGAAACCCAGACCGTAGATGAAGGAATGAAGGTTTTTAGAAAGCCTGTTAACGTAAACTGGAGGGTATTTATTACCCCGACTGGTTTAAACCAGAAATCAAGAATAAGGCCGGATATCCCGAATAGCAGTAGTGCTATAAATACCCTTGTAGTCTTCTGTGCAGTACTTCCGGTATCATCCGGGATTCCATTTCTCACTATTAAGAGGTAGGCAATATTAGTGCCAAAATACAATCCTGCTACAGTATCACTAACCAGAGATAAGGCTATGGGAAGAATAGGAATAACAAATATCACAAAATAAAACAGTAAATTCCTGCGCTTTAAAGAGAATTCGAAACACTCTTTTTTGAAAAAATCATCTCGAAATGAGCTTTTGAGAAAACGCGTAAAGAGAAACAGGATAATTAGGCCTAAAATAGCTCCTCCCAGTACATCTCCTATGAAATGTCTGCCCAGGTATATTCTTGAAAAAGCTATAATCGGTATTATAAAAGGAGTAAATAGTCGAACTTTCTTGCTATTTAATATAGCAGCGCTTCCTCCCCACAACGCAGTCGTAAGTGATACATGCCCGGATGGAAAGCCAAACGATGAAACATTCAAAGCCTCTTGAAGACGAAACGCTTTAAGAACCTGTTTATCCGGCAGTTCAAAAATGCCTCTATGTCCGTTCCCCTGAAAAGGAGATGTATTTTTAACTCCATATTCCAGATTAAGGACTCTGTTATCCACAAAATCAGGTCTTGGAAACGCTACTAGCAATTTCAACATTTCGGTAGCCAGGCTTGTCCATATCAACAGCTGAAACAACAAAAAGCCTCTTTTGAAATCAATCCCAAAAGTAATAATTACCGTTATGGCAACCAAAAAAGCGTAAGAACCAAGAGTAGTTATAAGAATCATGAGAAGTGTAAACCAGGGAGTGCCGTGGGATTGAAGATAGATAATAGGTTCTGTCTGGAACATTTGTAAAACCAAAGAAAATTTCGTTTTTTTCTGGAATTAAAATACTCTTGCCTTAAAATAAATTTTGGACTCTTTCTCAGATGAAAAAATGTTAAAAAAGGAAAGACGAAAGCTTGATTGAATGCTAAAGAATAAACCTTTCCCTAAACTACTTCTCACATGCCTCAACATTACTTTGAGGTTGTTTAAGATACTTCTTTACCAATTCAGAGTCTTTCAGTAACTTAAAACTTACAAATCCTCCGACTAAAATATTGGTATAAAATGTAAAAGCTCTCAATCCGATCACTGCAATTCCTATAATACCTGCAGGCATAAAGGCTGAAAATAGAGTAGCTGCAGCAAGTTCAGCCACCCCACTTGCACCAGGTGTCAAAGGTGCAACTGCTATGATTAACAGCAGTACCTGTGCTGCAAAAGAGAACAGTATATACGGAGGATGATTAAGACCCATAAGAACTGCCGGAAGAGAACAAAAATCAACGACCCAGTATATAACTGTATATACTATCCCAAATATCAGACCTGAACGTGCCTGTGTGGCGAAAAGATATATACTTTCATGAAATTCGTCAATCTCTTTATCAATTGACACCGACAGCTTGCGCAGTTTATCTCCGGTTTTTCTACCACTAAAGCACCTGATCAGCCATTCCACAAGACCATTTACAGCAGGCTTAACATATTGAGGCCTCATTAACGCATAGAGCATCAGGATAAGTGTAGCTAATGAAAATAAGCCTCCTAACATTATCACCAGTTTAAGGCGAGGATCCGACAATGTGCCACTGAAGAGATATAAAGCAAAAGGTACAGCTAATAGCAGAAACGCAGCATCCAATATGCGTTCTCCCAGAATAACTGCAGAGGCTTTCCCGACAGGCATATTGTCCTGTTTGAGGAGAAGAATCCTTAATGGCTCCCCTCCTATGGAAGAAGGGGTAAGAGCAGCAACGAAGGTACCGGAGACAACAATTTCATAAGCCCTTGTAAGGCTTATTTTATACCCGAGAGCAGATGTCATTATCTGTATGCGTAGACCCCAGAGAATGAAGGAAAGTATGTGTATACAAAACGCGGCTAATATGTATATAGGTTTAATCTCTTTGAGAGCTAAAACCGTTGTCTTATCCAGAGTAAGGAGAAGTACGACCACTATAGAAATTGTACTAATTACTAATGATGTTGCTACCCATTTAGTGTAATTTCTCATGAAAGCACAATCCGTTATCAACCTGCTTCAGCAGTCAAATAAGAACGTTTCTTTTGTTTTATCATTATATTAATATCTATTGGGTGAAATAAAACAAACCGATCTTGTTCCTTACACAGTTTAAGATCAATATATGTCTTCCGATTCTAACTTTTACGTCTTTCTTTCACACAAATTCTGCTTTTACGGAGATAAAAACAGGGCCTCTCATATCCATTTTTTTCTTCTTGCCAGTAATATAACGCTGGGCAATAGGACCTACTTTTATATTAATTTCTGAGGGCACCTTGACGATTCTTACTCTTGCTATATGTTCGCTTGCGCCGGACATCGCAGCTTCTTCGATTTCTCTTGCAGCTTGTGCGGCAAAAGCTTCTACAAAACGGATGCCTGATCTTGCAGAGTGGTTTTCAAAGGCTTTTTGCCACTTACTGATGTTCGGAATTCCAAGGATGTCTCCCTGATAGGCTACCGCCTCATTGAAAGTTGCAGGGCCGCAGAGTTTTGTGTTTTCTTCAGGCTCGATTACAGAAACTTTTACTTTCCTGCCGCAGACTTCACCTTCCCAGGCAGGGAATTCACAAGGACTTGGTACTTCTCCATGAAGTTCGCACTGGGAAATAATTGCAGCTGCAATCGCTTGTCCCTCAGGAGTTGCAGGTACTTTATCTACAAAGATCTGCTTTGCAAGTTCGCTGTCCGACATCATCCATTCACTGTATTGAGGGATTTGAGGATAAGTCAAAGCGCGTATATCCGGGGCATCGTGAAGGATCATTGCCAGCCTCTCCACCCCAAGCCCAAGATTCATAACAGGATAAGGGATATTATATTCTGCAAGAGCTGTAGGGGAGTATACCCCGAAAGTGGCGATCTCGATCCAGCCGTCGGAGTACTTAGAATTTGAGCCTACAAGCTTCGGATGGAAAGCAAATACTTCGGTCTGGGTGTCAGGAACGTAGTATTTACTGCGCTTTTCGTCCGGCCTGAAAAGGAATTTTTCAAAACCGAATTGGGAAAGGAGCCCTTGCGCCACGGCTTTTCCATGGTCAATAGTTACATCTTCATCCAACATTACGCAGGAAGCCGAGTAATAGGTCATGAGCCTTGATGCGTCTTCTTGCTGCTCTCTCCGGAAACAGCGGTCTATGGAGAAGAAATTAAAGGGAGGTTCTTTTCTCTCCAGAAGGGCACCAAGAGAAATGAACCAGCCACTAGTCATATGACTTCGAAGAGTCTTTGTGCTTGCTTCGGGTACAAGCTCTTTAAATTCCGGGAAAACTTTGTTGATCATATCGGCAACAAGAGCATCTGAAGCTCCAAGAGCCGCAGAGATCTCCGGGACAAGGTCGTCTCCGTCTACTTTTCCTTTTTTGTATGAATGGAAGACTTGCCTTATTTTATCTATCCCTTCATCACCTATGCTTCCAAGGATTTCCTTTATCTGTGCGATTCTCTCATCCGAAATTCCCACATTCGGGCGTGGCAGGCCTGCAAGATAGAAACAGCGGTCCAGGACTGCAAGAGCTTCGCTTCCAAACTGCTTATGAACCTCTCTATCATCAACTATGAGGGGGTTCATCATTTCTTCAAAGCCCATTCGAAGATAAGCCTCTCTCAGCTTCTGGATCGTATCGTAAACAGGATGTGCTTTTCCGTATCTAAGGGTTGTCCTGGGATAGCGTTCGTTTAATGTTGTTGTCCGGATAAGCTTTTTTCCCTCATTCCAGGTAAGATCGAAGTTTTCTTTTGCATCCTTTTTTACTTTTTCTGGATCGAATCTCATGAAAATCCTCTTAACATTTTTAATTAATTAATCAAGTTTTAAATTCACGATTCTAAAGTTTGACAAATATTAAAACAAATATATAAGTTACATAAGATTACTGCAATTAAAGTTCCCGTATCTTAATCTTCTGACTAGATCCTATTCTAGATCGTTTAACATTAAAGATCCTCATTACACATGTTGAAGCTTAAACCTACAACCGTGATTCAAGGTTCAGCATTGCAGTCTCAAGTTTTTTCTGACGAATTGCATTGATGACGTCTCCCCGTGTCTTTTCGATCAGCCCGCGTGATACATCTGTTTTCCTTCTGAGTCCCTTGGTTATGGCATCCGGATAATCAAAGTCCATAAGTGTTGCATGAATATCTTCCATAAGCCCTAAAAATATTTCGGCTTTCTCAAAAGAATCTCTCCTTATAAGGTCAAGAACATGCCTTCTAAGTTCTCCTACAAGATCGCCCAGACCGTTAAGGTATGCAGCATATTCGACTTTCAGATCATCCGGGGATGGAATACTTTTAATCTCCCCCTCTTCTACCAGAAGACTTCTAAGGATTGAGGCTTCCGAATACTCCTGCTGAGAATGTTCTACATATCCGGCATAATAAATGTCAGCGTGCCCTTTGAAAATGACCTCAAGTTTCTCCAGCAAATTCTCTGCGGTTTTGATACAATTGTTTGCCTTCCCAAAATTCCCCGAATGCAAAGAAAACGTTGCTGCTCTACATTCCCTGACAATTTCCCTGGATATTTTCAAGCCTTCTTCCCTAATACTATCTTTAGCCTCGAAATTATCTCTAATCCGGGCTGAAATTTCTTCAAACATAGTTCCCACACACCTCCTGGTACATTTCAAAATTCAAAGATATTTATTGAGTTTCTCATATTCATTAAGACCTATATTATGTCTGATAGTATAATTTTCTTTTGTCTGTATGAAATGGATCTCGATTCCATGCCTTCTCCAAATCATTACCTAAAATTGGTAGCGAAAAAATTAGAAATGATAAAAAAGATTATCCATGCCGCATTGTAACTCTTTAGAGTAATTCCAAAATAAGCTCGAAATAGTTGGCAAAGAAATTAGCTTGACCATATTCGGCTCTTTTTTTAGAACAAGATAAAGTCAGGTATTTTTTTACAGGATAATCTCATGAGTATCTCTTAAATACCCGAGCTTATTTTTCATTTGGGAGACTATTATTCTTTCCCATTAGTGCTCTCTGGAGATAAATTAAGTTCAGTAATTACACATAAATATACACATAAATAAATCTTATTTCTGCAATTAATCACATGTAAACGCGGTGTTATGCTTTAAAGTGACATTTTTAGCTTTATTCATCCACAGGAATAGTTTCAAGCTGGCTTGAAAGATTCCATATTAAAGTTCTTGTGTGTAACGGAAGGTTTGGATCATTGCTTATATCTTCAAGGATTGAAATGCTTGATGCCGCTCTGAGGAACAGAGGTTCGGATTCGTTGTGCAATATGTCTATGATCTCATTCACGGAACGCCTAATATTTCTTGGGACTGATGAGTCACTTGTTATACTATCCAGGACCTGAAGACATTGTCTGATAACTTCTGCTGAATCATTTGATGACATTCGAATCACCTTCGAGTCAATTATGATGTAAAATTAGAGCCAATAAATTAGTGTAAGATAGGCTTGTTATATAAAATAGTATCGGTGATCTTTTTTAATTGCATATTGCAATGTCTGCACTTCATGATTCCTGATCTACGGCTTTTTCTATTGTTCGAGATAGAAATAATTTCATATACAGGAAGTTACAGGAAAAAACATATAAAATGAACTGGAAGCTGTTCATGGAGGAAAGTCAGATACATGGATTCTGAGAAAGACAAAAAAGTAAAACGAATAGCACGTTTTCTAGAACTAGGGGGCACTATGCTAGCCGAGCATTGTAAGGTCTGCGGTGCCCCAAGGTTTCGTTATCAAGGCAAAGTAATCTGTCCGATCTGTGATGTTAAAGAAGAAGGAGACGAAGAGGAGGCTCCTGAACCAGTAGCAGAAATCCAGGCTCCTGAAACCAGCCCGCACACTGAAAAGGCGGAGTCCTCTTTTGAGCCTAAAAAAAGGGTACAAACACTCCGGCAAAAGCCCAGATTCGGGTTGAGAACTTCTGAAGCTGTCACTGGAGAAAAGAAAACAGCTCTTGATTTCACGGAAGAAGATAATTCTAAAAAATTATCCGCTACAAATCAAGAAAAGATCACTGCTCCAGCACCCCAGGCTGCATCATCGGAGAGTACGGAAAGACAAGCAGAAACATCAAAGGTTTTAGCAATTAATAAAGGGCGAGGTGACGGAGATCGGGAAGTCCTGGAAAATCTTCTTTTCAAAAAGATTGTCAGCATTGCAACCTCTCTCCAGGATGAAAAGAGCCCCAGGAACATTGCTGAAGACCTCGAGTTGATCAACAAAGGTCTTGAGCTTATCGAACGCCTGAGGAAGATTTAAAAGAAAGGAAATTGACGCAAAATAAAGGAGAAAGGAAGAAGGAAAAGGAAGAAGGAAAAGGAAGAAGAAGGAAAAGAAGATTATGGCTCTTCGCCGTTCTCTATGGGTAAGATGATTTTCAACTCAAGACCGTATTGGTTCTTATTATGATATCCACACAAAACGACGAAGAACCTAAATTTCATTTACCCTTTGTAAGGACTCCCAATAACCTCTCTGATCCTGGCCGCTGTTTTTGGGCCTATCGACTTAACTTTCCTGAGTTCCTCGGTATCAGCCTTCATAAATGCTTCAACGGAGCCAAAATGCAGAAGGAGATTTCTTGCTGCTTTTGGCCCGATATTCGAGATGGAGGAAATCAGATACTCCTGCTGCTTAGCAAGAGTGCTGGTTGCCTTTTTCCCATGAGGGTTGATTTCACGTTTGTTTTCGGTCTGCTCACGCTTTGCAAGCAATTTTAATATCGCAGCAGTCTCTTCCTCATCTCTTGAATAGAGGATTGAGATTCCAAAGTCAATAGCTATGGATATTAGTGAACCGTAGATAGAATTAGGGTTGAGCTGCCTTGAACTGAAAAGGTCTTTTCCTTCAATAATAAGGACAGGTTTTTTATACACTCTTGCAAGGTCTGAGAGTTGCGCAAAAAGATTGCGTTTCCCATCAATAAGGGAAGATGCAAAATCGTCCGTTCGCTTTCTTTCCACAGCAAGGCGGTCACTTACAACATAATCGCCGATATCGAGGGCTGTAAAACTGAGTTCAATTCCGAGTTTGTCCAGAACCCTTGCAACACCGCTCTTTGTTTCCCTGTGATCGATTACTATTCTGAGTGATTCGGTTTCGGTAAGATCTTCGAAGTCTACAAGCTGTTTTTGTCTTTCTTTTCGGTTTCCATCCACTATACTCGCAGGTTTTTCGTCTATAAATTCTTTTTTTTCAAAGGAATCATCAGGGCTTATACTGCTATTCTCGACTTCCGGTCTGATAATCTCGAAATTCGAGAGTTCTGTGTTTTTTTTCGAATCATTTGTGCCCAGGACAGTTTCCAGCCCTTGCATGCTATTTAACATCCTTCTTTCCTTGTTTTTACTGCTCCAATAATAGGCTTCGTCTCTTGTACCTTTTGTTAACAGCACGACCACTCTGCCTTTATGCTGCCTGCCAGTTCTGCCCTTGCGCTGGATGCTCCGGATTTCCGAGGGGACCGGTTCGTAAAATAACACCATATCAGTGGAAGGAATATCAAGTCCTTCTTCAGCAACCGAAGTTGCTACAAGTACGTTGAATTCTCCTGCCCTGAATTTCTCGAGAATCTCCACCTGCTGTTTCTGTGTAAGCCCTTTGTCCTTTTGGCGCGAACCCTGGCCCACAAAACGAACAGGAATAATTCCGTGAACCTCGGAAAGCGCTTTTGTCACAATTTCGGCAGTATCCCTGTAATTTGTAAATACAATTGCGCGGGAATCAGGATTCTCCTTTAACTGCTCGGATACTATCCTCCTAGCAAGCTCCAGCTTAGGATGTTCGACATCACATTCCTTTACCCTATGAAGGGCTTTACGCATGTAAAGGTCGTCCATGAGCCTTTTTGCAGCTTTACTCGCACTTTTAGAGGATGCTTCAGCATCCTGTTTTTCTAGATACTTCCTGAGAGTCTCAATACCCTGAGTTTCCACCATTTCTACAGCATGGTTTACCTTCATCATTTCCGCAAGCACGGACATGGCAGAAAAAATAGCAGGATCTCCACCTATACGGATTTCACTCTGAAGTTGTTTCTGAAGGAGCAGGAGGTCTTTTTTTGAGACATACTTACCGCTGCCTGTAGAAAAACCAAGCTCCCTTATGGTTACAAGCCGGTCATCGAGAATTTTTTCTAAATATCCTCGAATTTCGGCCATCTCTGCAGGAAGCTGGACTGAAAGCCACTCCATTTCTATTTCCTGCACATAAGGGCGAACATCCCTGTCTTTCTCGTTTTTCACAGCTACATGTTCAATATGAAGAGCCTGACATACCTCGGAGATTTTTTCGTCCGAGCTTCCCGGACTTGCAGTAATTCCAAGAACATGAGGATTTTTTGCACTTTCGAAGTACTTTTCCGCAATAAAGGTATAGGCATAATTTCCGACTGCTCGGTGGGCTTCATCAAAGGTAATATGACTTACATCCTCAAGGCTGATCCGTTTTGTAAGCAGGTCATTTTCGATTACTTGAGGGGTTGATATTATCAATTTTCCCCTGTGTCCAGAGCTTTTCACGTTCTGTAGGAGCGATACTGCCTGTAAAAGCCAGAACCTCTTCTTCGGAAAACGTCATCGCTTTTTTAAAAAAAGCTGTATGCTGATCAACAAGAGGTTTTGTGGGAGAAAGTATCAGGGCTTTTCCCCCAAAACGCTGGAGCCTGGATGCAATCACAAAAAGAGCTATTATAGTCTTTCCAAGCCCTGTGGGCAGCACAATAAGGCTTGATCCTTCAAGAGCCTTTCCTGCCAGGTTGAGCTGGTAAAGTCTTTGCTCCACTGTGTCGGGCTTAATAAGTGGATGCCTGATACAGGCCGGTTTCTCAGGGAAAAAACTCTCGCTCATCTGCATCAGGATTATTTAGTATGTCATTCTATTTCAGGATTAATTTATTTCTCAGGATTAATTTATTTCAAATTCAAAAGTTAAAGGGCTTGCCTGCGGCTTCGAAGCTTTTTCCCCTGTAAATAAGCTCGTAAAGCATGTTCTCGATTCCTTCTATCGGAGCCCTTATCTGCCTCATGGAATCCCTGTCCCTGATTGTGACAGTACCATCTGTAAGGGTATCATAATCCACAGTGATTGAATAGGGGGTCCCGATTTCGTCATTTCTCCTGTAGCGGCGCCCAATAGTCCCGGAGTCGTCATAATTAACAAGCAGGGTCTTTTCCCTTAGTTTTGCAACGATTTCCTTTGCAGGATTGGCAAGCTCTTTACGGGTTAAAAGGGGGAGAACTGCAACCTGCACCGGAGCAACCGCACTTGAGAAGCGCATAACAATGCGGGTCTCTTCTTCTGCTTCGGCATCGTTTTTGCCCTCCGCTTCAACTGCATCGGCTTTACTTTCAGATTCATCCGTGCCTTTGAGCCCTGATTCAGCAGCCTTCTGAGCTACGTTTTCTTCATCATAGGCATGCTCCATGGTACCATAGAAGATCCTGTCAATACCATATGAAGGCTCAATTACGTGCGGAACTACATTTTCTCCGCTAACTTTTACGGTTTCTTCCGCAAAGCTTACCATGTCTGGGCTAATTGTCAATTCTTCGCCATCAACGGTTACCTTGATCTCGTCCTTAGATAGCTCCTCTTCCGAAAGCTGTTTTAAGGCATCTGCAACGGCTTTGGCTTTGCCCTTAAAGATAGGGCCCAGCTTGCCCATGTTTGGATTTACAGCAAAACGAGTTACTATTCTGGGCTCGTCATATTCGACGTAGACATAAAGCTCAGTCTTGCTGACTTTTGCATGAGCTTTGAGGTCATAATCCGTCCTGTCGGCTATGCCCACCATTTCAACCCAGCCGAAGCGTTCGGTCTCAATCTCGGCATCCCAGCAGTCGATTGCGTAATGTGCCATCTCATCTTTGAGGTGCTGCCTGAACCTGAGTTTTGCAGGGTTTATCCCTATTTTTGTCAGGAACTCGTTGGTAAGTGCGAGATTGTAGCCCAGGATCTCATGAGCAATAACTCCAGCCTTCACGGCGTCTCTGACAGTCATCCTGAAGGACTCGCCTTTTTGCTGTGCCTCCTGCGAATAGAGCACAAGCTCTTTGTCTGCAAAACGCTCGAAATTGGGATGCTTCTTATTCCTGGGGTCAACGAAAATTTCACACTCGGCCTGCGTGAACTCTCTGAGCCTGATTACTCCCTGCCTGGGTGCAATCTCATTCCTGTAGGACTTGCCTATCTGCACAGCCCCGAAAGGCAGCTTATCCCTGTAAAAGCGAGAAAGCCTCTGGAAATCCACAAACATTCCCTGAGCAGTCTCCGGCCTGAGATATCCCTGCCTCCCTGTACCTGGTCCGATTGTGGTCTTGAACATCAGGTTAAATTCATAAGCGTCTCCAAGCTCTCCTCCGCACTCGGGACATCTTACATCATAGTCTCTTATGACCTTTGTAAGGGCATCCGCACTCAGGGTCCCTGCAGCCTCCATAACGTTTTCCACAAGATGGTCAGCCCTGAAGGCCTCGCTGCAGTTTACGCACTCACAAAGAGGATCCGAAAAGCCTCCCACATGCCCGGAAGCAACAAAGACTTCCTCTATCCCTATGGTCGGGCATTCAATCTCCATAAACCCTTCCTGGATGACGTAAAATTCTCTCCAGATCTGCTCAATCCGCCTCTTCAGAGTGCTCCCAAGAGGCCCGAAATCATAAAACCCGCGGCCTCCGCCATAAAGCTCAAAGGAGTTCCACAAAAACCCCCGGCGTTTGGCCAGCTCGAATACTTTCTCATATTTATCCATTTATAATCCTCATGAAATTGATAGGGGGATATAAGGTAAATTGTAAAGCCTTGATTCGTCCGAAATACTAGATGCATAACGGCATTCATTATATTAAATTTGCACTGCTCTGCGTCATTTGAAGATGTTTTGAGTTTATAAAGGTAATTGTTATTGTCCAAATATTTATCATATGTTGTTTTTGTTCATCTCAACCATTAATAATAAATGAATCTTGAAAGCCTCTAACGCTCGAAGCATATCTAAGATTTATTTCACATTTGCTTTCTTAAATGATTACAACCTAATTCACTTTGCAAAACCTGAAACATAAACTTGAACCTTCAACAGAGTTTCTAACTTCACTCCCAGAAATCCCTTCTGAACCGTATTCTGCAATTTTCCGCGACGCTACTTATTTATATTCAAGTGCAGCGTAGAGATTTTCTGGAGACTCCTGAAAGACTATCACTGTGCTCATGAAGTGTTTGTCTATGAGTCACCAAAGTCCTTCATGAGAATGACATTCAAAGTAGGGCTCATGGAGAAGAAGAAGCATCAAAGCTCTTGAGATGATTGATCTCGTTTAAAAGTGAGAACTCTTTCAAGAAGTCGTAGAAGAAATCTACCGGCAGGTTAGAAATTCCCTGTATGGACAAGTTTGTTTCAGCAGTTAATGAAAAGGTTGAATCGGATATTTGGGCAGTAGCAAAAAATAAAAATAAAGTTGTAAAATTCAGGGTATAATTTGCACAGGCTCTGGAAATTACCGTTTTATTCTTCTTTTCTTCCGCTTTTCAAACATTTGCTCCAGCCGCGCTGAGGCGCGGATAAAACAGGTTTGAGATAGCTATTAATGTTACCTTATTTTCGATCCTTTAGACTAAATATCTCTCCCATGTGCAAAAACAAATATTTAAAAAATACTCAAGCCACAGCTAAAGGACATCATTTTGAAGGATATTGTATATGCCTGATAAAAGTTCTTTTTTACTTCGAAACATAATCAGAACTATGCTTTGGAATACAAAATCAAGTACAATAACCTTTATTTAAATTATATTTTTGGACATTAAAGGTACTTTAATTGGTTTTTCAAACGTACAATTCCTTCAAAAATATTAAACCAGTCAACAGTCAGTGATTATGACTGTTACTGGAAGAACCGCTTCTTTCACCACAAGACGCGGTCGAAACAGCCGTCACCTTTGGCAACGGCAACACGGACAGCAGTTATAACTGCAATCTTCTTCTTATCACAGCATTTTCCGCAACTGCCAAATCCACAGCTTCCGCCAAATTCGTTGCAACCGCCAAATCCACCAGCACAACCCGATGGGCTCAGTGCCGGGGCTATCACAGGAGCTGGTACGCTTACGGGAGCTGGCACGCTTACAGGAGCTGGTGCGCTCTTAACCTCAGGTTTTTCAGGAGGTGCTATTATCTCTCCTTTCTTATTATACCAGGCACTTGCTGATGCAGCTGTCAATGACACCAAAAACAAAACTGCTAGCGTAATGCAAAGTGTCTTTCTTACCCTATCAAACGATTGTTTTCTCATTATCCACTCTCCAAATTAAAGTTTAATTTGTTGAAGTAATTCAACCAACCGTTTTTCAATCCAATTTCAATTTGACAATGAATTTATCTGCCAAATTCCCTTGTCTCTTCTAAAAAATGTCATCAATTATGTATGGTAGGTTCCATTCTCATTTTGTACTGGAATTTTCGACAAAGAGAATTCCATATAGTACCATGTTGAAATTATTATTCATATAATATAATATATTAAGAAATATAAGTTAGAATTTATTTAATCTATTGTATAATATAGATAGGTTTCCTATTTTATTCTCAATAATATTATTTTTAGGCTAATTTGTTAAACGTTATCATAATTACAAATTTTAGTTTATACATTTGAAGTTGTAGGATCAGGTATTATAAGGATTGAAGCTCTTGTAAGGCATAATAAAAGAGAGACTAAATTTTTT
This sequence comes from uncultured Methanosarcinaceae archaeon, assembly GCA_963818955.1. Classification (GTDB taxonomy): domain Archaea; phylum Halobacteriota; class Methanosarcinia; order Methanosarcinales; family Methanosarcinaceae; genus Methanosarcina. The sequence goes on along the minus strand of CAWFUY010000030.1, from coordinate 47,518 downwards.
TACTTCATTATTTTTTCGATCCTTGATTTAGATACTCGGGTCGAAACTTATGGTTTGTTTCCTTTTAAAATCAATAATTAGCTTTATTTTTGTGCCTTGTGACTAAAATATTAATCGAGGTGTTCTTACGTTATTTATGCACCTACATAAAATTCTTTTATGCGAGGTCAACAACTTTTAATAACATAAGCTTCAAAAGCTAGAGTCGGTGGGGTAAGTAATGCATTTTCGATATGGGGATGCTTTTTTGAGATTATGTGGGTAGTGTATACTATCAAGGCACTTTCGAAAACAAGGTACCTTTTCAAAGTACCTTTTGAGACACGTTGGATTTGGAGTAAATATTCAAGGCATTCTCAAACAGGGATGCTTTGAGATGACTCTGGGTAGAATACATTATCAGTGGGGTTTTGATATAATGGTATTGAAAAAAATAAAAGAAACAATAAGAGCCGCAATCGGGAAAAGAAATTTACAGTCGGAGACAATCAAAGAGATAGCTAACTGGCTCCATGAGCTGGAGTTTCTGATAATTAAGGTAATGTTGTTTGCTATAGGTGTCCATCACCTTTACGTGTATACGATGAAAACTGTGTTTTAAGTTTTCAGTCTAAACGACTCGCAGATTCCTTTCCTTCCCGATGAGGTAAACTGTTTCCCGCCAAAAGAACTGTTTCCGAGCCAAACTGATGGAAACTGAATTCGGTGGAATCAGATGAGGGGGAAACCGAAGGAAGGATGGGAACGATTGACCTATGATTAGGGGGAAGATTGCCTATATTTTGCTTCGGTTGCATTTATGCAGGCGAACTAAAAAACGAAGATATGAGGCCTCAATTGTAGAAGCACAGTGCTTTTTCAAAAAATAAGGTTCCGTTTCAGTCCATGGCTACTTCAGTCATATCCGAAAAGGGAGGGTTTGATTCTATAATATTGATTCTCAGCTCTGAAAAAACACGAGAATCAATGCTTGATGACCTTGTGCCCTTATTAATGCCTCACCTACCTAAAAGTCATCAGGTTAAAAAATAGGCTTAGGATGAAGAACTGCAGATCAACCCTCAAATTAATTTTCCATTTATAAAGCAGTAATCTGAGGAAACATGTTAATCAGACCTTAAGCAGACTTGAAACTACCCAAGTTCTTTAATTTATTTTTTAAGTGCGTAAGACATATATAATATTATGCAATTGTTACTAATGGTGGCTTCTTTTATAACCGGGCAAGGGAAAAACTAACCTTCAGAACATGGGGCATGGGCCTTCGATCTGTAAAATATACCTGAGGTTATGAAGCAAGAAACCATGTCGTTAGCTTTGAAGTAATTCATTGTTATCATTTGTAGGGTTCAGAATTTGCTTAGGGTTTTGTGGGGAACTTCGGTGGGTGAGTATTTATAATACAACCAGAAGCTGTTTTCCCATATAAAAAGGGCTGAGGGTGATGATTCTTGTCTGCCGGGCTTAAGCCAGTGACTAAAATCGATTGTGATATCTCAGGAGATGCTTCTCTTGAGAGGCTTTTATACTACTTGTATGGTCCAGATATCTCAGTTCTCTCAATGAAGCTGCTTTATATTGAATCTCAGATGATAACTATTGCTCTAAAATTAGGCTATCAGCATCATATTTTGAATAATAAAAATAAGAAAGGAGATCCTTGAAACATGAGTGAGTTGATAGTTTTCTCGTTTTCGACTGAAACTGGTGCATCTGAAATGGATGAAGCTCTTCACATGCTTAAAAAAGAGGAGTTGATAACTCTTGAAGATGCCGCAGTTGTCGTTCGAAACCATGATGGAAAGGTAAAGGTAAAACAAGCCACAAACCTTGTGGGTGCAGGTGCTGTTGGTGGTGCATTCTGGGGTATGCTGATTGGACTGCTTTTCTGGATGCCCTGGCTGGGAATGGCAATTGGTGCCATTACCGGTGCAATTTCCGGCAAACTGTCCGATTATGGAATCAATGACGATTTCATTAATGAAGTTGCTCAAAACATCGAGCCCGGAGGGTCGGCTCTCTTCCTTTTGATCTCAAAATGGACTGAGGACAAGGTTCTTGAGAGACTCAGTAAATTTAATCCAAAAGTAGTGCGTACCTCCCTGTCAAAAGAAGAAGAACAGAAACTCAAATCTGCTTTTGGAGCCGGAGAGTAATTTAAGGGTTTGCAACCGAATAATGTATATAACCAGCTACAGTTGTTTAAAATTTAATTGTAGATAACAATGAAGGTTATTTAAAAATCACCTTGGGAGCAGTGACTTAATCTCAATTGGAATACTCTATTGAGATCTGGTCATTATGATGAATTTGCATACTTATCAGATTTATCAATACTACTCCCATTGTCTATTTTTACTGTTTAAGCTTTTGAATTTGGCTTTCAGTTGTTTTTGTATTTGCTTTCAGTCTTTATTAGATCGGGGTCACCGTCCTTCCAAACGCGTCATTAAGTACTATCGCAAGGGCTGTATATAGAGCTGCCAGACCCATTATGAGTCCAACGTACCCTGCAATCGGAAGCAAACCAATGTTCCCCGTAGCATTTACTATCGCCAGCAAAATGAACAACAAGAAAAGGGTAAAGAATATGAACATTATCGCTTTGCTGTCCAGTTTCAGGGTTGCTATCAACAAGAAAAACGTATAAACCCCCCAGAGGAAGAGATAGGCTGCAAGTGATGTAGTATCTGGAGCTCCAATGAGACCTGTTTTTGGTAGGAGTAAAAGACTGGCAAGTGAGAACCAGAAAAGGCCAAAGGCACAAAATGCAGTTCCTCCAAAAATACCTCCTTTCTTCCAGGCCATAATTCCTGCAAAGACCTGGGCAAACCCTCCAAGGAATATTGCCATAGATACAATCATTGAATCTACGGGATAAAGTCCTATGTAACTCAGGCTCAGAAGAATTGCCGACAGACCAAGTCCAGTAAACCCCAGAGGGGTTGGATTTGCGGTTTTGTCTTTGATATCTGTTATTATTTCTCTTGTTTCGGTTATAGTTTCTACCATAAATGTCACTCCCCGGTTTTCTCAAGTATTAAAATCAGATCTATGTGAACTCATTAAGATCTTGATTTAAAAGTTAAATTTCGAAGCTTATGGTTACTCCCACCCCCATGGGACGCCATTTTTAATATTAAATATATTTTTAATATATTATTATTGTTTTTATATTTTTGTATTATAAATATAACCTGAATTTTTAAAGCTACTCATAATATTCTTTGAAGTACTGAATCATTTCCATTAATTTTAAATTAGTAGGGGACTTATGAGAAGCTGATGGCCTTCAAAATTCTTGTTACCAATGACGACGGTATTTATTCCACCGGATTGAAAGCTGCCTTTGACAGTGTTTCGGATCTGGGGGAAGTTACGATTTCTGCCCCTGCTGTCCAGCAGAGCGGAGTCGGGCGCTCGATTTCCATCTTTGAACCTCTACGTATAACGAAAACAGATATAGGAGGCACACCTGCATATGCTGTGGGCGGAACTCCTACGGATTCGGTAATTCTTGGTATCTTCACTATTCTAAAGGAAATGCCTGACCTTGTGCTCTCTGGCTTTAACATCGGAGAAAACATAAGCACGGACACAATTACAACTTCAGGCACTATAGGAGGGGCTCTGGAAGCTGCAAGCTACGGCGTTCCCGCAATTGCCGCCTCCATACAGGTACTTGACGAAGGGCTAAAATTCGATGATCCGAGGAACTACCATAGAGAGCGTTTCGAAGCCGGGATAAAGGTCGTGAACAGAGTCGCTCGAAATGTACTCAAGCATGGAATGCCGGAAAATGTAGATCTCCTGAATATCAATATTCCCTATCATGCTGAAGAAAACACACCCATTCAGATAACCCGCCTGGCAAGGAAGGTTTTTAAAACTGATGTAGAAGAGCGGCATGACCCAAGAGGCAGACCATATTACTGGATTGCAGGAGACCTTATCCGAGAAGCTGAGGAGGGAACGGATGTACATGCAATCATGCAAGAAGGGCACATCTCAATTACTCCGGTCGCCCTTGACTCAACTGCGAGAATAAATTTCAGGGAGATTGAAAAATACCTTTAAACAACTTCGATAGTTCAATTTTCATTTTCGTTCTCTTTTTTTCTCTTTAAAACAAGATTTTGATGGAGATAATAAGGTTTCCGCCTGCTGACTGCTAGCCTGAGCAGCTTTTCAATCTCTTCCGGACTTCTGGCTTCCCGTATATCCACCAGATTGTCATTTACAAGCAGGCAGGGCTTGAACTTTCCATCGGCTGTGACCCTCAACCTGCTGCAGTAGGCGCAAAACTCAGAATTATCCATGGGGCGAACGAACTCCACTTCAACTCCATTGATAATATATTTTTTTCGGTGATGCAGACTCCGGACTCTAACTTCGCTTGCCTTCTCTGCCAGGCTTTTCTCAAGGGCTTCCGAATCAATCATATATTTAGAAAGCTTCGGGTCGATGTTCATAAGTTCTATTAATTGCAAAATAACTTTACCCCTATATTGTCTGACAAATTCCATCATGGAATCGATTTCATTATCGTTAATGCCTTTAAGGAGTACCATATTCAGTTTTACAGGGACCAGGCCGGCTTCAACTGCACTGTCAATACCTTTGATGACTTCCTGAAGAGTATATGCAGGAGATCCGGTTAATGCCTCGTATTTTTCCGGAATAAGGGTATCGAGGCTTATGTTCACCCTATCCAGGCCTGCAGCTTTTAATGTTTTCGCACGTTTTTCAAGAAGGATCCCATTTGTAGTTGCGGATATCTCTTGTAAAGGAGGAAGACAAGAAAGGATATCTTCAAAATCCTTTCGAAAAAGCGGCTCGCCTCCGGAGAACTTAACCTTGCGGATTCCGAATTTTGCAGCTTCCCTGACAATTCCGCATATCAACTCAGGTGACATCTCATACTTTGTTGGGCTATCAGTACAGCATTCCGCACCTTCGTTATGGCAGTACATGCATGAAAGGTTACACCTATCAGTGATAGATATGCGAAGCCCTGTTACCTTTCTCCCGTAAGGGTCGAAAAGCAAATCCGCTTTCTTTTCTTGTTTTTCTTTTGGAAACGATGAATAGAGCCCTGAGTTCACTATTTCATCCTTCATGTTTTTCTGTTTTATTTATAGAATTTGAATAATAATATTTAATAGGATCAGTCAGATTCTCTGTTCTTTTCCATAAGCATCTTATGTCCTTCTCAAGAAGACCGAATTAATATAAATATTAACCTGTATAATAGCTACCAAATGACAAAAGGAATACTTATTGCAGGAACCCACAGCGGGGTCGGGAAAACGACCGTTTCGATGGGTATAATGGCTGCCCTCAAACACAGGCAGTTAAAAGTCCAGCCTTACAAGGTAGGGCCTGACTACATCGATCCTTCTCATCACACCGCAATCTGCGGACGCCCATCCAGGAATCTGGATACATACATTATGGGTATAGATGGAGTCGAACGTACTGTTGCTCGGACATCTGCGGATGCGGATATTGTGGCAGTAGAAGGGGTAATGGGACTTTTTGACGGAATCGATTCTACGGAAATTGCAAGCTCGGCACATGTTGCAAAGATCCTCAACTTGCCGGTAATCCTGGTTATAAATGTTCATGGAATGTCCAGGAGTGCTGCAGCTCTCCTCAAAGGGTATGCAGAGTTTGACCCCGGAGTGAGAATTGCAGGCGTTATCCTGAATCAGGTAGGGAGCCCGCGTCACTCGGAACTCGTAAGAAATTCACTTCCAATAGACATTCCTGTAGTAGGTGAGATCCCCAGGAAGAAGGATCTCGAAGTCCCTTCCAGGCATCTCGGGCTATATATGGCCCATGAAAAGGATTACAATACTGAGGAAATGGCAGCGTTTATTGAGGATAATGTTGACCTTGATGCAGTTCTGGAACTTGCTGAGCCCTGTTCTGTTCCGGAAATTACTGACTTGCAGATTCCGGAGGAAGACATTAGAATCGGTGTTGCCATGGACCCTGCTTTCTGTTTCTATTATCAGGATATGTTCGATGCCTTCAGAGACTGCGGAGCTGAGGTTGTATTCTTCAGCCCGATGGCAGGGGAGCTCCCGGATGTAGACGGGATATACCTCGGAGGCGGCTACCCTGAGCTTTATGCAGAGATCCTGGAAAATTCGGAAACAACTCGTAAGCTTAAGGTTCTTGCAGCTGACGGCCTGCCAATATATGCCGAATGCGGCGGTCTGCTCTACCTTTGCGGTACTTATGAAGTAGATGGCAGGACTTATAAGCTGGCAGACGTCGTACCTGCAAATACACGCATGACAGACCGACTTAAGGCTCTGGGCTATACGGAAGCTATCTCCCTGGACAAAAATTTCTCTTCTCATAATATCAGAGGTCACGAATTTCATTATTCCATAACGGAATGCGACAATGATGCAAAATTCGCATACGAGATGATACGCGGAAAAGGTATACAGGACGGTTTTGACGGTCTTGTAGAACACAATACCCTCGCAGGATATATGCACTCTCATCCTGCGACCTTTCCTGTAGAAAAATTCCTTCAAAAATGTAGAGAATACAGAAGAAGATAAAGACAGAACAAATTTGTTGTGCTTAAAAACAAGATAGATTAGGGTGGCTTTTGATTAAGCCACAAATTCATTATTACACTTTCGGGCTTTTGAATGAGTATAAACAGGTGAAGCTACAGTCCATGTGAAAGTGCCATAAAGATATGAAACTGATCGTTAAACATTTTTTAAATAGAATTTTACCAGAAAATTTTACTGATTGGAGAATTTTACATCCCCTTTCTCTATAAGAAGTTTGAGGTCTTCGAGGCTCAAACGCGCATTTTTCTGGAGTTTTTCGCGAGCATCATTGTGTTTCTGAGTTACTTTGTGCTCATCTTTTGTAAGCTGGACATCTTTTAATTTATCAAGATATAAGGTAAGTTCTTTTCGGCTGTTGGAAATAATGTTCTTAAGGGGGTCTATTTTTTCCTTGATTAAGTTTACATTTGAGATTTTATCCGTAAGCTGAGCATGGTACATATTTGCTTCTTTTCTGATTTCGTCAGCGGACTTGAAGTTTTCCAGCATTTCCAGGTGACAGGCCTGTGATTCATCCGAGAGTTTCTGAATTCTTTCGTGGAACTCATCGCCTTCTTTATGGATACCCTTTGATTCTCTGTATCTATCCTGTATTTGCGAATGCAGTTCATTTGCCTTCTGTGCAGCTCCCAGGCGTTTATTGAGGTCAGTCAGTTTCTGGAATATTTTTATTTCCACTGCAAGAGGTAGCTCTTTGCTAAGAAATGCTTCAAGTTCGGCTTCATATGCCGTTGTGAGAGATTCTACACTTCCATGGGAAAATTTGTTGCATTCGTCCCTCTGCTCCTTGAGTCCTGCAATTCCTGAGAATAGCTCCTGGGTTTTTGAGTTTACGTCACTCCTTTTTCCCTTATAATCGGAAATTTCTCTGTTAATATCATCCCGTCTATTTCTCAGTTCCTGCGCTTTTGCAACCTTTTCTTTAACCTGCTGGTTTAGAGAATCTCGCTTTTCCTTCAATTCGTCGATATCGGTCCTGTTTATTTTCAGGTCCTTAAAAATCGAAGCCAACTGCCTTTCGCTCTTCTCAATTTTGCTCCTGAGCTCGTTTACCTTGCCCTTCAGCTCCCGTTCGCTAAGGTTAGAAAGGTCGGCCGTTGCAATTCCAGTATTTGAAACGTCGTTGTTCATGTATTACCATCCGTGGTTTTGAAAATCGGTTATACTTTCAATTTTTCCCAGTAATTAAGGGATTCTTCATGGTTCTTTATTTTAGTACCTAGCCATTTGTACTGGGATTTATTTTTAGAGATTTCTTCATTTTTGCTTCCGTCATCCACTTCAAAATTTTTTTCAGAATCCATTATCCCTTTTAGTTCTCTGTTCGAATTCAAGGCTTCATCCATTCTGCTCTGGGTTTGAAGAAGAAAGTTCTCTTCAAGTCCAGCTGCCCGACAAATTCCGCCTAAGTGTTCCACAAACGAGTCTTTAAGTTTCTGCTCTTCTTCCGGTTCTATCTGGCTTTTAAGTTTTTTAATATCTTCAGTAAGTTTATTGTTAGTTATCTGGTCCATCTTCGGGAAGAGATCTTTCTCGAATAATGCCTCTACCTGATGGTAAAATTGCTGCCTCTTCTCCTTTAGGACCTCCTTTCTTTCCGCCATCCGAATTCTGGAATTCTTTAAATTCTTAGCATTCTCTTCGGTCTGGTTCAACCTGCTACCCAGTTCATTGAATTCCTTCCGGTCCTCTTCCAGAAACCGTCTGTGTTTTTCCAGAACTGCTGAGATCAGCTCTTCTTCAGTTAGCATTCTGATCCCTAAGTCTTTAATGTTTCCATCCACTGTATCACAATCTTTATTCGCATTTTATAAATATATTACTTATTCCAGCATTGAGCCGGATCAAACCCAGAAGATCTGCGCATGGGGTACGCAGTCGATCATGATCACTGAATCCGGATCAATAATTCCGCATTTAACAGCACAGTTAACTGTTTTTTCCCCAAAGAGATTTGCGGTGGTAGCTTTTTGAAGAGCATTTTGGAGTTCTTCTTCGGAGACATCTTCCCCCTCATAAAAATCTCTTCTGATCTCTATTGCAGCATTGCCGTGCTTCAGTTTTTTCCCGATTAGTTCCTTATCACAGGCTGCAACAAGAACGTTCGTTCCATTTTTATAGATTTTTAGATACATATCTTCCCTTCCAGGTATTATTTTTTCCTTTATAGTATTTACAGCTTGACCGTATTCACATAATTACTATGTGTATCCCGCTCCGGACGTTGGAAGGGATTTTTATACTCAATCGTCAGACTATCCGGATTAGATCAAATATCTGTCTCATATATTAATTGACCAATCTTATATGTTTTTGATCCGGTGAAAGCAAGTCTCCTCCCTGTTTCATCTTCTTAATATACTCTTCTGCATGAGCCCTATCAATTCCATGTTTACTTTCGGCTTCCGCATACACTTCTTCCACTGGAGCTCCTTCTTTTCCGGAGTGTTTCTCACTTACCTTTTTAATTACGTCCCTAAGAGCTTTTATCTTATCTCTCTGGCTCTTACTTGTACCGGAAGCGATTATGTCTGCATCAAGCGCTCCTGTATCAGGGTCGACACCTACATTTTTCAGGCAATTCATGACAATTTTGATAGTTCTTTCTGCATCATCAAGGGTTACAATATTACTCAGGCGGACTCTTGAACTAGCCTCCGATAGACGGACCAGGGCTTCAAGCTGCCTGGCAGTTACAGGTACGGGTGTATCTTTGCCCTCTCCGGTTTTACGGAGGTCAGTATAAAACTTTATCAGACGATGGCGTGCGTTTTCCTCCATTACCGGGAAGACATTTTTCCTGGCATAAGCTACATACTTCCGCATGATCTCAGGATCTATGACCGGTTTTATCACTTCCATTTCGGCTTCGACAGAATCTTCCGTAATATGGGAACCGGGAAGCTTTTGTCGCTGCTCGAAAAGTTCTCCAGCATAATGAGATTGGAGAATATGAGTTGCGATCTTGCTGTCCAGGGCATGGTTTGGAGTGTCGAGCAAGATAAAGATAAGGTCAAAACGAGAAAGCAGTGCTGGCGGCATGTTTATTTGTTCTGCGAGACTCTCGTAGCGGTCAAAGCGGCCATACTTCGGATTTGCAGCTCCCAGAAGAGCGCAGCGGGACTTCAGAGTTGCAATAATCCCGGCTTTGGCTATACTTATAGTCTGCTGTTCCATTGCCTCGTGCAGTGCGCTCTTATCCTCAGACTTCATTTTGTCCATCTCGTCAACCGCAGCAACTCCCATATCTGCCATGACAAGAGCACCGCCTTCAATTGTCCACCTTCCGTCGTTCAGGTCATCTTTTACGGCAGCTGCGGTCAAACCGCTTGCAGACGCACTCCGCCCTGATGTAAAGACCCCTCTCGGAGATAGTTTTATCACATAGCGTAGGAGCTGACTTTTTGCTATTCCCGGGTCTCCTACAAGCATAACATGGATATCCCCTCTGATTCTTGACCCGTCAGGAAGGTTTTTTACAACTCCTGAAAATAATTGGAGGGCCAGGGCTTCCTTAATATCTTCATACCCATAAATTGAAGGTGCAATGGAGGCGATTATTTTGCCGTAGACTTCTGGGTCACTTGAAAGCTCAAGAATCTTTTCTTCATCTTCCGCAGTTATTTCAAGTTCATCATAATCCTTATCAAGCTGTTCGATTGAGTTTGCTTCAAGTATGAGGTCATAGAAGGTAGATTTTCCATCTTTTAGAGTGCGCTGTCTGGATATCAGGATTCCGTTAATAATTACTCTGTCTCCCGGGGTGACATCTCCTGTCAGGTCATCTTCGGAATCTACCTCAAGGCTCTGGGGCTGTGATCCTCCTTTGAGGTTTTCGGGGGATTCCTGAATCTGGAGTTTCTGGGCATCAATAAAAGTAGATTCATCTATTCTGACCTTAAAAGGCCCTTTCTTTCCACATGTTTCATTCTCACAGCCTGAGAATGGCTCCTCAAACTTGAAACTATTTTGTTCAACAGTAGTTATAGAATTACATCTCAGGCATTCAAAGGCAGCTTTAGTGATTCTTGGCCTTACCTCAGTAGCTTTCCTTATCATGCCTTCTATTGCAACAAGGCGCGTAAGGTGTTTGCTTCTTAACTCCCTTATAGGTATCCTGTTCGGGACTTTAATTAACCTTACATGAGCCTGCTCAAGGAAAGTTTCCACAGGAAGGTCGACTTCTTTCAATGCAGCCTCAGCTGCTCCTATAAGCTCACCCGGACGTTCAAGAAACTCCTTTGAAAGTTCCCGGTCAAATTTCTCTATATCTGTAAAGTCCACACTAAGGCTTCTTTGATCAGGATATTCATTTGCAAGCTGGAGTATCTCATTCCAGTAATAGTCCTTAAAAAACCTTTTTAGCTTCTCGTCCCATTTGCTTTCCATCTCAGTCATATGTTCTCTGAATTGACTTTTTTGTAAAATCCTTTTTTTTCCTCAATTGGCTTCGGGTAAAATAATTAAAAAAAAGCTTAAAAACATGTGAAAAGTCTAATGTAAAAACATTCTTATTCTCATATGAACTTTTCCATGCTCCCGGAACTTTCTACTTTCTAACTTTTTGATTTTCGATTTTCGCATTTTAGGGATTCAAATGCCTGATTTTCGGCTTCTGGAGCATTTCCTATCTTTCTCTCAATTTTCCTTATTATACCCCTCAAAGTTTGAACTTCTCTTGGAGTGAGTCCAGCCCTTCCGAATATTCTCCGCAGCATCAGGAATGTTTTATCTTTCTTATGGGATGGATAACTTATTTCCTCCAGCAGTTTCCCGAAGTGCTCATAAAGAAGCTGAAGGTCAAACCCTTCTGCAAGCGGACTATTACCTCCTTCCAGTTCAGATAGTTCGTAAAGCACTACTGCAACTGCATGGGAAAGATTCATGATCGGATATATATCAGAGGTCGGAACCGTAATGAGCATATCAAAGCTTTTAATCTCGTCGTTGCTGAAACCATTATCCTCGCGGCCGAAAAGAATCGCAATTTTCCCGCTGTACCCTTTTAGTCTGTCCTTTAGTTCTTTCACCGTATACAGAGGGAGACGAATATGCTCTCCGCCCTTCATACTTCCAGTCCCGGTTGTTCCAACCATCAGGTTTGTACCATCCACGGCTTCTTCAAGGGTTGTAACGATTCTTGCCCCTTCAAGTACATCTCTTGCATGAGAAGCCATTGCTCTCGCCGGTCCTTCGAGAGTGCAGGGATTAACCATCACCAGGTCTGTATGTCCGAAATTCTTCATCGCTCTTGCAACGGATCCGACATTTCCCTGGTACATAGGTTCTACAAGCACTATACGAATCTCAAGTGACAAATCTCTCAATCCTTTTTAAAAATCAGTTCTCAAAAGCATAATCATCCAATAGAATAAGGCACAGATTTCCAATTAAATAATCTTCGGATCCTTTAACTGGTTGAATCCGTTTACTACAGTCTGTACACTTTTTTATTGATATAAATTTGTTTTCTCAACGATTCTCTTCAATTTAAATCTTGATCCATATTTCTTCCATGATTCCGGTTTGATTTTTTCTTATAGGTTTCTTCTTTTAATTTATCCAGAAATCTTATCTATCCTCTGAAATATATTAGTTCTAAATTTACCTTTCAGATAGATAAGTTGAATTTCAGTTCAATAGTATCTGCTTGAAAGTGGCTAAAGCTTAAATTCGAAGACCAATCTATCTGGTGAATTATAAATATGATCATTTTAAAGAAAAATCGGTGATTTTCATGGATCTAGAACAGATTTTAAAGAACACTTTTAAAGGAGAAACCACTGAAGTTGGATGGTATCTTGCAATGTCAAAGGTTGCTGAGCGTGAAGGATTTGCTGATGTTGCGGTTTATCTCCGACAGATCGCCATGGACGAAGCCTGGCATGCTACTGAAGTCGCTGAGATCCTCGGACTTGTTAAAGAAACAACAATTGAAAATCTGGAAATGATGCTTGACGGAGAAAGCAAAGCTGAAGTTGAGAAAGCCGACGCTGCAGAACTGGCCCGAAAGGAAGGCAACACACAAGCCGCCCTTTTCTTTGAGAGAGCATCCCTTGACGAAGCCAGGCATAAAGCAGGGCTTAAGGGTTTTCTGGAAAGAATTAAAAAACAACAGTAAAATGAAAACGGATCGAAAGATCCGCTTTTTCTTCTAACAAAAATACTTTTTTAGACATAATTATATTGTCTCGGGCACATATTCTCTGATATTCTCTGATCCGTTATTCCTTTGGATCCAGAGTAAACCCTTGAATCCGGAAGGGGACCGGAGTCTTGAGGTCATTAATTATCAGGATCTAACACTGGGAATGAAGAATTAACACTCGACCTTATTTATTGGTTCTAAAAACTGATTTACTGAACACAAGTCTTTCGTCATTCCAGCCTATATCTTCATTCTATAGTCGATATTAGGTTATCCAGTGATTAGATTGAGACGTGAAACCTGAATTACTTAGGAGAGTGGAAGTATGGTAAGTAAAGAATATGTAAAGGGTGATCTTCCGGAAAAAGCTGCAATCCTGCAAAGAGACGGGGAAACATACGCAATTGCTCCTCATATTCCAGGAGGAATTGTATTTCCAGAGACACTCAGAAGGATGGCTGACTTAGCTGAGAAGTATGGGGCTGCAGCCCTTAAAGTAACTTCTGCCCAGAGGATTGCAATTGTAGGCTTAAAGGAAGAAGATCTGGATGCAGCCTGGAGGGACCTCAGCCTGAAGCCAGGAGCAGCTATCGGACTTTGTGTCCGCAGTGTCAAAATATGCCCAGGCACTACTTTCTGCAAAAGAGGTAAGCAGGATTCTGTTGGACTTGGGTTGAAGCTTGATGAGAAGTACCATGGAATGCAGCTTCCTTCTAAGTTCAAAATGGGAGTTTCCGGATGTCCTAATTCCTGTTCCGAGCCGAGAATCAAAGATATAGGAATTATGGGTACACCCAAAGGATTTACAGTGTCAGTGGGAGGAAGCGCAGGACTGCGTCCGAGGCTGGGGGATATTGTGGCAAAGGATCTTTCCGAGGAGCAAGTTCTTGATCTGGTTGAAAGAATTATCGGCTTTTATAAAGGATATGAAAAGCCGAGGAGAATTGGTGAAGTAATAGATGAGATTGGTATTGAAGAATTCAAAACTAAAGTAGGATTATCTCAATGATTTGGGATTCAGAAAAATGAAGGGCTACTTTGGATGAAGCCCTTTGATTAATTTTTTTCGGATTTTTTGTCTGGAAATCTAAGATTTCCAAAAGATTTATTTATAAGTAGTTTATTATAAATAAACTATTATTTTTACAACCTTCACGTTTTCTTTATATGCTCGATTACTTCCAAGCTTGGGATTTTCGTGGTCTTGAGGGCTTTTCAATTAGTTGTAATTAAAGATAATGTTTAAATATAATAAATACAAAGACTAACAGACTATTCAAACCTTATGCAGACAGTCGCTACGGTTATCACTCTATATATTTACTGTTATTAATTTCTATAACCGATATTTTAGGAGTAGTGTTGGTTCTCAATTTTTGACCTATATATAGGAGGAATAAACTATTAGTGAAATGGAGTACTTTTCAGGGCTCTCGGAATTCATCCGAATGACATTTGCCCAGGCTATAATATTCGCAGCAATAGCTGTTTTGATTTTCTTATATGGAATGATCGGTGCCCTTCAGAAATGGGGGACTGGAACAATAGGTTATGCCCTTGAGCCTCAGGTAGGACAAAAAGGAAGTGCAATCCGATTTTTAAAAACTTGGTGGAGTCAGGTCACGGAAGCATCTCATGCTCCACATGCAAAGCCTTTTCTGGAAGTTCTTATTTTTGACATCATCTTCCAGAGAAGGATTCTGAAAAGAAGCCCTCTTCGCTGGATAATGCATTTCAGTATTTTCGCAGGCTGGATGACTCTATTTTCTCTCTCAGGCTTGATGTTCGCAGTCGAGATGATCGAAAAGATAGGAATCGAGCTTCCATTTACTACGGCTGAGTTTAGAGACTTCCTTTCCTTCCCAAACTATGTTTTCGGATATCTCCTGCTTTTCGGTGTCCTCATTGCTATAATAAGGAGACTTTTTGTTGCCGAAGTCAGGGAAGCTTCAATAATGTATGACTGGGTGCTTCTCGCAGGAGTTTTCATAATCACTATCACAGGCTTTTGGGCAGACGGGATCAGGAACGGAATTATATGGAGCTTCGGACTTAATCCGGAATTCGCACCGCCTGCAGCTCTCTTCCATTCAGTTATTTCACTACTCTTCTGTATTGCACTTATCCCATACACTAAATATATACATGTGATCGCCACCCCGCTAGCAATCCTTGCAAACAAAGGAGGCGAATAAAAATGGCAAAACGTGCCCCTTCAATAGATACGAAGAACCTTACCGCAGTGCAGCTTATGGAGCTTGACTCCTGTACCCGCTGTGGTGAATGTACAAAATGGTGCCCGACTTATGCTGCTACAAATTATAAGCCAGGATTAGCCCCAAGGGACAAAATCCTGCGCTGGAGGCAGTACATGAACAAGTCCTACGGGGTTAAAGCAAAGCTTTTTGGCCCCGAGGAAATCCCACGGGCCGAACTCGAGGAATTCAAAGACGATGTACACAGCTGTACCACTTGCGGTATCTGTGCAACTGTTTGTGAATCAGGCATAAACACTGTAGAACTCTGGGAAGCCCTGAGGGCAAACCTTGTCAAGAAAGGCATCGGCCCTTACGGGAAACAGAATATGTTCCCGAAACTTATTGGGCAGTACCATAATCCTTACCTGAAGGATCAGAAAGATAGACTTAACTGGGTACCTCCAGATGTTAAAATCGAAGCCAAGTCAGACATTGTCTATTTTACTGGTTGTACTGCAGGGTACAATCAGCTCTCTTTAGCCTTTGCGACCTCACGTGTGCTCAACAAACTGGGCGTTAAGTTTTCCATGCTTGGGGAAGAGGAATGGTGCTGTGGTTCAGCCCTGATCAGAACAGGGCAAGCACATATTGGTAATGTGCCCCTTGAAATTGCAAAACATAACGTTGAGGCACTCCAGAAAAAAGGCGCCAAAAAGGTTCTCTTTGCATGTGCAGGTTGTTTCCGTGCTGCGACTATAGACTGGCCAAGGGCTTTAGGCATGAAGAAATTGCCTTTCGAGGTAATTCATATCACCGAGTTCCTTGCAGACATGATAAAGCAGGGTAAGATAAAATGGGTAAAGCCCATTAATAAGACAGTTACTTACCACGATCCCTGCCACCTGGGCCGTCACGTAGGTGTCTTTGATGCCCCGAGATATGTACTTACTCACATCCCGGGTATTAAGTTCGTAGAAATGGACAGAGTAAAAGATTTCCAGCGCTGCTGTGGAGCCGGTGGAGGTGTTAAGGCAGGTATCCCTGATCTTGCCGTGGCAGTCGCCGAATCCAGAGTTAAGGACGCCCTTGCAACTGATTCAGATATACTTTCCAGTGCTTGCCCATTCTGTAAGAGAAACCTGTCGGATGGCCGAGACTCACTCAAAGTTGACATCGTTGTCGAGGACGTCATTGAGCTGGTCGCAGAGGCACTGGGTCTCGAGACTAAATAACCGAAAGAAACGAAGGCTGGATTCCAGACCCTTCCTTTTTACTCATTTTTTATTTTTATAGTAAAACTTAAATATCGATACTCCATTCCCTAAAACATGGATGTCCCTTACGAATTTCTCGGACAAGTATTCGTTTACCTGATACTTTTTGCTCTTGCAGGTACAGGGATTGCCCTGCTCATTGGAGCTTATTCATTTAAAAATCATAAAATAATTTTCCCGGGATTCGTGCTGTTTACACTTTATCTTTTCTATTCTCCTGCGAAATGGATCTGCAAAGTCTTTCCGGATAAGGGACACGCTTGTAGATGACATTCTTATTGATGTCCGGAACGCTGCTATGTATGATGACTTTGTGCATACTAAAGGTAAGAGAATTTTGCTTCTTCCTCAATGTTTACGTCATCCCAACTGCAAGGCCAGGTGCGATCCGATATGTGGATATGAATGTAAGCGGTGTGGGCTCTGCGATGTCGCAAAACTCTGCGATGCCGCTGATAGATGTAATTTTCGTGTTTTTGTAATTCCTGGAGGAAGCTTTGTTAAAAAAATTTTTAAGGAATACAAGCCTGAAGCCTGCATTGGAGTTGCCTGCTATGTTGAACTTTCCGAAAACATGCAGTCCGTATCTTTTATTCCTGTCCACGGCATTCTTCTTCTAAAAGACGGCTGTTTCAATACTCAGGCTAACATTGAAGAAATAATCCAAAAAATGGAGATGTGCAATGTATAACATTATCGGAAAAGCACTTTTCTTTTTCGTTATTGCTTCTCTTATTCTCTCAAGCGTGGCTCTGTTTGTCAGCAGAAGGAGCCTTACGCGAAGCGTTTATCTGGCAGGCTTTTTCGCAAATATACTCGATTTCTTTTATCTTCCTTTAAGACAGCTTTTCCTCAAGTTTTCTGACACCCGCGTTCTGGATAAATGGATGGCATCCCTGAAAAATAGAGCCAGCAAATCTGCTTTTGCAAAAACTAAAAAAAGAATAATTTTGGCTCCCCATTGTATGCGGAGCCTCGACTGTCCTGCACATTCTACGCAGACAGGAATCCAGTGTAAATGTTGCTGTAAATGCGTTTATACCCAATTGAAAAAAGATGCCGAGAAATATGGATATAATTTGTTTATCCTTACAGGGTCTTCCTATGTGAAAAATATTCTTAAAATGGAAGAAGCAGACGGCGTCCTACTGATTGCCTGTGATTATGAGATAAATAAAGTTATGCGTGCTCTCAAAGGAAAAAAAGTCGTAAGCTACGGTATTCCCATGGAAAGAGATGGTTGTTTCGGGACGGAAGTAAATTATCAGAAGGTTCTGAATGTTTTCGAATCTTTTAAAAATTAATAGACAGTTTTGGATATTATTCTCAGCCCGGAAATCTTTTCACATATTAATCTTTCTATTTTTGTTTACATCTTTTGATTTTTTTCTTTATTGCTTTTCAGTTTCTTCCGCATTCAAAATTTCGTATTGCTGTATCAATATTTTAGATTATACCAACACTTTAAATTAGCTCTTTTTTAAATATAAGTAAAATCAGTTATTTGTTGATACTTTGAGGGTGCGTTTGCATGCATGACGTGATTATCATAGGTGGTGGCCCATCTGGAGCCTCAGCCGGAAGAAAGGCCGGAAAGCTTGGCTTAAAAACACTTTTGCTTGAGAAGGAAAAATTCCCCAGATACAAGCCCTGCGGAGGAGCGCTTTCTGAACATGCGATTTCTTATCTGGATTTCGAGCTCCCTCAGAACATTATTGAATGGGAAATTACCGGAGCCAATATTTTTTTCAAGGATCAGTCTGTCAAAGCACATAAAGATCATCGGATGTCTGTACTTATCTCGAGAGATAAGTTCGATAACTTCATGCTGGAAAAGGCAAAAGAAACAGGAATTCAAGTACATACAGGGGAAAAGGTACTCTGCTGCAGGGAAATGGCTGACTGTGTTGAGGTAGACACTGAAATAAACACATATCAAGCAAAATTTGCAATCGTTGCCGAAGGAGCCCATGGGTTAGTCAAAACATGCGTACGACCCGTAGATACTAAAGACAAATATGGAGTCTGTGTAGTTACTGAAATCCCTGCGGAGGAGAGCGAAATCGAAGAACGTTTGGGAAATGCTATACAGTTGCATTTTGGAGTTGCCAGCGGTGGATATGGCTGGATTTTTCCTCATAAAACCTACTATTCTGTCGGAATAGGTGGGGTAACAAAGGATTTTCAACATCCTAAAGAGGTCATGTTAAATTTTCTGAGAGATAATGGCTTTAACGGGGATTATAAGCTGCATGGGCATAAGATTCCGATGGGCGGACTTAAAAGGAAAATGACTGGTTCCAGAGTTCTCTTGAGTGGAGATGCGGCCGGATTTGTGGATGCCTTCTCAGGTGAAGGATTAGCCTATGCCATAATCTCAGGGCAGTTTGCTGCTGAGGCAATTGCAGGGATTTGTCTGTATGGAGGAAATCTCAAAGACTTGAAAAAATATGAGTTTCTCTGCCAGGCCGAGTTCGGGACTCATCTTAAATACTCGATGATTTTTTCCAAGATTATGCATCGTTTTCCTGATCGGACATTAAATATTATGACTTCCAATGAAAAAATGGCTAATAAATACCTTGATGTGGCCGAATTCAAGCTTAACTATAAGGATTATCTCAAATGGTGTCTTTTAAATTTTAAACTAACATAATTAAATACGCATAGCAGGCGTCTTAGTATGTATGATCTGATTATCGTTGGTGGTGGACTATCGGGAGCATCAGCAGGCAGGATCGCAGGAAAAAAAGGACTTTCAACCCTCTTAATAGAGAAAGAAAAATTTCCAAGATACAAGCCCTGCGGAGGAGCCCTCTCTTCCTATGCTTTATCATGTCTGGATTTTAAGCTGCCAGAGTCGGTGATTGAAAGAAATATCTCAAAAGTAAAGATTCATTTCAGGGACGACTCGGTAGAAATTCGCAAGGAACGAAAATTAGCCGTATTAGTCTCCAGGACAGTCTTTGACAATTTTATGCTTGAAAAGGCCAGAGAAACTGGAATTAAAATCCATACTGGAGAAAAGGTCCTGGATTGTACAGAAAAAGAAGATTGTGTTGAGGTCAGGACTACGGATAATACTTATCTGGGGAGATTCGTGCTTATTGCGGAAGGCTCAAACGGATCTCTTAAATACAAAGTAAGGTCAAGAGAAAAAAGAACAGAATATTGCCTTGGTTTTGTGTCGGAGATACCTGATGAAGATCAAACGATAAATAACCGGTTTCCGGATATGATAGATATTCATTTCGGAATTGTGCAGGGAGGATATGGCTGGATTTTCCCTCATGCAGGATATTTTTCCGTAGGGATCATGGGAACAGCCCGGTTTCTTAAGCATCCGAAAATGGTAATGCAAAAATTTCTGGAGGAAAATGGCTTTTCCGGGGAATTTCCTATCCATTCCCACACTGTTCCGATAGGTGGGATTAAAAGGGCATCGATAAATTCAAGGTTCCTTCTCAGTGGGGATGCCGCAGGTTTTGTTGATGCTTTTACAGGAGAAGGCATGGCTTACGCCATCCGGTCCGGACAACTTGCTGCTGAAGTTGTTTCTGATCTTATAATTTATGATTTGAAACCTGGTAAAATTAAAAAATATGAATCAAGGTGCAAGCAGGAATTTGGTAATTTCCTTGCCGGCTCTCATAAAATGGCAAGGGCTATGTACAGTTTTCCGGAAACTTCTTTTAAAATATCTATAAATAATAGTGAAATTCTGGATAGGTATCTGGACGAAGTAGTAACTGATAGAAATTATAAAGATTATGTCAAGTGGTTGTTGTTGAGTTTTTGTATGACGGATCCAATCTCCAGAATAAAATCCTTAACTGAAGAAATCAGTAAAAGTAAGGAAAAACAGAATTAAGATAATTTAGATGAAATTCCACAAAAATAGATAATTTATGAATTTTATGCGAGTGAGGCCTGTAAGCTCCCTTCTGTTCCTGCAAAATTTCCTGCCACTGACCGTGGAGGGAAAGGTCACGGATGACTCTTGCAGCGACGGCATTCAGCTATGCGTTTCCAAAAGCAATCGGGAGATTCCGGACTGCTCTTAATCCCGATTTCCAACTTGCACCCACGAGGATTCGCCGTTTCATCCATTCACCCTGAGACCTCAGCATTGCATCATCGCATTTACAGGGGATGGTCTCGTTTCTGTGCCAGAGCCCGAGCTCTCGCTCGACATCCTTTACAGATGTTCGTGTGTCCGGAGCGGTGGGGAGACTTTCCTCAGACCAGAAGGCCCGTCAGCCGTCCATCCTCTCTCGCATTAACTTTCAATCAGTACATAATTTTATTTGTATATAATTTTTTGGTAATCATACAGATTGAAGAAATAAAGTTGTAACTATTCAGCCTACTTGAAAAGGAGTTATAGTCTCAGCTAAATGCGCAACTATCCTCATTTCATAAATTTTACAGAAAAGTATTTTGAACATTGATTTTTTTTCTTCTGTTGTTTCTTCATAAATTCAATTTAGCAGATAAATATACAAAAACTCAATTAAAAGTTCATATATAGTCATCACTTTAAATAAAGCGACATTTTGTGTGTGAATGTATGCTTCTCCCAATACTCATCGAGTTCCTCTTTCAGTTCTTTAACATTTTTGAATGATATTATTGACGTTAAATCCTCTCTTGTTATTTTCCAACAAAATTCTGTTGGATTCCTATCTGGAGTAGCAGGAGGGAAAAGCAATATTTGCAACCAATATTTGTTTTTTCGAAAGAATTCCCTTGCCTTTTCTGATTTATGCCACGGCGCTCTGTCCATAGTAAGAAATATTTTTCTTCCTATGTCTTTTTTAAACTTTATTAATGAATTTAAGAAGGAGTCTGTATTCTTTTAGTTCCTAAATCATACCAATAAAAGTCTCCGTTTTCAGTATAGAATCCTCCAATGTTGATTTTAGCTTTTGAACCGCTTATAAATGGCTCTTCGCGGTTTTGTATGGAACGAATTACATAAAATAGCTTAAATATAATAGTAGTAAGCATCAATTTCGTTAATAAACTTACAGGAGTTGATTTGCCATTTACGAAGAACTTTTTCAGAAGGCTTTGAAGCTTCTTTTCTATAGTTTCATTTTTCAACTGTTATGAAAAGAAAAATATAAAATCCATTAAATACAGTTTGTTCTGGTATTCTTACAATAGAACCGCAAGCTTTGAAAGAGAGCAGAAATCGATGAAAAATAGAACACATATAATTAGACGATTTAGAGCAACACATTTGCTTTAAAGAGGCATCAGGCTTGAGAAAGTTTCGAAATCGAAATGAAATTTAAGAAACTGGCTTCTCGTTTTACCTTCTCATCTTTTATACTCTGCAATCTTTTAATGACATTGCGCTGTTTAATATATAACTTTTTATTTATTTAATAAATGATATAAATATGAATACAGTGATATGTGTGCATATGAGAAAGTTTGCAAAACGATATTTTGAGACACTAAATTGTATTATTAACTGCTCAAGTCGTGACAGTTTGAACGAGTTCAACATTAAAAAATCAATAGTCTGTGCCAAGATGAAATTTATAATACTGCAATGATGGACAAACATGAATTCAGGGCGAGTGGACACTTTACTTATCCATCAACTGATTAGGGGCAAAATAATAAAAATCGAAGGCCAGAAGATAAAAGTTTAAACAGACCAGGAAATCACAAAAAAAGTAAGTGAGGGTTTTTTCATGAGAGAGGGAACATCCAAATCTACCACAATTGAAAATCTGCAGTATTCCTTTAACGGCGATTTCGTTAAATTGTATACACCCGGGGGGGAGTCTATCGATATTATGAGGGAAGTTTTAGAAAAATTATTAAATATGCCCGAACTCGATAGAAACGGCTACGTAAGAGTGAATTATTCAAAATTCCAGCAACGGACACTGAATTATTTCCTGAAACTTGCCTCCAGGGGGAAACTACCCGAGTTTATTCCTAAATCAAGTTCAGTCTCGGACATCCAAACCGAACAAAAGTATGTGACCTCTATAAACTTATTAAATCCGAACAGAGGTGTTGTCGAGGGATTACTGTACAACATTAGAGACAACAAAATAAGTTTGCATTCCCCGGGCGGCTCTACAGTAAATCTATCAAAAGTCGTTCTTGAAAGTATCTTCTGCTTATCGGAATACGAAAGAGAGATGCATTTGAAGGAAAATTATACCCCTCATCAACGGCGCCCCCTAAACAAATTGATAAAGCTTGCAAAAGAGGATAAGTTGCGCATTTTGGACCTGCAACTTAATTCAGATCCGGGCGAACAGCATAAGCCAAAAAAGAAATCGGAACCGAAAACTAAGTCGACTACCCCGAAACAAAAATCAGTGAACGAAAAGAAATGTGAGTACACCCCAATAGAAGGTACCGCCTTTAGTTATGGATACAATGGGGATGTACTTTTTTTCAAGTCTGAAAAGATAGCCCCTGCGAAAATCAGCCGGAAGGCTTACAATGAAATGATGGCTCTGGATGAGGAAAAGCTAAAGCGATATCTTTTTAACAATTTTGAACAAAAAGAATTATTGCTCGTTAAAAAAGCAATGCAATTCGCTAAAACTGATAAAGCAGTCTTCTTTGATATGGCGCCTCCGCAGCCAGAAGAGTGGAGAGAACCAGGTATAAACAACATAATAAAAGCCGCATTGAAAAGAGAGCGAACACGGGCCACCGAAGAGTAAACGATTTTGCGTTAACCTGCGTCAGGTTATGAAAAATAATATCAAAGTGCATAGGTTTTCTCGTAAAACCTTTGTATTTTTGAAAAATCTAATTTTACAGCATAATTCGATATGCTAATCTTTTGCTATGTTTGAACACTAATAAATACAGAAAATACTTTGAATAAAAAGTTAGAAGCCTCGTGCGTGATTTGAACACGCGACCTAGTGATTACAAGTCACTCGCTCTACCGGGCTGAGCCAACGAGGCAAATTGAACAGACTGCGACTTATCTAAATACAATACTCACAGATAAACTTTATGGCATGCTTCTCCTTTAGAAGTTAACCTTAAAGATTTAACTGCAGCCTTTAATTAGTTTTTGATTTTAAATAATTGACTTTTGAAATGTAGGGGAATTTTTCTCAAATAATAAAGACATTTTCATATTTTTCAGATAGTAGTTTGAAAAAGGAAAAAAGATAGATAATTAAGCTTCAATGCTGCAATGAAAGGCTTCGGAGAAATTTAAGAAAAGGCAGAGGTTTACCTGTCTTTTATTTGGTAGTTCCGTCAGCTTTCTGTAATAAAATGGTTGTTTGATTCAGATGCGCGGTCATTGAATCACGATATTCCATATATTTTTGGATATTTTCCATTTTTGAACTCATATTTCCATTTTTAAGATCATTTGAAGCCATGATTATGGATTTTCCGGCAGAGTTACTGTCTTCAAGAACTAATCCCCATTCTTTTTGCGCATCCTTGAATTGAGGGGATACGGCATACTGGTTGTTCTCGCTTAGTGCCGCCTGCGAATGTTCAGTGATGTTTTGTCCGAATGTAGCGAGGCTGGCATAATCAGAATTGTTCGTATCGTCCATGAAGGTTTGCACATTTTTGAAATCTGTTCTTAATAACCCCGTATACTTGTGAATGCTTAGTCTCCATGCATTATCCTGGTATACATCCCCGGATTGGGGAGAACTTGTCTGAGATGCATGATTATCTTTGGATTCAGTACAACCTACTGCCAGCATTGAAGCAAGTAAAACTAAAAAAATAAGATATATATATTTTTTCAAAAAGTCACCTCACATATATAGTTACAAGACAGATATTAAAAGATGATCTATAATAGTTTTACTTATTCTGGTATTGTGTAGCCTACAGGGGCCGGGATAAATTTTCAGCATGGACTGAAGCTGTCAAGGAGGCAAACGTCGTCACTGCACAATACCAGTTATCATAAAATCTCCGTATTTATATGTTTCTAGCCCGCCTTTTACCAAAAATTTAAGCTGAAACTGCCAAAAGTGCACGGTTTTACACCATTACGAGATTTTTACTCCATGTGGTTCTATAGCTTTCCGGTTGATAATTGCCTAGTCAAAAAGTTATTAAGAGTGAAAGAATATCAGTATTTTTATATAAATAAATTTTATAAAAAGTTTTATAAAGGTACATAATGTCTATTTATTTAGACAGTTCTGGAACTTATGTCTGTACTCCTCTATCAGGAAAATATACGGTTAGCTTTGCAGAAATGAGTGCAACTAGCAGTAAGAAAGTTAAAAAAGATAAATTATGTCATTGTAAACTCTATAATGTCATTGTAAACTCTATGAAGCCACCAGTTGCTACATTCTCTGTGAATCTTCGTTCTGAATCATGATTAAAAATAAAAAAGTCAAGTTTGGGAGAGTGGGATTTATTATTCTAGAATCTAAAAATGAAGTTACTAAAACTGTCACCAGTGTCTTTTTTGCACCAGGTGCTCAAATTGTTTTTTGAATTAATGTTTGAACTTGCACGAAATAGTTGTTATATGTTGTTTTAGGTCTTCGTTGTCTATTTCGGCTTCTTCCGTTTTACAAATTTGCTAAACTTTAAAATTTCTGTATCACTAAATAACTAAAATTAATGAAAAGATTCGCGATGAATCTGAAAAATATTGAATAGAGACAAGGATTGGGGGATTATATGAAACTTAAAAGCAGTTTATCCATTTTAATTTTATTTTTAGTGATGATTTTATGTACTTCAGAATCACTTGCTTTGAATAACCCTAGCTGTTGGTAATTTGACAATCAATAATATGAACTTTTCTGAGATGTCGGTGGTACCTACAGGCGTGTTCGCTGCTTCAAATTCAAATGTTCCTTATGATGCAAGTCTGACTTATAACAAGACATTAAAAGCGATTGATTTCAAAAGAACATATACTGGATCCGGTATGATATGTATTGGAGGAATGTATCCTACTACCGACCAAACCTTAACCATTAATGTCGGGTTAGATGGCACTTCAACCCCTACAACAATAAAACTCTATAATACTGTCGTTGAAATTCGTGTGCGTCGTATGAGCGATAATTCATACCGTGTATATTCCTATTGGACAGAGGATAATGGATCAGAACGTTATTCATTTTATAGTGTTCCAAAAAACTTGGTTGTTAACAACCATATCCCTGTGAGCATTTTGAGCAACAATAAAAATCGTAAGAATGTAATTATGTCCTGGAATAGCAGTTATGAAATTACAACACCTTACAAACAAAATTCAGTACGTAATCTCCCATACCCAGTGGTGATCATTCCTTTATTAACTGGTGAACTCTATGTTGGGGGTACACACAAGAGCGATTGGGCTTGTGCGCATATTTATTCAGTGCAACAGACGATTGATCGGCGGACAGTTACCACATATCCTACTAAAAACATAACTGGATTTGGTATTGATGGCCCACAAGAACAATATAACACAAAATCCACTACATATATGGCTAGATACGGATATGTAGGGACTGCGTGGGTCGACCCGGTTGATAATGATCCGATTAATATTAATTTCAATAAAAAATTACTGGCTAATGGATGGGAACTTGGAATACATTTTTCACATAGATTTACTGATTTATCTCCTAAAGCAGCTGAAAAATTGATGGATTCTGAATATGCAGCTATGACTGCAAGATATGGTCAAGCTCCTTCGTCATGGTGTAGTCTACAAAATGCTGATAATACAACCCACGCAGTATACGCATATAAAAAGTATGGTATGCTGTGGAGAAATGGGCCTGCTGGCATGCATTTAGTCTCAGTAATTGGAAACATATACAATAGTACTTGGCCCTGGTGGTCTCAGGCATCAGCTAATGCAGTTGTATGTCCAGTTTTTACACATCGGACTGATCAGGATCCAGCAATAAAATATTCAATTGATTACAGCAAATTTATTAAATGGGTAAATAATTATCACGATGCATCAGTCAAGGTAACTGGATTTAAGCAATATTATGTAAATGGACTTGCTCAAGATACAGCTTCGATTAACCTGATTGAATCAGACAAATTGAATGTAAAATTCTCTGCAACGCTCAATGGCTATCCCTTCATCACGAATGTAAAGACAACATTTCCAGTGAATTCTGTTATGTGTGGAAATGCGTCTATACCATTTACACGCAATAACGACGGTGCGACATTTACAGTGAGTGAAAATGGGATATATTTAGTATCTAATAATATTTCGACCGCACTTAGTTCTCAGTTTTTCGCTTCGCCTAGCTCAGGTCCGTTCCCGTTAAAAGTTAAATTCACTGATAAAAGCACAGGGTCACCAACTTCCTGGTACTGGAAATTCGGAGATGGAACTACTTCAACCGCCAGTAATCCTACACATACCTACAGTAAAGCAGGAAAATACACTGTAAGTTTGTCAGTAAAGAACGCTGCTGGAAGCAATACTAAAACTATAAATAACTATATAGTTATAACCGCTCCGAAAAAGCCAGTAGCTGCCTTTACTGCAACACCGACTAGTGGTATAGCACCTCTGACAGTGAAATTCACTGATAAGAGTACTAATATACCTAATTCTTGGTCTTGGAAGTTTGGCGATGGAAACACGTCAACTGTACAGGACCCCTCACATAAATATGTTAAGAAGGGAACATATACAGTTAGTTTAACAGTTAAAAATGCCGGAGGGAATAGTTCAGTAACAAAGTACATTACAGTGAAGTAGAGCAGTCAAGTGCTGCTTACCTTTTTTTTATTTCGAAACTGCCTACAGCTCAGAGTCTACACCGTACCTGAGTGATAATATTAAAAGATAAAATAAATATATGAATAATATTTTTCGACTTTTTAGAATATAAGAGGAAAAGAAGGATTCTTGAGCTTAATTTAAGATGTATAACTGCCAAAGTTCTACCAACACGTATTATTAACCGAATGATTATTATACTGCTTAGATGTGGCAGGAAATTTCAAAGTACGGGCGTAAGCTGGTTGATCATGGGCTTGTCGAATCCAATTTCGGGAATATCAGTGTTCGAGCCGGGGACAGGATGCTGATTACAAGGTCCGGGTCTGCGCTTGATGAGATTGGCGAAAATAATGTAGTTGAGGTGGATATTCAAGACACTTCCTCTCTGGATATTATCGCATCTTCCGAGACCGTTGTACACAGGGAGATTTACAGGCAGACATCCGCCCTTGCAATAATTCACGCCCACTGCCAATATTCTGTTGTGGAATCCTTACTTGCAGGTCCTTACGGAGTTATTTTACCCATAGATAGCGAGGGGCAATACTTCCTGGGAAATATTCCCGTCGTTGGAGGAGGTATAGGGAGTCGTGAGCTTGCAGAAAATCTTGCGAATGCACTTTCAAGAACTAAAGGAGCTGTAGTGTACAGCCATGGAACTTTTGCAATAGGGAAGACTCTTGGAGAAGCGTATATTGTTACAACACAGCTTGAGCACTCCTGTAAAATTAAATATCTTCATGATCTTGCGTCTTCGCAAAAGAAAGGAGTCTAAAACATATTACAAAGAAATAATATAGAGAAACAATAAAATAAGTAAATCTAACTCCTTATGTTAGTAAGGTAGGTAGCCTGTTTTTTAGGCAGTATTCTAAGTTGAGGAAAACATATTGAAAGAAGAATCCAGAGAACCATGACGTTTGATGACCTTAGACCCTTTGCCTTAAAAATTATTGAGCCCCTGGCAGAACATTTCATCAAATATGGGGTATCTCCTGATTCCGTATCCATAGCTTCCCTAATTAGTGCCCTTTTTGCAGGAGTCAGTTTTTACTATTCTCCGACATCCAGGGAGCTTATCTTGCTGGCAGGCTTCCTGGTGATATTGAATTCGATTTTTGACGCCCTTGATGGGGTAATAGCACGAAAAACAAATAATGCCACCCTGAAAGGTGATTTCCTGGATCATGTTATAGATCGCTATTCTGACACCTTTATCATCTGCAGTATATTCTTTGCAGGTTATGTACACTGGAAAATAGGGGTTGCGGCAATTGTAGGCGTGCTCCTTACAAGCTATCTGGGCACTCAGGCTCAAGCTCTCAATCTTGGAAGATACTATGGAGGGCTTATGGGAAGGGCTGATCGCCTTGTAGTTATAACGATTGCCGCCTTCGTCAATTATGTATACCCTGACCCGATTGCTGGACTGGGCATCCTTGGCTGGGCTGTCGTCCTGATTGCTATAACCAGCCATATTACTGCAGTCCAGAGGATCCTCTATATCTGGAAAAAACTGGAGTAACGAGAAAGCTCAGTTAAAATGCGTTGAAAATCAGTGAATATGCAGATAAGGTTAATTAAGACAAAAACCAATAGTGGAATATGCCGTCTCAACAAAAACAGTATGAGTATCTTGAGCACACTGCGGATATAAAGTTCCTGGCTTATGGGAAAACTCTGGAAGAAGTATTTGAAAATGCAGCTCTCGCTATGTTTAATGTTATAATCGACACCAGCAAGGTATCGGGAGAGACGGTTAGGGAAATTTTTCTTAAATCACCTGATCCGGAATCTCTGCTGGTAGACTGGCTTTCCGAGCTTCTATACCTTTTTGAAGTTGAGGAGATAATTTTCAGGAAATTCCAGGTTAAACAAATTAGGGAAGAGGGAAGCGAATATTCAATAATTGCCCAGGCCTCAGGAGAAGGATTCTATTCCAAAGGCCTTCCCTTCGAAACCGAAATAAAGGCTGTTACCTATAATCAGTTAGAAATAAAGAAGACTGATGACGGCTGGAAGGCTCAGGTCGTCGTAGATATTTGAGGGAGCAGGAGCATCAATTATGGCAGAGAGTGAAGATACAGCTGTAGGAGAATTAAACACAGAACACACACAGAAAGATGTAAAAAATATGGTCCGAAAGATTTCCGAGAATGACTGGGAAATCCCTGAGGGACACATACCTAACATGCGAGTTCCAGGTCGCCTGTTTATATCTGAACATTTGCTTGAAGATCTTGAGCACGGGACAATTGACCAGATTGCAAATGTGGCGACTCTCCCTGGAATTCAGAAGTACTCCATGGCAATGCCTGATGCTCATCTTGGATACGGTTTTGCCATAGGAGGCGTTGCAGCTTTTGATGCAGAGGAAGGAGTTATAAGCCCCGGAGGGGTAGGATTCGACATCAACTGCGGCGTAAGGCTTATTCGTACTAATCTTCAAAAGGAAGATGTGCTTCCTCATATGAAAAAGCTAATTGATGAGCTGTTTCACAGCGTGCCTGCAGGAGTAGGTTCAAAAAGTCGGTTCAAAGCTTCTGACCGGGAATTGGATGAAGCTTTTCTACATGGAGCAAAATGGGCTGTAGAATCTGGTCACGGCGTGGAAGCTGATGTGGAACACTGTGAAGCAAATGGCTTTATGCAAGGAGCCGATCCTTCCAAAGTGAGCATAAAAGCCAGAAAGCGGGGAAAACCGCAATTGGGAACTCTCGGTAGTGGAAATCATTTCCTTGAAGTCCAGTACGTAGAAGAGATCTATGATAAAGATATTGCTTCGGTTTTCGGGCTTGAAGAAGGTCAGGTCACGGTTATGATCCACTGCGGGTCACGGGGTGCAGGGCATCAGATCTGTACAGACTACCTCAAAGACCTCTCTCAGGCTGTAAAGAGCTATGGGATTGAAATTCCGGATAAACAGCTTGCCTGTGCTCCTGCTCAGTCAAAAGAGGCACAGGACTATTTTAAAGCAATGATCTGTGCCGCAAACTATGCATGGGCAAACCGTCAGATGATAACTCACTGGACAAGGGAATCTTTTGAAAAAGTATTTGGCAGAGATGCTGATGACCTGGGTATGGCCCTCCTTTATGATGTCGCTCATAATGTGGCAAAACTCGAAAAACATAAAGTTGACGCTAAAATGAAAGATGTGTATGTTCACAGGAAAGGCGCAACAAGAGCTTTTCCATCGGGACATCCGGAAGTTCCGACCGTATATAGGGATGTGGGACAACCGGTCTTGATCCCTGGGAGCATGGGAACTCCTTCTTACATATTATGTGGAACAAAAGAGGCTATGAACATCTCTTTTGGTAGTGCATGTCATGGAGCGGGAAGAGTCATGAGTAGATCGCAGGCAAAAAAAGAGTTCAGTGGACAGATTATAAAAGAAAACCTCGAAGCTCGTGGTATCACAGTTAGAGCAACTCACCCATCAGTAATTGCGGAAGAAGCTCCAGGTGTATACAAGTCCAGTAGCGATGTAGTAAATGTTGTACATGAGCTAGGCATTGCACGTAAGGTTGCAAAAGTCCTTCCTCTTGGAGTTACAAAAGGTTAAGACTGCTTTATTCGGATTCCTTAAATTTTTCGATTCTTGGTACATCAGAAATTTCAAGTTTGGGCTCCTGGTAAAACTTGAATTCAATCATACTTGCATAAGAGGAAGTCTCAAAAGGCATTCCACTTTCTCTGAATAGATACGAAAAATATTCGATAAGATTATGAACAAATTTTTCATTTTTGAAGTCATGAAAGATTATGACTGACTCTTTTTCGGGTTCAAGGCATATATCTATATTTCTAACAAGCTGTGTTGCAAGGTAAAACCTCTTGAAATTAACCAATAATTCAGGAAGAGCCATATCACCTACTGACTGTTTGCATAACCGTTCAAATATTTTAGTTGGGTTAGGCACTTCTCCAGTTGCAAAAATTTCGAATTGACTTCTGTGAAGAGTTATGAGATTGTATCTTTCTATGTTATAGGTATACATAACCTGAGTCCAGAACTCGGTATTGTCATCAAGTTCCCTGCAGACCAGATCAAAGTATCCGAAGTTAGTTCGGATTCCTGGCATGATTTCGTTGGAGGATATTGACATATTCTTTTTAAAGGATATCTGGGTCGAGTTCGCTCTCCTGAAAATGTGCTCAACATCCAGTTGTTTCCATTTAGCCAGGAAATTAGCCACTAATTGTGCAAAAAAATCCCTGCTGTTAACTGTTGCATTTGAAAGAATTACGAGTGCAGACTCTGGATTATGGATATCATCACATTTTATTGAAGTCCGGATTGCCCACTGGTAATTTCGGAATATCCTGTTCAAGTATTCCTCTAGCTGTTTCATATCCTCAATTTCGTATGGATTAATAAGTTCATTAACTAAGTCTTCATCTGCAAGCCTACCTCTGGTATTTTTAAACAGCCATTCCAATATTGTTTTATTTATTACTAGATTTTCCCCACTCCGGATTGTGTCATTTAGTTCTTCTTTTGCAGGTGTTTCTTTTAAAAATTTAATTGCTTCGTCAATACTTTTATGATAAGAAAGAGCTACATCCGCAACTTCGATGGTATCCCTTACTGCGGCGCTCAGGTTCCCGTCATTTGCATCCAGAAGGGGCTGTAACTTTCTAAGATACTTGTCATCAAGGGATATATTTTTTCTGATTAGCATATTCCCACCGACACAATCTGATGTTCCTGTCCTTTTATACTAGGATTCATTTTAATGTTAAAAATAACATTTCAAATAACTTTAAGAAAAAATTTGGCATATTATTTATATAAAGAAATTTTTTAAGCTAAAAAGTTATACTTATAAGCTTATTTTATGATATTGGTAAGTGCTACCGAATATTAAATCTTTCTATTTAGTAATATTTTTTGTTAATATTCGTGCGAGATAATTTATCAAACTGGACTATCTTTTTTAGAAATTTGCATAATATCATCGTGTTTACAATTACATATCCTTTATACAGAGGCACAGGTAATCAAGATATAAAAACCAATTAGATTGAATTTCTCTTATGTTCTTAAGTTGAAAAAGTGACAATTGATAAAAGATCGATATTATCGGTTCACAACTCTGTATATATATATGTTAAGACAGTGTAAGACATGTAAACACATAATTTAATAAGAATCAGACTGTGATGTCCTGAGAATCGCGTTATGGCTTCATCCTGCTCTTGTAGTTTTCCTAATCTTCGATTCTAAGCTAGTCTCAATAGCATTGGTTGACGCCATAAAACTGCGAGTTAGGAATATGAGTTTAGTAATACAGTTTCGCTTAGAAAGTGAGACATGTATAAATCTATTAAGTTCTCACATTCCTTATTAACTCAAGATTTCAGAGGCATTAACAGCCTGAGAGCGAGTTTGGGGGTGGATTCAATTGCCTGGCTGCACGCATACTCCACAGCCAGGCATCTTCCTCTGGAAACATAAAGATTTCTTAGCCGATTAGTTAATAAATGTTTATCACTACGTTAAAAATTAATTATTATTTTTTAAAGTTGATGCTATCAGACTAATGCATTTGTGAATATTCAATATTCATTTTCTTCCATTTCTCTTAATTTACCAACAAGATCCAAATTTTTCTCCAGAAAAAAATCGTCTGTATTTCCTTTAAATAATTTTCAAGGAAGTATTGTAGAATAGTAGAACTGCAATGGAAACAGTAGGATGCAATGGGGGAGAAGTAGAACTGTAGTGAGAAACATTGGAATACGATAGAAATGAAGTAGAACTGCAATGAAAAAGCTCGAAAAACGAAAAGAAAGCAAAGGAACGTATCCTCTGCTTAAATATTTAAATTTATTAATTTTTGTTTTCACTTTATGTCAATTTGGTTACCGGGTGGTTTGCAAGATCGTGGATCTCGATACCGAGGTCTTTTGCAGTCTCACCAAGCATGATATCGACCATTGCTACGGCTGGGAAGACCTGGTTGACGTTCTCGATAGGTCCATAAAGCAGGTAGTCGGAGCCTGCAATCTGTGCTACCAGGTTGGTACCAATGTCAGTAGGCATGTAGATAGCATTCGGGTCAGGCTGAGTTTTCTTGAATTTCCTGAACCAGCTCCAGGAAGATGCCATGTTGTGGTATCCTCCGCCGATTGGCAACCCGAATTTTGCTTTCAATGTGGGTACCGAGCGGATAGTGGGGCCGGAACCTGCACCGAGAGGCATTGCAGCGACGTCGATTAAGGGGCGGGTGATTCCACATTCCTTTGCGATCTGAAGCATTCCTTTTGTTTGTCCGGAACCACCGACTTCAAGAATGTCCAGCTTTCCTTTTACGGTGGGGTCGGTTGCGTTAAAGGCAAGCACAATAGATGCTGTCACATCGCTTTCAGTAAGGACATCGATTTCTTCCTTTTCAATACTTGCGTTGATCGAGTTGTGTACAGCTCTGTCTGCAACTCCGATCTCGGTACAGTATTTGGCAGCAGCAGCCCTTACATTTCCGGCAGAGGAGTCGATCAGGAAAGGAGTGTGATCATCGATCTCCACGAACCACTTAATGTAGTTAGTTATCGCTTCGGGGGTTTCACCTACGATCTGGTTTGCATAGGGGAGACCGGTGGCATCACTCAACGTTACCTGTGTGTTCCAGAGCGTTTCTGCAGTTGCTCTGTCGAAAATTCCCTTGTCCTCGTCTTTTACGATCTTGTGCTTTCCATAGAACATTGTACTTACTAACACAGTTGGATATTCGCCTGGCTGACCGCCGAATTTGACTCCACCTATCTCAAAGACTTCCTGTTTCTTATCAAATTTGAACATTTAAATCCCTCATTGTTAATGCATTAATGCGAACATTGATGTTATCGATACATAGACCAGGAAGAGCAGCACGCCAATTACGCCGCCGTACAGAATTCCGATGTCCCTTCCTACTTTCTTTCCGATTCTCTGAGCAATCTCACTGCCAACGAACTCGACCTTTTCTTCAGTCTTGTCGAGCCGCCCCATAACCGCGTTAAACTCGTTTGTATCCACAATAACTACGGGTGCTTTTCCGTCGCTCATACAATCACGCTCCTGTTAGGCCCCAGATAAGTAACGGGATTACAATTATCATGAAAAACACAAATAAAAATCCCGCTCCGAAACCTAAAATCCCGGTAGCCATTATACCTGAATCAAGCTTCTGGTTTCTTGCGATTAACTGGGCCCTGTACCTGATACTTTCGACAGATGTATCGATTGCTACCATCTGAGGGGTAGTCGCCATCGGGACTCCCTTATCATATTCTGCTGCCATTCTTTTACCTCCCTAGCAATAGTATTCCAAGAATAGCAATGGTGAAGGTTAATCCTATCATGAACCCTTCCATCTTCCCTGCACTAACACCTGCATGATACTTATTCATGTTTCCGATGTCTACCAGGCTACTTTCGATCCCTTTCATCCTGCTGCGGACCAATGCAATTTCCGCACCAAGAGGTCTGATTCCGGATGTCTCTTCTTCTTCTCCTTCACCTTCGGCAATCTGTAGGACCAGGGGATCGGCTTCAAAGGCTCCCGGGTCTTTTGAGACAAGTTCTTTTACCTTGGAAGTAATTGCACCCATATCCTCAGTTTCAAGCATGTTTATGACCTGGACTTGCTGCTGAAAACGGGCAACTGCCTCTGCATTCAGGTTTTCCACATATGGGATTGCACCCTGGGCTCCTAGAATCCTGTTCTCTTTTACACCATTTGCGTGCAGGGCTATTATTGATTGTCCAAGTATGTGCCCTTTAACCTCAGTACCGGTCACAAGGAGGAACCTGATGTTAGGATTTGAGATAATGTGTGCAACGACCTTTTCAATACCGAGGTTCTCGGTTTTACACGGCCCTGTAATTGCTGCGCCTGCATCAAGCACAGGCTTTCCCGGAAGGTGTGATCCACAGGTAATTACACACACTGGATTCTTAGTATCACCAGCATCGTATTCACCTTTCAGGATAGGCCACCCTGGGGCAGCATCTTTTTTGTTTGCCATTTAAACTCCTCCTCCCGTCAACGATTTCACATATACTAAGAGGGCAACCATCCCGAAGAAGAAAAATCCAACAACAATTCCATACCAGGCATTTGTGTAGAATCCGGCTATATAGGAAGTGTCTTCACGACCAGGCCAGGAATTAAGGAGCGGCCTGCTTGGGGAAAGGGAATTTATGAGGTCTTCTGCTACTATATCCAGCTTGTCCAGTCTTTCAACGACAGGTTCCAGGCTGTATAGGAGGACGCCCTCATTTTCCTGTGCAACCGTAGCACTATCTATGTCTAAAACTAAATGCATTTCAGGGGCTATGCGAACTGTGGTCATGCCATCTCCTCCTCAGTGGGCAGCATACCTATATCGACAACCTTGTATGCATCTCTCTTGACAAAGCCATAGTACTTGTTGAAGCCTACGTACCAGATAAAGACTCCAATAAGCATTGTTACAGCGATTGTTCCCATGCCTGCTACAGAGCATAAGCCTGTGAGAACCATTGCAATTCCTGCTTTTTCCGCAGAGAGTGAAAGGAGTCTGTCCTGTGTTTCGTCAGGTCCAAGGTTTGAGTTGTGCGGGTGCAGCATTGCCATTCCGCCGGCAATGTAAATCATCATAATGAAACCTGTTGTAATTACCTCTTTGACAACTGCTCCATAATCAAGGGATCCCGCAATTACAATACTGAATCCGAGAATAAGGATAGCTCCTGCCCCGGCAATCTCTGTTGTTGAACGTACCATGATTGGGATAGTCATCCCGACTACCTTTACAGAAATAATACCAATTATGGCGCCGATAACGCATGAAATAATGAATGCTGCAAGCGGACCTGCTGGGCCCAGACTGAGGGAAAGTCCGAATAGTACGGCAATAATTCCCATACCAAGGGCAAGCATACCTATTGACGGAACACCAGTACCAAGTCCGTAACTGGCAACACGTCTGACTACGTCAGCACCCCAGATACTGGCGCAGACTGCCCCAAGAGCCCCGAAGAATAAGAATATAGGGTTCATTGGGGAAAGGAAATAAGCAAGATATATTCCTACGAGACCTCCGACTATTCCAAAAGCTGCCAATGTGTTTGGAGGGATCATTTTATGTTCTGACATTTAAAGACCTCCTACAAATGCAAGAGCTCCAACTGCTATTACTGCTACAATACCCAGAGGGATTGATGCAAGGAAGGAAGCAACAGCAGCCTTTGGCCATCTTTTGAATTTCGGATCATGGAACCCTTCAATAGTACCGACGATGTTGTACGAAGGGATGACCGAGTTTATAAAGAAGAAACCTATCGTAAAAGTAGCTACAACACCTACAAGGTTCAGATTATGTACCTCGAGAGGGATTACTCCTGCATAAGCATAGGTACCTACTTTCATAAGAGCATAATATGCAAGACCTGCTCCGAGACCTCCGAGAAGACCTCCTATAGTCGAGCTTACGTAAGCAACAGTTGGAATACCATGTCCTTCAGTACCCTTGGAGACGTATAGGTCCTGTCTGTACTTGGTTATGGGGTCGTACTTTACTTTTGCCGAAACCGGCATAACGCCCACACCATAAGCGTAGATCCAGGTAGCAACTATCATTGTTGCAGCTAACATGACCGCAGCGCCTACTGCCGCTGCACCAAGAACAACACCGATATCCTGATTTAAATCCATTACAGCACCGGCAGCTATTATTCCAGCAATTCCGGCTCCGGCTGCAAGCATTACAGTACCAGTACCGATACCTGTCGCCTGTGCCATTGCTGCGGGAGCGCCGCCCACAGGTATAAAGTGAACACTAATAGAAATTAAAGTACCACCGATTACAATTGCGAGAATCCACAAAATATTGGGCGCAATAAGTCCTACGAGATCTATCATAATTATGCCTCCTCGCCCTTGTCTTCCTTGAAAGGCCCGAATTTGTCACGGGTTTCCTTTTCAATATGCCAGTTCCAGATACCGAACACAATAACAATAACCATACCTAACAGATTAGAGAGCCAGCCCATTCCAACTCCTTTTGCCGGATCAAAGACTACTATAATCCAGGTACCCAGGAACACGACCATTCCAAAAGAAACACCTGTCATCGGTCCGCCGAACTTTGAGCAGAACCAGAGGTTATCAATACCATTCCTCAAGCCAGATTCGCCTTTACGGACAATGTTTCCTGATTGTGAAGCATTCAGACCTTCACCAAAAGGCTGTTGCTGGAACTGACGCTCTGCACCAAGATGGACGTCACCAGTGGCAGATCCTACTGAACCTACTACAACTCCCCACAGGAAACACAATAAGACGAATGGGAAAGGATGAGCCAGTGAATATACCATGAGGTACGAGACTACCTCGGTAGAGAACGTTGTTAGAAATGCAAAGGCCATAATCGTAGGTGTGTGAGACCTTATCAAGTCCAGATATATAGGCTGTTTAAACCGAGCCTGGCTGGCTTCTCTGCCCATAATTGCTGTTACGGAATAGCTTCCATGTACCATAGCTGCAATAAGGGCTCCAATAACCAGTGCAAAGAGTGGGGAAAAACCGAAGTGTTTTATTAAGACAAGAGCTCCAGTAGATCCGATTGTACACATCAATGCGTTGGAGACCGGTTCACCAGCAATAGCTTTATTATAAATTCGATGTACGTAACCCATCTGGGGAGCCAACTGCACTTGCGAGTTAGCGTTACTTTGCGACCCGACGTCGGATTCCAGGTCCTCTGAGGCACCTGCGATGGTCGCCGCTGCTCCGATAAGTGCGAGAACTCCCATGCTTATGAGTGGTTCCATTCATTTTCCTCCTTTATGTTATTACATGTAATAAGGCGGGATTGAAAAAACGCTTTACATTTTTTTGTATCGTCTGCCTATTCTTTCAACGAAAAATAACGAATGACAAACATTGAATTTTTGATTAGAGAGGATCATTCATAAACCTTTCGAAATTTCAATGCATTTAAACTAATTTTATCTACTTTTTTAATATACAATCAATTTTATATGATATATATGTCTGATAAAAACGTGCAAATATGCATTTATATAAAAAAAAATAAATTCAACTCCTTTTAATATAATATAAAGATTCCGATTCTTTTTTACAGGCATTTTTATTAATTTTATAAATAATATACTTTTAATTTTATAGTAACTGTCTTTTTTACGGAAATCGTTCTTGTATGATTAATAGTTATAATTTGTATGTATTATTGAGCTCATTATTTTCTTACAGAAACAAATAAAGAGGATTTCTTTCACTTAAAAAATTGAGATAATTTTACATTGTATACTCTTTAAATAAAATAGTTATTTACTAAATTAATATATATTTTCCCAAGAAATTTCATAAATATTTCCGTATTAGTCAACTGGCAATGCTTTATTTTTCATAAATATGTCGACTAAAATCTTTGTTCACAGAAAAGTAAAAGAATTTGAGTTTAATTTGATAGGACTTTTCTCTGGAGTATAACCTTCAAGGAGTCGAAAAAAGATTTATATTTAGTCTCCTTACTTCGTGCGTGATTTTCGGAGCTTCCTCTTTTGCCGGTGCACTTAAAGAATTGAAAGGTCACGTTCGGTTCATAGAGCTGTACATTCCCAAACTAGGCATTTACAACGGTTCGAACCTTGAGATGGAAAAACTAGAAAAAATACTTGATGAAATATCTGTTTATAATTTTGAATGTACTGTTCATGCTCCTTATTCTGCTGCAGATCCTAAATATCCCTTT
Source organism: uncultured Methanosarcinaceae archaeon (assembly GCA_963818955.1). Lineage (GTDB taxonomy): Archaea > Halobacteriota > Methanosarcinia > Methanosarcinales > Methanosarcinaceae > Methanosarcina. The sequence continues at coordinate 8,807 of CAWFUY010000030.1, read as the reverse complement.
GCCTTAAACATAGACACTGCAAGGATGGGTGAGCGAGACTTTGCCATCATGGAAGAGTCAATTACCATTGCAAACAGGACAGGGGCCGGGATAGTGGTACTGCACCCTGGAAGAGTGGGGAATGATAGGGAAAAAGCCTGTTTATCTATGGTTAAAAATCTCCACATTCTTTCATCTATAGCTGAAGATTATGGAGTTACGTTGGGGCTTGAGAACAAAGAAGGTACAGACCCTATGAATCTATGCTGTAAAGCAGAAGAGCTTTCCAGGACCATCAAAGCTGTAAATTCCGAGCATCTTAAAGCTACTTTTGATATAGGACATGCCAATCTTACATGTGGGGGCAACTCAGAAAAGCTCCGAACCTTTGTTCGAACCCTGCAAGAACATATTGTTCATCTTCACCTGCATGACAACATGGGCCAATGGACAAATAAATATGATGGAGATGAGCACATGGCTCCTGGAAAGGGGTGTACTGATTTTTCGGTCCTTAAACTACTATCAGGATATAAAGGAGTCTATAACCTGGAAGTTTTCTCGGTGGATGACATCTGCTCTGGTAAAGAAACCATCTTAAAATCACTTTTAAAATCACTTAAATCTGACAACTTATCTCCTTATAAATAAAAAAGCAAACCGAAAAAAAGTAAAGGCTGAAAAATTATTAAACTCGAAAGTAATTAAATGTGGAAAAAGACTGATAATCGGGATAAATATTTTTTTGAGGATTCATTTATATCCCGCAGTCTTTTTCAGATCACGTTTTCAACCGAAATCCATTTAGTTGAAGTTAAGTTGCACTCCTTTCTTAACGAATACATTTCCAAGCTCCTGATAAGCTGCGAAAAGCTCTTTCTTTTGTTTCCCCACGGCTTCAAGTGTAGGTTCGGCTTTGAGCCAGATATCCCTTTCTCCACTTCCTCTCGTAATAGCAACGCAGGCAAGCATATCTCCGTGAGTCAATCTGTATACTGAGTCAAGCCCTGTTGGAGTTACCCAGGCAGGATAGCTGACCTTAAGCTGCTCTATCATTTCTTGCCACTTGAGATTTTCTGATGCTCGCAGGTTTAGCTGGAGGTGAGCGCGTTCTCCAGTAACTTTTTCATTTACATTTGTAAGAAAGGCACTATATGATTGGTCCATTTCGTTGATCCCTCTAGCTTCGCGGCTGGAAAGTTCTTCTGCTTCCTCTTCGAAAAAGGGTGCAAGGTTAATTTTGCTGGAGGGCTTTGTCATTAAGGATACTCCGATGAAAACGATAGCACTCAAAGTCATTCCAACGATAACTCCATGACCCGTTAAAATGGGATGGAGAGTTTCAAGATAGTTAGTAGCCAATGGAGCTGTCTTTATTAGGTCAAGAGCTACGAGTGCAACCTGGACTACAAATCCAACAATCATTCCTGCAAAAGCCCCTTCTTTTGTAGCCCGCTTCCAGTAAAGACCGCCCATCAGTGGGAAGAAATAGGAAGAGCTTGCAATAAAGGTTGCAATTTGAATAGCATCGATAATATTGGGAATCACAAATGAGCCTGCTGTTGCCGCAAGTATAATGGCAACTACACTGATTCTGTTTACTGTAAGCATCTCTTTCATTGTTGCATCGGGTTTTATGTACCTCTGGAAAATATCCCTTGAGACACACGAGGCACCTGATGTTGAAAAAGTGTCAGTACAGGACATAGATGCTGCTGCAAGCCCTATTGCACTGAAAGCTATCACAATTGGAGCAGAGGCAAAACGTGTGTTGACAAAGTTAAGGAGTGAAGTTTCTGCCAGTTCCATTCCTGCGGGATAGCCCATTTTTGCTATTTCGGGATATATGTTATTGAGAGCTATTGCAGCTACTGCGCAGGCTGCAAAGACCAGAGCAAGCATAAGAGAGCCAAAAATCATCCCTAATCTCGCGGATTTCTCATCTCTTGCAGCCCAGACTTTCTGCCAGGGATCCTGCTCGGTAATCCAGCCGGGAATTATAGCAATACTAAGGATCAGTACCAGAGGTATCCCTATTGAAAAAGGATTCCACCAGTCTGCAGGTAAGCTTCCAAAAAGCTCCGAGGGACTTACAGCAGTAGTATGTAGTCCACCGTCAGCAACCGTTCCTACTGCTGCAAAAGCTATTCCTATTGCGAAGACGGCCAGGAATAAAAACTGGATAACATCTGTCCAGATAACTGCCGAAAGTCCTCCCAGGGTCACATAGAGAGAAACTGAAATTGCAATAATGGCTGCTGCATATAGAGGATCAAGCCCATAAAAGATCTGCAGCACCAGAGAAAGTCCTGTAATATCGGCGACGGAAAAAAGGATCATAACAACAGTGATAATCAGGGCAATTGGTAGTCTGATCGCACTGCCGTAGCGTTGTTCAAGAAGTTCGGGCTGTGTAATCGCAGGCAGGCTTTTTATCTTTCCCACCAGCACGGCAATTACAATAAGGGCAAGGATATTCGGAGCAACAAATCCCCAGATTGAACCCATTCCTTGAAGCATAAAATACCCTACAACTGCAAGAATACCTCCAGCTGTCAACCAGGATGCTGCAGCTGAAAAACCTATGGCTACGGGCCCTATCATGCGCCCTGCGAGCCAGAAATCAGTAATAGACTTCTGTCTGCTGTTAAAATACCAGCTAATACCTACAAGTATGGCTATATAAGCGACAAGCATTACAACAAATATACTATAACTATCCATGAGAAAACCTTCAAAAAGATTAGGTGACTTTAAATAGGGGCGTCCATTTTATAGAAATTTCAAAGGCCATTGCGACCACTTCTGAAAGATTTCTTTTAATATACCTCTCTTTATCAACAGACAAATAAATAAATCTTTACTTTTTTACATAATTTATCCACTGCAGAGAGATGCTTTTCTTTAGTTTCACGCAAGTTTACTTGGATTCGGATCATTTCCGAGCCTCAAAATTGTCTCATTAAAAAAAGACACATTCCTTCGCTTTACTGATTTAGGAAGGAAACTGCTGGATATAAAACCCGGAGACAGAGTTTTATGCGGTCATTAAATCAAAGTAAAGGTATTTATGACCTTAACCGATGACCAATGAAGGATAATCAGTATGATCGCCACGCCTGTTATGCTGATCTTCTCCTCCGTGGCTTTAAGTGGGACATCTACTTTCATGCTTTTCGAAAAAGAAGTTTCCCCATTTTCATCAATATATTTTATTTCACTGTTGATGCCGTAGTTCTTCACAATGGCATCGGATTTTGCCGAAATCTCGAATCTGGCAGTCCTGTTCTCTCCTGGTCGATATCTCCAAGTCTTACTACAGAGTTCGGTGTGCTCAGGGGACTCATGACAATTATCCGAGCTGTAGCATCTTTTGCTACTTCCTCTCTCACATTTCCATAGGTAACTTCAATAATACCGGTCTCTCCCTGCTTGAGGTCTCCGGAAACGCTGGTTATTTCGAACATAGGTTCGCTTTTCACGGAAACAGGTAACCTGAGAGTTTCTGTTTTTGCCTGATATTCATAATTTACTGGTAGAAGGAGCTCATAATTTCCGGCAGTTGTATTGCTATCGATTTTTATCGTGTAACGCAGGTTTGCAGTATCCCCTGTTTCAAGTTCTCCCACGCTCCGGACAGCAGCTGTGGGTTCGACTGCAATGTATGTTGTCCCGAACGCAGGGTAGCTTCGACATCTTTTGCCGTTGTACAGCTTTTTTCTTAATCGTGACGTGATCCCTTATAGCTTATTTCAAAACGGACTTACTCTTTTTAAATCGTCTACTATTCTATCAGCCAAAATGTGTATCTCTACGGATATAACTAAACCGGTAATGACCCATAAATCTTGAAATATTACCCACATAATAATTCCTGGAACTAAACACAATATCAAAGCACCCAAAATGTGATTATGTAATATTCCTCGATGTCCAACTACAATAAACGGAAACCATATCACTTTCAATAGTCCCCATCTGTTTAATGGTCTACTTTCTACATCCAAATCTGGAGAAAATATTAGGGACAATATAGCAAGACCGAAGAAGAGTTTTGCAGGGATAGTCCAGACGTAATTTAGATCAAATAAGAAGAAAGCTATTAGGGAAGCTATGGAAAAGTTTAGAATTTCGTGAATAATTCCTGATGGCATTCTTCCTCCTTAAAACTAGAAAGATTGAATATATTAATTATAAATTAATCTGTCCTGTTGTTCTTATATATTTAAGTAATTCACAGAAGGTTATAAGCCGCCTGAAAGGGCGTCCTGAAATAGAGACCTCAAAAAATGGGCTGTGGTGCAAAAAATCTGGCTTTTAGGTTAACATTGGGCTAAAAAGGTAAAAATACGCAGGTTTTACCATAAAACCTATGCATTAGTAAAAGTGTGCGACAAGAAGTGTGTCAGAGCAAAAGACTTCGACGACGCGATAACCAATTTTTATATATAATCATAGAGTGAATTAAACATAAGTAGTAATACTTACAATAGATTAAAGTAATATTTTATATAGGTCATTCCAAAACCACTTTTACTTTCACACCAAAAAGAGTTCTCGAATCATTTTCGCAATCGTAAACTCGTTTGAGTGTTTAGAATTCATCATTAAAAGAAACAATTTTGAGTTTTTGGATGAGCTTATGGATAAATTAAAATTGCTTGGTGATGCGATGGAAACAGAGCTTATGAGGATAGGGGTTTCCCTTCCTGACACTCTTCTAGATAAATTTGATGAGATAATAGAAAAAAGAGGTTATTCTTCTCGTTCGGAAGGCATAAGAGACGCTATTAGGAGCTATATTTCCTATTATGAGTGGATGGGTGACATTAAAGGTCATCGTATCGGAACCGTTTCGGTTATTTATGATCACACAAAACGAGGCCTTTCAAATGCCCTTGGTGATATTCAGCACAATTACTCACACCTGATAAAGTCCTCCGTGCATAGTCACCTCGATCATGACAACTGTTTTGAAGTGATTGTTCTGGACGGAGACGGCGGAGAAATAAAAAAACTTGCAGAAGAAATAATGGCACTTAAAGGAGTGAAATTCTCAAAACTCACAACTGTGGCTGCCGATGAAAAGTTGTGAAATGCTTTGGTGCTACATGGTTTCTTCAGCTAAATGGATAATACTCTGTGAAGGTTGTCCTTAATGTTATTCGAATTTACCATATTGTTGCAAATTTGCTGTAAATTCTTTTTTCAATTATGCACAGGTTATACGTTAAAACCTGTGTATAAATGTCAAAGCTAATTTCACAGAAATTCTACAACACTGCAACCTTTTATAAAGTCAACCACTAATGATATTCTAATTTACATTATATTAGCCAACGAAGACTTTACAGTGCCTTCCAGTAGCTCCTTTCCAATCTTGTGTGCCTTCTCCATGAACTCATTTTTCTCTGTTACAGGTGGTTTGATTCCAGCATCGAGGTCATAAGCCACAAGGTGATCTTTCACCGATAAACCAGAAAGTCCTACCACATGCATGAATATGGTTATTGGGATCTCAAAAAGCCGGACATCTGGCTGGTTTTGCGTAAAGATAAAAGAGACTCTTTTTGATTCCGGCAATTTTGGACTTAAATCCATGGTGATGTACGGGAAAAGCCGATCAAGCCATGCTTTTGTCTGGGCAGTAACACCGGCAAAATAAATAGGCGTGGCGATGATAAGACCATCGGATTCCTCTATTAACTGGTAGATGGTCTGCATATCATCCTTTACCGCACAGGCTGCCACGTCGTTCTTCTTGCAATAATAACATGCTTGACAGCCTCTTAAGTTCAGGTCATTTAAGAAAATAATTTCCGTTTCAATTCCCTGTTCAATCAGTCCCCATCTAGCTTCTTCTGCAAGAATAGCGGTGCTGCCGTTCTTTCGTGGACTCCCTATAAGAATTGTAACTTTTGTCATAGTGACCATATTGCTATTTTCAATTACTTATAACACGCAGATGTAGTGGGCCTTAATTTCTGTAAATTCCTTTTTCAACCATGCAGAGGTTTTACTACAAAACCTGTGCATGTTCTTCAAGAAATGATATAAATGAATTTAGGTTTTTTTCGTTAATTTCAACATAATCGTCTCGCATATTGCATTCTAAGTCTCTATACTGCTCGTAAACATTCGTTAATATACAGGCTTCTTTACTATCCTTTGATTGATACCACAATGCATAATCACGAATTATGTTAATTGACATGGGGCATAATTGGAGTCCTAAAAAATAACTTCTGTTTACTGACACCGTAAAAAAAGGAAATTTTCTGCATGCTTCAGGACGATTAATGTATATCCTACATTTCGATTCTACCAACAGCACACATGCGCCTGATAGCGGGAGCATTTTATAAAATTCGGTTTTGTCAGCATTTAATGTATTTGATTTTATGAGATCTGTGCTTTCTTTATCAATGGTTTTCAAAATTTCTTTGTATTCTTTTTTACTAATCGTGATTTCACTATATCTGCAGCATTTAGCATTGCATGAATCAGGACAGCTGTAATGTTTAAGTATACTCTGTGTTCTCGATACTAACCAATCGTACTTATCCATGTTATACCTTGATATCTTCAATGAAAAAGTTAATGATATAACATCTGCTTTACTTAAAGTCTCTCTTTTCTTCACAACAAAAAACAGATTTATTGCTTCCGTTTATGCACAGGTTTTACCATAAAACATGTGCATCATCAAAAAGCGAATGTACAGAAGATTTGATACACTACCTACGTTGGCAGTGTACTGATTCTTCTGTAAATTTATTTTCTAGTTTTCATAGGTTTCATGGTAAAACCTATGGATATTCAAAAAGTTCAGATTCCTGAAAATTACAAAATGCTTTTAGTATGCAAAACTAACACAACTTTGCGAAAGGCCGTAATACAAAAAATGTTATTTTTGTTTTATTGTCTAATAATTATAATGAAAATTGTCAATTTCATGCTGATTTTTCTACAATTGCCTATGTGTTTGTTTTCTCGATTGTTCCATACAATATAGGAATATACTTGCTTCCTTCGATAACCCCCTTCATCAAATGCAAAAAGATATTAAGAAACAAATAGTCACTTTTCTCAATGTTAATAGGCTCGATTTCAAGTGTAAAAATTTATTAATCTAGTAAAAAATCGGAGATCATAAATACACGAACTAATTTCAGGATAAAACAATAAGAAGGTAGCTGATGTTGAAAACCCTAAATTCCGTAAAACAAAAAAATCCTGAGGACAAAAACCCGGAAAAAAGGAACGAAAAAGGGATTTTATCGGTTCTGATACATGAACTCAGAAACAATTTCAGCCTTAACCTTGCAGAAATTAAAGTAACAGATGTCAGGATAGGTCTGGCCTATACAGGAGTCCTGCTCTCAACCGGTTATGGAGGTGTGGCTTGTACCCCTCTTTACGATGTATCCTGCTGCTCAAGAGTGTTTTTTCCAGAAACTCTAAGAAATCAAACTGTCGATTACATACTTGAACTGGCCCTGTCAGAAAATCATGTTGAAGCCGCAGTCGGAATTGCAACTTTAAACGCTTTTTTCCACATGTTGCACGGACTAAAAATGATAAGTGCCCTAACTTCAGATACAGATATTCTTGACCTTATAAAACCTGGGGACAGGATTGCGATGGTAGGTTATTTCGGCCCTCTTGTTCCGAAAATCCTGAAAATAACAGAGAAACTTACGGTTCTGGAAAAACGAAAAATCGAAAGTGCTGAAGCCAGGACTTTGCCTTCAGAAAAAGCCGGGGAAATTCTTCCTGCTTCCGATGCAATTATCCTCAGTGCAAGCACCCTGGTCAATGGAACTTTTGACGAACTTCTTGCCCTCCGGGGGTCAGCAAGAGAAGTTGTCCTGCTCGGCCCGAGCTCTCCACTTTACCCGGAACCTTTTTTTCAAAAAGGGATTACAGCAGTAATGGGAACCAGAATCTATGATCCATTCAATATGCTTACTATTGTCAGTGAAGCCGGAGGAACGAAAAAACTCCAAGGGCACTGCGGGGAGAAAATAGCATTCAGAAAAATGAATAAAAAGTCAACATGAGCGTTATTCGGAGCATCAACAAACTGCGCAGGCACTTCCGTAAATGGTTAATAAATCACATTCCCGGCAAATACTTTTACTTCATGAATTTGCCAGCTTGACGATTGCAGTTAGTTTAGCAATAAGAGTTTTACCTTCACTGTCAACGACTCTCAAGTTAATCTCAGAGCCGGCTTTAAATCCATAGTTATCGGATGTATTGCCCACCCCGTTTACATTTACTTTTACACTGGAATCAATACGGCTCACAGAACTGTCCTGTCCACAAAGCACCAATTTTTCTCCGGCACTCCATAAACCGTCTTTAAGGACTGCACGATTTAGGGTTTCATAAGCAGGATTTTTTCCTGCAGTACTAAGGTTCAGGTAGGAAACAGAGAGGTTTCCGGTGACACGGGTGCCCCCATACCCGGGGATGCCGCGATAGGAATTTCCGTATCCTGAGATCCGTATGGAAGTCGAATCAAGCGGAAGAGAACTGCCTCCTTCATGTACAAACACTATCTTATTTTTGTCAAACGCGACGTCTTCAGATCTGGCACCGTAAGCTCCCCCTTTACAGGATTCAAGAGTAATCCTCGACATCTGCGGCTGGAGCCCTGCTTCACCACCTGATAGGTTAAAAGCGCTGCAAGCAATTATGCCTACAAGTGCAAGAGTAATTAATAAAAGAAGGATTGAACCTACTACCGGAGTATAAGCTTTTGATGCGGATTTTAGTGATAAGAAAGATTTAGACTGTATTTTTTTCATAGATTACCTAGA
>CAWFUY010000029.1:0-32669 GCA_963818955.1 uncultured Methanosarcinaceae archaeon | reverse complement strand
ATTCAATATAAGTATACAGATATGCAGTAAGCAAAAAACTGTATATTTCAGAGAACATAACCATTATGAAAACACCATTAGAACAGTGAAATCATTAAAAAAGCTAAAAATTTGAGATATATTATAGGGTGAATGTGGCAACGATCCAGAGTTCCCGAAGGCTCGCACACTTCAGTACAGTAAGGAACGTGGACAGGCTTATCTACTGTGTTCGGGATGGGTACAGGAGTGACCCTGCCGCTATGGCCGCCACACTCAAACCTATGAATGGGATTTTTTTGTGAAAGGTGAAAGTCGTGTATAGTGCTGCATACTGGATTTCGCCTGGACCTGATTAGAAGGAACGGATGGTTAGTGAACGCGGACTGAACACCTCGTTGCCTTGGTGCTTACATCCCGTTTCTATCAAACCGGTCTTCTACCGGAATCCTTAATGAGGTCTCTTTTTAGGTCAGATTTCGAGCTTAGATGCATTCAGCTCTTATTCCTTGGCGCGTAGCTGCCCGGCGATGCCTTGTCAGACAAACGGTACACCAGTGGCGCCGCTGCTTGGTTCCTCTCGTACTAAAAGCAGCTTACCCTCAGACCTCGTGCACCTCTAGTAGATAGTAACCGACCTGTCTCACGACGGTCTAAACCCAGCTCACGATCTCCTTTAATAGGCGAACAACCTCACCCTTGGCCGCTGCTGCACGGCCAGGATGGAAAGAACCGACATCGAGGTAGCAAGCTGCCGGGTCGATATGTACTCTTGCCGGCAACGACTCAATTATCCCCGGGGTAACTTTTCTGTCATTTTTGGCCCCCACCAAGGAGGCACAAAAGTTCGCTAGAACCGACTTTCGTCTCGTCATCCACTGCTGTGCTGAATAACGTCAGGCTGACTTATGCTCTTGCACTCTTCAGTGAGTTTCCGACCCACTTGAGTCAACCATTGCGCGCCCTTGATATCTTTTCAAGGGCGTCCCGCCCCAGGCAAACTGCCCACCTATCGGGGTCCTCTTCTCAGAGTTAGGGTCGTAGTTCCAGAAGGGTAGTGTCCCAATTGCGGCTCCACGCATGCTGGCGCACACGCTTCGACGCCTCCTACCTACACTGTACATCCAGAACCACAACCCAACGACAGGCTGCAGTAAAGCTCCACGGGGTCTTCACTTCCCCCTAGAGGTCTCTAGACTGTGCACTAGAATGTAAGCTTCACCGGATTCCAGTTAGGGACAGTAGGGCTCTCATTGATCCATTCATGCAAGTCGCCAATTAAGCGACAAGGTACTACGCTACCTTAAGAGGGTCATAGTTACCCCCGCTGTTTACAGGCCCTTCTTCCCGTTGAACCGGGGTTTCAGGTACCTGCACTGAGCAGGATTCAGAGATTGTACTAGCCCTTACGGGTTTGCAATCTCCTATGTTGGTATTAGACAGTTAGAGCCCCCTGGTCACTGCGACCTGCTGTCTTCACAGCAGGCACTCCTTCTCCCGAAGTTACGGAGCTAATTTGCCGAATTCCCTTAACTGAATTACTCCGACACGCCTAAGCCTTTTCAGCTAGGGGCACCTGTGTCAGATCTCGGTACGGACATTTAACGCCTTTTCACGGGTCCCTGGGTGCAGCCGACTTTAGCCATTACAGATTCGCCCGCTTCTCGCCATTACGGCTCTCCACGAGTTTCGCTGCTTAGACGGCGCGACGACGCCGCTCGGCCTGCCCTGAGACGTCAGACTAAATGCTAAATGGTACAGGAATATTAACCTGTTTCCCTTTTGGCGTACTCGAATTACGGTACGTCTTAGGACCGACTAACCCTCGGCTGACGATCATTGCCGAGGAAACCTGGCCCCTTCGGCGGCAAGGATTCTCACCTTGCTTTGCTGCTACTATTACCAGGATTTTCGTTTGCGAACGGTCCACAGGACTTCACAACCCTGCTTCAGCCCGAACGCAACGCCTTCCTACGAGATTACCTTGCGGTACTCCGTGGTATCGGTGGTCGACTTGAGCCCCGTCCATTTTCAGGGCCCCAAACCTCGACTGGTGAGCTGTTACGCACTCTTTAAAGGGTAGCTGCTTCTAAGCTAACCTTCCAGCTGTCTTGGGCTTGGGACGCCTTTTAGCGTTAACACTTAGTCGACACTTGGGGACCTTAACCACGGGCTGGGTTGTCTCCCTTACGGACTACAAGCTTACCCCAGCAGTCCGGACTCCGACTTTCTTCGATGACAGTGGGTTTGGAGTTTGACACGCGGGCGAGGGATTTCTCCCCCGGAACCGCTAATCAGTGCTCTACTCCACTGACAATCTCCAGTCAGGTCATGCTGCGACATGTTTCGGAAGGAACCAGCTGATGCCGGGTTAGATTAGCATTTCACTACGAGACGCAGGTCACACGAATGATTTGCAGATCAATACCGCTTGCGGTCCTCCACGTAGCTTTCGCCACGCTTCAACCTGCCCACGCCTAGATCACCCGGCTTCGGGTCGTACCCCGGTGACTCCACGCACTTGTATACGTCGTGCCTCACCCGAAGGTTGCGCACATGTTGCTTTCGCTTCGGCTGCCCAAGTAAAAGGTTAGCCATTGCCACCAAGATACACTCCCTGGCCCGTTCTTCAAAACGTAGGATACGACACTGGCAGTGGCGCTCGTACAACATCCTCGCGAATGCTTCCTTCACGTCAAAGATCCTTTCATGCCGTATCGTTCTATCACTATCAGGTTTCAGGCACTTTGCACCTCCCTTCTCGGGGTACTTTTCAGCGTTCGGTCACCCTACTATTTCGCTATCGGTCTCAAGGAGTATTTAGTTTTGGAGGTTGGTGCCCCCCAAATTCCCGCACGATATCCAACGCACGGTACTCAGGGACATGTTCCGGTCTTTTGGTTTACACATACGTGACTATCACACTCTGCGGTCTGCCGTTTCATGCAAGTTCAGTTTTACCTAAAGACGTTTGAACAGCCCTATAACACCACATTTCCCCGAAGGGATTCGGTTTGAACTGTACCGATTTCACTCGCCGTTACTAACGGTATCTCAATTGATTTCTTTTCCAGCTCCTACTGAGATGTTTCAATTCGGAGCGTTCCCGATCATGACTGATCACTAGGGAGAGGTCCCATTCGGAAATCCCGGGTTCATTGGCTCCATGCACCTACCCCGGGCTTATCGCAGCTTGGCACGTCCTTCATCAGCTCTTGAGCCGAGCCATCCACCTGATAGCATATTTCCTTATACCTAACCAGGTCCAGTTAGCGTCCAATATACAGCACTTATACACGACTTCATGTGCCCGCGTTTCAGCGCAGGCAATCAGTCCTTCCCCGGAAAAATTACTTTCCGGGTGCACAAAAATGGGAATAAAGATAGGAAATCCTTTATAGATTTCCGGTTTGAGGATTTTTGTTCGGTTTATCGGCCTCTGGTTGGTGTGTTTTTTTTGCTTAGGAGGTGATCCAGCCGCAGATTCCCCTACGGCTACCTTGTTACGACTTAACCCCCCTTGCAAAGTACAGGTTCGAACACGGCACGGTGTCCGTGCCCTCACCCATACCTCACTCGGGTGGTTTGACGGGCGGTGTGTGCAAGGAGCAGGGACGTATTCACCGCGCTATATTGAAACGCGATTACTACGGATTCCAGCTTCACGAGGGCGAGTTACAGCCCTCGATCCGAACTAAGAATGGGTTTATGAGATTGCCGCCCCCTTTCGGGGTAGGGACCCATTGTCCCATCCATTGTAGCCCGCGTGTAGCCCGGGAGATTCGGGGCATACTGACCTACCGTGGCCCGCACCTTCCTCCGATTTAACACCGGCGGTCCCCACAGAGTACCCATCGTCCCGGAGGACATGCTGGTAACAGTGGGCACGGGTCTCGCTCGTTGCCTGACTTAACAGGATGCTTCACAGTACGAACTGGCGACGGCCATGCACCTCCTCTCAGCGATTCAGGCAAGGTCTTCAGCCTGGCCTACATTTTGCTGTCGCCCCCGGTGAGTTGTCCGGCGTTGAGTCCAATTAAACCGCAGGCTCCACCCGTTGTTGTGCTCCCCCGCCAATTCCTTTAAGTTTCAGCCTTGCGGCCGTACTTCCCAGGTGGCTCGCTTCACGGCTTCCCTGCGGCACCAGACACGGTCGCGCCATGCCTGACACCTAGCGAGCATCGTTTACGGCTGGGACTACCCGGGTATCTAATCCGGTTCGTGCCCCCAGCTTTCGTCCCTCACCGTCGAACCCGTTCTGGTAAGACGCCTTCGCCACAGGTGGTCCCACAGGGATTACAAGATTTCACTCCTACCCCTGTAGTACCTCTTACCTCTCCCGGTTCCAAGTCTGGCAGTATCCTCCGAAAGCCTAACAGTTAAGCTGTCAGATTTCCCGGAGGACTGACCAAACCGGCTACGGACCCTTTAGACCCAATAATCACGATCACCACTCGGGCCGCCGGTGTTACCGCGGCGGCTGGCACCGGTCTTGCCCGGCCCTTGCTAACAGGTGTAGTTTACACACCTGGACAGCCAGCATAGGATGCTGGCACTCGGTGTCCCCTTATCACGGTTTCCCGCATTGTAAAGTTTTCGCGCCTGCTGCGCCCCGTAGGGCCTGGATTCATGTCTCAGAATCCATCTCCGGGCTCTTGCTCTCACAACCCGTACCCGTCGTAGGCTAGTAGGTACATTACACCCACTACTACCTGATAGGCCGCAGACCCATCCTTGGGCAGACGAATCCATTTCACGCATAAAGCATTCCAGCATATGTGCGTTATCCGGAATTATCCCCAGTTTCCCGGGGTTATGCCGGACCCAAGGGCAGGTTATCCACGTGTTACTGAGCAGTACGCCATGTATTGCTACATATGACTCGCATGGCTTAGGCGAACACCGATAGCAGTAACCTCTGGCAGGATCAACCAGAATTGTTAAAGTATCGCACACTCTAAAATTAAAGGTCTTGGTCGCAGAAACTTGCACTAACAACTGTCAAATCCAGTTATTCTAAGTCTTGCGATAGATGTTTTTGGAAAACAACTACCAACCAGAATTAACCGAACCGACAAAAATCCTCGTCAGACAGGAAACAACTCCTGGCTCCATTAAAAGATGAATGGAATTTTAACTTCAACCCACACAATTTTGCTTTGTGTGAGGGATACATACATCACATTTATTGTATATAAAGCTTTGTATTGCCCCGTTCCACATTTTTATTCTGTGGGAAGACAGAATACATTGCGTTTATTATATATAAAACTTCTCCTGCAAAGGAGATTGATCAGATTTGAAAGTGAGAGAATAGACAGTTAAAAAATCTCAAAAGAAAAGAACTTTTGAATTCTTAACTTTGCCATTTTATAAGCCGATGTTTTTTTAAAACAACGTCTTAAGGCACCATTTTGTTCAATTTTTTAAGTCCCTTTTTTTGGTACCTGTTAAATCTCGTATTTCAAGTCTTATTTTTTAAGTTTCGTTTTTATCTCTTGTATGTCTTGTGACATCGCAAGAAGCAACCCTAGTAGGGTATATCTAATATAAATAGTTTCCCCTCCCGGCCGCTCAAAAACCAAAGTTTCAGCAGGACGTCATAAGCACTCGTATGATTTATATACATAAATGTGCATTGAATTAGAGATTATCATGAATGTAAGAACTGACAGAAGGGATCGATTTTTACATCGAACCCATGCAGAATAAAACGGTAACCATTTTTGACACAACACTGCGCGACGGAGAACAAACCCCTGGGGTATCCCTGACTTCTACTCAGAAGCTGGAGATTGCACGTCAACTTGACAAACTCGGGGTAGACATAATAGAAGCTGGATTTCCCATCTCTTCAGAAGGAGATAAGGAATCTGTAAAATCGATTTCTAATGCCGGGCTGGATGCTGAAATCTGCGGACTTGCCCGTGTGTTGAAAAAAGATATCGATGCCTGTTTTGATAGCGACGTTGGCCTTGTGCATACTTTCGTTCCTACCTCAGAGGTACAGCGGGTATATACAATTAAAAAGAGCCAGGAAGAAGTCATTCAACTGGCTGTGGAAGCTGTCCAGTATATCAAAGATCATGGGTCAAGGTGCATGTTTTCTGCAATGGATGCTACAAGAACTAAGCCTGAGTACCTCATAGAGGTGTTCAAAGCAGTCCAGGAGGCAGGATGCGATATCATTAACGTGCCAGATACTGTTGGAGTCATGGTTCCGTCAGCTATGTACAGGCAGATAAAGGACATTGCAGCCGAAATAACAATTCCCATAGATGTGCATTGTCACAACGATTTTGGACTTGCGGTAGCAAACAGCCTCATGGCTATTGAGGCAGGCGCATCCCAGGCCCAGGTCACGATAAATGGCATCGGAGAGAGAGCAGGAAATGCCGATCTTTCCCAAACAGTCATGAGCCTGAAGGCAATGTATGGGGCAAAAACTAACATTCGGACAGAGTATCTAGTAGAAACCTCCAAGATGGTTGAAAACTACACTGGAGTCAGGCTTCCTCCAAATACGCCTGTAGTCGGTCAAAACGCTTTCTCCCATGAATCCGGAATTCACAGCCAGGGAGTACTTGAGAAATCCGACACTTTCGAGCCTGGAATAATGACTCCGGAAATGGTAGGTCACCGACGGCGTATTGTCCTTGGTAAGCATACAGGCAAACATGCAGTCAAACAGTCCCTGGAATCTGCCGGAATAATAACCAATGACAAACAACTCGATGAAATTGTGTCCAGAATCAAAGAGATTGCAAACAAGGGCAAACAGATAACCGATGCGGATCTCTCTGCAGTTGCATCTGCAGTGCTTGGAAAAGCAAGTTCCGATGAGGAATTGATCAAACTTAAAGAAGTATCTGTAATGACAGGAAATATCCTGACACCTACTGCAGTTGTCAAGGCAGATATCGATGGTAAAGAAGTTATTGCAGCAAGAGTAGGAGTTGGCCCGGTTGATGCGGCTCTTAACGCTGTAAGAGACATCCTTGGGGAGACTAACCATTTCAAACTCCAGGAATTCAGAATTGATGCCATAACCGGAGGAGCAGATGCCCTTGCAGATGTGTACATCGGTCTCGAAAACGATCAGGGCAGAATTGTAACTGCAAGATCCGCAAACCCGGATATAGTGATGGCCTCCGTTGAAGCTCTTGTGAATGCTATGAACCTGCTGTATAAAAAAGAAGCAAAAGGTTAAACTGAGAAAATCTAAAGGAACTTAAAAACAAGCCCAAATTGTAATTCAATATTTAGCTCAAAGTGGTTCAAAGATAGAATAATTCAAAGACAGAAACGGACTTGGACTCGAGTCTTTCTCTTTCTGTCTATTTGTTTCTTGGTTGCTCATTTTTAATTTACTATTCCTTAATCAGGATGTATAAAAAGTAAAATAAAATGAAATAGAATACAAACCCATGCCTTATCCAATTATTGATTCTCATTGTCACCTAGACTTTCCTAAATTCAATCGTGATCAGAAAGAGACTATTTTACGAGCTCGGGAAGCTGGAGTTGTCGGAATGATAAATTCCGGAATCTCCCAGAAAGGCAACCGCATGAGCCTTGAACTTACGGAAAAGTATGAAGATATTCATGCCACACTTGGCCTCAGCCCTGATATCGGCAGGGAAGGTACTGATAAAGAAATAAACATTATCCTGGCCCAGATCGAAGCCAAAGCCGAAAAAGCAGTAGCTATTGGGGAGGCAGGCCTTGATTTTCAGGACTGTAAAACAAACGAGGAACGTGAAAGGCAGACAGCGGCATTCAAAAAAGTAATAGAGCTTGCAAAAAACCTGGATAAACCCCTTGTAGTTCATGCTCGTTTGGCTGAAGCTGAAGTTCTGAACTTAGTTAAAGATGTAAATATGGTTATTTATCATTGTTACAGCGGCTCTTTAGAGACAATGCAAGAAATAATTGATAAGGGATACTACATTTCCCTGGCAACTCTAGTTTGTTTCTCCGAACATCATCAGTCTCTTGCAGCCGAGGTGCCACTTGAAAGTTTGCTTCTTGAGACGGACAGTCCCTATCTTTCTTCACGCAAAGGTAGAAATGAACCTGCCTTTATAGTTGACTCAATCCCTGTTGTAGCGCGACTTAAAGATGTGGAGCCGGAAGAAATAGCTAAACAGACTACTGAAAATGCACGTAGAATCTTTAATATTTAATACTCTTAATTAGCATTAATTTTTACATTTAGCATTCGTTTATAAACTTAGATTCTTAGCAAAACTTGAAACTAACAACCTGAGTTCAACTGAATAAAATAATATCAAATTAGGAAGTTTAAAAGAATCTGTTATGGAGTATTGAAGATAAAAAAGGATAGCATAGGAGAGGAACTATGGAAGTTCGATACATTTGCCCAACAGCCTACGATTCCAGCATCTACCTGATAAATGGAAAGGTTCTGATCGATGCAGGCATGAGCAGCGACCTGGTAATTAAACAATTGGAGAAGTATATCAAGCTTACAGACCTGAAACTCATTATTCTGACTCATTGCCATTATGATCACATAGCAGCGGCAGCAACAATTGCAGAGAAAAGCGGAGCTAAGGTTGGAGTGCACAAAGCTGACCTGGACGGCGTTAATGATGAGTACCTTAGCGTATCAGTACTTTTTGGAGAAAGAGCACCGGCTGTCAAACCCACTATTATATATGAAGAAGGGAATAAAATTGACATAGGAAATGAGGAATACCTGGAAGTTATTCACACCCCAGGTCATTCACGGGGGAGCATTTGTCTTTATGAACCTGTCTCAAAAAGTCTCTTTTCCGGGGACACCGTATTTCCAGGCGGAAGCTTCGGAAGGATGGACTTTGAAGGTTCGGAGCCTGACAAAATGCTTGGCTCAGTTGAGAAACTCACAAAGCTGGATGTAAAAACCCTATATCCCGGACACGGAGCTCCTACGGACAGGGACGGAAACAACCAGATCAGATCCTCATATACTATGTTGAAAATGATGATGGGAGCATAAAAATAAGCATTGGAAATAGGATAAAGTAATGTCAGGCAGAAAACAGGGAAAAAAATCAGAAGTTAGAACTGAAAAACCGGGAAGAAAGCCGGAAAAAAAAGGAAAGAAATCTCAGGAGACTTTTTCACACATACATTTATCCAAATTCCTTCCGATGAGCCCTGAAGAAGTAAGAGCCCGCGGCTGGAAGGAGCTTGATATTATTCTTATTACTGGAGATGCTTACGTAGATCACTCCAGTTTCGGGACTGCAATCATTGGAAGAGTCCTTGAAGATGCTGGCTTTCGGGTTGGAATAATTGCTCAGCCCAGATGGGATAATCCAGAAGATTTCAAGAAACTCGGAAAACCAAAACTGTTTTTTTCAGTAAGTGCCGGAAATACGGACTCAATGGTTAGCAACCTGACTCCAGGTTTGAAACCTCGAGATAAGGATGTCTATTCTCCTGGAGGCAAAGCCGGACTTCGACCAAATCGCGCAGTGATTATTTATTCAAACAGGATAAAAGAGGCCTTTCCTGACGTGCCAATAGTACTCGGTGGTATTGAAGCTTCTTTAAGGCGTCTTGCTCATTATGATTATCTAACGGATAAGGTCAGGCAATCAATTCTGGCTGATGCGCCTGCAGATCTCATTGTTTACGGTATGGGAGAACTTCAAATTTCAGAGATTGCAAGGCGGCTGCAGGTAGGAGAAAAAATAGGAGAGTTAAGGGATATTCCAGGCACTGTCTGGAAAATGGAAGTTAAAGCCTGGAAAAAACTAAAGGAAAAAGTCAAAGGGAAGAATAAACGAGAAACAGATAAACAGCAGACTGCATGTAAAGAAAAGAGAACGAAGAATCTGATAAGACCACGGAATTTCTCAATGAATATGTAGAAATTCCTTCTTTTTCCGAAGTTTCACAGGATAAAGCAGCTTTTGCAGAGGCTTTTAGAATATTTTTTTTGCAACAGAACCCTATCACTGGAAAAGGTATTGTCCAACCCCATCCAAAAACTGTTATCGTGCAGAACAGGCCTATGCGGCTTCTTACGGAAGCTGAAATGGATCATGTATACGAGTTGCCATTCACCGGCGATGTTCATCCTTCCTACAAAGAGCCCATTCCTGCCCTCGAAATGGTAAAATTTTCTCTGACAACGCACAGGGGCTGCTTTGGAGGTTGTGCCTTTTGTGCAATTACCCAACATCAGGGACGAATGATTGCAAGCCGCAGCATCGAGTCAGTTCTACGTGAAGCTAAAAAACTTACGGAGAAGGCGGATTTCAAAGGCATTATTAACGGTGTCGGTGGCCCAAGTGCGAATATGTATGGGATGAACTGCAAAACCTGGGAGAAGAAAGGAGCATGCCTGGATAAATCCTGCCTTTATCCTCGCGTTTGCCCTGTTCTGAATACCAGCCATAAAAAACTGATTGAGTTAATGCGTCGCCTGCGCGAACTTCCAGGGGTCAAACAGGTCTTTACAGGTTACGGGGTGCGCTATGATCTGGCTCTTGAGGACGAAGAGTACCTCGAAGAGCTTTGCTCATGCCATATCAGCGGACAACTAAGAATTGCACCTGAACATTTTTCAAAACAGGTCACCAAAGTTATGTGCAAACCCGGGAGAGAAACGTATGAAAAATTTGCTGAAAAATTTGCCGCCTTCAACAGAAAATACGGCAAAGAACAATATATCGTGAACTACCTGATGTCAAGCCACCCTGGCTGCACTCTTGAGGATATGATCGAGATGGCAGAATACGTGCGAGATCATGGAGGTTATACTGAGCAGGTGCAGGAATTTACCCCAACTCCCATGACTGTATCAACCTGCATGTATTACACAGGGTTCGACCCATTTACGAGTAAAAAAGTTTACGTCCCAAGAAATAAAAAAGAAAAAGCCATGCAAAGAGCCCTTATGCACTATAGGAACCCAGCAAATTACGAACTTGTATACGAAGCTCTGGAGAAGGCAGGAAGACTTGACCTTATAGGAAACGCCCATAAGTGTTTGATAAGAAGAAAAAGAGGGTAAAATTTCGGAGTCTGAGTTATTAGAGGTAGTCTGAGTTATTAAAGGTATACAGCTTTAAAAGATCTGTAATGAATGCAATAATTTTTGGATTGAACAGTTTTTTTTCATAGCCCCTGACATTCACGCACAAAAGATCTAAGTTTTCCACTCACCTGCCCGCAGTAAGTATCCTGAGGCCTTTCCTTGATCTCAATAAACAGGTTTGCTTCCCCATCCCATTTAAAGCGGGCAACTATTCCATTTCCTTTGAGCATCTCGGAATTTTCTGGTGAAACTTCGATCCCATATTTATGGAGTTTTTTCATCAAACAGGAAAATACGTCAGGAGTCACATTTTCAAAGCTTATCCCCTGGCAGCCTTCTGTGTCTATTTTCCTTCCAGTCATGCTCTCAGCCCAAATTTTCCCTTAAGAACCGTGGCATTCAATTACAAATTGTCTTATTTTATAGGTTGCAGCTTCACAGCTAATGAAAAAGGGCTTTTCCTTGATTGTAACTGTAAGAACCGAACATCCATCCCATTCGAAATCCGCGACAACTCCTAACCCTGAAAGTTCTCCTTTATTTCCGGAAGGAACTTGAATACCTTCACTGTGGAGTTTTTTTTTCATGCAATCGAAAGTAACAGGCGGAACATTATGAAACACTATCGGTTTACAACGCATTATCTATTCTCCTGAGCTACCTCTAACGCTTTTGTATGATCCAGGTTATACTTTGTGCCAGATTTGATAAATGAGAGTCTTTTTTAGCAATAGAAGTATTAGTTAACATATAGCTGAAGTTTATTGCTGTACAGCCTAACTATAAATTGTACAGTCTAGATTATAAAAATTATTCAACTGCCATTGCTATCAGTTCAATAATATCTATGATCTCAATATTTCCGCCTGCATCCCTGAAATTTCTTAAACAAAGCGGACAGGAAGTTACGAGATAGTCTACACCCTCTGGCACGTCCTCAAGCCTGTTTCTGGCAAGCTCAAGAGAAATATCCGGAAATCCTATCCTGACTCCACCTCCGCCTCCGCAGCAGCGCGAATCTTCTTTGATGTTTTTCATTTCCTTGAGAGTACAGATCGCCCGGATGACTTTCCTTGGAGCTTCGTATATCTTATTGTGCCGGCCAAGATGGCAGGGATCGTGATAGGTAACAGTAAGATCAAGCCGCTTCGGTTTAAGTTCTTCCAGATGCTCGGCAAGGAACTCAGGAAGGCTGATAACCTGGAATTCTTCAGGATAATTGTTTTTGAGAGTAGTATAACAGCCTGCACAGCTTGTAATAATTGTGCGGGCCCCTATCTTCCTGATCTGTTCAAGATTCCGCTTCATAACAGTCCCTGCGTCCTCCCTGAACCCGGTACGCAGAAGGGGGGAAGCACAGCACTGTTCATCCGGCAGGAGAGTTACTCCGAAGCGCTGCAGGACCTCAAATGTTTTTTTTGCAAATTCAGGGTAGCGGTAGGAATCGAAGCATCCCACGAAATAAACAAAATCTGACTTACCAGGGAGTTTTGAGCGCTCTGTTTCTGAAAGCCAATTGAGGCGATCCTTTGTTTCGCCAAAAGAATTTCCACTGGTTATAGTTGCAGCCCTGATTTTTTCCTGAGATTCTGATGTAATGCCACATTTAACTAGCTGGGCACGAGCAGATTCCACGACATCCGGAGGGTTTACTCCTGCAGGACACTTTGCTGCACAGATCCCGCAGGTTGTACAGGAAGCCAGGCTAGGGAGCACATCTTCAGAAGGAGGCATGCCTTCGAGCAGACTTTTGATAATAAGCATACGACCGCGTGTATTAGCAGATTCCCAGCCAACAACATTAAAGACTGGACAGACCGAGCGGCAAGTTCCGCACTGCACACATTTGTAAACCGACCTTCGATCAACTTCAAAAGATTGATTATTCACGTCATTCACAACCCTAGCTTACCCGGATTCAGTATACCTTTCGGATCAAGAGCTTTTTTGATTGCACGCATTACCTCAAGGGCCGAACCCCATTGGGCGAGCATATACTCAGCCCGGGATGCACCTATTCCATGTTCCGAACTGACAGTACCACCGAGATCTATCGCTGTCCTGTGAATAAGGTCTGCGACCTGGTTCAGGCGATTCCACTCTTCTTTGTTCAGAACGTCAATGAAAAGAGCAATGTGCAGGTTCCCGTCCCCTATATGCCCATACTTCATAGCAGGCAAGTTGAATTCTTCTGAGATTTGCTGCACTCTTTTTAAAAGTTCCGGAATCATTTTTATGGGAACTCCCACGTCTTCTCCTACATAAATGCGGGTCTTTGTAGGATCAAGGCGAGAAATAGCTGCTCCGACGAGCTTTCTTGCTGCCCAGATATCAGCCATTTCTTTTTCGCTTTCTGCAAGCTTTAGAGAAAGAGCAAGAGGAGAACAAGCCTCAACTATCCGCTCTGCAGCTTCAAATGCCGAACTTTCAGTGCCGTCCACTTCGAAGAGGAGAACATCTCCTTCCAAAGGAAGTACAAGCTTAGGATCGCAGCGTTTGAGAACCTGCAGTGTGACCCTATCCAGAATTTCGCAGGCTGAGGGAATTATTCCTTTTGAGAAAACCTTAACAACCGCTTTTCCTGCAATCTCTGCATTCTCAAAGGAAGCTATAACCAATTTCCGGGTTTTCGGGAGAGGAGCAATTTTCAAGCTCGCTTTGGTGACGATCCCCAACGTGCCTTCAGATCCTATGATAAGCTGGGTCAGGTCATAGCCTGCAGCCGATTTCAGCATTTTTGAGCCTGTATGGATTATTGTTCCGTCAGCAAGAACTACTTCCAGGTCACGAACATAGTTCCGTGTGGTGCCGTACTTAACGCAGCGCATTCCACTTGCATTGTAAGCTATCATGCCCCCGATAGTGCACATTGCGGAACTGCCAGGATTAGGAGGAAAGAAAAAACCGTAAGGTTTTAAAGCTTCATTAAGAGAGTCCTGGACAATTCCGGGTTCCACAACTACCTGGATGTTGTCGATATCGATTTCAAGAATACGATTCATACCCGACATATCCAGCACTATGCCTCCTCTAACAGGAACAGCTCCTCCTGCAAGCCCTGTACCTGCGCCCCTTGCTGTTACAGGAATATTATTCTCAGAAGCAAGTTTTACTATGCGGCTTACTTCGTCGGCGTTTTTCGGGCGTATTACATAATCAGGCATCCCTTTAACCTGGGATGCGTCCGAAGAATAACAATAAAGTTCCGAAGGTGAGACCGAAAGCCTTATGTCTACGATTTTTCGAAGTTCTGCAATTATATCCATTATTGACCTCAAATCTGCAGTTAAATCTGGAGTTTAAATGTGAAAAATAGAGTTTCTGTCACGTTGGAAACTGAAATTAAGCATAAACGATAGATAAAAGATTGATATAGATAAATAAAACTTGGGATGCAATTGAGACATAAGTTCAGCACATAATCAAAATTAATAATATATAAATATACCATCCTGGTAGACATAGAGGACAGACATGACAAAGTACTTTGAGATAGAAAAAAGAGACGGAGCAGCAAGGATAGGAAAACTTCTGGTTTCTCCCGAAATTCTCACACCCTTCATTCTAAATACCGTAGAGCTCGGGAATTTTGAAAACCCAGGTCCTATTGTCGACGCTGGTAGCTTTTGGGATGCGGAGTCCCTGGCAGAGCTTGAGGGACGCATAAAGCAAATCCGGGAAAAAGTGGGAAATGGGACTCTTATAATCTTGCCGCATCAAACATACCCACCATATGTCTCAAGCGATTCAAGATCTAGCGATTTAAAATCCACTTATTCAAGAGATCAAACCAAAACACTCAAAACCAGTGACAGTGAAAAAGTTGAAGGACCTATGGGTGCCTTGCTCAAGCCGGAAGGAGAAACTTTGGGGTGCGATCTTTATATTATGGAAGGCGCAGGAACCCTTGAAAACAATGCCCGGATGTTTCTCGAAAGTCTCATTAATCTAAAGTCTCGCATCCCCCCGGATACAGCCATATATGCACCAAATCTCGCGCTTCCAGAAAACATATCAATGCTTGTCTATTTGGGAATCGATATTCTGGACGATACAAGGGCAGAAATTGCAGCCTATTCTGACATATATTTGACATCTGCAGGCAGTTTCTACCTTGACTCTTTGACTGAGTTTCCTTGCAGATGCAGAGTGTGCGCCTTATCCAGTCCCGCGGAGCTCAGGGCACTTTCAAAAATTGAGAGAGCAAATTTCCTTAAATCCCATAACAGGGATGCCCTTGAAGCAGAACTTTCCCTTGTCCGGGAGAAAATACGGGCTGAGACATTAAGGGAATATGTTGAGGGTCAATGCAGGGTTAGACCCTGGCTCACGGCCCTGCTCCGCCTCGGGGATTTTGAATATTCATATCTAGAGGAACGAGTTCCAGCCTTCAGGAAAAACCAGCTTCTTGCAGATACTTCCGAAGCCTTATCCCGAATAGAAATAGTGCGCTTTGCACAGCGCATACGGGAAAGATATACACCTCCTGAGCTGGATATCCTCCTGATACTTCCGTGTGCAGCCAGAAAACCTTATTCTACCTCTCAGTCACACCAGAAATATATTCTGAGCCTGGGAAAATATCGGAAATTCGTGCATGAAGTGATCTTAACTTCGCCTCTCGGAGTAGTGCCCAGAGAACTGGAACTAACATACCCGGCAGCTCACTACGATACAGCAGTCACTGGACACTGGGATGAAGAAGAGAAGGCCTGGGTTTCAAGCTGTCTTGAGGCTTATCTTTCAAAACATAGATATAATGCCGTGCTTGCTCACGTCGAAGGGGCGTACAGGGAAATCTGCGAGAAAGTGAGCAACAAATTGGGAATCGAGATAATATATACTGCAAAAGAAAGCCTTGTGTCTGGAGAGGCTCTTTCAAATTTGAAGAGCAAAATTGAATCTATCTGCACAGCTAAGGATTTCTGCAAGAAGAGCTTGAATGCAGAAGAGGGGAAAAAAAGATTTTTAAGGGCGATTGCAGACTATCAATTCGGAAAAGATGCTAAACTTCTCTTTTCCGAAAAGGCCGGAAAGCTTGTGGTCAAAGGCAGTTTCCCTAAGTACCAGCTCTTTGTCGGAAAAAAGCAGCTTGTAACTCTGGTTCCGCAATACGGGATGCTTGCTCTTACTATTGAAGGAGCGGAGTTGATCTTAGAAGCCGGGAAGTATATAGTCGAGATTGACGATTTTATCCCCCGTGGTTCAATTCTTGCCCCGGGCATACTTAGAGCGGATCCGCAAATCAGGCCTAACGACGAAGTAATTGTGCTTGGAAAGCGAGCTCTTTGCGTAGGACGAGCACAAATGAGCGGAGACGAAATGGAAAAATCCAGTCGAGGGATTGCAGTGGACCTCAGGCACGTTAAGAAGCTTTAAGTTAGCATGCTCCTGAATGCAAATCTTCAAATTAAGAATCTGCTGAGTATATGTTTACATTATTATATATCAACAACGGGATCTGTAGTGAAAATTTTCCCTCGAAGAAATAATAAAACGGCAGGAATATATTGGATATTATGATAAGGCAATTTACACCTGAGGACTTCCAAGAGATAGTCGAGATAGAAACAGAGGCTTTTTCAGAGCATGATTCCCTGGTGTATATGAATTTTTACGAGATGGTCGGAGACGGTTTTCTTGTTGCACAGAAGGATGGAGAAGTAGTGGGGTATATTGTAGGATACCGTTCAGCAGAAAACGAAGGACATATTTTTTCCGTTGGAGTCAAAGAAGAATATAGAGGAAAAGGTATTGGTACAGAACTTATTCACGCGATATGTGATATGTTTGTTGTAAATGGACTTAAATATGCAAGATTAGAAGTTAGATGTAGTAACAAAGGGGCACAAAAATTATACGAATCCATTGGGTTCGTACCTTGTTGGACCGAAAAAAATTATTATTCAGACGGAGAAGATGGTATGGTGATGAAAATGCACCTGCATCCATACCGTCTTTTAGTCTCAAAACAAAAAAGACAAAAATATCTTGAACCCGTACTTACAGACAACGAATTCCTTGCTACTTTCAAAGGGCCGATCAGTTATTACCGATGAGCTTGATGACGGAACTAATAGATTCCCTCATCTGCGGGGGTGCCTCCTCAAAGATAGGATCATCACGGGACATCAGATTTGCAAGCTCGCCTCCTAAAATGAAAATTGCACGCTTGTGATCTGCTTTGCTCCGGTGAATATGAACAGGGCTAATGGATAAAGCCTTGTAGTCATCGAATTCGTGCGTTATTCCGCGCCTTTCAAAATACCTCTTCATTTGCGCCATATATGTGTGCAGTTGTATGAGTTCTTCCTTGTGCATAGCGAACAGACCTACATAATATTACAAGATCAATTTAATATTATCTTGATCCAAATAAAAGAATTGTCCGAGGAAACTTTTTTCCGAGTTTTCATTAATAAAGTTTTCCATATAAACTCTATGATAAATAATGAAGAATTATGCCAGAAAGTGTGAATTTTGCCGCCAAAGTGTGAAATGATGCCAAATAATAGTGATTTGATAAGACGTTTAAAAGAAAAATAAAAAGATTAGAAATGAAGAGGACTCCCAAAGTTTATAGCTCGGTGAGAGATATGAAAGGAAATAAAGACCCCTCAAAGCATACTGGAGGTCAAGATTTCCATATCAGTCGGGACTTTAGCAATGTTCCCTATTTTCACACCTATCAGATTTTTTATCGAGTTACTTGAAGCAATATCAACGAGCCTTTGAGTAATTACGCCGTCAAAAACTACACTCAGGACATTATCCTTGTAAGATTTCAATCTGCTGGCAAGATCACGCACTGCAATTTCTTCAATCACCTTATCCTGCGGATCAAGGATCCTTGCAGTAAGTGTCCCCTTAAGAGCCTCAGCATGAGGTCTAAACCTGATGGCTTCAGGAGAAGAAACTGGGGCTACTTTTGCTGGAGCTGGGGAAACTCTAACAGCTTCATTCCCATGAACTTTCACGGAAGAGATTTTATTATCTTGAGGTTTTTCTCTAGGGACTCGGGCAGCTGGAGGTACCCTAGCCGAAACTGGAGGTTTTGTGACAAAAGATTTTACCTCGGCCTGTTCCGTTATCAGAGGACTTTTTTCAAAAATTTTTTCCGGAACTTTTTCAGTGGCTTTTCCGCTAACTCTTTCCGAAACCTTTTCAAATTTTTT
The DNA here is from genome assembly GCA_963818955.1 of uncultured Methanosarcinaceae archaeon. Lineage (GTDB taxonomy): Archaea > Halobacteriota > Methanosarcinia > Methanosarcinales > Methanosarcinaceae > Methanosarcina. Next base: position 14,459 of record CAWFUY010000029.1, on the reverse strand, counting down.
TTCAGAACCCGCTTCTTCAAGTTCTTCTTCTGAAATCTCCTCTTCATAAAGATCTGGCATTGAGGAAACTCTGTGAACTTTGATACGCTTGTGAAGTTTCTTGTCCGCGGTCCTCGGAACTATCTCAGGTGCTCTTATTTTTCTTTTCGGAACTCTTTCCACCCTGCAAGCTCCCTCATCGATGTCTTTTTCCTGAATTCCGTATTTTTCAACTATTTGCTCAACAGGAACCTTACGTCGCAGGGCTCTAATAATCTCTTTTTGAACAAGGTCTTCAACACATTTACCATCCGGAGCACGTGCAACATAGTCAATATCTGCCACTTGCAGAAGTTCACGTATAATAAGTTCTCCTCCACGGTCTCCATCCGTAAAAGCAGTAACTGTCTTCTTTTTAGTAAGTTCCGCGACTTCGGGCGGAATATTTGTTCCACCCACACATATAGTGTTTTTTATACCGTAACGCAGAAGATTAAGTATGTCAGCCCTACCTTCAACAATAACGATGGCATCTGAATTAACTACATTGGGCCCGGCAGGGATTCTGGATTTCCCATAATAAGTAAGTTCATCAACTCTTACGGACTGCCTAACTTCGTCCGCAAGTTCCTGAGATTCGGGCACTGTTTCGTCAAACATTTTGGTGAAAATTAGTTTTGCCCTTTCAATTATCTTCTTTCGCTTTACAGCTCTTACGTCCTCTATCTGGAAAACCTCAATTCTAGCACTACATGGCCCAACTCTATCAATTGTCTCAAGAGATGCTGCAAGAATGGATGTCTCAACTTTATCAAGACTTGAGGGAACAAAGATATTTCCTTTAGTTTTACCGCCTTTTGCAGTAACCATTACCTCGATCCTGCCAATTCTACCTGTCTTCTGCAGGTCACGTAGATCGAGATCAGCTCCAAGTAGTCCCTCGGTTTGGCCAAATATCGCACCTACGATATCAGGGCGTTCTATTACCCCATCAGCAGCGATTTTAGAATGGATGATGTATTTCGTAGTATCTGTATTTTGCATGTAAATTCTCCTTAAAATTGTGAATGATTTATCGTGAGCAATTTTTTGACTAATTTCCATATGGAATTTTTTAGTATTCACAAACATTCAGATGTGAACATTTTGAATTTCGAATTCGATTATTTTTCGATAATCTACTGTACTCGAAAATTCGCAAAAGCTAGAGATGCAAAAATAGTTAAAATCAGATTTCACACCGGTCTTAAAGTACCAGGTCAGGATGGTAAACCTTTAAAAGGCGGATTCAAAGCAGATTGATTCTAACCGGTAGTACAAACCCGACTCCGCCTGTAATTTATTTTCCCTATGCCAGGAATTATTCAGCACACTATCCGAAAGCCGCTATTTAATGAGCCTCTAATCTTTAAAGCTATTGTAAGTGTCAGCCTTTTTAGCCCACTTTAACTGCTTGATAATGTCTCCTGAACCTCCGAGCTAAGCTGCAGACAGCAATATCTGCTATTCTGAGACCTTCTAACATACTCGAAAGTCCTTCCTGACATGAGTTTTTATTTGTAGCCCTAGACACCCTTCAGAGTGAGAAGCCAATTTCAGTGTATGTGTTCACTATGTTATTCAAAACCTGATAACTGATTTTTAAGAAATAACCCCGAAAATCGGGTATTCCGAGCGTGTGCAACGTAAATGTACCAAACGCCTTATCCCGTAACCAAGGAACTCTCATAATGATAAGTGGTGAAGCAGTAAGTGGAAGTATCAGGTTTTTTAATAGCAAATTTTAACTTTTACATATGGGTGAAATTGTGAATTTAATGTTTAAGACTGACTTTAGCCCTGAATGGTAAACGTATGTAAATCTGAAATTTTATATTTGCATGTGAATTAATTACAGTAGGTTGCCTTTACGAATTTAGCAATGATGAGTTGATGAAGTTATTAATTTTGAGAGATCTGACAATACAGCTCCCGCATGCCTTAAAGGAATCTCGGCAAAACAGGTATCCTGTACGTCATATATTTTAAGCTAAACGTTTAATGCCTCCAGGATTTAAGAACTTTGTGGTTATTTGAAATTCTATCAACTCGGGATGATTTTTATCATCATGTACATGAAAAAGATAAATTTTCGGGACAATTTTGAACAAATTTAAAATTCTTAAAAAATAATAAACTAGAAAAATTTAGAAAAGTATATATAAAACAAGAGACTTGTAAAAAATTGAACGGGCGAGGTATAGAAACTTTTTTAAGTATTAACCCCCCCCACTCCCAAACTCGCTCGTTCAGCCTCTGTGGAAAAAATCAATTTTTTTACTCGAATTATTTCGGCTTAGAAAATTAAAAATTCTCCAGTTTTTTAAAAACATATAATAGGCGCAATGCACAAATAGTAAAAGTATGGGAAGCGATTTCTGCAAACAAGAAGCTATAGATCTAAAATTTCAGAGAGCTACAAAAGTTAAGGAAGAATTTGCTAGAAATATCCGCGCACAGAATTTGAAAAAAAATGACCCAGAGAAATTAGTCATTATAGGCGGAGGAGCTTGCGGTATGGCAGCCGCCACAAAAATTAGAAGACAGAGTGATTTTGAAATAACTGTACTCTCAAGAGATTCACATACTGCTTATAGTCATTGCGGGATCCCTTTTGTTTTGAGTGGGGAAATTGATGATTTTAAAAAACTTATAGTAAAACCTCCGGATTTTTTCGGGAAAAACAGGATTAATGTCAGGCTAAATGAAAATGCCAAGTCAATAGATCTCGGTTTAAAAATTGTCCGGACAGAAAGAGGATCTTATCCTTTTGACAAACTTGTGATTGCTACGGGCAGTCTGCCCTTTGTACCTAGAAAAAGCTACTTGAATATCCTTCCTTATGGCATATTTACCTTAAGGAGCCTTGCTGATGGCATACTTTTTGAAAAAGCCTTGAAAACAGCTGAAACAGTCTGTATTATAGGTGGAGGGACAATAGGGATAGAATGTGCTGCAGCGTTTATAAGAAGGAAAATTAAAACAATTCTTGTAACCAGGAGTAAAGGACTCCTTTCCAGACAACTTGATCCAGATATCGCTGAAATTGTAAAAGCGTATCTTGAAGCTCAGGGTGTTGAGGTAATTTCCGGGGAACCGGTAGTCTTTCCTGAAAGGTTCTGGAAAGAAAGATCCTTACAGGTAGGGGATAAGCAAATTACTGCAGATCTTGTGCTTCTGGCAAGTGGGGTAAAACCTGAAGTATCCCTTGCTCTCGATGCCGGGATCGAGATTGGAAAAGCTGGAGGAATTATTGTTAACGAAATGCTCCAGGTTAAAGTGGGGGATGATTTTCTTCCTTATGTTTATGCAGGTGGAGAATGTGTAGAAGTAACTGACTTTATAACAGGAGAAGTCAGACTCAGTCAGCTGGGTACAACAGCTCGACGCATGGCTGATGTAATTGGCAACAATATCACAGGAAAGCATACGGTTTTAGGACCTCTTGCAGATCCCTGGGTAGCTGTAGCGGGGGATCTTCAATTCGGTGGAGTCGGGATCAATTCGGAGAGAGCCGAGATCAAGGGAATTAAACTGGTTTCAGGTTTTTCCCGAGGGCGGACAAGAGCTTCTTATTACCCTGATCGAAAAGACCTGTTTATCAAACTTCTTTTTAAAGATAATTGTTTAGTAGGTGCGCAGCTTGCCGGAGGAGAGGGGATAAAAGAACGAGTAGATACTCTCTCCCTTGCAGTCATGAAAAAAGCTACAATAAAAGATCTCCTTGATATGGAAACTTGCTATGCCCCTCCAGTTTCCATGCTTGTGGATCCCCTCCATCCAGCTGCAAAAGCTGCAATCAGAAACACAATGACAAATGATCAGGGGAAGGGATGTTAGAAATCGACGGTTCATATGGGGAAGGGGGAGGACAATTAGTCAGGACTGCTATTGCTCTTTCTGCAATTACCGGAACCGGAATAAGAATTAAAAATATTAGAAAAAATAGAAAAAATCCTGGTTTGAAACAACAGCATTTAAAAGCTCTGGGTACTGCAGCCCTCATCTGTGAGGCTCAGGTTTCGGGACTTTTCCCAGGTTCAACAGAACTATCCTTTGTTCCAATGGAAATAAAGGGTGGTGAATATGAAATTGATATTGGGACCGCAGGAAGCATAGCTCTCCTCCTCCAATGTCTCATGCCTGCCCTGCCTTTTGCAAAAGAAAAAGTTGAACTTACAATAAGGGGAGGAACTGATGTTGCCTGGGCTCCGACTATTGACTACCTTCAGCAGGTTACTCTTAAAGCCCTTGAGAAGCTAAGCTTTGCAGGCAGAATAGTCCTGCATGAACGTGGTTATTATCCAAAGGGAGGGGGTAAAGTTTCTGCTTTTTTTGAACCTTGCAGGCTTCATGGATTTCACTATTTAAAAGAGGAGGAAGATGTCCGAGGAATTTCTCATGCTTCGAATCTTCCGGCTCATATACCTTTACGCCAGGCTGAAGCTGCCAGAACCAGGCTTTTAGAAGTTGGATATCCATCTCAGATTGAAACCAAATCCTTTGAGTATTTTTCCACCGGAAGTGGAATAACTTTATGGTCTGGTTATTTTGGCGGTAGTGCTCTTGGAAAAAGAGGACTTCCTGCAGAGAAAGTTGGCAAATACGCTGCAGAAGAAATTATTCCCGAAATAAGATCAGAGACATCCGTCGACATACATCTGGCTGACCAGCTGATCCCTTATATGGCACTTGCGAGGGACAGTTCTTACACTGTCAGAGAGCTTTCTCTGCATGCTATAACTAATATCTGGGTTGTAGAACAATTTTTAGATGTAAAGTTCAAGATCGAAGAAAAGGAAGGCTTTTTTAAAGTATCGGTGGATTAAAACCATTATAAGGCCTTAAGATACTCATTAAAAGAAAAATACACTAAAAATAGAGAAAAGACTCGCAGAATAAGTCCTCTTGAGCAGAGCGAAAAGGACATCGTGCTCCCGAAGCGAAACTCGGGAAGCGAAACTCGGGAAGCGAAACTTTGGGCGGAAAGGATTTCAAATCAATTCTCAATGACAAAAAAGTATTCAGGAGGTATCTTTTCCGCAAGCACTATGTATTCGGTTGCAACCTTCAAGGAAATTCCATCTTCCTGAGCTCGCTTAGCGTCGATTTGGATGATTACAGGATTTTCAGTATGAATAATAGCAACTCCTGCCGCCTTTTCGTATGAAGTGCTAAGGTGGACGTAACGCTGCTTAATCGGAAAAATTCCATTATCTAGCAGAACATCGACCTCCTCAGGACTCGCCCCATAATATAGGTAGGGAAAAGTATTTTCCGGATAATCCAGGTTAATATCGACAGAATGCCCGTAGCGTGCTCTGATTTTGTAATCACAGATCTCATATCTGTTTTTTTCGTCAGATTCTACAAGAGCATAAACATATTCCTTTCTCATCCAGTTGTACCTTTTTTTCATAACTTCACAGAAGGCGTTCAGATTAACCCAGCCGCACTTATCCATTTCAACTCCTGCAGATGCCGGAAAATGCCGGAGGGCACCTGATACGAACCTGCCAAGTTTCTCTTCCTTGCTGTCATCCAGCACATATCTACCAGGGAGTTTACACTGCAGACAGCTGCCTCCTCTAAAATAGCCGTGCTCAGTGCATCTTCGAATCATGATATCACGTAGATAATGAAACTTTACCATAAATAAGGCTTTGTTTTACAAGCATATTTATTAAAATATTTGGGTCTATAGAAGTTTTCCTAAATCTGAATATGAATATTTATTAGCAGTTTTTCTTATGTGAAAAACACTTTCAATATGCATACTGCAATCTTTAGTAAAAAGGAATGCATAGATCACGAGAGATTAACACTCTTGTTATGACCTTAATTTAAAATTCTACTTCAATATCCTGGAAAGGTGACTCTAGAAATTCTAAACTTAATTGATACTTTCTCTTGTGTTCAAAATATTTCCAAAGTTGATTTCATGATGGATTTCATTTAAATATTAAGTTCAGGTATTCGTGATAATTAAGCATCTAAGAGAGACTGAGTATCGAATAAATTGTAATCTCGAGAAGATTTCATTATTAAAGTCCCACAAAACCAATGTACGAAAGCCCTAAATTAATAACACAAATGTAAAAAGCTTAAAATAATTGAGGTTTAAAAACAATATACTAAGACCTCGACAAAGCAAAACTAAATATAAATTACTTTCATTAGTGTTAACTAAAAGATGTGTGAAGTTAGCAAGGTATTTTAACTAAAGCCCAATCTTAAATTTCATCTAAATACTTTGAATTTTAATATCAATAATTGTCTGATAATCTGAAAATCTTATATGAATTTTTAAATATTGAAGTATGTCTTACATCATTGAAATAGGGATCGTTATATATGGATCGTTATATTACCACAATTCAAACAGCTGGAATCAAAAAGACAAGCAACAACTAGTATGTCAAAATAATAAGGAAAACTGCATACACTAATGCTAATTACGATTTAAGGGGATATTATGACAGAAATTGAATCAATCTATGAAAAAATCAGCCATGTAATAAGCAAGAAAGATTTTCTGCAGCGTATTCAGGATAAGGTTGAGACTATGGGAGGACTTTGTGATGAGACTATGGCTGCTATGCTAGTTGCTAATGAACTAGGATTTTCGGATGTAGGAAGGGACAAGGTAAAAATTGAAAATATTGCAGCTGAGAGCGGACAAGTTAACTTTGTAGCAAAAGTAATCTCTGTTTTCGATGCAAAAGAATTTACCCGAAACGATGGAACAATAGGAAGAGTAGGAAACTTGATTGTTGGAGATGAAACAGGAAAAATTCGGGTGACTCTATGGGATAATATGGCAGACCTGATAAAGGCTGATAAAGTTAAGGCAGGACAAACCCTCCAGATCAGCGGCTATGTGAAACAAGGATATACCGGAGTGGAAGTTAATGTAGGAAATAATGGTGTTCTGACCGAAAGTGATGAGGAAATAGATGTTGCCGCAGGTAACCAGAAGATAAATGATATTAAGGATGGAATGGGAGACCTCAACCTTACTGGAAAAATTCTTGAGGTTTCGGAAATAAGATCCTTCCGAAAAAAAGATGGGAGTAGTGGGAAAGTAGGTAATTTGTTGCTTGGAGACTCTACAGGCACAATCAGAGTGACTTTATGGGACGAAAAAACTGAATTATTGACTCAGCTGGAGCATGGAGACACTGTAGAGATAATCAATGCTTATGCTCGAGAAAATGCTTTTAATCAAAAGGTAGAGCTCCAGATAGGAAACCGAAGCGTGATTAAGAAAAGTGAAAAAAAAGTCGAGTATGAAGAGCAATTTACCTCAATTGCGGATATCAAAGCTAATGCAGATAACATTAATATCTCGGGTAAGGTACTTGATATTTCGGAGATTCGAACCTTTGAGAAAAAAGATGGAGCTACAGGTAGAGTTGGAAATCTCCTGCTCGGTGATCCAACAGGTAAAATTAAGTTGACACTCTGGGACGAGAAAACCGATCTTCTTGATGAGGTTGATTTCGACGAGACCATAGAAGTGCTTAACGCATATTCTCGGGAAAATGTGTTCAGCCAGCAGATCGAACTTAACTTGGGATCAAGAGGAACAATACAAAGGTCCGAAAAAAAAGTGGAATACAAAGAAAAAATTACAGATATTGTAGGGATTATTCCTGGAGAAAGTTATTCAATTCAGGGGACAGTCTCCGAGATTGGAGAACTCAGGGAGTTTGAAAGGGAAGATGGGACAGAAAGTGTGGTCGCTAATTTTGAACTTAGAGACAAAACTGGTAGTATCAAAATAACACTGTGGGGAGACCAGGCTTATGTGATAGAGGATATGGATATCGATTCCGAAATCCAAATCATAAATGCTTACGCCAAATATGGCCTGAACGAAGAAATCGAGTTGAGTGTTGGAAACCGCAGCAGAGTGATTATACTCTAATCACACTATATTCAGGTTTCTTCCTTCAATCGTTTCTCTTGTTCTCCTGAACTCTGCCGCTAATCGTTTCCTTATTCCTTAAATCTCAAAACTATAGTCGTTATCCCCTTTGCACTTAGCTTAGATTTTTTTCATTTTAAAACATATTATTTCATGTGGTATAAATTTAAAAAATGAATTCCAATGGAAATAAAGGGGTATGAAACTTTCTTTTGATAAAAGTCAATACTATTAGAAATATAATTTCAGTCAAGTTAAACAAAACAAACATTTTTTAATAAGTATATATCTCTTTGATGCTTTTTCTATTATTTTTTCAGGATAATCTAGCTTTGTTTCATTATAAGCAAAAATCTTCAGTGGAAATACAAGGGTTCTGAAAAATTTTCTGCGCGACTTTTAGAAGTCTCTGATCAGGCATCGAATCGCAGAAATAGCAAGCAGCAAGAGTTAAAATACACTTCAAGCTCCGTATGTACTTAGATCTTACAGAGAGCAAGCTTTTTAACACAAATCCCGTTACCATTATGTACTATTGACTCGTATATATAAAGGTATAAGTCTATATAAGTGTGAAGTTTGAAAAGAAGGCTGAAATGTATTTCTCCAGGAAAGATTTCCACTGGAGATCCTCCACAGAATTCTAAAAACTGGTGCCTTCATTAGAGTATTTCCTGAGGTCGAAGTGGGAGATCTCCAAGAAAACTGTAAATCTAATGAGACTTCGTTTTATTCATTGCCGGCTAATGTATCAAAGTTATAGGGGGACGGCAGTCAATGGTAGACGACCCTAATAGGGACATAGATGCTGATAGGGGAAAATATGCTGGTATTCACAGCAGAGAGATCGATAGAGAGGTCTCAGTCGCTGAAGCCATGAATAAGTCAGTCATAGTGATGGATGTCAACTCAGATGCTCCTGCTATTGCAAGGGAAATGATTAATCATGGCACAGGAAGCGTTATCATCACTGAAAATGGTAGAGCTATGGGGATAGTAACAGAAAGGGACCTTGTGAGAAGCATTGTTACGGAGGACAGAAGACCTGGTGAGGTAAAGGCAAGTAAATTTTTCTCAACCCCAATTATCACCATAGAGCCCGAAAAAAGTATTGCAGAAGCTTCTGCAATCATGATAAAAGCAAATTTTAAAAGGCTGCCAGTCCTGAAAGATAGAAAAGTAATAGGTGTAATTTCGAATACTGATATCCTGATGGTAACACCCGGACTTAACGCCATCCTCAGAGATCTTATTGATATGAATAGAGAGGCTCTACTATCCATACCTCCAAGAGATGAGGTTCCAGATTTAGAGGATTCTAGAGTGAATGTATGTGAATCCTGTGAACTTTTTTCCAATGACCTTAGGTATGTGGATAGCAGGTACTTATGCGGAAACTGTCGGCAAGAAAAGGAGGTTGACCCTGATAGGGGAAAATATGCTGGCATTCACAGCAGAGAGATTGATAGAGAGGTCTTGGTCGCGGAAGCTATGAATAAGGCAGTCATAGTAATGGATATCAACTCAAATGCTACGGCTATTGCAAGGGAAATGATTGATCGTGGCGCAGGAAGCGTTATCATCATCCAGAATAACATGGCTATGGGAATAGTAACTGAGAGGGACCTCGTGAGAGGCATTGTTACGGAGGACAGAAGACCAGGTGAGGTAAAGGCAAGTGAACTCCTTTCAACCCCAATCATAACCATAGAGCCTGAAAAAAGTATTGCAGAAGCTTCCGAAGTCATGCTAAAAGCAAATATTAAAAGGCTGCCAGTCCTGAAAGACAGAACAGTAATAGGAGTAATTTCGAATACTGATATCCTGATGGTAACACCCGGACTTAATACTATCTTCAGGGATCTTATTGATATGAATAGAGAGGCCCTTCTCTCCATTCCCTCACTAGAAGAGATCTCAGATTTCGAAGATTTTAGAACGGGTATATGTGAATCCTGTGAAGTCTTTTCAATTGACCTCAGGTATGTAGATGGCAGGTACTTATGCGAAAACTGTCGGCAAGAAGAAGGGGAAGATTACGAGTAAATTACAATCTTGAAAAACAGCATCATTCCAATTTTATGCTCAACCGTACTAGACATCAATGTTATCCCAAATTATCCCGATATAATATATGAAAAGAGGGAGACAAACAATGAACGTCAGTGAGATAATGTCAGAAGGGCCAGTCAGTGTCAAAGAAGGTGACTTCGTAACTCATGCCCGTCAGCTGATGCGCGATCACTTACTTCGAGGCCTTGTCGTTGTTGATGAAGGAAATAGGCTTGTAGGAATGCTAAGTGACCAGGATATTCTTAGGGTCACATCCACTCGCTCGGACGTTACAGTAGGTGGATATGCAACGCAATCCCCAACAATTACTCCGGATATGGATATCATGGTAGCTGCAAAACTGATGATGCAGTCAAAGCAAAACAGAGTCCCGGTCGTTGTGTCAGCAACAGACCATACGGTTGTTGGAATCCTCAGCGATGTCGATGTTCTCAAAAACGTGGAAGTTCCTAGAAACATTCCAGAAGTGATACAGGCGGTCATGACAAAAAGAGTCGAAACTTGCTCGCCAGAGGAAAGGGTCAGCAAGATTTGGGGTCACATGCTCGAGACAGATTACACGGGTATTCCTGTGGTCTCAAAGAGAGGCGAACCCATTGGAATGATAACCAGAAGAGACATAATCAAATCAGGAGCCGTGCGAATCTCAGTAGAAGATGAGCGACGATCAAGGCCTAATGACAGTCCGAAAGTTGAAATGGTAATGTCAACTCCTACATATACTCTTTCAGAAAACGATTCCGTCAGAAATGCAATTAAGATGATTATTCACCGTGATATAGGAAGAGTTACAATAGTAAATGAGCAGGGTAAAGTATGCGGAATTGTTGACAGACAGGATCTTCTGAGAGCCATTGTCAGTGCGTGGACAGAATGAACTTCCAGAAACGGCAGGGTTCAATTAATTACCTTTAATAGCTCCTGGCCATTTTTTGAAAAACAAATTTTAAGTGAATGATTAAAGCTGGCCAGAAATATATGAGGTGATAACGGGTAAACTCTCACGCAAAAAGATTATAACTTCAAAAATCATCACTATTAATGGTTATAATTAATGAATAAGAAAACTATTTGGAAAGATTCGGGAGAAATGCTTTCAGGCTTAGTTTTTTCCAGAAGCAAATCTGATTTGTTGAGAAATAATCTCAGATTCCAAGGAAATTCCTGCAAGCATGCATGAAGAAGAAAAACGGCATAAGAAAAAAGCAATAACTGCAACTCGAATTCGGTGATCTTATTGGACAAACATACGACATTTGTGTCAGTCGACAAGATGAAGGTTCAGCCAGGTGTAAGCAAATCTACGAAAGCGCAGCAGAAAGACTCTGATATGATTAGCAGTAGAGGCAGTATGCGAATAGGTCCTGATTTCAAGTCCCGCATCTCGGAACATGAAGGAAGGATCCTGCAGCTGGCAACGAGGAATGTAGTGATTCTTCCCCCTACGGCGACTATTATGGAAGCAATTAAGATTATGACTGAAAAGAGGTTCAGGCGCATTCCTATTGCAGATGCCGGAACTCGGAGACTGGAAGGAATCATTACTTCAGTGGATATCATTGATTTTCTGGGCGGAGGAAGAAGAAATCTGCTGGTTGAAAACCGGTTTAAGGGGAATCTCCTGGCTGCAATAAACGAAGAAGTAAGACAAATAATGGACACCGATGTTGCCTACCTCTATGAGCAGGCAGATTTTAAGGAAGCTGTTGCAACAATGATTAAGAGAAGTACAGGCGGCCTGCCAATTGTAAACGATGATATGCATGTCATTGCGATCTTTACCGAGAGGAATGCAATAGAACTAATGGGTGGGATCATCACAAATAAAACTGTTGATGAATATATGACTAGAAACGTTAAGATGGTGTCAACTGATACACCCATTGGACAAGCTGCAAAAGTAATGGTAGAGAACAGGCTCCGAAGACTTCCTGTAGTAAAGGATGGAATCTTTGCAGGAATGGTAACAGCCTCTGATATTGTACATTTCCTGGGAAGAGGAGATGCTTTCAGTAAACTGACTACAGGAAACATTCATGAAGCCCTTGACCAGCCTGTAGGTATTCTCGTCTCACAAGAACTTATCTGGACCATTCCCGGTACAGATATGGGAAAAGCTATGGAAATCATGCTTGAGAGGAAAATAGGTTCACTGCCGATTCTCGAAGGAGGATTGCTGCGTGGAATTATTACAGAAAGAGATTTTCTGAGAGCTTTTGTGTGAAATTTTGAAAAATGAAGAAGTTTAGACAGATTCGAGTTAATCTCGAAATTTTAAATCCATTTACATTTAATTAAAGTTTTTGATGCTAAACTTAATCTTGTATTTAAAGTTCGAAGTTAAAACTTAATATTCACATCTGATTCAAAAACTATAATAATTGACACTTATATATTGTAAAAATGAAGGAGGTACTTTATGAATGTGGCAGACATAATGAGTTCACCTGTGTATATAATAAAAACAGATGAGCCTGTGTCACATGCAAGAAAACTGATGCTGAGGCATAGAATCGGTACATTACCTGTCCTGAATGAGGGCAAGATGGTGGGAATTGTAACAAAATCAGACATTAGCAATCGTCTGTCTCAGGCTGAACCGCTTTGGAAGAGGAGACCAATAGACCAGATCCCAATAAAAATGTTGATGACCGAAACTGTAATTACTATCTATCCTGAAGCCTCCATTACCCAGGCGGCTACCTTAATGCTAGAGAACGGGATTCATAATGTTCCAGTAGTAAAGAACGGTAACATCGTAGGTATTCTTACCAGAACAGATTTTATGCGCTATATTGCTGAAAATGCTGGAAAAATGAGCATAAAAATACGAAATTTGATGACTGAGGACGTCATTTCTGTTCATAGACATCATACTATTAATCATGTAATAGATGAAATGAACAAAAACGAGATTGCTAGAGTCATCGTAAAAGATGATGACGGAAAATCAGTAGGTTATATTTCCAGAAGGAGCATTGCCTTAAGCCTCATAACTGATAGTGAAGGTGATATTTCCACAAAAAGTATTAAGATGGTCCGCAGATCTTCCCCTGGTGGTCAGAAGACCTACAGGTATGTAAAAGAGATGCCTGTAACTGCGGAAGACATTATGATTTCCCCGGTAATCTTCATTGACGTAAATGAAAATATCAGTGCAGCTGCAAAGAAAATGATTGATGAAGGAATAACTGGTTTGCCTGTCAGTGATGGGGAAGACATAGTGGGAATGCTAAGCAGAACTGATATCTTGAGAGCCATCCTCTAACATAGTTGAATTTATACAGCGAGAAAGTAAAACATATCGTGCGAAATCAGAAAGGATGCAAAGTAAAATTGGATAACAGATGGAAAAACAAGCAAACACAAAAATTGCGAGAAGATATATCGAAGATTCTGATACGCATTAGGTGAATTGCATGCAAGTAAAAGATATAATGGTACAACCATATAGAATTGACAAGTCAGATACCATATCTCACGCCCTGGACCTTATGGAAAAAAAGAACACAAAACGCCTGCTAGTGGTGCATAGTGATCAGGTTCTTGGTGTACTTACCATGAGAAGTCTGACAGAACAGCTCGGAACTAGAAAGAAACAGAGCAAACCTGCATCCGCTCTGCATGTTGCAACAGCTGTATCCGATAATTTTCTAGAAAAGTTCTTCCTGATACCGATATTAAAGATGTTCTTACATTGATGAAAAAGAAAGGTGGCGTAATAATTGTCACTGATAACGGAGCAGCAATGGGTTGGGTAACCCCACAGGAGTTTATGAAAATAAACCGTTTTACGGGCTTTGTTGGAGAAGTAATGGAACAAAATCCCATCATTGTTAGCCCTCTTGACAGGGTAAGTCATGCCAGACGGCTAATTATTGATAAGAATATTGGAAGGCTGCCAGTTATTGAAAATGGAAAGGTGGTTGGCATTATTGCTGAAGACGATATTGCGTTTGCCATGCGCTCTTTTAGAGACCTGGTAGCTGACAATCAACAGGATTCAAGGATCCGAAATTTACTAGTAGGAGATATTATGACGCGTGGCGTGATAAGTGTCCGTTCCAATACCCCCCTCTCAGAAGCTGTTCAGATAATGCTAGAACACGATGTTGGAGGTGTTCCAGTCCTTAATCTCGATGATGAACTTGTTGGCTTCCTGGCCCGCAGAAACATAATAAATACAATTGCGGAATGAGCTAAATTATAGTGAAGATCATTGTAAAAGTGATTTTTAAAAAGATGACCTGTCTGAAAAGACAGGTTTTCTAATTTTTAAAGTCTGATTTTCAAGATCCAATTTCAAGTCTTTGTTTAGAATATTTATTCTAGTATAGTTATTCATTGGTTTTTCACTTTTCAGAAATTTTTGTCTCCGCCAATAAGGCCCCCAAAGACACCGGTTCCAGCAATACCTTTATGCTCATCTCGGTTACGG
>CAWFUY010000028.1:0-167728 GCA_963818955.1 uncultured Methanosarcinaceae archaeon | reverse complement strand
ATCGTCACCCTGGCCTCGCTCGTCGAACGGGAGGCGCGCCGTCCATGGAACGGCCGCTCATTGCATCGGTGTTTCAGAACCGGCTGAAGATCGGCATGAAGCTCGATTGTGACCCCACCACTATCTATGCCGCGGTATTGGAGGGCCGCTACACCGGCGTGATCCATCAGTCCGATCTTGCGAGCGCCAGCCCTTACGATACCGTTCCGGAACCCCGGGCTGCCGCCGGGGCCAATCGCCAATCCCGGCCGGGAGTCCCTCGCGGCGGCGATCCACCCAGCGGACACGGATTATCTCTACTTCGTGTTGCGGCCCGACGGATCGGGCGCGCATAATTTTTCCAGGAGCATTTCCGAGCACCTGCTCGCCATCGCCAAATACCGTGCCAGCCAGCGCGAACAAAACGAAGAAAGCGCGCCTGAGCGAATACCTGCGCGAAAGAAAGCTCACCCTCGTCACTGAACGCGAGTGGCGCGAGCTTCTGGCGATGCTGTCGCCGGTGTCGGAGAGTTACTTGCGGCGGCTGCTGGCGGAAATGGAAATCCCGGTCGAGCCGCCCTTCGGCGGCGTGCGCCAGAAGACCTTCGAAGAGCTGGAGCGATCGTTGCTGGAAATGGAAGAGGCTTACTCCCGCGCCACCGAAAGCGGAGATCGCACGCTCGCACAACAGTGCCGCAATGTAGTGATTGAGGCCAAAGACCACGCGCGACTGGCTGCGCACAGCGCAAACACCAATCCAAAGGAAGGCCGTAAAAGAAGAAATGATTCGCTGGATGTTGGTGTGGCTGGAGAATCCCGGAGTCTTCCGCGTGGGTCAAACTCCGGAAACTCAAAATGTAATGTGTGAGGCTGTTAGATGTGCGGATCGAGCATCTTCTGAACTTCGGACTTGCCCACCGCGCCCACCCGTTGCTCCACCACCTTGCCGCCTTTGAACAGCAGCAGCGTGGGAATCCCGCGAATGTTATAGCGCATGGCCGTCTGCCCGTTGTCGTCGACGTTCAGCTTGCCTACTTTCGCTTTGCCCGCGTACTCGGTGGCGATAACGTCAATGGTTGGCGCCATCATCCGGCAGGGTCCGCACCACTCGGCCCAAAAGTCTACCAGCACCGGTTCCGGCGAGTTAAGCACCTCGATGTCAGAAGGCCGCGTCGGTCAAGTTCAAAACGTTGTTACCTGCCATCTCTATCTCTCCACTTGTATTGGATCTCACTTTGACTGAAAGATGCAGCCATCTTATCGCCATCCAACAGCCTGCGGTACAGCGCAGCATATTCGGCCGCCGAGCCTCGCAGGAAAAGTCCTTGCGCATGCCACGCCGCATCATGGCTTCCAGGCGTTCCGGTCTTGAAACACAGCGGAAGCGGCGCGGATGGCCTTTCCAGCAAGGCCGGCGCCGAGTATTCCTGAATTCAATCCGTTCCCTCATCGATAGTATCATCAAGCCCGCCGGTGGCGCGAACCACTGGCACCGCGCCATAGCGCAAGCTGTATAGCTGGTTAAGGCCGCTCGGCTCGTACTGGCTGGGCATGAGAAACATGTCCGCGCCCGCCTCGATCTTGTGCGCCAGCGCTTCATCGTAGCCGCCGCGGAAGGCAATGTGGTCCGGATACGCAGCGGCTGCCTCGCGCAGCTTCTCTTCGTATTCCGTGTCGCCCGATCCAAGTAATACCAGGCACAGATCATCCTTCACCAGGTCCGGCACGATTTCGACAATCAGCCCGGTGCCCTTTTGGCTGGTCAGCCGGGAGACCACACCCAGGAGCGGCTTGGCTACAGCCGCTTCCGGCAATCCGAACTCGCGGAGCAGGTCCCGCTTGCATTCACGCTTCCCCTGAGATCGTCGGCCGAGTAATGCGCCACCAGGTGCGGGTCTTTCTCCGGATTCCAATTGACGTAATCCACGCCATTCAGAATCCCGCGCAGCTCGGCGCTGCGTGCGCGGAGACACCGTCCAAACCGAAGCCGTACTCTTCGGTTTGGATCTCGGCGGCGTACCGGGCTGACGGTGCTGAGCGCATCGCTGAAATTCAGCCCGCCCTTCATGAAGTTGACCTTTCCGAAGAACTCGAGGCCATCCATATTGAACACCCGGCGGTCCAGGCCAAGCTGGGGCAGGACAATCGGCGGAAACAACCCCTGGTAGCCCAGGTTATGGATGGTGAATAAAGTCCTCATGCCTAGAAAGGTCGGGTCGTGGGCAAAAACCGTGCGCAGGTAGACGGGAACCAGCCCGGTCTGCCAGTCGTGGCAATGCAGAATCTGCGGCCGGAACACGCGGCGCGCCACCGCCAATGCGGCCCGCGCCAGGACGGCGAAGCGAACCGCGTTATCGGGATAGTCGCCTGAGGAATCGCCATAATAGCCGTCGGGTCGTAGAGAGACGGCGCCTCCAGGAAATAAAAGGGCGTGGCAGCGTCGGCCTGGTAGAGGCTGGCCTGGTGAACCGTACCGCCCAGCCAGATGGGCAGACTATCGTAGATGCGCCGCGCCGAGTTCAGGTCGACCGTGCGGTACCGGGGGATGAGAACGGCAACCTCGCAGTCGAACTCGCGAAGCTGCGCGGGCAGAGCGCCCACTACGTCGGCAAGTCCGCCGTCTTGGCGAAAGGTGCGGCTTCGGAAGCAACCATCAGGACTTTAATCATGAGGGGGAAATACTGATTATGACAGGTGCGTTACAACCGTTCTGCGGGCAAAACGTCAGCTCTCCAGATACGTATATCCGTGCAGGCCTTCTTCGTAGAAGCGCAGCAGCTTGCCGGACTCTTCGTACGTCATGCGGCTCTCGCGCACGGCGGTCTCGACGTCTCTGCGCAGTGCCGTAAACTGGACAGGGCCCTTACTATCGTCCTGATCCTCTCAATCCTGCTTTCGGTCACAACCCTGATTTATGTGGTCGCAACCCCGAAGGAAGGGGAACACTTCACCGAATTCTACATTCTCGGAGACGGAGGAAAGGCCGACAACTACACGACAAACTACGAACTCGGACAGAGCGGCACTGTAACAGTAGGAGTTGTAAACCATGAGTACAGGCCGGTTAATTATACACTGGAAATGAGGCTTGATAACAAGTCCCTACAGCTTCCCGAAAACCGGACACATATTGACCTTGCCCATAATGAGACCTGGGAAGAGCCGGTAACGTTTACTCCGCCTTTTGAGGGAAATAATATGAAACTTGAGTTCCTGCTCTTTAACGAAACCGTCAAAGATGTGCCTTATCGAGACCTGCATCTCTGGATTGACGTAAACGCGACAGGGAACACGACAGGGAACACGACAGGGAACACGACAGGGAAAACAGGAACAACTGACGCAAACATGACCTTGAACACCTCCGGGCAGAGATAAAAGCCAGCCCGAAGGTGAGTTTCTGTCTTGAATGCATTAAATTATTTCCCTGCTTTTGCTTTTTTCTTGCAGCTTTCAGTGTTGGTTCAAGGCATGTGTATGTTTATCGGTCTAATTTGTTTAATTAGCAGGCTGATTTAGTGTTGATTCAGCAGGCTGATTTACGTTTATCGATCAGCTAATTTAATTAATTAGCAGGCTAAAGTGAATCTATAATGACTGACTATAAAATATTTTTATTCAAATAACAAAATATTTGATTGAAATATAATGCATTTATATTCTAATGGGGTTTAATTTTAGATAATTATTAATATAATTAACTTTAGTCTGATCTAAAAACTAATCTATATAATTATAAATGCATCAATATGAATAGAGATTTATATAAGATTTACAATAAGGGATTTTCAGTCATATTTTAGCATCTTAACCCTTGAATAAGCAGCGTTTATTCATATTATATCCTGCTTGCCTGCATAAATTAGCATCTTAACTCAAGCCGGGAATAGGGGAATGGTGACCAAAATCTTATTGTATAAATAAGCAATGGACATTGTATATCGAAAAATATAATGAATGAATTCTTTGCAAAAACACAAAGTATCAAAAAATATGCAGGGAAATAAAAATTATTTTTGCATACTTTGGATGATGTACTGGTCTAAGGACATCAGTTTCATATGTTCTCACAACTTTGTTCCAAATCAAGAAGATAGTAAAACTCTTTATGGCAAATTAACAAATCAGAGCTCGCCTCACTTAAAAAGGAGCTACTTCCGTGAAAAAATTAATTAAACCCCCCAAAGCACTAAAAAAAATTGTCTTATTAATACTCTCAGCTCTGATCCTTACTCTACTGGCAATTTCTCCTGCAGTCGCATCCGTTAGCACAAATGAGAACTACAGTTTCCTGAATGAGATTGAACATAACGTTGACTTTGCGTATATGTTAGCCGGAATGGGGGCTGCACTCCTGATCGTGTTCATTTATTCGCGTATTACCAGGGGAGATAGCGACTTCATAACTGATCTCCGCGAAACTCTTTATTCGTTCAAAACTCGAAAAATAAAACCCGGTGAGGAAGCAGTTAAGGAAAAGGGAGTTCCGGAAATAAAAATTGCGGAAAAGGTGGTTCATGAGGGGGAAGTTCAAGAAGAAATAGTCCAGGAAGTAGCAATTCCAAAAAAAGTAGTCCAAGAACCGGAAGTCTATAAAGAAGTCACTGCCAAACAACTCAAGCTGTATATTGCGGTCCCGATCCTGTTTATAGCCATAGCCGAATTGCTTATCTTTTTTGGCCAGCTGGATATCGCGGTCTGGGTTCATATCCTGGTCCTGTTTGCCCTTTCCCTTTCCAACATCTTAATAAGAGACCCGAAAGTTCACAAAATACATTTGCCGCTGATGCTCCTCCCGCTTCTCAGGCTCGTAAACCTTTCAATGCCTGTTTTTTCCAATATGACACTCTACACTTTTGTTTTGTATTATACGCCTCTGGCAATCCCGATAGCAGCAATAATGATACACCAGCGTGACTCTCTCGCCGAGATGGGGATTACAAAAAAGCATTTACTGTTCTATATAATCCTTGCAGTACCGCTGAGCTTCCTGCTGGGGCTTGGAGAGTACCTGACAATCCGGCCCGGGTACCTGATCCCGGATCTTAGCTTTAAGAACCTGCTTCTGCTCACGGTTATTATGGTCTTCTTTGTCGGGCTGGTCGAGGAACTTATCTTCAGGTCACTGCTCCAGACCAGGCTCGAACAGGCTTTAAGTATGCCCGAAGCTCTCTTGATAACGAGTTTCCTGTTCGGTCTCATGCACTCGGGTTACGGTACCTATTACGAAATGCTCTACACAGGCTTCGTAGGGCTTGTCATTGGGATAATCTTCCACAAAACCAGGAGCTTGCCGTTTATTGCAGTCTTGCACGGTTTTGTCAATGTTTTCCTCTTCGGGATCCTGCCCCTGCATCTGATTGGCTGGATCTGATTTTTCTGTGATTCCGAAGCGAAACCAGTCTGTAAAACTGTACCGAAAAACCATATTCACCGTCCTCAACCTGTCTTTTCACCGAGCGAAGCTCGGGCCTTCACGAAATAGATAAAAGAAAGTGAAGACTTTAAATATAATAATTAAAGATTTTTTATTGACAAAACATGTTATGGAATCCATATTCCGCAGTATTTTTTCGAAAATCAATAATTTTACAGATAAGCGTTTTTGGAATGTATTAAAGTAATTTAAACCCAAACAGAACGTGATGGAAATTTAATGCTGTCGATTTTTGGTCTATTAATTAACTAAAAATGAACCAAAATCCAACTTTAATTCATGCCCAAAAGTTCATTCAAAGTATGTGAATTAGAAATTCGATAGCAGTAAAAATTATGAAAACACAAAATTTTGCTTCGGAAAGTGGGATGAAACTTTCATTTCTAAACTTCTTTTTAATAATGGGAAAGCCGCACTGCGTGCGTACAATCTCCGTTTAAGATGCGAATAATATTGCTTCGGTTCCTTTTACAAAATCAAGGAACAAAAGCCTGTACTAAAAAGTTCATAACTACATAGACAACGGTGAAAAAAAAGAGGGTTATGAACCTATGAAATAAATTAGTCTGCTTGAGCGAGCAAAGCGAGCGAAACGGACCTCGTGCTCCCGAAGCGAAACTCGGGAAGCGAAACTCGGGAAGCGAAACTCGGGAAGCGAAACTCGGGAAGCGAAACTCGGGAAGCGAAACTCGGGAAGCGAAACTCGAGTGATTAACCGAGAATTGTCATTATCTTGAACCCGAGAATAAACAGAAAAGTGAATGTTAGAGGCACAGAAGCCATATTAAATGAATTATTAAGATACTTATTCCACTTTTGAGAGGAAGAAAGTATTTCTTTAAGAGCAAGCACTACTATGAGCGCAGAAACCATTGCAACGCCATAATGAGGTAAACCGGGCGTTGTAATCATGGAAATTGCACTTGAAGAGATTGCACTGGATGATACGGCACTTGATGACACTGCGCTGGATGACACAGCAGATGACACTGCACTTGAAGACACTGCAGATGACACTGCGCTTGATGATACGGCGCTTGAAATTATACTGGATGATACACTGCTTAATAACATTCGATACCCTCTTCTTAAAACAATGCCTACAGGACACTATTAAACGTCACTGGAATATATACCTAAATTTCTGATCAATATTAGTAAAACAATTTCATATAAAAACTTTACATTTTATGGAAAATTAATAATTTGTTTATTTTGACCAGATCAAGTTTTTTATATCTAAAAGATTATTTTTCATTATACAGATAACTGCCCCATACCTCTAATCCATTAAAACTTATAAATTATTTTAACTTCTAATCTATTATAACTTACTCACTTTTATAATTATTTGTTGAATTTTCAATATTTGGAACTACTGGCTGTATCAATTCTCTGGTTTTTCCGGCATTACATCTGAGAAAGCATTAACACCCAGGTCAAGCTCACCGGTCTCTTCAATAAATTGCCCGGCTGCATTTTTATCTTTATTCTTGTCCCCTAAAAGTGTAACCGAATCCACAATTACTTTTAACATCCAGAGAGCACCGGCGCATAAAACTAAGAAACCACTGAGCCAAATTATGCTCAGGAATATATTTTGAATTTCCATACTGGTATCACAAACTATCTAAATTATATATAAATCATGAAAATATATTTTATTCAGTCCTTTATCCGGATATAGATGCTTTTAATTTTAATATTTTAAGAAACTTATGAACTACAACTGTGAATATGTCTTATATGTTTTTTGCATCTATTCTAAATATTACGAACCTGAACCATTCAATGTCAAAACAACTTACCGCAATTTGTGTTTGATTACTGAAAAACGAAGAATATGAATAAACGAACAGTGTTAGTTTACAAAGAAAATTATACACTAAGGGGGCGTTGTGTATTCAGTATAACGTCAACGTATTCCGAGTAATTAAACAAGTATTAAATAAGGTGAGAAATTAACTATGAAACATGGACATCGATAACTATGAGGACTTCGAGGAGATTCGCGTCAAAGATGTCTACATAGTTGATGTCTTTACCGACCCGACACCTGTAGTGCTCCTTGAGAATACGAAAGGCAGTATGCTTCCTATTTTTATAGGTCACTTGGAGGCACTTTCAATAGGAAATGTGCTTAAAAAAATTTCTCCTCCGCGTCCGATGTCACATGACCTTATGGTAAACATCTTTGACCGATTGGGAATAAAAATTGAGGGTATAATGATCGATGACAAAATAGACAACATCTACTATGCCCGCCTTCTTATCCGACAGAACAATAATATTATGCAGTTTGACGCAAGGCCAAGCGACTGCATTGCCCTCGCCCTCCGCTCGGGTGCCCCCATCCGGATTAGAAAAAAAGTGCTGGAAAGCTCGGAAGTAGAAATGTCCAAGCTTGAAGGTGCACGAGTAATAAACATTTTCGGTTAGGTACGAAGTGCTTTTTTAATAAAGAAGAGTTCTTCGCTTCCATACGGGTTTTTTCATTCACCTGGAAGGATGAACCTTAATATCAGTTCTTTTTTCCCTTATTAGCGGCTTTGCAAGATGCCTTCTGGCACAGGGCGGGACTTCGTACAATCCTGTATCAATATCCCTTTCTACAGCATACCTGATTTTAGATAGAGCCTCTGTATTACACTGCTTGCAGCGAAATCCCTGGCCCTGCCCGGCAGATTTCATATGTTTTTTGCACTCCGGGCATAATGGGTTTTCTTCAATAAAAAGAGGTACAAGAGTTTTAATTTCCATTTTTTCAATATTAAGGGTCATGGAAGTGACACTACCTGAAAGTATGACCTGATCCCCTGGAATAAGCTTCCGGACAAGGTCCCGGAAGTTCTTGGTCGGTTCGAAGGCTGCACAACCTATCTCATCACCACGCTCGTCCCGGATCTTAAAAAAAACATGTCCTCCACAAATGGTTTTGGGAATTGCCGAAACCTTGCCCTCAAGCCTGTAAGAATGCAGGTCCCGGACTTCAGCAATGTTTCCCGCATGCAGGAGATGCATATCCGTGCCCTGGTTTGTCCTGTATACTGCAAACCTTTCTACAGGTTCGGAACTTATACTAAGTGCAGCTTCAGTAACGGCTTTGGGGTTATTCCCTCTGATCCCGAAAAGCACAGGATCGGCTGAGTGGGGTACGCAGACTACCATTTTATTTCTCAGGTCTACCGTATCCCAGGTCTCCGGATAAGTTTTCCTATCAGCTTCAAAGAAGCTCCTTTTATCAATTTCGCGTAGGGTCCCCCATTTTTCCTTTTGCCTGTATGCCAGGTGTTCAAAAGTATGCTCCCATTCATCGGGATTTAACATAGCACCGCAGGCTGCAAGGGCGCCTATCAAACCTCTCCCGTTCTTGAAGCCTCTGGCGGAAATTCCAAATTCGGAAATAAGACTTTTTGCCTCCTGAATTTCTATTACATTCTGCACAGTTTCTTCCAGAAAGTTAAAGAGCACAGTCTTGAGCTTTTCGTAGTCCTTTTCCAGAATAAAAACCGCACCCGGATTGGTTTTTTCGCACTCCATGCGTGCGAGTTTTTCTATCCTGGACAAAACATGAACAATAACTTTCTCAGGGGAACGGGTGTTAAGTTTCAGGGCTACCGCTGCATTTCCCCTGGTTTTGTAAGGAATGGTAGGATTCAGGCGCACGAGCATAGGCAGGGCTTCTACGGTACCGTAGGCCTTCAGTTCATCGAGCAGCAGAGCACCCAGATATGTGGTGCACATACCTTCATTTGAATCAGTATCATCAATTCCGATAATCATTTCTTTCCTATACCGTGATATTTTCTATTTAAGGGGATTTTCGCAACTCACCGGCTGATCTTAAAATGAATGTTTATCAATAGTAAAGAAACGTATATATAGATGTTCAAATAGACATTGTTACTGTAATGACAAAAGAAGATCTCATACATCAAATAATCGATGTATTGGCTCGCGCAGGCTTTGTGATATCCGACCGTTGTAATATCCGTCCGAGGAGTTTCGATGTTGCTGCACGGAAGGGCGAGATACTTTTACTGTGCAAAGCTTTATTTAATATTGACGGCCTGAACGAAGAAACTGCCAGGGAGATGAAGTATCTGGCCGAGTATCTTGGAGGCTCGGCTATCGTAGTGGGGGCTAAGACTAGAGACCAGATGCTTGAGGATAACGTCGTATATATGCGCTATGACATACTTGCTCTGAATGCCCAGACTCTTATTGATTATTTTCTCGAGAACATACCCCCGCTTGTCTCAGCGGCTCCCGGAGGGCTGTATGTTTCCATAGAAGGTGATACCCTCAGGAAAGTCCGGATGGATAAATCCATGTCACTTGGAACTCTCGCTACCATGGTAGGAGTATCCAGGAGAACAATTAGCAAGTACGAAGAAGAAGGAATGGACGCGTCCATAGACGTCGTACTTCAGCTTGAGGACATCTTCGGGATTGAGCTAGCAAAGCCGATAAATATCCTGAATTCATTAGGAAGTAAAAAGTCTCGTAAAAAGACAGAACTCAATGATGAAAATCAGATGAAACCTGAAAGATCTTTGCCGGAAGATTTGATCCTAAACACCATTTCCATGCTTGGCTACGATGTCCTTCCTACAGCACAGGCACCTTTCAAGGCCATTTCACGCGACAAATCTTCGGTTATCCTTACAGGAGTGAGCGAATTCAATACAACAGTTATAAAAAGAGCACATCTCATGAGCAGCATTTCCTGCGTTACTCAAACAAAATCCGTATTTATCATAAACGGGCACTCCAAAATCAAATCCGTTGAAAATACGGTGCTAATTGAAAAGAAAGAGCTCGATAAGATAAATGATTCCCAGGAACTCCTCGATTTTATAGATGAACGCAAGGAAAACTAACCGATTTATGAAGTCGTAGTAGCCGATTAGCTCACGCTTTAACCGATTCGTTAATCGATTCGCATGATAAAGTAATAATTTTAAGGGTCTAAAAGTACCCCTATTTTTTATTTTTAATTAAATATACAATTATAGCCAGTACAATTAAAGAAAATAAAAAAGCATATATGTAAATCCCTGCTAAAGGTGCATTTCTGGCTGGGAACGATACATTAAGATCTTCACTTACAGTGCCATAAGTTTGAGACTGGGCGTTAATTCTTACTGTGAACGCTTTTCCGGCGTAATCCGTGACTATAAAGGAATCGTTCACCACCCCTACCGGATAATTTACTTTGTCATTAGTACCTGGGATTCCCAGAGGCACAAATGTTTTTCCTTCACTCATTGTACCTAATACAAAAGATAGGTTACTGGACCGGGATGAAGAATCGTAATAGCTTGCATTAATGTAAGCTGCCGTGTTGTTTATCTGTTTATATGTGCAGTTTACACTAATCACGGTCTCCATTGCAGGTATTGAAGAGGTGGGACTTGCAGGCAATGAAGATGTGGACTTACGGGTATTGTTATAGTATATTGATCCAGATCAGGGGTCAATGTGGTAGTGTATGTTTGTCCGCCTTTAGGAATTATTTCGACTTTATATGTGACATTTTGAGTCAGGTGCAAATTTATTCTGCTATCATCATTTGTCCAGGCAACAAAATTCGGTTTCTCATTACCGGGATCATTATCTGGTGAATAAATCCGCACTTCGCACCCTGGAACCTTATCATTTGAACTATTTAAAACATATAACTGTACATAGTGTGGTGAAACGTAATCCGAAACTTCAACCATTTTCAGACTAAGTTCGGTGTTTGTACCGGTCATATTTATTGGTAGTGCAGGACTGCTAAGATACTCTATTGCTGAAGCAGTTAAACAGTAAGTGCCTTTTCCACTATTCACAGTGAACTGGTAAAGCCCGTCAACATCAGTAATTTGAGTACTGCGCCAGGTGTCATTATATAATGTGATTACAGCACCCTGAATAGGATGACCGGTGGCTGCATCGGTCAAATGTCCGAATACACCCGAGTAGACCGTAGCCGAGGTTTTACCATTTACTGTGAAAAAACTTACAGGACTATTGTAGACCCAGGAATTGCGGACTTCATCATATGCACCGACTTTGATAGCAAAAGGCCCATTATCGCTTATTGGGACATTTGCAGATGCTTGTGACGTGTTAAGGCTAAATATCAGATGTGAAGAATCAAACCGGGATGTACTGTTATACACATCGATAGAATAACTGCTTGCGTTTAAGTATGTCCAGCTTATACTCACATACCCGTTAACAGTTGATATAGTACTGCCATTAGTCGGAAAAGTAACGGACGGCGCTGGAGAACCAGTGTAAACGGGTAACTTCTTTGTAACATTGTCTGCAAAAAACCCACAATCTTTGGTACCCCTGGAGTTTGAATAGGAGCTGGTTACAATATTGCCATTTGAAGTAATATTCATACCTTTGATTCCATTATATGCAGGACTGTTATAGAATATATTACTTGAAACAGTACCTTTTCCTGAACAAACGCCATCAGCGGGGTCTTGATATATTGTATTTAATTGAAGTGTGGAAAAGATATTATCATAAATATTTAGTCCGGTTACATTACCTCCCATTACTTCTACACCGGCATTACCGGAACCTGTATCGGTATAGAAAGTATTCCTGTAAATTCGGACGTTTTTCGTATTATGTATTTTAATGCAAGAATTTATAAAAGTGCCCCAGCAGTTATTAAATATTGAAATTCCATTACCAGCTGACCAGGCATCAAAACTATCATGACCAGGTTTACAAATAGTATTATAAACTTGAACATTGCTGGTGCCTTTGGTACAAAAAATAAAGTCACCCATACTGTTTTGCATTTTCAAATCGTGAATAATTATATTTGAACAGTTAACTAAATTTACTCCTTTTTCACGCTCCCTAAACTTGTTACTTGCGGCATGCATTTTGCTTAAAGATCCCCAGCCTCCGTCAATTAAGAAATTTGAAATTACAATATTGGAAACATTTTTACAGTTAATTACATTATCAGTTGCAAAATTGGAGTCCGGATTGTCACAATAGATAACGGTTGCACCTACTGCATTTCCATTAAGGGTTACCCCGGATTTCATGCTTATTGGTGAACTTATATGAAAAGTGGTCGATGCAAGCTGTACTGTATCCCCTGGATTCGCTGATTGTATGGCAGCGTTAATAACGGTTTGATCGTTTGAGCCCGTAGGGCTGAAGGAGGTGCCGGGGCCAACATTGATAATTGAACCTAAACAATTTACTGAAAAAAAGCATACAAAAAGAAACAAAGCAATAACAAGGTTTTTAATTTCCGTATTTTCCACCTGGCCTTTCCCTATAACATTACTATAAATGTTTAAAAGTAATATTTAAAATTTCCTGATAGTTTTGACAAAAAACCTTATTTTAAAATTAGTTCGTTATCTTAAGTCTGAAAGCCACCTTCTGTAATATACCCCCGAAGAAATCGAATCACCAATTGGTCATGGCTTTCAGACAACGTGATAGATATCTTATCTATCTCTTTTTTCTAGGTGGTGGCAATTTACTTATTTATCATTATTAATAATGATCTATTGATATTTAAGGTTATTTTTATTAAAAAATGTTCAAATAATAATATGCGAAAAACATCAATCGGATATTACTGGACGAACAAGACTTTATTGGCTCCATTTCTTTGAGTATGTTTTGCATTCGTTCGATTCTACACCTTCATGTTCCAAATAATATATACTCCAGGTGAGCATTGCATCATATACCGGAAACAGTGCTTTACCATAATCAGTAAGGGAATATTCAACTCTCGGAGGAACCTCAGGGTATACAACACGGGAAATTATTTTCAGTTTCTCAAGTTCCCTCAGATGTGTGGTTATCGTTTTCGAATTCACGTCATTCATCTTTTTCTGTAATTCCGTGAATCGTTGCGGACCATTTCTCAAGTTCCAGATGATGCAAGGCTTCCATTTACTGCCAAGAATAGCAACGAATAAGCCAATAAAGCAATTTAGATTCTTATTTTTAGATATTGACATATTTTCTCCATTAGTTATTATTTGGATACAATATTACATTTTTCCTTCTACCTGATATAAGTAATTAAAAATAGTATTTCATTCGAGGAAAATCATGACCATATCACTCGATTCTGGTTTGAACTTGCAGCTTATTTCTTTTAACACGGAAAAATGTACTGTTTGTGGAACCTGTTCCAGGATTTGTCCATTATTTATCATTGCCCATAGAGAAAAAGAATATCCTTCCTTGCCCTCCGAATCTGAGGCTTATTGCACTCATTGCGGGCACTGTGAAGCTATTTGTCCCGCAAATGCAATAAAAATAAATTACGAGATATTTCCACCTGAAGATGAAAATTCCGTAACCGAGCAGATCAGTTCGAATCATCTCACAAAATACATTCAGAGCAGACGATCAATAAGGATTTTCAAAGATAAACCGGTTGAGAAAGAGAAAATTGCAGCGATTTTTGAGGCCGTTCGCTTTGCTCCGACAGGTATGAACGCACAGCCTGTTAAGTGGCTTGTGGTTACTGATGCAGCAAAGATCAAAGAATTTGCAAATCTTACCATTGACTGGATGAGGATGATGGTGGAAAAAGGCACGGAACATCCTCTGAAGAATTACTTCCCGGTTCTTGTTTCATTGGCTGATGCGGGTCTTGACCCTATTTGCAGGAATTCCCCGTGCCTTGTATATGCTTATTCGGAAAATGCCTCCGGATACACTGACAGCATTATAGCCCTGACAACATTTGATCTGATGGCTCCCTCTTTTGGTCTTGGCACCTGCTGGGTAGGACTCCTGCATAGAGCGGCAGTGGAATATCAGCCCTTAAGAGAAGTTCTTGGGATTCCCGATGGATTTGTGTTACAGTTTCCAATGCTTGTTGGATACTCAAAATATAAATTTGAGAAAATACCCGGAAGAAAAAAAGTGGATGTCATATGGAGGTAAATTATGAAAGTGATTGCAGTAAATGGAAGCCCAAGAAAGAAATGGAACACAGCAACACTGCTCGAAAAAGCACTTGAAGGGGCAGCCTCAGAGGGCGCAGAGACAGAATTAATCCATCTTTATGATTTCAATTTTAAAGGAGAGAAGAGGTGTTTCCTCTGGACTGTGAGAAAGCCTTTGAGATGGGTAAGAGGTTTGCACAGCGCCAGAAAGGAACGAAGTAATTACCATTAAATAAATAAAAAATATAAAGAAGAGATTTGATGTACTGGCTTCATTTAATTCATTTAAATATGTAACATGGGGATTCGGTCTGTTTTGTTAATAGCACACTGCACTGGCCTATTTGTTTATCTTAGTCCCACGCTACTAAAGAAGATAGTCGTTTTAAGTATATATCTTTTTCTTTTTTCTATATGATTCTTTAATTGGATATAGATATTTATTCAAAGAAAAATGGTTTTACGCTATTTATTAATTTAATTTCTGATATATATAAATCTCCAATTTCCCTGCAGTGTATAACGAAGTATGACCCACTCAAATCGGCTTTCAATTTCTTTCCAAAATAATTTTTTATAATATGTTGTCTCTTGTTTTCCTTCGTTGTCGTAAGATTAATCTATTTTAACTTGTTTTTTAGAGCTATGAAAAAAATAGTGATTCTCGATTACGGGCTTGGAAATCTCCGGAGTGTCCAAAAAGGACTGGAACACGTTGGTGCCAGTCCCACTATTTCCGGGGAACCAGAGGATATCCTTGCCGCAGACGGGATAATTCTCCCGGGCGTCGGCGCTTTTAAAGATGCAATGAAGTGCCTGGCTCCGATTAAGGGAGTTATAAACGAGTACATACGGTCGGATAAACCGATGCTGGGGATTTGTCTTGGACAGCAGGTTCTGATGAGCTCTTCTGAGGAAGGAGGGCTGACGGACGGGCTTGATATCATCTCCGGAAAAGTTCTGCGCTTTCCGAGATCGGAATTAAAAGTGCCTCACATGGGCTGGAACAATATCGGGATCAAACAGGATCACCCTCTGTTTGAAGGCATCCCTGAAAATTCCTTTGTATATTTCGTGCATTCTTACTATGTGGACACTGCTCCTGAAAATACTCTTGCATCTTGTAATTATGGACTGGAGTTTTCATCCTCTGTGGTAAATTCGCAGGGCAATGTAATGGGTACCCAGTTCCATCCTGAGAAAAGCGGAGCAACCGGATTGAAAATCCTGAAAAATTTTGTAGAAATGTGCTGAATGAACAGATCTCAAGAATCCGCTTTTAAGAATTCCCCTTTTATTAAAAAACTGAGCGAAAACTTTACTTTTATACAGAATTCAGATTCATTTTTGTTTTTCAATTGTCCTGCCCTCATACAACGTGTTGAAAAGGGCATCTCTGGAGATGGTTAAAATGGATATAGAAGGCTATGCAAAACGGGCTCTCAAGAAGAACCCATCAAACGAAGCAGAGATCACAGAACAGCTGGCTTCAAGAATTCTTGAAATTAAAGATATAAGTCCGGAAAGAGCTCACGAAATTGCATCTGCAGTTATTTGTGAGGCAAAAGCAACACTTAATGTAGAAGGAGATATACTTAGCTCAACAATTTCAGGAGTTTCAATGGGAGAATTCGGGGTTGGCTCCCGGGGCACAGGGGATTTCTACGTACACGCAAAGCTCGGAGAAGTAATAGGCAAGACAGGTGCGGTTGTAGACAGTTCCCAGCTTGATGACTCCGGAGTTGTCAAAATAGGTGACCAATATCTGGTAGTCACAATTGACGGTCTCCATTCTCGTTTGAGCGACTTTCCTTTCCTCTCGGGTTTTCACGTAGCCAGAGCAGCCCTACGCGACATATACTCCATGGGATCCCGCCCTCTAGCCATGCTTTCCGATATCCATATAGCGGACGATGGGGATGTGGCCAAAATATTCGACCATATTGCAGGAATCACGACGGTCTCGGAACTAACCGGAATTCCTCTTATAACCGGCAGCACCCTCCGGATAGGCGGGGACATGGTCATCGGCGAAAGAATGACTGGCGGAGTCGGTGCAGTAGGCATAACCTCTTCCCTTACCTCCAGAAATCAGACCCAGGTAGGAGACCTTGTCCTTATGACCGAAGGAGCTGGCGGAGGCACGGTTTCCACAACCGCACTTTATTACGGGATGCACGACGTCGTGGAAGAAACTATCAATATTCGCTTCCTTGAAGCCTGCGAATCTCTGCTGCAGTCAGGACTATTCAGAAAAGTCCATTCCATGACTGACGTTACCAACGGTGGAATTCGAGGTGACGCCCGCGAAATATCAAAGACTGCAGGCGTAAAAATGGTCTTTGAAGAAACAAAAATAAGGGCTCTGGTAAACTCAAAGGTCCTTTCCATGCTCGAGCTCCTAAAAATAGATTACCTTGGCGTGTCTCTCGATGCCCTGCTGGTTATTGTCCCACCTGAACATGCCTCCGAAGTCCTGGAGACTGTTCGAGCTGCCAATGTCGAGATCGATATCATAGGCCGTGTGGAAGAAGGAAGTGGAGCCGACATAATAATCAACGGGGAAACCCGGGACTTTGCGCCCAGGTTCCGGGAATCGGCCTATACTCCGGTTAAAAAAGTGCATGGGGAAGAAAACCCGCGAGATTTTGAGGACATGAGATCTGCAATCGACAAAGCAGCAGAAGAGGCCATTGATAAAAAGCAAAGAGTTCTTGAACATATAAGGGACAAGCAAAAAAGTGCGTGTAAAAAGAGCGTGTAAAAAGAGCGTGTAAAAAGAGCGAAAAAGACATTGTCTCCGAATAGAAACTCGGAAAGCGAAGTCGCAGGAAAATCAGAAGTGAATAGGTAAACATCAATGTAGGTGACGGTTATTCAATCGAAAAAAGATAGCTTCCCTAAAACCTAAATTGGGTGGTAAAATCTGCCCGGAAAACCATATTCACTATCTGTAACCTGTCTTGTCACCGAGCGCCAGCTCGGGCCTTTCCGATGAAAAAAATCAAATTGGAGATTTAGATAATTACAATTCAGCAATGGCATTTAAATTCAGCAACGGCATTTATATCAATCATTCTTTCGATTTCAAAATATTGGCAAATAAACTTTTTTTACTCCATTCTTCAATTTAATTAAGGACAAGCCGCACTGCGTGCGTGACAATCTCCGTAAAGGATGCGAATAATGCTGCTTTGGGTCCAATCTATAAGCAAAAAATGCTAACAAATAAGTTCATTAAGCTAAAGCAAGGGTTTTGAAGAAAAATTAAGTTAAAATTTCTCTGAATAGTCCTCTTGAGGGAGCGCAGCGTAGCGAAAAGGACACCGTGCTCCCGAAGCGGAACTCGGGAAGCGGAACTCGGGAAGCGGAACTCGGGAAGCGGAACTCGGGAAGCGGAATTCGGGTGTTACTTTTTTCGTTTTACCAGAAGCACTTCGTTTTCTTTTCCAACAATTTCGACTGCTTCTTTAGCTTCGATTTCTTCTTCGGACCTGGCTTGCCAGTATTCTCCGTTATAACGGACAAAGCCCGACTTACCCGGTCCAAGGGGATCTATAGTTCGGGCAGAGTCTCCTATTATTGATCCGATAACCGGTTTTTTCTTTCTTACCTCGGCTACTTTATAAATTGCGAAGACAAGGAATAGCCCGAAAACTATCGTAGGAGCGACAACAGTTAGGGTCATAAGCCTCCTGAACTCGGGAGTGTAGATATTTTCGCCTCCCATTGGTATAAGCAGTATACTTCCTATTACAAGGCTGAGAAGACCGGCAAATCCGAAAATCCCGAAACCGGGAATTTTGATTTCCAGAATAAGGAGCCCTATTCCCACAATGATCAGGAAGAATGCACCTATATTGACATTAAATCCTGTACCTATTAATCCAAGTGCTATTGCAATGAGCCCGAAAACTTCCGCTCCGGCTCCAGGACTTGAAATCCCGAAGATTATCCCGTAAAGCCCTATGGTCAGCAGTAGAGAAGCGAGGATTGGGTTTGAGATTATCCCCAAAAAAGAAAGGGAAAGAGGAGGTTCGTAGTATTCGATACTTGCACTTCCGGTGCTGAGGGCCTTACCTTTAACAACCTTGCCGTTGGTCTGTGTTAACAAATCTGGAATAGAAGGAGCTACGTATTCTATCACACCTGCTTTAAGAGCTTCCTGGGCGTCAAGATTCTTGTTCTTCGTAATGACTTCTTCTGCAAAGGTCTCATTTCTTCCGTGTTTACTGGCGGTTGCAACCGAGAACTTGACAAGGGCATTTATTATTTTTTCGTCTTCTATGGGCTTTGTTCCCTCCGAAGATATCTGTACGGGTTGTGCGGAGCCGATCACCGTGAAAGGAGCCATTGCAGCAATATCGGTACCCAGCAGGATAAGAGTCCCGGCTGACCAGGCTTTGCCGCCCTCAGGCACATATCCGATTACCGGTACGGTTGCATTTCCAATATTCTCTATAATGGCCTGGGTTTCTGTAAGCCCTCCCCCGGGAGTATCCAGGCTGATTATAAGCGCTTCAAAATTATCATTTTCAGCTTTTGCTAGTGCACTGGCTATAATGTCATCTGAGGCCGGAGTGATTGCTTCGGAAATCTTAAGCACAAGCACCTTATTTTCCGGGCTCGCACAGGTCGCAGGTGCAAAGGCAGCCGTAAAGACGAAGCACAAAAGAAAAATTGAGAGGAAAAGAGGAGACTTTCTCAAAAGCATATTTATCGGCCCTTTCTCGTTTGTCACTTTACCTCAAATTTATTACATTATTATTGTGTTAATTGACATTTTTATTGTGTTAATTGACATTTTTATTGTTCTTTCTTTGCTGAGATTGCTTGAGATAAGGCAGCTATGTTCCCGGTATCAAGAGCTTGAGACTGTGTAACTACTATGAGATTCTTTTCCCTGGCAATCTCGGCTAAAGTTTGCAACTCCCTCAATTTGAGTGCTGCACTTACTCCCTCATAGAGAGCAGCGGCGTCTCTCATTTTCTGGCCAGCCTGGAATTCTCCGTCCGCAAGGATTATCCTGGAACGCTTTTCTCTTTCGGCTTCCGCCTGTTTGGCAATTGCTCTCTTCATATTCTCAGGCAGAGATACGTCCCTAATCGTAACTCCTGTAACCTTGATCCCCCAAGGGTCAGTATATGCGTCCAGAAGTTCTTGAATTCTTTTATTTATCTGTTCTCTTTCCGAAAGTAGTTCATCGAGTTCCATCTGACCAAGCACGTCTCTGAGGGTTGTTTGGGAAAGTGTGGAAGTTGCAAACATGTAATTTTCTACCTTAGTTATGGCGGCTCCAGGCTCGACTACCTTATAATATACAACAGCATCAACTTCAACTGTAACATTATCCCGGGTTATAACTGCCTGCTTAGGGATATCAATGGTAACAATTCTCAGGTCTATTTTAGTGGCTCGGTCGACAATCGGAATTATAAAGAAAATACCTGGTCCTTTTACTCCGCTCAAACGACCCAACCTGAAAATAACAACCCTTTCATATTCATTTACCATTTTTAAAGACTGTGAGACTATTAATATTAAAACTATTAATACAGGGAATAACGCAGTAGTGAAATCAACCATAGTTTTATGACCTCTTATTCCATTACCAATTAGAGTTAAAACAATCAATTATTATCCGTCTGGAGAGTATATTGATACTCTATATAAATATATCATTCGTTATATAAGTTTGTACTCTATAAATATCTGCAAAACTATATAATTACTTTGTATTCCAAATTTTCTATGGAGTAAGGTCTTTTTAGATTATTGGAGATAACCTCTGGAAGCGATAAATTAGAAGCTGGACTGGGGTTGTTTAGAGTTAATTAGAGTTAATAATGCTGCTGATTGATCGGGATAAAAAAGAGAACTAGATGCTGTCAGGTTCAAAAGTTATTCTGAACTGTAAGTAAGTGTAGATTTGAAAACGCAGGCTCGAAAGGAAGAGCCATGGTGTTGGTATTATGAGTAAAGAATGTCCAGATTGCCACGGGCGTGGTTATGAAGTTGTTTCAACTGATGTGTGCCCCCAGTGTAAGGGCAAAGGTAAGTCAAAATCAATAGACTTTCTTAAAATTTCTGAAAAAGATATTGACGGTCTCTTGAAAAGTGGTGCAGCATGTGAGAAATGTAAGGGTACTGGAAGTGTTGAAGTAACTACACCCTGTGAAGCCTGTGAGGGGCTTGGAAGAATATATATATGCAAGGTCTGCGGAGCAAAAATTCCGGAACCAAGGGACCCGGAAGATGAGATTTGCGATTCATGTTCACGCTCCCAATTTGTTTATGCCCTTGATGAATCCTGTGACTTAAAGGACGTGGAAGCAGGTAAACTCTACCATGGCATAGTGAGCAGTAGAGCATCTTTCGGGGTCTTTGTGGACTTGAATCCCCAGGTAAGGGGGCTTATGCACTCAAGTAATGTGGGGGTCCTGCCAGAAGTTGGGGATGCTGTAATCGTGCTGGTAAAGAGCGTAAAAGCCGGAGGGAAGCTGGACCTTATCCCCAAGACTCCAAAGAAATACGAGACAATTGAACTTGAAAAAGAGCTCCCGCTCAAGAACTCGGCTGAAATAAGCCCGAGTATGAAAGGTAAGCTTGTCAGGATCGAAGGAGAAGTCATCCAGGTAAAGCAGACCAGCGGACCTACTATTTTCATGATCAGCGATGAAGGGGGCTTTGTCCCTTGTGCAGCTTTCGAGAGTGCAGGAAAACGTTCTTACCCGCATATTGATGTAGGAATGATTGTTTCACTCACCGGGGAGGTGACTCTGAGAGATGAGCAGGTTCAGATAGAAGTCATGAGCATGAAATTACTTACAGGAAAGAAGGAAGATGCTGTAAGGACAAGAGTCGAGAAGGTAATTGACGAGAAAGCATCACCATCTAATATTCCCTTCCTTATCGAAAGCGAGATTATGGAAAAGCTCAAGCCCAGAATGCTCCATGTCGCTAAAGAAATTAAAAAAGCTATCTTACATTCAACACCTATCATTCTCAGGCATCATGCCGATGCAGACGGGATTACTTCGGCAATTGCAATCGAAAAAGCAATCCTGCCCCTTATTACGGAAATCGGAGGAAATGAGGCAGAATACTATTTCTACAAACGTGCTCCGTCCAAGGCTCCCTTTTATGAGCTTGCAGACGTTACAAGGGATATTTCTTTTGCACTTGAGGACTTATCCAGGCACGGGCAGAAAATGCCCCTCGTAATTCTCGTGGATAATGGGTCTACCGAAGAAGATGTCCCTTCCATGCGCCAGGCCCAGGTTTACGGCATCGATATGATCGTAATCGATCACCATCATCCGGACGAAATCGTTGATCAGTACCTGATAGGGCATGTAAACCCTGCACACGTGGGCGGGGATTTCGGAGTTACCGCAGGCATGCTCTGTGCCGAAATCGCCCGTATGATCAATCCGAATGTCAGTGACACAATCAAGCACCTTCCTGCAGTTTCGGCAGTCGGTGATCGTTCCGAAGCTCCTGAAGCTGCGAGATATATTTCTCTGGTCTCTGACCGCTATACTCTTAAGGAATTAAAAGAAATGGCTTTAGCTCTGGACTACGAGCAGTTCTGGTTGAAATTCAGCAGTGGAAAAGGGCTTATCGACGATATACTGGACCTTAGAGATCATAAAGTTCACAAAGACCTGGTCTTACTCCTGTGTGAGCAGGCTGATACCATGATAAAAGAGCAGCTTGAGACCTGTCTCTTCAATGTCAAATCCCATAAGCTATCAAATGGGGCTATCATGAATGTGATAGATGTCGAAAACTATGCCCAGAAATTCACATTCCCGCCACCTGGAAAAACCTCAGGAGAAGTTCATGACGTACTTGTTAAAAGAAATCCGGATAAACCGGTTGTAACCCTGGGATACGGTCCTGATTTTGCTGTTATTCGTTCTAAAGGCGTCTTTATGAACATACCAAGAATTGTCCGGGAACTCCGAGAAGAGATGAAGGGTGCAGGCATCAGCGGAGGGGGACACCTTGTTGTCGGCAGCATAAAGTTTGTAGAAGGAATGAGGACTGAAGTACTCTCAAAGCTGGCCGAAAAGATAGCACAATCAAAAGTCGAGCATTAAAATGCTCATCAAGCTTTTATATTTAAAAATTTTGAGCCTTCCTTCCGAAAGGCTTTCCTTATAAAGTAAATTGTTCTTTTTTAATATTTTGTAATGTTTTTTTAATGATTTGTTTAATATATTTTTTAGAGCTACTCTATATTCAATCCAGGCGCACAATTCTCAAGAGAGCCTGAACCGGAACATTTGCGATAGTATCTGCCCCTTTCTTGTCTACAAGCACCACTACAACTCTCGGCTTTGCATCCATTTCCCTTAACTGCTCAATCGCTTCCATGGTAGTGGAGCCAGTGGTAATAACGTCGTCTACGATTACGCAATTTTTGCCTGCAACGGTCCCAAAGTTTCTGCTAATGGTCCCTTTCTGGCCTGGCTGGTCAAAATCCTGTGCTTTACGGGAATGATATATGGCTAAGTCAGCTCCCAATTCGTTTGCCATCATGCTTGCCAGGGGGATACCACTGGCTGCAACGCCAACGACCACGTCTACTCCAGTATTTGTTTTTTCGAGGGTCTCAAGCACCATGTCACAGAGTGCAAGCGAGATATTGTGGAGACGTGTAGCACTTTTCCCTATATTGCTCCAATTTACAGAGATATCTTTTGGAGCGGGGGCAGTTGCTTCTTTTTTAGAACGGGTTAAAAGCCAGGTAACGGTTTCTCTCGAAACGTTGAGTTCATCGGCAATCTGGCCGGTAACAAGCCCGTTGCTTTGCAGTTCCACAGCTTTCTGAATTAAATCTTCTATATTCTTCATGCCTCCATTCCCACCTGATATTTTTTTCGGCTGTATCTCCAAAACTTTATCCATAAACAGTATGAAGTTTATATTTTATAGTATAAAGTTTTACTGAGAATATCTCCTGGAATACTGCCTGAAAAACTTAATTCAAGTTAAATGTTCTCTCAATTAAGACAGTATTATACTATCAAGCGTTATATCTTTTTCTTAGCTTAAGATTGACTCTTCTCTTTTATAATTTTTTTCCTCTTTTTCTTTAGAGGAGAGCCACAAATGGGACATTCATCCCCTTTTTCAAAAGTTTTTCTGCAGCCAATACACTGCTTTTGCCAGAGAATTATATCTTTTATTTTCTTCTGGGCAATGGGTTTAACCCGAATTCCAAGTTGTACGGCAACATTCTGGACTGCATAATCATCAGTAAGTAGCACTCCTTTATCCCTGTGCTCAAGAGCTTTCGCGAGTACTTCTATATCTGTCTTTGAAAGTTCCTCCGAGTCCCTTGTTTGTTCAGCTTTTCTCCTGACCTCTTTCACCATTTCAGGCTCTGGCCACTCAACACGCAATCCAGCTTCTTTTGCGAGATCAAAGCGAAGCACGGAATCCCTGCTCTTTAATTCGTTCTCTACGGAGGGAACTGTAATCACCAATGAGTTGTCTAAATTGCAGTTTCCCATAATAAAGACTGCCGAATCTGCTATGTAACAGGTCATCTTTCTTTTCTTTTCTTTTTTAGTATATAATATATGCTCCCGGAGTCGAGCAAGTTGGGTTGAGACAGTTAAGTTGAAACAGTTGAGTTGAAACAGTTGAGTTGAAACAGTTGAGTTGTGACCTGACTAATTTTAGCTTCTAGTTGAAAATTCAAAAAAGAGATGATTCGGAGGATCTTACTCGATTCGGTTTTTTATTACCTCTTCCAATATTGCTTTCTGAATTTCGATGATTTCTTTTAGATTTGAATTGATTTCTTTTAGTATTTCGATCTGGTCATTTCTCGTGTTGTTAGCAGGAACCTCTCTGAGGCAAGTTTTTGTCTGCTCTAATTCCTCTTCTTCTCGTTGTAGAGTTTTTAGAATTTCTCCCATTACTCCAAAGCTACAATTTTCAAGGTTTTCAGCTTTCTCTTTTTCTTCCTTACACACGATTTTACCTCTGAACAGAATACTCTAAATCAATTTTAACTCAATTGCACGGAGCGCATAATTGTAAAGTTGACGTTTTCAAGCTTTTGTCTTATTAAACCTGTTTAACTCCAAAGGATTGGAGCAAAATCTCAGGATAAAGCCCACCGCTGGTAATTGTCTCTTTACTGTTCAGGTCATTTACCGTTAGCCTGGCAGGGGCAAACATGCCTGCATCAACTTTGAAGAAGTCAAAACCTGCTTCTTTGAAAGTTTGATAAAAAGGTTTTCCGAAGTCCCGAGAAGTCTTGGAGGGTACTCTCTTTATAAATTCCTCTAGTTCAGACAGTTCCCCTTTAAAGTGCACTGTATAGTTTGTTTCGCCGCAGTAAATCACGCAGTCATTGGTAGAACCCATGCACTGAACATCGTTTCCGACTATAGGAGCTATAGGGGCAATACCATATCCACTTTTAATGCAGTTAATGTCAAAACCGATGGATTCAAACTTGTGAATTCCTGTCTCTACAACACGGGCCGAAATTTGCACCGAACCGGCAATAGACGCAGTTGGAGCAACAGCAATCATTAAGTCCTCCGGATCTACACTGCAGTGCTTTGCGATATATTCCACAACCTTCTCATCAGGTATTTTATCTGACTCCATAACCAGAACCGCAGCTTCAAAGTCATCCTCATACCCGATCTCCTCATAGAGTTCCCTGGGTTTTAATCCGAGTGCGCGTGCAGGCCCGGAACCCATTCCGAAGTAGCCTCCCACCGAGATTCTCCAGCCGGCATACTGGGAAGCCATACATGCAATTACCGGATTGTCAGTTGCTACCTGAATGGCAGGCCACTTAAGCCCTTTGAGATCAAAGATGGTATATTTAAGATCGGCAAGGTCAGCGAGACAGAGTCTTGCAAGGTACATACCGGCTTCATATCCACCTTCTGCTTTAACTCCACAATCAATTACCGTGGCCCCATTTTCTAGCTTAATGACTTCAGTTTTAAGGTCTTCGCTCCAATCGAGCATTTCTTCAAAGACATATGATCCATTTTCGTTTACGCTTATCAAAATATCACCTTTGCTGTCTTCGGGATAAATATAATTAGTGTTCACAGAGAAACTTACTTTAGTCGGCAGAGTTGCCTGAATTATATATTGAGCTTTCTTAGTTCGATGCGTATAGGAAGAATCCAATATATAGCTACTGGTGTAGCCGCTTTTTTGCTATTTCAATTAATTATAAAGACTCTGTCATTTTTCCGGACCATGCCATCTACGGTAAGACCTACTTCATCTCCCTTTTCAGCCCTTAGAAGATCCTTCCCGCCTTTTTTCATGGAACTGACCTGCTGCCTCAGGTATGTCTTGCTTCCTTCGATTACTATTGTGTCTCCAATTGCGATTCCTTCTTCGAGCAGCCTCACTGCTGCAGCATGCTGTTTCGGATAATAGTTTTCAATCACTCCGGCAGCCCGTCGTTTTTTTTCAGATGCGTTCATATCTTTTTCCGGAGAAAAACCGTCGAGACCGGGAGCCCCAAAGTAAAAACCTGTAGAAAAACCCCTGTTATATACGGAGGCAAGTTTGTGTTTCCAATCTTCCACTTTTTCCGGAATATAATCCCCTGCTTCGCAGGCATCGATTGCTTCCCTGTAGCAGCGGGAAACAACTTCAAGATATAAGGGATCTCGCAGCCTCCCTTCCACTTTAAAGGAATCTATTCCGGCGGAAAAGAGCTCCGGAATATGTTCTATCAGGCAGAGATCTTTGGCACTGAGAAGGTATTTCCCCAGGCTCTGTGCAACAATACCGTCTTCTCCGTGAAGCTCCCACTGCCAGCGGCAGGGTTGGGTACACTCTCCACAGTTTCCGGATTTCCCAAGGATGTGAGCTGAAAGATGGCACCTTCCCGATATTGCCATGCACATAGCACCATGTACAAAAGTTTCGATCTCTAATTCAGTTTGTCGGACGATTTTACTTATTTCCGCCAGGGAAAGCTCTCTCGAAAGTACGATTCGATCTGCCCCCAGAGTTCGGTAGAATTCCGCAGCTTCATGATTTGTAACATTTGTCTGTGTAGAAATATGAATTCGAAGACCGGCCTTCCTTGCCTGTAGAATAACAGCCGGGTCCCAGGCAATGACCGCGTCTATTCCTGTCTTTGTAGCTGCAGCTATTATATCCGAAACATCCCCAAGCCTGTCCTCATTTACTGTTGAATTTACAGCAAGATAAGCTTTGAGCCCTCTAGCTTTAATTTCCGAAGTAAAATTATCAAGTTCATCCAGAGTAATATCGTTTGCTTTTGCCCTCAGGCTGAGCCTGTCTATAGAAAAGTAGACAGCATCTGCATATCGGTAACAGGCCTCCAGCCCGGCAAGGTTCCTTATACCCAGTACGAGTTCAGGTTTTGGACTTTTCCGCATGGTAAAAAATTGTCACAATTTAATATAAAAATATCCTATTTTGCCACACTTTGTGACAAATAATAAATAGAAATGTCAACTTTCAGCGTTGAGTGTTACAGTAAACGGGTTTACGGAAACCTTTATATAAGTAAAGAGCGTTTTCAAAATGGGGATTAAAGCAAATTTTAACAAAGATTTCATAAATAAACAAATAAAAGAATAAAATTACTGTGATTATAATTAAATATGGGGGGATAAAATGGAATACGAACTCGAAGAAGTCGAGAGAGATTATATAGAATTTAGAAAAGAAATGGGAGAGGAATAAAGGTACAAAAATATAAAAAATGGTCCCTTTAAATAAAATCTGGTTTTTAAATAGATTACCAATATTTATAAAATCAATTTTTTATTTTTTTTAATTTGAAGTTCTAAATACTCTTAAGTCAGTCCATTCTCAAAATTTGGAGGTATGCCAAATTTTGTTTTAAAAATTTGTAATTTACCCAAAGCCATCTTTTTGCATTATGGAAGGAAACACAAAGACTCAATCTCATTTTTCCTTTCCGAAATATTCTCTATTTTTATACAAAAAAGACCGAATTGTAATCCTAATTTTGTCAGTTATTTAATACAGAATAACTTTACGACTTTAAAAAAACAAAATTCAAATCAAAAAAGTAAAGTAATAAATTTAATAATAAATTCTGTGTTTATTTGTAAGAAGTTGTTGCTAGTATAGTACTATTATCGATTATTGAACGTATAATTCTATTTCAAATAAAGAAATCAGGAAGGTTTTTCACTGGAAGTCGTCAACATTCAAAAAAGTTTCAGTTCTTATCTATCTGACATTCGTTTTATAATTTTTTTTTACGTTATAGGAGACTGGGTTTCTACAGTTTATGCCCTCCCCTTTGGAGTAGAATACAATACAATACCTGCCGTGATATTAGGACGTTATGGGATATATTGGTTATTACTTCCAAAAATATTAATTATTCTACTCCTATTTTATATAGCCCCAAAAATGAAATTAAATAGATATGCGTGGCCCATATTAAAACATACTATAGAGGTAATCGGCCTCCTGGTAACCCTAAATAACCTTATGGTCATTTTTATTGGGTACAGTTTAGTACAGACTGTAGGATTGGTTTGAATGATCAACAAGCAGCGATTACAAAAAGAAAGGTAATATATACTGGATAGTATACCCCGCAAGGACACTAATACCAAACAGTAAAAGCAATATCCTTAACACTTCTTTTTTGTCCTTTTCCTCTTTAAACAGAACTAGTAATCCCAGGCCACCACTCGCACAGAGCCCTGCAATCATTGAACCGTAAGTAATGGCACCTTTGAGGTATAACATAGTTATTGCAACCGAGGCTGCACAGTTTGGGATAAGCCCTAATATTGCCAGTAAAACTGGCTGGAATGCGCCAACTCCCAGGAACATCGTTTCGAAAGCTTTTTCCCCAATTTGAGCAATTAAAAAATTTATTGCAAATGTAACGCTGAAGATGAAAATAAAAACCTTGGCAGTATGGATTATTGGGTGAAGGATAATCTCCTTAGAATTAAATCCCGTAGAATCCGGACTTGTACTGTGACCACAACACGCTTTCTCTTCTACAATCATTTCGTGATTATGATTTTTACTATCCGAACCCTCTGCATATGCTTTAATATGGATTAAGGTATCTGCATTCGATTTTTTATAAAAGAAATCGACAGTGTATCCTGCAATTATAGCGATAACTATTTTAGTTAGAATCAAAGGCACAATGATCTCAGCTTTTTCGGGTTGAGAAAGAATTACCGGAATTGCCTCGTCCGAAGTGGCCAGATAGACAGCAAGCAAAGTGCCAATAGTGGCTAATCTTTGTGTATATAGAGCCGAAGCGACAACGGATATGCCGCATTGAGGGAAACTTCCGGTCACCGCGCCTATGGCAGGCCCGGCTTTCCCGGCCTTTTGCACAGCTTCCCTTATTTTGTTCGCATACTTGTACTCAACCATTTCTATTCCGATATAGATTATAAGAAGCAATGGTATCATTTTTGCGCTGTCTATTAAAGCGTCTGAGAAAATATCAAACAAGTAATTTGCTTCCATTTAATAGCCTCTTACAATGAGCGATTTTCACATTCTCGGCTCATTTTTAGGATGAACATATTAAGTTTATGCTTTTCAAAGTTTGGTATTGCACCAAAATATTTGATATTATACCAAACATATAACGATTAAATGAAATAAGTGCCTAAAAACATTTCGCTAGGTAAAGAGGCTCTGTCGAAGTTTATAAAGATTTTCTACAAAAGAAAATCTTAACTTGTTGTAGTTAATATGTAAACTAAAGCAATAATTTATATGTAAAAGCGGTATCATGGCTTAGAAACATAAAATCAGTATTTTGGGTGGATAGGATGCAGAGTAATGATCTTATAAAAGAGCAGGTCATACAACTAAAAATAGAAATTGCGCAGCTGGAAGTGGAAGTTAATAAGTTGGAAGTTATGATACACGAAAAAAAGTATGCTTTGAATAGGTTATGTGAACTTTTGGAAATACGGGACATATCTTTAAGCGATGACAAATAGACAGAAAACATCCATTGCAGCGCAAAGCCAACTCAGGTACTTTATAAAATGAAAAGTTTTAGATAGAGTAATTTACGATATTTATTTTTAAAATCTCAAATGACTCCTATCTCAGTGGCTTAAGCAGGTTAAGATATTATCAAAACAGCATATGCCGTTTATTCTTAGCAGCATTCACCTCTCTGCATCATAAGCAATTTCACCATCTACTAAAACTCTTTCAATATTTGAGAAAGTGTCAAATGGATGACCGTTTATAATGACAATATCAGCATCTTTTCCTTTTTCAATGCTGCCAACTCTGTTATCTATCCCAAGTATTTTGGCGGGATTTATAGTTATTGCTTTTAAAGCTTCATATTCTTCCATTCCTTCTTTAACCGATAATGCTGCGCATAAAATGAGATACTGAATTGGGATCACAGGATGGTCAGTCATAAGTGCAACCAATATACCGTTCTTTGACAATTTCCCGGCATTCTCGAAGCTCAGGTTTTTGAGTTCAATTTTTGACCTCATCGTTAGATTAGGTCCAACTATGCAGGGATATTTTTCTTTTTTAAGCTCATCTAGCATCAAGTATCCTTCAGTAACATGGTCAAGTGTAAGTTTCAGATTAAATTCTTTGGCAATTCGAATTGCTGTGTATATGTCATCAGCCCTGTGTGCATGAGCCTTTAATGGAATCTCACCTTTTAAAACAGGAATCAAACTTTCGTATTTTAAATTATAATCAGGCCCTTCTTCATTTTTAGCCGCAGCTTTCTCTTTTTTGCTCATATATTCAATGGTTTTAAACAACGTTTCCCTTAAAGTAGCCGCAGTTGCCATTCGAGTAGTTGGTGACTTTTGTTTTTCTTTGTATACACGTTTCGGATTCTCCCCAAAAGCTATCTTTATTGCAGCAGGTGCTTTAATTATCATATTG
Source organism: uncultured Methanosarcinaceae archaeon (assembly GCA_963818955.1). Lineage (GTDB taxonomy): Archaea > Halobacteriota > Methanosarcinia > Methanosarcinales > Methanosarcinaceae > Methanosarcina. The sequence continues at coordinate 137,434 of CAWFUY010000028.1, read as the reverse complement.
TCTATTCTTTTACCATAAGTTTTTATTACAGCAAACTGCCCGCCTATAATATTCGTACTACCCGGACCCGTTGCCGTTGTAGTAATTCCGGCGCTTAAGGCTTCACTAAAACAGCGGTCACAGGGGTTTATCCCATCGATTGCCCTCATATGTGGGGTAACAGGGTCAGTGTCCTCATTACCGTCATCTCCCTCAAAGCCGATTGAATCCTCAAACATTCCAAGATGAGAGTGCGCATCTATAAATCCCGGGAAAACAAGTTTTCCAGTTGCATTAAATACCTCATCTGCCCCGACATCAATTTCTCCCACTTCAATTATTTTATTATCTTCGATAAGTATGTCTGCGTTTTCTAAAATTCCAGCTTCTGACATCGTATATATTTTGGCATTTTTAATTATCCTTCTCATAAATTTTCCTTTTTATATTTCTATTTTTTTTACACCTGTATTTTTCCAGGTAAACATTGGAACTGTCCAATCAGTTATTACCGAAAAATTAAATTATGTTGAACATAATCTCTTAAAATATATTTGAACATCCCGCAAAAAAATAAATCCGAAAAAACATATTATATGTTCTCTCAGCCTATATTTAAAGGGGGCACATTGACGAATTTAAAGACAAACTTACATTGGAGAAGAGCTCTCGGAGCGGGATTTCGTTTCTTGAAAAACCGCACTTTCAGTGTATTTTATCATAGATATGAGCACAGACTCGAAAAGAGGATCCAAAATCTAGAGATCCCTCATCATATAGCTGTGATATGCGACGGAAACCGCAGGTTTGCAGGGCAGATGGGAAAGACTCGAAGTTACGGGCATGCCATGGGAGCAGAAGTGACCGAAAAGGTGATCGAGTGGTGTTATGAAATAGGAGTAAAACAGCTTACTCTTTATGCTTTCTCTACGGAAAATTTCCAGCGTTCCGAAGAGGAAGTGGATGGCCTTTTTCACCTGATCAACCAGAAGTTTCTTAAACTTTATTCTGACCCGAGGACACATGAGAAAGAGATGCAGATTCGAGTCATTGGCGACAGATCAAAACTGCCTGATTTTCTAAACGAGTCAATTGACATAATAGAAAAATCAACCGAACATTATAGGAAATTTCATTTGAACGTAGCCATAGCTTACGGAGGTCGACAGGACATTATCCAGGCTGTAAGGGATATTGCAGGCTCTATTTCAAGTGGGAGAGCTTGCTCTGGAAGACGTGGATATAAACTTAATCTCAGAACACCTCTATCCTGCTCCCGGGGTTTCCGTTCCGAATGTTGACCTGATCATTCGCACCGGCGGGGATGAGAGAGTTTCCAATTTCCTCCCCTGGCAAGCTAACGGAAGTGAATGCGCAGCATATTTCTGTGTTCCTTTCTGGCCCGAGTTCAGAAAAATAGATCTTCTCCGCTCTATCAGGGTATACCAGGCTAGAAAAGCCGAGAAAAGGCAGGAACATTCGTATAGGGTTTCAAGAGTCGAAACCGTTCTAGAAATCCGCAAATACGGAGAAAACATTAAGATTCTGGAAAGTTTCAGCCAGTAAAAAAGGTAATACTGGACCTATAACAATTTTACGGATAGCAAAATATGAATTCTAAAAAAACTTCCATTCAGATGTTTGGAATTAAGACTCCCATTATTAGGGAAGGAGATGACTTAGTACGCATTTTGGAAGATTCGCTTGAAGATGCAGGCATTGTTCCAATTGACGGCGATATTTTAGTTCTGGCTGAATCTGCGGTTGGTACGGCAGAGAGGCGAGTTATTGAGCTTACAAGTATTATTCCTGGGGAAAAGGCACTGTCTCTTGGAGAACAGTATGGAATTGACCCCCGGGAGATGGAACTTGTACTTCAGGAGTGCGATGAGATCTTTGGTGGTGTACCCGGAGCTGCCCTCACTGTTACCAAAGGTGTTCTGGCTCCCAATGCGGGAATTGATGCATCGAACGCACCAGAAGGTCGTGTAATTCTTCTTCCTGAAGATCCGAAAAAAAGTTCGGAGACTATCCGCACACGTCTTGAACGGCGCTATTCGTGCAGGCTCGGAGTAATTATCGGAGACAGCAGGACTCAACCCTTAAGGCTTGGTTGCACAGGGATAGCTCTTGGAGTCTCAGGATTCATACCTGTTGAAGATGCCCGTGGAACCTGCGATATATACGGAAAACCTCTCCATATTACATACAAAGCAGTGGCAGATAACCTGGTTTCTGCTGCAGAGCTTCTAATGGGAGAAGCCGACGAAAGAATACCGTGTGTGCTGGTCCGGGGTGCCCCTGTTAATATGATAAATGAATCGCCGGACATGCCAACGATATCTATGGAAGGTTGTATGTATTTCGGCAATATTATTAAGGGAAAAACAGAACGTAGAGTAATAGAAAGTCCGAAGAGTGAATGAGTACTCATACATATCTTTTTTAAGTTTTTAAAGACTGAGATAGCGTTATATATGCTCAATGATAATATATAACAAATAAGTTCCGACCCTGTATTTGGTAATTCCATCTATGAGGTCGTCTATCATCAGGATTGGGTTTCCGGTAGTTGTCGTGCAGGCAATTTTGTACGATTTTTGTCAGCTTTCCAAAAAGATTAAATAAGAAAAGAAAGTTTCAATCATTCCAAAATATGATAGGTGATTTTATGAAGCCAGTCTTAATGGACTTTTCGGCAACATGGTGCGGACCTTGCAGGATGCAAAAACCAATTATAGAAGAGCTCGAAAAAAAGTACAAGGATAAAGTTGAGTTCCAAGTTATAGATGTAGATGAGAACCAGCAGCTTGCCTCAAAATTTGGCATACATGCTGTCCCGACATTGATCATCCAGAAAGATGGAGTCGAAGTAAAACGCTTTATGGGGGTAACCCAGGGCAGTGTATTGGCAGCGGAACTCGATAAAATTCTCTAATTGCCTGTTTTTCGGATAAGGACCCAGGTTCCTGACACCTGGGCTATCTTTTCTCTGTCATTCCGGCAGAACAATATTTGAATTAAACACTTTTTCGTGATAGGATTTTGTTAGTTCTCAATTAGCTGTACCTCCCTATGTTTACACTTACATTACTATTTCCAGATTCATTTGCAGTATCCGGAAGAAGATACCCGGTACCAATACAGGGAGATTTTTGTTTCAGGCGATAATTATGGTTTTTCTGGTTCACAAAAAGCGGATCTGCATAGATGTCAGTGCTTGAATTTGCATTTTTATAATTTCCCCCTTCATTTTTATAGAGGCAATTATTTTCCAATACAAAGGAGCTTATTTCAGGAAGATAATTAATTATTGCATAACCTGTTCCGTTAGAGTCTTTTGCACGCTTCTGGGTATTTACTATTATATTGTTGCGAACAATCGTCGTATACCCCTTAACTTGAGGGGAGATGTCAATGTCAGGAAGATCCGGAGTCATGTGTATAACGGCAGCATGATATACTCCGTCAAAGACATTATTTTCTATAAGGGTATCGTAAAATCCACTTGTTATTACTCCACCTACCCAGTCAATACTTGGATTCGTGCCGGTATTGTAGAGAATATTGTTATGGATGTGAACATTCTGAGCCTCTTTTTCAGGATAAGACTCTCCATAACCTAACAGCCAGATTCCAGGTCCAAAAGTGTCATAGATAGTGTTATTATATATCTCTACATCGTTGACGACGCCTTTTGATTTCTCGATCTGAATCCCGGGCCCGCCTGCACTCCAGTGGTAAAAAGAATTAATTACATTATCGTGAAATCTCACACGGTTTGAATCCCATGCTCTAAGACCGCTATCAGTCCTGCAGGTTATGCGGTTGTTCCAGGCTTCTACATTCAGACAATTAATGGCATAAAGGCCATCATGCCCGAGTTTATATATTTTATTATTATAAAACCTAATATCTGAGCTATTCTCTATTCTTAACCCGTCTCCTGTTCCATGATGCAGATACATATTGCTTACTTCAACATTTGTACAGTTTTTAAAGTGCATGACATTATAGTACCCTTTCCCTAACGTGATTTCATTATTACCTGGATAGTTTACATTTACTTCAAAGCCCTTTACGGTGATGTTAGAGTTTCCGGAACTATCCATCTGCTGGATCAGAGGCTTCATAGAAGGCCAGCCAGCCTTATTAGCAAGTTTTATTACGGCTGTAGAATTTCCTTCCAGGACCGTCTTGCTTCCAATAAAAATGCTGTCTGAAATAACGTACGTCCCGGGACCCTTTAAACAAACGGTAGAGTACTCAGGATTCTCTGCTACATATTTAAGAGCCTTGTTTATTTCTACCTGGTCATCACTTCCATCACAATTGAAATCCCCACTTCCATCACCAGCTACATAAACAGTCTTATTTGCCTCTGTACTGGATGGCCTGAAGTATTTATCAGGATGAAGAGCTATCCCGAGAACAATCACAAGGATTATAACGGCAACAGAAACAGCAATTTTTTTCTTGTTTTGCCGTATATAATTCAGATACTTTCCGTCCATTGTTATCCCTTATTTTGAATTTAGACCGCAAATTTTGGAAAAGATAAAAGAAGTAACTTTAATAGTCTTGAAAAATGAACGCAATCATTTTTGTTTATAAAAAATAAAGACGAGATTTTTTATACTTATTTCTGTTAGCTTTTCACAATATGAAATAATGTTTTATTTATAATAAATTGATCTGATTAATTACTTCATTCTCATTTTTTGAACTGTATCTTTGAAGTTCTCATTTCAACAGAATAAACTTATTTTGTCCAGATTAGTTCTGTTCAAAGTTCACTTAATATTTCATTTGCAGTTATCTAGCCACAAAAATAACCGGATTAAATATAAATATACGTGTAGTAATAAAAAAGTTAATCAAGTATTAAAATATTTCACTCTAATATGAACTTGAAAATTCTAATCTATTTTTACTCATAAAATTAAGGAATAACAGCTTGAGGTAAAATTACAATGAATATAGCAATTGCGGTCGTTACTACCAATAACATAAAACCAAAGAACTCCCATAATTCCCTGTGAGCCACTAAAATCCCCCATATTAAAATATTATTTGATTTTAATGTATAAAAATCTATTACATAAAAATTTTTTAGTCATAACTTTAAATAACTGTAAGATGAAAAATATTGTAGAATAAAATATTTGTTTTAACCTGATTTCAGAGGAAAACCATGAGACCAAAGATTGATTCTACGAATTTTGGTTCGATTATTGTGGATGGAGAAACTTTCGGTTATGATATTATCATTCGCCTTAACGGGCAGGTAAAAAAGAGAGAGAAAACGCTGTCAAAGGAAGTATACGGAACCTCACATAAAATATCTCTTGAGGAAGCTAAATATATCTATGAAAACGAAACCGAAAAAATAATTATAGGAACGGGACAAACAGGTTTTGTCGAACTTTCGGAAGAAGCTGAAGATTTCTTCTTGGAAAAAAAGTGTGGAATAGAGTTGTTCCCAACTCCTTTAGCAATTGAGCGCTGGAACGAAATTGAAGGCAAGATATCTGCAATGTTCCATGTCACGTGCTAAGTATATAAATTAAGCTTAAACATAAATTAAGCTTAAATACAAGATTAAAGCAGAAATAAACAGGCATATTGTCCAGTACAATTTTTATCGCAGAAGTTTTATCAATTAATAGCCTTTTCTTATATAATCAAAACCGAAAAAATCTATAAAAATATAAAAATTTTATTAAACTAAGGGAAGCTCCAGTTTGAATTGGATTAAAAAACTCTTTGGAAAAAAAGAAATTCCCGGTGAAGAAGCCAGTCTTAAGGAAATTGATTTTGAAGACCTGCCCGCATGGCTTGATGAAAGATCTCATAAAATATCTTCAGGGATGGGAAAGGAAGTCTCAGGATCTATGGGAAAACTGGAGGCTGCACTTCTTGAACTCAAAGAGAGCAATTCCAGGCTTGCGGAAGCAAAAGTAGAGGGAGATTTTGACGTAAGGGCGGTAAAAAGAGCAAAAAGCAATAGGGAAAATGTAACAAAGCAAGTTGCTGCATTGATAGATAAAATCAAGGTGCAGGAGGATATGGATTTCAAGACGCTTGAAGGATTCTATGAGGCAGCTGTGCAGAATCTCGAGACATGTCTGGAAAACATGGATAGGAGTTTCAAGTATGCTAGACCTGTTTTTCCTCAGGAATCAAAATATCTTAGTGAAAGCCTTTCCAGATTAAGCATAGCTTTTAAAGAGCTAAGAGGGGCAATTCTGGAAAATAAAACTGAAATTGAAGCTATTGAGGCAGCTTATTCCGAAGCGAGAGGAATCCAGAATCTGTCGAATTCAATAAAAACAGAAGAGCTGGAGCTCGAGTCCAGAGAAAGAAAAATTAAGGCTTTAAAAGATGAGATTGCCAGAGCGAGTCAAGAACTTGAAGAATTCAGAAAAGGAAATGCCTGGCAAAGCTTACAAAATCTACAGGAAGAATTTAATGAAGCAAAAAGTCGACTTGAAAAAGCCGAAGCTAACGTAAACTCTCTTGTCCTTCCGCTTTCAGGGCATCTCTCAAGAATAAAAAAGCTTCATGAAAGTGGCAGATATACACTGAAACCTGATCTAAAGCATCAACTGGATATCTGCCTTGACAATCCCATACATGTTAATCCTGCTTTTTTCCCGGAACTTCAAAAGACTTTTGAAGATAAAGCTCTGGACATGCAGACCCAAAAAAAGGAAAAGGCTCTGATGCAGAGCAGAACCTTAATTTCATATTTTCCTGAGAGGAAAAAAGAGTATCTTGAAGCTCTTAAATATTTTGAAACAAAGAATGCTGAAATCTTGGAAGCGGATACTGGAAAGTCGTCAGAGCTTGAACACAAAGAAACAGAACTTCTTAGCCGAACTCGCTTACTTGAAGGAGATATAGAAAATTCCAAAAAGAAGCTGGTAGTTTTAAGAGGAGAGATGCAAAACAGAAGAGAAAAACTTCTCACTAAAATAAATTTGATTAATGGTAATTTGAGGCTTAATTTCAAACATTGAAGTAAGAATTTAATCTGTTTTAGAAGCTCGGACTTGAAGCTTTGTCTCCGCCAGCCGCGGACATTCGAGCTTTTTCTTTATTTGCATACTCCATTCCACTTTCAACAGCTTCTCTTATGATATACCCGGCTTTGTGCAGGATAGTATCCCCAAGCTGTGGGTCTTTGTCCATGCTTGCAGTACAGGGGTATGAGTGATGAGCACCTGAAACAGTTTCTTTATACGCAGGGATGTCAGACCAGCCGAGTTTTTTAGCCACAAACCAGGTAGAACCACATGGAGCATCCCTGATTACACCTGCCCCGATGAACATTTTCCCATCAGGGCTCGTTTCAATTCTGAGCATAGGCTTTCCGAAACCAAGATCAACAAATGAATCAATAACCGGCTTTCCGGTTTTTTCAAGGGCGCAGAATGGCTTTGGCCCCTCGAACTCAACTCCTATGGACTCTAGCTCTTTCCTGAGCTGCTCAAGAACTCCGGCAGGAGTTTTCTTAGAATCTTCAGCAGGTGCAATTACGGCTTTTGCCTTCGTTTTCTTCACAACATCTGGAAGAGCTGCCAGGAGATCAGGATGAATACCAATAGCAAGTATCAGGTCACATTCCGGAAGTCCGGGTGGAATATACTGCCCTGGTTCTTCTATAAACGTAGGCAAATCCGCAGGAAACTCATGAATTCCCACAATCAGATTTGCATAAGATTTTCTAGCCTGTCTGCATTGATTGCAGAGATCCCCACAGGATACGCAGAAGCTACTTGAGTTAATAAGATTCTGGATAACTTTCTTTCCAAGTTCGCCTGTATAGAGTATAAGAATTCGCATAGGTTAACTCCTTTTGTAGGAACTTTCAGATTGTTCTATAACTTTTAAGATAGTTGAGAAATAACTCATTCTGAGTCTTGGCAGGATTCGCTATTCTCTGCCAACTCTTTTTTTATAGTATATAATTATCTGTTTCAATGTATAAATAATAGGAGTTTCAAAATAGAAATCAGTATACATTACTAAACCTTATTTTTGATAAAAGCAATTGAAATATAATTATTTTGGTCTGTTGCTGTTTTAAGTGCTATAAAATCCTATGAAAATAGGAAGTACTACAACTTAGCAGATATCTCAAAGTAAAAATCCCTATGCACTATGTATAAAAGTAAATCTAACTGTTTTAACTCAATAAAATACGTGATCCCTATGCCCAGAAAATACAAAAATAGAACTACCCATTTCATCCTCCATGATGATGGTACATTTGATGTGTATATAAGTAACAAATTCAAAGATTGTGGACTCTATGAGGAAACCCTGGATACTATAAAACTAAATTATTTCAAAGATTCAGCCATATTTAAAAAAGATGAGGGATGTTTAATCTCTGAGAATTTCAGAATCTGGATAGAAGACAGAATAATTAATGTTCCAGGTGGCATTCTAAATAATGGGATATTCATAGCTAACTGTGACAGTTCTGGAAATAGTCTAAAAGATTAAAAGGAATGAACTAAAATTGAGTCGGACCTTGAAATTAGCTCATATTTTAAAATAACTATCTCTCAGACAAAACCCTTAAAGATGAGTATGGAAGGAAAAATTAGCTTTCTTGATGGCCTGCGCGGTATAGCTGCGGTTAATGTTATGTTAATGCATTTCTTTATTGTTCTCACCCCGGCGTTGATCTATAGTGATCAGGTACCATCGCATTTCGGAAACTTTGAGACAATTTTTTCTAGCTCCCCGCTAGGATTAATTGGCGCAGGTAACTTCTCTGCATGCATTTTCTTCGTACTGAGCGGTTATGTATTAACTCAAAAATATTTTAGTATAGGGGATAAAAATTTAATTGTAAGTGGAATACTGCGCCGTTATATAAGATTGTTAATTCCTGTAATTACAGTAACCTTATTATCATTTTTATTATCATCATTCGGGTTATTCCATTATTATACCGAAACTGTAATGATTACTGCAAATAATAACCCTGCCAACTTCTGGAATGATTCGTTCTTCGTAGACGGTGATGTACACTATGACCCGGTATTGTGGACGATGACAATAGAGTTCTACGGGTCAATGCTTGTTTTTGCAATAGCCTTACTTTTCGGGTCGTGGCGAAAACGCTGGATGTTCTACCTTTCTGCAGCCCTTGTCTTCTTTAACTCTTACTACCTGGCTTTTATAATAGGAATGTCTCTGGCTGACATTTTTACCAGAAAGACCCCCATGTTTAAAACAAGCAATAGTATAATATTGTCAGGTGTGCTGTTTGCAGGATTGTTTTTAGGGTCTTATCCGGTTAGCACGGTAACAAATGACTCGTTGTATAGTTTTCTCAATAACGGTGTCTTCCTGAAGCCAAAGATGATATATCATATTATAGGAGCCGGCATGATAATGTATGTTTTATTGAACAGTGAGCGAATGCAAAAAGTTTTTTCTTCCTCCGTTCCGGTGTTCCTGGGAAAAATATCTTATTCTTTGTACCTGATACATTTCCTGATCATATGCAGTTTCACCTGTTCATTGTTTCTAGCCCTGAACCCAGTATTGCCATACGGTCTGGCTGTTCTAACTTCATGCATCTTATCGCTATTATTGATAATCCCTTTGAGTTATTTGTTTTACAAGTATGTTGACATTTTAGGCGTGGAACTGTCAAAAAATATTTATAATAAGTTGTTTAATCCAATTATATCCAACTGTTCGGGATACATTCAACATAAAGCTTGCTAAGTGCTGTTTGTGCCAAATGAAGTAAATTATTCAAGTAATTCAAACTCATAGAACTCCTTTTATAATATCAAAGCCAATTGAGAGATTATTCCTATTTATATGGGGAATTACTATCGAATGAATTAATCTGGGAGTTCATTCAGCACTGAGAGCATTACTGACGCTGGAATCTTGCTTGATAAAGATAATTCCTGAAAATAATATAGAGGTAATATTATGACCGAAGACGTTGACTCAAGAGAAAATATCGAACACTCAGCAGCCAAAAAAAATAAAACCGGCATTATAGTTGAATTTGTCAAACCCGAAAGCTTCAGACAGATCTACGCTATCGGAGCTGCAGGCGGGCACAGCCCTTATGATTTCAGGATCGGTTTTTATAATGACACTCCTAAGATGTTCGGTGATGCTTCAGAGTCTAGGATTATCGAAAGATGTGTTGAGACAGAAATAATTCTCTCTCCGGTTGCTGCTCTTGAACTCAATCGCTGGCTAAGCCAGCATATAAATGAGTACGAATCTGTCTTCGGACCAATTGCAAGAGCGATTCCAAGGCCAAAAAAAGAACCCACAAAATCTGTTGACGAAAGTACGAATATCCAGGGCTATATCTAACCTTACGAATATTTTACAACCCTGAAGATCGATGGTTATATATCTGTGTAAAGGTATGTAATTTCAGTTTAATTAGAAGCCGGTGGAGTGACAATTCGGAATAACTTCTTAGTTGCTGGCAGCAGCATAAGCGGATTTTAAGCTCCGGCTTTGGACGAAAAAGCGGAACCCGGAAGTGCGGGAACCAAAATTAAGATAAAATCAGCGAGGGTTTAAATTTGTTCCCAAATAAAAAAGTCCAGAAAATTGTTGGATCAAGGATCCAGGTAGAAATGAAAGGTGACCTTAATCTGCTTGAAGGCACTCTTAAGAGTGTGGACGACTATATGAACCTGCATCTTGTAGATACAATGGAGATTGTAAAGGGTGAAAAGGTCCGATCCCTTGGTTCTGTAGTGCTTCGTGGCAATAACATCATACTTATCACTCCGGTCGATGAATAAAACTTTATAAGTAACTTTATTAGTGTGGAAGCATGGATCTTGAAGAAGAAGCTTATAACATTATAAGAAGGCATAAAGACGGAGTTTTCCAGAATGTTATCTGGAAAGAGCTGGACATAGATAGCAGGAAGTGTTCCAGAATCATTAAGAAGCTTCTGGATAAGGACCTGATCGTCCGCGAGGTCGGTGTCTCAAACGGTGCAAGAACATATCTCCTGAAAGCAAAAGAGGAGGTCAAAGAGAAATACGATCTATTGTTAGCAGGAGAGATGTTCTCATCCTGTACTGGTTGTACTTTCGACTGTGAACCTGAATACTGCGGGAGACTTAGTGAATGGATCGAAAACCTAATGGTACCAGAAACTGAGAAAATAGAAGAAGTCGATGCAAACGAAGAGGATTTTGAAGATCAGGAAGAGACTGAAGAAGCAGCCTGAAAAGAGGCTCTAAATCTGAAAAATCAAACAAATTTAAGAACAGTATATTCAAAATGAGTGGAGTCGACTATTATTTTGAATATAAGTATCAATCATATTATTTTTTCTTCAGGAAAATTGAGTGGAATTTCTTTATTTCCTGAATTTTTCCCAGATTCTGTTCTTCATCAATCATTCCACCGGTATTCAAATATTCAAGTGCACTCTTTGCTGCAAGGCATGCAGTTTTTAAACCCTGCTCAAGGGTAAGGATTCGAATTATTTCCAAAGACCATGCAGTCTGGACAAGTACACTTTTTAAACCGTATATGGAAGCTGCAGTTCCCAATTTTTCAAGTGCCAATACTACAGCTATTGCGTAAGAGTCACTCTTTTCTCTTACAACGGCATTACCCAGATCTTCAAGAATGACTGCAGCCTCTAGAGTCCCGATTTCCGTTTTCTGTTCGGCTGCAGATGCCCCGATATCCCCAAGGAAATTTATTGAAACGAGTACAGCTTCTGAAATATTTTTTTCTTTGGCTTTGAGAGCTATTTGCATAAGATAAATCTCAGAAAGGCTTACCAGGGTCTCCATCTTGAGTTTGGTTGATGCTTCTCCGCATTTTCCAAGTAATTCGGCAGCACCTTTTGCTGCAGTACCCAGGTCCTTTTCTGTAAATTCCAACGCCAGGTTCCCAATAACCGATAAAGTTTTTACTGCAAGATTCTCCTTTTTCTGGACAGCTGCCTCCATAACTATGTCTCCAAGAGCAAGACTTACAGCCACACAAACTATTTCCATTCCGGTTTCTGCGGCTACCCTACCTAAGTCTCCAATCGAAATTACGAATGCCTTTGCATCAATCTCATTCTCTGGAGTAGCTTCCATATGGATTAACTGAAATGTGAAGTTTCTCAGCTTTTCAACAGCTTCCATTGTCCCCATTGGATCCTGATCATAAGCTTTTTTAAATCCCTCTTCAATAGTTCTTACTTCATCAAGCTCATTTCTATATGACATACCAAACCCCAGATTAATTCTTTTCAAATAATCCTTATAAATCTTTGTCCATAGTCAAGATCAGCTTTCTTTTCAGCGTTAATATATATATAATTTATAATTTAATAATGAATATGTTGAAAGGAATATGGCATTGTAATAATCTTTGTTTAACTTTAGTTTAGGGCTTATCAGAATTCGGTCAGGCAGATTTTGTAACTCCAAAGATGGCAAAGATACCAAAACTTAATTAAGAACAGGCAGTTAATTCAACTTGATGAACTCAGAAAAACCGGAACTGCTGGCACCAGCCGGCGGTATGGAAGCCCTGGTGGCCGCAGTAGAAAACGGAGCGGATGCTGTGTATCTCGGAGCCAGAGTTTTCAGTGCCCGAGGGTGTGCATCCAATTTTTCGAAAGACGAACTTGAAGCAGCAATTGACTATGCTCACCTCAGAGGTGTGAAAGTCTACGTAACTGTAAATACCCTGCTAAAAGATGGGGAGATGGGAAATGCCCTCGAACTGCTTTGCTATTTGAGAGAGATGGGGGCAGACGCGATTATCGTCCAGGATCTTGGGCTCATTTCTCTTGCAGGCAAATACCTGCCTGACCTTCCTCTGCATGCAAGCACTCAAATGACTTTGCATAACAGTGAAGGAGTTGAGTTTTTAAAAAATATCGGAATCGAAAGAGTTGTACTTTCACGGGAATTGTCCCTTGATGACATAAAATTTATAAAAGAAAAAAGCAGGACTGAAATTGAAGTTTTCATACATGGGGCTCTTTGTTTCTCCTATTCCGGACAGTGCCTCCTGAGCAGCCTTATTGGGGGAAGGAGTGGAAATAGAGGATACTGTGCCCAACCGTGCCGAAAAAAGTACAGTCTTTACTGTGACGGAAAGCCGATCAAAACAAGCGGCAAGTATCTCTTGAGTCCAAGAGACCTTAATATTAGCTCAGGCCTGGATGCCCTTATAGAATCCGGGATCGAGTCATTCAAAATAGAGGGCAGAATGAAGAGACCGGAGTATGTAGCAGGAGTTGTCAGAATTTACCGCCGCCTGATTGACAGGTATTTTGACAATTCGAAAGGATTTTTTGTTTCAAATGAAGAAAAGGAAACGCTTACGCAGCTTTTTAATAGGGATTTTACTCAAGGTTATTTTTTTGGAAACCCCCGGGCAGAACTCATGAGCAGAGAGAATCCCCACAACCGGGGAATACCTGCAGGCATTGTTGTCGGGTATGACAAGTGCTTAAATCGTATTCGAGTAAAGCTTTCAAGCACAATTCGGCTTGGAGACGGGATAATGGTCGAGAATGCCAAAACCAGAACGGAAGATAAAGGAAAAATCATATCCTGCATGTATAATGCCGAAAAGGGCACTGTTTATAGTGCAGGAAAAGGAGAGATAGTAGACCTTCCGTTTGATTCGAAAGCACCTTTTGGAAGTGCAGTATACAGGACACATGATAAAAAACTTATGGATTCCCTCAAAAAAGAAAGCGAGTCCGGAAGTCTGAGACCTAAAATTCCCGTATGCTTAACTGTAACTATTATCTCGGGAAAATCAATCAAGCTGGAAGTAACTGACAAAGATTCAAATTCAGTAGTAGTTGAGTCCGAATATCTTGTAGAGAAGGCAGAAAAACAGCCCACAACGAGAACTCAGATCGAAAAACAACTTTCTAAGCTTGGAAATACCCTTTTTGAAGCATTTGAGCTTAATCTGAATATGGAAGGGGGTATTTTTGTCCCTATGGGACAGTTAAATGAGCTCAGGACAAAAGCGATATTGCAGCTTGAAAATTCCAGAATATTAAAATGGAAGAGAAAACTTCTTCAGAATCTACAACTGCCAGAATCCGGAGATAAAATGGAATATGTAAACAATAAAGAAGATACTCTCCTGAAAAGATTTCCAGTTCACACTTTGCTCTCAGTTTCCGTATACTCAATAGAAGGACTTGAAGCAGCAATTGCAGGCGGAGCAGATTGTATTTATTTCGGAGAAGGGCTTTTCAGAAGGCCGTATTTTGCCGGACAAAAAGAATCCTTTCCTGAAGGATTGGAAAACAATTTCGAGGACGCGGTTTTAAAATCTAGAGCTGCAGGCAAGAAAATTTATTTTATTGTACCAAAGATGGTGAAAGATTCTGAAATGGGATCAGTTAAGAGAATTCTGTCTTTTACCCGAAAATTTGAGGCTGATGGGATCCTTGCTTCAAACCTTGGGATTATCAACCTGGCTAAAGCAGGGAAAATTCCTTTTATTGCAGATAGTCCTTTGAATATATTTAATTCAAGTGCAAACTCCTTTCTTTTGCTAGAAGGAGCTAAAATGGTCGTGGTTTCTCCGGAATTGACACTTGATGAGCTGAAAAACATTGCTTCCCATGGACAGGTGGAATGTATAGCTCATGGGTGCCTGGAATTAATGGAATCGGAACACTGCCTTGTAGGTGGGCTGATTGGGGGACTTTTTGGAGCACAAAAGAATCTGTGTAATGCTCCATGCAAAGCTGGGAACTTCGTACTTGCAGATGAGAAAAAGTATGAATTTCCTCTGCTCATGGATCATCAATGTAGGATGCATCTTCTCAATTCCAGAGTTCTCTGTATGCTTGAGTATGTTCCCGACCTTCTGGAATGCGGAATCACAAGTCTCAGGATCGAAACTCTCGGAATGGAGAATGCCGAAGAAATCAGGAAAGTAACTCTTGCATACCGGAAGGCAATTGACACCTCTCTTGATCTTGAGATCGGAAAACAGAGACAAGACAGATGTGAGAGCCTTGGAAAGGGTTTTACCACCGGGCATTATTTCAGAGGAGTAGCATAAAAAAACCAGTAATGTTGGAATTGCTGAAAAAAACGGGAAAAAGCAAGAAGGTGATATGAATGAAAGCCTTAGAGAAAATGCCAGCCTCGGAAAAACGGAAGCCAAAAATATTTTTATCGGGCTCCATACGGGGAGGAAGACAGCTGCTTGAGACATACCAGTTAATGTATAATATCCTTGAGGAAACCGGAGCCGAAGTACTCTGCTGGTACGTTGCGGACCCTGAACTGGAAAAAGTAGAAATGGAAATGACAGAAGAAGAGATTTACTCCCGTGATATGGACTTGCTCGTAAAAAGCGACGCCTTGATTGCCGAGGTTTCAGTACCTTCTATTGGTGTAGGTTTTGAAATCTGCAGGGCACTGGTAAAAGGAATTCCCGTGCTTTGTCTGTACAGGCCTGATGCGATAGTCTCAGCGATGATTCTAGGGAATACAGACCCTTTAATAGAGGTACGGGCGTATCCAACCAAAAAATCTCTTAAGCAAATTATTGCTGACTTTATAAAGACTCTCAAATAGGACTCAAATATAAATTCAAACTTTTTTCATAGTTTTTCAGGATCCAGGAATAAATTTATACTCTTTTCACCGGAGAAATATTTAATCCTCCGATATTTCAGCTATGTCTGCCTTAATATGTTTTAATGAAGTACTTCATTTAATTAGCGAACTTCATAAATATTTTAAAGACAACATGTTAAATATTTATACATTGTTTGTCTTATTAATAACATTAATAAATAAAACAGATGGAGAGGGGAACATGATAATCGAAACAAACAGTTTTTGACATAAGCCATCACTATCGATACAAGCTGCTTATCATTCCTTTGACTCTCATTTCTTGTATTAGATATTCTCGGATCCATTAAATGACCGAACTCCTAAAAAACAGTTTGCTAAATTTTGCACAAACTAACTTCATTTCCATAATAAAGTTCCTAGTATCGTAAAAACCTAATTATGGAATATACTATTTGGTAGCTTCCATCAGTTGATATGGTTTTGACCTTAAATTGATGATCCACAATTAAGTTTTCATGACACTGGTTGAAGATAGTTGAAATCTTGAACATAAGTTTTGGGTCGAAAGGGTCGAAAAGGGTATAGAGTTTTCAATTTATATCTCAATATTTGAAAAAATAGAAGAAATAAACTTGGAAGCAACTTCTCTATCCATTGATCTCACAAAGGTTTGCATTGGAATTGAAGGTTTTAAGATTAATTTATAGTTTCAGGAAATTAACTGTTTAAAGGGGAATTTTATGGATTAAAGGAAATTAAGGGGATTAAGGGGAATTGACAGTTTAAAGGAAATTGAGTTGAACTTAAAAGCTTACATCTTAATAGCAATCTTTTACTGAAATGACTATTTATCGACGTTGAATATGATTTAATTGATATGATTTAATTGTCATCATTAATAAATTATTTAAACCAATCAAATAAAATTTTTATAAAGAGATATTGCTATGGAGTGGGGTAAATGATAACACAAAAAATGCTTTTTCTCTTGCTCATATGTTTTTGTATAGTTGTAAATACTCCTGTTGTATTAGGTGCACAATCAACAATCTATGTCTCAGGAGACGGCACAGGTACTTATAAATGCGATGGAAAAGACGACCAGGTACAGATTAATCAAGCGCTTGATTATGCAGCAAAAAATCCCGGTACAAAAGTGTACCTCAAAGGACGATTTACTTATGATATAAAAGGCACTTGCTTTATCGGGTCAAACACAGAACTCACAGGTGACTCTACCGCTAAACTTAGATTGGCGAATCGTGTTGGATGGACGAAGGTAGCTGCGGGTACTCCAATCATTGGCCAGAAGGGAGGCACAGTGCACGACATAAAAATACACGGGTTTGAAATAGATGGCAACGAAGGTGCTCAATCCGGGCCGGCAGGACAGGATCTCTACAGATTAATCTCTTTCCAGGGGTCAACCAGCGCGCCTGTTTACAATATTTATGTGTATAACATGAATCTGCACGACGCTAAAGGTGAAGGATTTAGAGTAACAAATGGGAAAAACATTTATTATTATAATAGCATCGGAAGTAATTTGCAGCATTGCTGTGTAATGTATTCGCGTGTAATAGGCGGAGAAATACGTGATAGTATTGCACGTTCTTGTTCTTGTGCAGGTGATAGATTGGATAGCTGTCAAGACATAACAATTAAAAATGAAAAAATATCGCCTTGTACTGGCACCACAACTTACTCTAAAAATTCTCGGGGATGTGCTGTGTCAGACAATGGTATTCAAATTGGAAACGTAGCTTCTACAGCACCCACTAAAAATATAGTAGTTCAAAACTGTGATATTGTATCGGGAGTAGGGGGTATTCAGTTAGATGGTTTAAATGACGGATCAAATGTTAAAATTATTAATAATAAAATACATGACAGTGGATATGAAAACGAGAAAGTTACCCGAAATGGTGGTATTTCAATCACAAGATGTGGTAACGGGATAACAATTAGTAATAATGACATCATCGGTTCTTATATTGCAGGAATAAACATCAATAGCGCAATTTCGGGCACTCATACCGTAACTATTTCGAATAACAATATCAAGAACGGTAAGTTAATAATAAAGCGGTTACGGAATAAAGAACTCTGTTCCTTCTAACGTTAAGTTAAGCCTTAAATCGTAACTATATATCCGGATATAAGACTCCGATTTATCCAACATCAATTTAAATACCAATAGTGCAACTTCCTTAAACTCTAATCTTGCATCTGAAACCACTATATTCCAATCAGAGTTCATTGAGAACTTCAGTAATTATATAACAAGTGCATTTGGGGGAAAACTGCAATTCAGTGATGGATCCAGTTCTACTGGTCAAAATCCCACACAGATATATTCAAATCCAGATCAAAGCACTACCTTACCGGGTGTTCAGGTTCCGGAACTCCCCTTAATTGTAGTTATTGCTCTAGTTCTTGGAGTATTGGCTATATTTGAACGCAGAAAACTTTAAACTATATAAAATTTGGAATGGTTGGGTAAAAACTCAATCTTTCTCAAATTTACTCATTTTTTATTTTAATAATGTCTTTTCTTACCGGATTAATGTAATTGATGTTTGCGGAAAATATTTTTAGCACGATTTTTGAAATAATAGGCAAAATATATAATTGGTTAAAATATCGATAAATCTACTGCAAACATGTAAAATTGAAATATAAATTAGTCAAGAGATAATTCCTCCAAGATTCTTTACCAGGTTTTCGCGTCTAACTCACATTCCGATTTCTGATACTAATAAAAAGAGACAGTTTGGGCGGGAAAGGAGAGATAGAAAACCCGCCCGTTTGCTATTTGTCCGAGTTGATGGATGCGGTATTATTTAACTTTTCGAGGTTGGGCGTTTCATAGGCAATAAATGTATGATGTCAATCTATTTAAATTTTATTGTTCAGTTTCCATTTAATCCGCATATTAGATTTACGTCTTTTCAACCATACGTCTCACTTATAGGGCTCGAACAAAAGTTCAAACGTTTTTTCAGGTTATATCTACCTTATATCTTTAATTAATCACTAATTTATAGAAAAACATTGTAAAAATTTTAAAGGACAACTATTAAATATTTATAGATTGTTAATCTTAATAATAACATCAATAAGTAAATTAAATAGATGGAGCGGGGAATATGTTAGATAAAATAAACAGTTTTTGACATAAACTATCACCATCGATTCTCATGTTTATCATTCCTTTGACTTTCTTTCTTTCTTTAAAGTTATTTCGGATCCGTTAAATTGCCCGAATTTTTGAGAATCAGTTTCCTAAATTTTATCAAACAAAACCTCAAATTCCATTCTAAATCTCCAGATGAATAAATTTAGAATCGAACAAGAGTCTGGGGTTTTAAAGGGGGCAAAAAAGGATACCGGGGGCAGAGGATTTTTCAATTCAATCTCAATATTTGAAAAAAAAGACAAGAAAATTTGAAATCAAACTCTCTATCCTCATAAAGTTTTATATCGGAATTGAAGGTTACAAGGAAAATTAAAGTCTTAAGGAAATTTACTTTTAAGGGGGAACCGACAGTTAAAGGGAAATTGATAATTTAAAGGGAAATTGAGCTGGACTTGAAAAGCTTGCTCACATCCTTAAAGGAATCTATTGCTGAAATGACCGATTCTCTAGATATTATCGATACATGATTTGATCAACATAATTAATAAATTTTTTAAATTTAATAACTAAATTTTTTTTAATATAACTTTGTTATGGAGTGGGGTAAATGATAAAACAAAAAATGATTATCCTTTTACTCATATGTTTTGGTATGGTTGTAAATACTCCTGTTGCATTATGTGCACAAACCATTTATGTCGCAGGAGACAGCACAGGTAATTATAAATGTGACGGTAGGGATGATCAAGTGCAGATTAACCAGGCGCTTGAATATGCAGCAAAGCACCCCGATACAACAGTCTACCTTAAAGGACCATTTGTTTATGACATAAGAGGTTCTTGCTTAATCGGGTCAAATACGGAACTCACAGGTGACTCTACTGCTAAACTTAGATTAGCAAATCTTGTTGGATGGACAACAGCAAGTGTGGGAACCCCTGTAATAGGTCAGAGGGGAAGTGCAGTGCACGACATAAAAATACACGGGTTTGAAATAGATGGTAACGAAGGGGCTCAATCCGGACCAGGGGGAAGAGACCTTTACAGACTAATTTCTTTCCAGGGGTCAACCAGCTCGCCCGTATATAATATTCGCGTATATGGTATGAACTTGCACGACGCAAAAGGTGAAGGATTTAGAGTCACGAATGGAAAAAACATTTATTATTATAACAACATCGGAAGTAATTTGCAGCATTGCTGTGTAATGTACTCGCGTGTAATAGGTGGAGAAATAAGTAACAATGTTGCTCGTCAATGTTCTTGTGCAGCTGATAGGTTGGATAGCTGTCAGGATCTAACGATAGCAAATGAAGACATATCGCCATACTCCGGTGTCACAACTTACGTGAAAAATCGCCAAGGTTATGCTTATTCAGATAATGGTATTCAAATAGCCAACGTAGCTTCTTCGTTGCCCACTAAAAATATAGTTGTTAAAAACTGTAATATTATGTCAGGAGTCGACGGTATTCAATTAGACGATTTAAATGACGGATCAAATGTTAATATCTATAGTAATGTAATACATGACAGCGGATACGAAAATGAAGGAGTTACCCGAAATGGCGGCATAGCTATCACAAGATGCGGTAACGGGATAACAATTAGTAATAATGACATCATCGGTTCTTATGTTGCAGGAATAAACATCAATAGCGCAGTTTCGGGCACTCGTACCGTAACTATTTCGAATAATAATATCAAGAACGGTAAAAGCGGTTACGCAATAAAGAATTCTGTTCCTTCTAACGTTAAGTTAAGCCTTAACCGTAACTATATATCCGGATATAAGACTCCGATTTATCCAACATCAATTATAAATACCAATGCAGCAACTTCGTTGAACTCCAAACTTGCGTCCAAAACCAATATGTTCCAAACACCATTCATTGAGGGCTTCAGTGATTATATAAAGAATGCATTTAAGGGAAAATTGTTAGATAAAGGGTCCGGTTTTACCACCCAAAATCCGGTACAGATGTATTCGATTTCAGGTCAAAGAACTACCTTGCCGAGTGTTCCGGTTCCAGAACTTCCCTTAATTGTAGTGGTTGCCGTGGTTCTTGGCGTACTGGCTATATTTGAACGCAGAAAACTGTAAATTGTAAGATTTGAAATGGTTGGGTTAAAACCCAATCTTTCTCAAATTTTAAGATGGGTGTGGCGATGAGTGGAAAATGTGCAAAAGACTCATCGCCGTTTGGAATAAACCAGTGCGGGTCCACTATTAGATCCCGCTTCATCGTGAAAATAAAAGGGAGATTAGAGAATGAATCATTTAGATCCCCTCTCCCACTTGTGGCGGTGTTATTACTTGCTTTATTATATATAATATTCAAAAATATAAAAGTTTAATCGGTATATAAAAAATCCCTATATATATTTATTTTCTTACACAGAAAAATGTAAAAAAGTTATCAATTCCAGGAATCGTTTTGATTCTTCTATCTTTTATAAACTCAATGATAATTATAAATAAGTAGAACTCCTTCTAAGAAATATGGTATTTCCAATAACAGAAATCATAGTTCTAATTCTAGCAATTATAGTAGCCTTTGTTTTATATAAAATCCTTAAGACTGCCACCAGTCTTGCAATAAATGCAGTACTTGGGATTTTGGTACTGATCGCAGCAAAGTTTTTACTCGGAATTGAAATCGCGATTACCTGGTTAGCAATTGTAATCTGTGCCATAGGGGGTATATTCGGAGCTCTTCTCATAATTCTATTAAATTATCTGAAGCTCGGATTTACATAATGAAATAAAATGAGAAGATCCCAACATAATTAAAACATATTCCGTTTGATTTTTCCAATGTAAATGAAGAATGCATCTTAAGGTGGGAATTTAAAACTTTCGGAAGATCCCCCTTATCATATGTCTCTTATATGCTTCTCCCCTGAATGTTTTTTCCTTAATTATATTATCCAGTTCCGTCGTTTCAAACTCTTGAAAAAGTGTATTTACTTCTTCTTTTGTAAAATAGTGATAGATTAATCCGTTTTGCCGGATAAAAGTGTTTTTTTCATAAGGAATAGAGGAATTTCCCCCACAGCGCATATCTTCAGAACCGAAGGCTTCAAAGAAGACTAAACCTCCTTCTCGGAGCACACGCCTGAATTCCATTACAGCTGCTTCTCTTTCATTCGGGAATAGATGCTGAAGCACACCATAGCAGAGGATTCCGTCAAAAGAGTGAGATTTGAAAGGAAGCTTATGGATACTTGACCTGATATGTTCGGCAAATCTGCCGTTTCTCATTAACTGTGTTCTGGAATTGCTCAGGGCTGTTACAGAAATATCAACGCCAAAAGTCAAATAATATTTTGTAAGTTCGGTCAGGTATCTGCCGTTTCCCGAACCTGCATCGAGAACTTTCGACCCTGGACGAAGGTGAACCTGCAGATTCTTTATAGGTGCCGGTCCACCCCATCTAAGGTGACAATACTCTTTATCCCATGCGAGAATGTGTGCTTTTAAGGACTTTGCTTGCGAACCTGCAAGAGTGTGAATATCCGATTTGTCCATAAAAATCATTGTTTTCCCGGGCTATAGGCCGATGCCTCGTTGAATCTTTTTACCAGGAATTCCTTCTCAAAAGAAGAAAGAAACCATCCGGCTCTAGGGCCTGAGTTTTTCCCGAGTAAAGAGATGTAAATAGCTCTAAAAAGGTCTCCAGGCTCTATCTGTAGTATAACATCTCTTGAGCCTATGTGCTGTGTCTGCTTATTTATCTTTTCCAAAATCCTTATATTCAGCTCGGAATCCTCCTTTTTTGCGGAGTAAATCAGCATATGAAATTCTTCTGCGCTGAGTCTTTCCCTGGTTCTAATATGGGCTGAGAAAGCTGAAAGAAAAGCCTTCTGAAGCTCCGAAAGAGTTGCTGCCTGCACAGGTACGGTCTCTTTCACCTTAAATTTTACAAAAGGAGGGGCACAAAGTTCAAGCCACCTGGAAACGTTGTCTATAAGCTCCTTTATATATTTTTCGTATTCCGGTGAGCAGTCTAAGCGTCTTACGATCTTAAGGATTTGGTCAAAATTCCCTCTGGCAACCTGGTAAATAGTGACCATATGCCTGAAAGAGATCTCTGAGTGACAGATATCTGTTAACCGGGAAAGTTCGCAAATTCTGCTTTCAAAAATACCAAACGAAGGATCTTTTCTTCGGAAATGAGTCCTGAGCCGATCGTATTCGTCCGTAATAGTCAGAAAATTTTGCCCTGGATCGAGATATATCGGCTTTTCAGGCCTCGTACGGATTATCATATAGCGAAGAATCTCTGGAGGCATTATCTCAAATAGATCCGAAACCGGGAAAGTCGCATTTGTAGGAGAGATAACAGTCTCGTTAGGCAGATTTACTATTCCTCGTTTTCCAGGCATTATCTGCCCACAGATGATAGGATAAGGAGCTTTAGTCCCGAAAATTTCCTGTGCAATCCTTTTTACGGTATCGTAAGAACTACCCTTCGAAGAAAAGTCTTTTCCAAGAGGCTCGGTCGTAACCCTGAAGATTGCCCAGCGGGCAGGCCATTCCATGC
Source organism: uncultured Methanosarcinaceae archaeon (assembly GCA_963818955.1). GTDB lineage: Archaea > Halobacteriota > Methanosarcinia > Methanosarcinales > Methanosarcinaceae > Methanosarcina. The sequence continues at coordinate 114,167 of CAWFUY010000028.1, read as the reverse complement.
TCCGGGTTAGTTTTCCTCCTCCTGCCATGTGTACTGTTCCTGAGTGACCGCAGGCACAGGTATATTCCACAGTCTCAGCTTCCGGGTCAAAGCCCATCACTTTCGTTTTAGTAATCTTGCCGCATTTACCGCAAACGGGATTAAAAGGACTCCAATTGTATGCTGTGGCTTTTCCGGAAAAATCTTCCAGGATTTTTGCAATGATTTCTCTCTTAATAAGGGCAGTCTTTATTGCTTCATTATACCTGCCTGCCTGGTATATCTCATCTGTCCTGTATACTCTTGGATTGATCCCTATTCGATTCAGGGCTTCAAGAGAAGGTTTGAGGAAATGTTCTGCATAATTTGCGCAAGTCCCACAAGGGCAGGGAATTCCGGAGATGGGCTTTCCTACATGTTCGATATAGCTCTCCGGAAGAAACGAGTAAACTTTCTGCAGGGGATAAAAATTGTCCGCTATACAGATGAAATCGGCATCCTCCTCCTTATCAAGGAGAGCCTTATAAACAGCGTCGGCAGTAACCGCTTCTCTAATATTATTGATATTAATGTTGCCAGAAGGAATAATTTCCATAGCAACAAGATGTTTACTATTTTCTTTTAGCATACTTTCGGCTACAATATCTGCCCAGTGAACTGCATCAGCCATAGTTTTCACCAGAATTCGAACCTGCAACAGGTATGGATATCAAAAATCAGAGCCTTTATTTTAAATGATAGGATGTTCCGCATCATGTTGGAGTTTCCTGCATAATAGCTATATCATCTAATTAATCTTGTGTCGAGAAAAGTGAAATCAAAAGTAAATAATGACTAGAAAAGCAAAAATAATAGTAAAAAACAAAAAATAAGAAATTAATGGAGGTTTAAAGGCAAATTATCCCAGAGGTTTGCAGTTTTATGGAGATTTAAAATGGCAGTTAAATGTAAATCAAGCAAATTTGATTTACTAAATGATAGTAGTGCGTATAAATATATAAATTTATCGCAAAGAGTAGGGTACATTAGCTAGAATAATATATAGTATAACAACTTAATTGAAGACAATTTATAAAGATAAAAGATGAGGTCGATATAAAGATAGAAAGAAAACTTACATTAGGCATTGAACGAAAAAGATAATTTTAAAAATAAAAAAATTAATGAGTAATATAATAACGTGCCCAATCAATCCTGTTTACTCACAGAATAAGCTTTTACTACATTGAATACAAAATCGCCGACAATCTTACTCATTAAACGCTCATATAGGTCCATATTCTCACTTTTCAGAAGTTCGCAAAACTCGAGTACAAAGTCATCCTTTTCAAACTCTCCTTTAGCCTCTACATATTCGAGAATTGCCTCATAAACATCATCAAGCACGGATATCCTGGATCCACCGCTCTGGCCTCTCACTTTAAGGAAAGTTTTCTCATCCTTATTCAAAAGCCATTCGTCGCATATGCGGTTTAGCGCATCAAGAACTCCTACATTACTTTCCTTAAATTTTTTGTATCTTTCGTTACTTTCCCTGGAATCCACCATTCTATTTTCCTCCAGAATTAATACATACCATAAAATGTAAATCGAGTGATAAAATTAAACCAACAGTTTAAAGCCTATCGGATTTTGGCTTCTTATATTTTTGATGTAAATACTGGAGGAATATTAATTTTATATCATTAAAATTTGATTGTTTTGTATCGTCCAATGAAAAGACAGTTTGTAGTGGATCATAACTCCGGGAAAAAGTACAAATTACCAGGAAAGAATCTGATCAAAAGTTATCGGGTTCAGAGTAACCGAAGACGCAGGCCCTGTAAGCCCTGTTGACAAGTTCGATCATTTTCCTGTCTTCCCGTTCTATTCTTATTCCACAGGCAAGGGAAAGGTACTCAGCAAGGTCAAAAACTTTTATTTTTTCATCCCTTCGGGCCTCAATGAGGTTCTGCATGCAGCCTCCGCAGTTCGTAATAATTACGTCACACCCCAGTTTTTCTGCAGCTCTGAATCTGTCCGATGCCAGGGCAAGGGATTCGGAAGGATAATTTACTCTTACCCCACCTCCAAAACCGCAGCAAGCAGAGTTTTCAGGAGTTTTGTTGGCAAGCTCGGTACCCCGAATCATCTCCAACATTCTTCTTGCTTCACTATATATCCCCATACTCCGCGTCAAATGGCAGGGGTCATGATAAAAAACCCTGTGATTAAGACCGGCCTCAGGACTGAGTTTACCCTCCTTTAGCAGGAGCTCCAGGTACTGGGAAACCTGCATGACCTGAAAATCAAGCTTTCCAAACATCCGGGGATACATATCTTTAAAAGCCCTGAAACAGCCAGGGCAGGCGGTTATAAGAATCCTGGCTCCTCTTTTTTGGATTTCCTCGATGTTTCGCTGCCCGTGCCTGCGGATAGGGCCAAAGTCACCGGCACCTGCGGATACGGCTCCGCAGCAGTATTCAATCCCGTTCAGAACAGTATAATCCACTCCTGCCTTTTCAAGGAGTGCTACCGCAGCTTTTGCCATGCAGGTATTGATACTGGTACCGGCGCAGCCCGGAAAATAGACTACGGAACCCGGACTGTCTTTATACACAGGGATAGTATCAATCTCAGCAATTTTTTTGAAGATATTATTTTGAGCATCAGGGTCCACTATTTTCTGCCTATCTGTTAGACCGTTATCATTTACCCACTTATGTCGGGCAGGAGAAATCAGCCTCTTGATTCCAAGACCTTGAGGGCAAGCTATTGTACAGAGCCCGCATGTTAGACAGCGCAGCAGAGAACTCTGATCAATTTCTAAGCTTCCTTCCAAATACCTGCAGAGGTCTTCAATCAATCCGAGGTCATCATAGCGAGGACATACTTCAAGACATTTTCCACAACGTATGCATCTGTCCCTATGTTCTTTAACAATCTCCATTTTTCGACTCCATAGCTTTTAAACTCATCAGGCTTATCATATCTTAAGGATCATTAAAATGACATGTTCCAAACTGGCAACAAATCTTTCTTAACTTATCGGGCTACTTATCGCCCTCTTAAAAGTTGGATAAGTGTCTACATAAAATTACAGATATTTCAAGTATGCTTCATGATAGCCAGACATAAGGAAGGGATTAAAATATTCGAAGACTTAAAAAATAGCATACGGAGGCTGGTAATGCCCATTGCCCGTTTAATTCCTTTATCACCAAATACCCTTACTATACTGGGTTTTCTGGTAAGTGGGGCTGCAGGGGTGGCATTTGCCCTGGGCAAACCTTTTGAAGGTGGGTTATTAATCCTCTTCAGTGGAGTCTTCGATACCCTGGACGGAGGAGTAGCAAGGGCAACAGGCAAAATCACTCCTTTCGGAGGCGTGCTTGATTCGGTATGTGATCGTTATTCCGACGGATTAGTGTTTCTTGGTATTATTTCAGGCGCAGTAAATGGAAGGCTTACACTATCTCCCATATTTCAAATTGATGGCTGGCTCTGGGCTGGCTTTGCCCTTATAGGTTCTTTTCTTGTGAGTTACACTCGCGCACGCGCTGAGTCAGCAGGCTGCCAGAAGTTATCTATAGGGATTGCCGAACGCAGTGAAAGAATGATAACCCTTACATTAGGGGCTCTTTTTAACCTTCTCGGGTGGGCTCTTGTGTTGATCGCCGTATTTTCCCATATTACCATTATACAAAGAGTTCTGCGGGCAAAAAGTGTATTGAATAAGCCTTTGGAACCCGGTGTTCAAAAGCCATGAGTTCAAGTTCAGTGAAAATTTTATCTTAAAAAAATGAAAAAGAATGTTTGATTTCTCAAACCGATATACATTTATACTACATGTCTGATTACAATAGTTGACAATGGCAAGCAAGGCTAGAGAATTGCCATCTACAAAGCACAAGCTCTACGGGGCCGTAGGGTAGCCTGGCCATCCTGCAAGACTGGGGGTCTTGCGACTTGAGTTCAAATCTCAACGGCCCCATTTTAACTATTATTCTTTTCTATAGATTTACTTTCAAACTTATATTCTGAATAGAAGATAAAAAAAACAGACGAAATATGCTGACGAAAAAATTATCGCAATAGGTTCTATAAATGTTATATTAATCACTCCTCCGGTTGATAAGAGATTAGTTTTATATAAATAATTGGAATGTAATATAATAAGTCAAACTGATATATATAATTTGTTAAGTTATTCTTTACTGATTTTTTCGATCATTTCCTTATTAGCTTCAATAACAAAGGCTCCGATATATCCGCATTCCTTAGAACCAGTGGATTAGCAGTACCTGTATAACCGTCCAACTTCGTAAATACAATCTACGTTCCCGCTGATAGGGCAGACTTCAATTAATTTTTCCCGAGTCAGAGTGCTTCCTCCTTTAGATGACTTCAATACCGAATTGTTAACTATATATAAGAAGGATGATTCAAGATAAAAGACATAGTATCGTAGTGGACTTGAGGAACCTTAAAAATGACTGAAATGATGACCCCTGCAATGCGCCAGTATTACGAAGCCAAGCAGGCATACCCTGACACTCTGATCTTCTTCAGGATGGGAGACTTCTACGAGTCTTTCGGGGAAGACGCAAAAACAATTGCTAAAGAACTTGAAATTACACTTACTGCTCGGGGAAAAGACCGGACTGGGGAAAAAATGCCGCTTGCAGGAATTCCTTATCATGCTATCGATGCTTACCTGCCAAGGCTCATAAATAAAGGATATAAGGTGGCTATTTGCGAACAACTCGAAGACCCAAAGCAGGCGAAAGGCGTTGTGAAGCGAGGGGTTGTCAGGATAGTTACTCCGGGTACGGCAATCGACTCATCGATGTTTTCGGATGCTTCGAATAATTATCTAATGGCCGTTGCAGGAAAGGAAGTCGGAAAAATTGGAAAAAATGTTGTTAAAAATACGGAAAAGGAGATGGAAATCGGAGTCTCCTTTCTGGATATTTCAACAGGAGAATTCCTTACGACCCAGTTCAGGGACTCGGAGAGCTTTGAGAAACTTCTGAGTGAAACTGCCCGCATGCGCCCTGCGGAATGTATTCTATCCCCTTCCCTGTACAGAAGTACCGAGCTTACAGAGAGGCTGAAATACCAGACTGTTGTTCAGGAATTTGTTCCAGAAATCTCCGGAGCTGTGGAAGCCGAGGAAAAATTAAAAAACCATTTTAAAGTTGCAACACTTGAAGGAATGGGCTGCGATAAACTGGACCTGGCAGTATATTCAGCCTGGGCTGCACTTGAATATGCACTGACCACGCAGATGAGGGACCTTGCCCATATCAACACTCTCAGGACATACTCTAATTCCGAGTTTATGATTCTTGACTCTATAACCCTGCGTAATCTCGAGATAGTAAAAAACGTAAGGGATGAAGGAGATGGGAATTCCCTTTTCCGTATTCTTAACTGCACAAAAACGCCTATGGGTAGCCGTATTTTGAAAAAATGGCTTTTAAAGCCCGAGCTTTCCGTAAGGAAAATCAATATCAGGCTCGATGCTGTGGAAGAACTTGGAAAAAAACCTCTGCTTCGCTATGATATCCGGAAGTGGCTCTCCGAGGTAAGGGATATTGAACGCCTCGTTGGCAGGGTAGTGTATGGAAATTCAAATGCTAGAGATCTTATAGCTTTGAAAAAGTCCCTTGAAGCCTTACCTCCTGTCAGGGACTGTCTGATGGAACAAAGCGATTCCGAAATTTTAAAAGAAATAGCAGAGGGGCTCGCATCTTTTTCGGATCTGGAAGATCTGGCTAAAATGATAGAAACAGCAATAGTTGACGAGCCTCCTGTTTCTGTCCGGGAAGGCGGGATGATAAAACCCGGTTACAATCCGGAACTTGATGAACTCAGGGATATTGCCAGCAACAGTAAGCAGTGGATTGCAGCTTTTCAGCAGAAGGAAAAGGAGAGAAGTGGGATCAGGTCTCTGAAAGTGGGATATAATAAGGTTTTTGGATATTATATTGAAGTAACTAATGCTAACAGCAGCCAGGTACCTGAAGATTATATCAGAAAGCAGACTATGTCCAATGCAGAGCGCTTTTATACGCCCGAACTGAAAGAAAAAGAAAGCCTTATCCTGACAGCCAATGACAAAGCAGTTGCTATCGAGTATGAAACCTTTATGGAAATTACTCAGACTCTTTCAGCCCGCTCGAGGGAAATTCAGGAAACCGCAGGGAGAATAGGAACCCTTGATGTCCTTGCGTCCCTATCCGAAGTTGCGGATAATAACAATTACATCCGGCCTCAACTTACGGATGACTGCAAGATCCTTATTCGAGACGGAAGACACCCGGTAGTTGAGAATACCGTGTCTGGCGGTTTTGTCCCCAATGACACTGAGATGGACTGCAAAGATAACCAGTTTTTACTGGTTACAGGCCCGAACATGGCAGGCAAATCCACATATATGCGTCAGATTGCTCTAATTGCAATTATGGCCCAGGCCGGATCGTTTGTTCCCGCATCTTATGCCTCGATAGGGATAATTGATCAGGTTTTTACAAGAATAGGAGCCTTTGACGACCTTGCAAGCGGGCAGAGCACTTTTATGGTAGAAATGGTTGAACTTGCTAATATCCTGAACAATGCAAGCTCCAAAAGCCTTATTCTTCTTGATGAAATCGGCCGAGGGACCAGTACTTATGACGGCTATAGCATAGCAAAAGCTGTTGTGGAATTCCTGCACAACAGAGGAAAAGCGGGAGTAAGAACACTGTTTGCAACACATTACCACCAGCTCACAGCCCTTGAGGAAAAGTTGAAAAGGGTCAAAAATTACCATATTGCAGTAAAAGAAGATGGTCACGAACTTGTCTTCCTGAGAAAAATAGTGCCCGGAGCAACGGACAGGAGTTATGGGATTCATGTTGCAAAACTGGCAGGAGTCCCGGAACAGGTAATTGAAAGGGCAAACGAGATTCTGATGGAACTCGAAAGGGAAAATTTGCTTGAGGAAACCGATGACAGTGGGGATGGAAAAAAGAAGAAAAATAAAGCAACAGCTCGCTATACCCAGATGCTGCTTTTTGATCCCGGGAATACCGGAGGAATTCCAGTACAGGAAAACAGTCTCAGTCCCGTGGAAGTAACCCTTAAAAAATTAAACGTGGAAGAAATGACCCCAATCCAGGCCCTGAACAAGCTCCATGAGCTTAAAAGGCTGCTCGATTAAGAGTAAATATTTTTGGCATTGGAGTGAAGAATGATAGAAGAACATACTGAAACACAGGAAAATAAAGGAGAAAAGATCCGAATCCTTGATAAGGATACGATAAATAAAATTGCAGCAGGAGAAGTAATAGAGCGCCCAACATCCGTGGTAAAGGAGCTGATAGATAACTCAATTGATGCAGAGGCTACCGATATACGTATCGAGGTCGAAAACGGTGGTAAAAAATCGATCCTTGTCAGGGACAATGGATGTGGGATGAGCAGGGCAGATGCCCTTATTGCATACAAAAAACATGCAACCAGCAAGCTTATTCGCATAGAAGATCTCAACACAATCTCGACAATGGGCTTCAGGGGAGAAGCTCTTGCTTCGATCTCAGCTGTTGCAAAGATAGAAATCCTAACCCGACCACCGGACGAAATCACGGGCACGAAAATTATAATTCACGGCGGAAAGGTACTTGAGATCACGGATGCAGGTTCCGCTCCCGGTACCTCAGTTTATGTAAAGGACCTTTTTTATAACACGCCAGCTAGACGCAAATACCTGAAGAGCGATCGTACGGAACTCGCCCATATTACAGATACGGTTACGCAGCTTGCTCTGGCGAACCCGGCTATTTCCTTTACCCTGCTAAGCGAAGGAAAATCGGTCCTTAGAAATACGGGCTCAAAAGACATTTTCAATAGTATTGTAAATCTTTTGGGACCCGACACCGCTCGCTCGATGCTTCCTCTTGAGTCCGGAAATGAAGAATTTGAAATCCAGGGCTATATTTCAAAACCCGAAATTACAAGATCTGATGGTGACCAGCTTTTTATTTTCGTGAATACTCGTCCTGTAACTTCAAGGGCCATCACTGCAGCTGTCCGTAACGGGTATTATACAAAGATCCCAAAAGGACGTTATCCGGTTGCCGTGCTTTCTCTTACCGTTGATCCCGGGGAAGTGGACGTGAATGTGCATCCACGCAAATCCGAGGTCCGTTTCAGCCGGGAGAAAGAGCTTGAAGATACGATCACCGGAGCGGTTGAAAAATCCCTTTCCGAACACGCGCTTGTGCATGAGGTCAGGGAAAAAGGAAACAGGAATTTTAAGAGAAATTTTGAGATTTCCGGTTTTTCAGAAGGACTGAAAGTCTCAGAAACACAGGAGACTCTGCAAAAACCAATAACTAGCGCAGAGATACCCGGGAAATTCGGAATATCAGGTAGCAGCAGGGAAATCCCTGGAGAAAGGTCGGGAATTTACACCTATCCTGTGAAAGATACTGAAAGGAAGCTTAGGAAATCCGAACGTCTTCTAGGTTTATATGAAGAGGCAAGAGCACAGGAAAAAGAACTGGAAAAAGTCCGGGAAAGAGTACAGGAAGCCAGTGTAAAAGAGCAGAAACCAAACACTGGCCTCCTTGAAGAACTGCGGGTCATAGGTCAGGTCTCTAAAATGTATATTATTGCCGAAAAGGGAGAAGATCTGGTACTTATTGACCAGCATGCAGCTCATGAAAGAATTCTTTACGAGCAGGTTATAAGAATGAAAAAACCCAGGGTACAGGAACTCATCACTCCTATTACTATCGAGCTTTCTCCCAAGGAAAAAGTGCTCATGGAAGACTACATTCCTTACCTGGAGGAGTATGGCTTCGGGATTTCGGAGTTTGGGGACAATACTTTCGTCGTCACCTTCGTGCCTGATGTTTTCGGGCAGCTTGAGCATCCGGAATTTATACACGATATAATTAATGACCTTCTGGCATCGGGAAAGGTCAAAAAGGAAACAGGGATTTCGGAAAAAGTTAGCAAAACCCTTGCCTGCAGGGCAGCTATCAAAGGAGGTGCAGCCTGTAGCCTCAGACAAATGGAAGAACTGATCGAACAGCTCAAAAAAGCTGAAAATCCTTACTCCTGCCCGCATGGAAGGCCGACTATCATAACATTTACGAAAGCAGAGCTGGACCGCATGTTTGCAAGAACTCAGTGAGGATGGTGCCCTGAGGATTTAAAAAATTGCCTGTCATCATAAACAATAAGCTGTCTATATGAATTGGTTTAATTCTATAGTGAAAAATACTTCAAAAGATTTCCTATCTATTTATATAATATAACTTAGGTTGTATTATTAGATGGCAGGCAAAACTGTCATCAAAAGGCATCATTCCATAAAGGCTATTTCTCACACACCAGCCCTAAAAACCCATTCGGAACGTTACACCCCCTCCGTTCCAGAACTCAGGACAGAACCCCACTTTCCAGAAAAAAACAATATGTGGAATGATGCTGCCTCTTTTCTATACTGGTTTTTCAGATCAATACATTTATAATAAAAAACCTCCGAGTATTCATCCATGATAGATCCTGTTAACAATTTCAAGATACCCGAGGAATGGATTTCACGTACCGGACTGCCCAGAGAAGAACTTGAATCAAAAATATTGTCTGGAATGATAGTGGTGCTCAGTGATGGGGCAATCCTCAGAAGAGGGTATACTACAGGAACTACAGCAAGTGCCGCTGCAAAAGCTGCGGTTCTTAGTCTTAAGAATAAAATTACTAGTGTTTCCGTCCCGACTCCCGTAGGACTTAGAGCTTACCTGGACGTAAGTGAATCCTCTCCCGGGCATGCAGTCGTAAAAAAGATTCCTAATGACCATGAATCCGATATTACCCGGGGACTTGCCTTCATAGGTGAAGCCAGGGAAGCCGAAGGAATCCGAATTTTCGGAGGAAAAGGTATAGGAATAGTTAGAAGAGACGGGCTTCAGGTTCCAAAAGGACAGCCTGCGATCAATCCGAAACCAATGGAGCAGATCAGAGCTGCAGTGCAGGAAGCAGTGGAGGAACTGGGCTTGAAAGGTGTAGAGGTTACAATTTCTGTTCCGGAGGGAGAAAGGGTTGGCAAGGAGACCTTGAACGGCAGGATAGGGGTAGAAGGTGGGATTTCGGTCCTCGGAAGCACTGGCTTTGTTGAGCCCTGGAATGACCATCTTGGAGAAACGAGAGGGGATCTTATCCGATGTACCGATAAAGTAGTACTTACTACTGGCCGGATAGGAATGCGCTACTCTCATATGCTTTTTCCGGGCTATACAGTTGTGATGGTCGGAAGCCGGATCACGGAAGGACTTGGGTCTGCGTCAGGCGACGTAATAATCTGTGGGCTTCCCGGTCTTGTCCTTAAATGGGGAAATCCTGAGATGCTTGAGGACAGCGGTTATGCAACTGTTGTTGAGATGCTCGAAAAAGCTCCCGGTCACTCACGCCTTACAGAAGCTTTCGAAATGGCGGTAAAAAAAGGAAAAGGTGCCCGGATCGTAGTCATTGACAGGGATGGATCTGTCCTGATGGACAGCAAAAAATAAATTAGTCCTCTTGAGCGCAGCGAAAAGGACACCGTGCTCCCGAAGCGGAACTCGGGAAGCGGAACTCGGGAAGCGGAACTCGGGAGAGGAAGGGAGACTATGATAGTTGTAGGAGTCGGGGTCGGTCCCGGTATGCTTACGGAAGAAGGGATCAAGGCAATAAAGAAGGCCTCAGTAGTGTATGGTTCAAAAAGAGCTCTTGAGCTTACGCAGGAATACATAAGCTGTGAAGCAAAAATCATTAAAGATTATAAGTCTCTTCACCTTCTGCCGGCAGATGCAGTTGTTTTATCTACCGGGGATCCTATGTTTTCAGGGCTTGGTAAATTTGCAGGGGAAAAGGATACCGTTATTTCCGGGATTTCCTCAATGCAGGTAGCCTGCGCTCGCACAAAAGTTGACCTGACCAACCTGTGTGCAATTACCGCCCACGGAAGAGACTTTGAGCCGGCAAAAACCGAGCTGATCCGAGAATTAAAAAACGGGAGAAACATCTTTCTGTTACCTGAAGAAACATTCGGCTCCCTTGAGGTTGCAAAAATCCTGAAAGAACTTGGAATGGAAGCCGAACTTTATACCTGCGAAAACCTTGGCTATCCCGAAGAAAGGATTGCAAAAGGCACACCTGAAAATCCACCTGTACCGGAAACAAATCTTTATGGGCTACTTGTCGTGCAAAAATCTACTGATTCAGGTTAATATCCTGTCTTCGTGAGTCAATACACTCTCGATTTCTTTATTCTGAGTATGTACTGGTTCTTCAGGAAATTGCTTTTTCTCAATGACATTATGAAGGTATACTACTTGTTGAGGGAATGGAATTTCTATGCCATTTTCTTCAAGGTTTTTTTTCACTTTCAAGATCAGAATTTGACTTTAGTTCAAACCATTCGCTAATAGGTGCCCAGACTCTTACTATTAGCACTACAGAACTGTGCCCCAACTCACTTACTCTCACAGAAGGTTCAGGATTAAGTAGGGCGATAAGGCTCTTTGTTTATAAGTTCCTTAATAAGCTCAATTGCATGGTCAGCATCGTCACTGTAGCGGATTCCAATATGAAAAATCGAACCTTCTGACAGGGAAACCTACAACATTTGTGATATTTGACGTAAAAACCTGCTGATTGGGAATGCGGACGAGAAGCCCGTCATATGTCCTTATAAGGGTAGAAATTATGCGGATATCGGTAATAAAACCCGATGTCCCGCTGATTTCGACCTGGTCTCCTATTTTTATTGGCTTTTCGATCATCAGAAAGATACCGGAAATCAGATTCCCGACAATGTTCTGACTGGCAAATCCGAGGATAATACCTGTGATTCCTCCGGCCAGCAGGAGCCCGGAGAGATCTATTCCCATTAAATGAAGTGCAGAAATAGAGACAATAATAATTGAACCATAGTAGAAAAGTTTGATGATTGTCTCGCCTACGTCTTTGCTGACTTTATCTTTGAGGGATCTGCGTATATAGAGTGAAATGATTTTAGAGACGATGACTGTAATAGATAAAACTAATACTAACTGAAACACGTCTCCAACTGTTACCGGATTTTTTGAGGCAGAGTTCAGAGTGTAATTGAAAAAACCACTATATGTAATCAAAATCCCAACCCCATATCAAAATTCAGGGGTACGAATTCGAGCTTCCGGTTGTAAATTCCGATAGCTTCTTTACGGGTATTCTGGTCATTTTGGGAATCACTCTTCAACTCCCCACTAATATGACGTAATTCAAAATCAGTATCAGCTGTACTCTTGCTCCGTATATTCATGCGTGCCTTCATGAAAACGTCAATATTATAGTAAAGTTTCATTCCATATGCGCTGAAAACAGCTTTCGTGATTGAGGCCCAATCAGAAGTGGTATTTCTAAGAGTTAATTCCATAACTCCCTCTATCAGGGGATTTATGGAAGGTGGAACTGAGTATATCCGGCTTTTCCAGTGCTTGCAGACTACCCCGTTTGAGACAGGTCCGTAGAGGGTAAATTTCTGACTTGCCAGAGTGAACACATCAAGAAGTTGAATATTCTTGTTTCCCTTATCTGCAATAAAAATGCCTATCTCAATGGGAAAAGTCAGGAATATTTTCTTTTTTGCTCCTCCTGCAAGGAGTAAAACTTTCTCAAATTCTATCAGTAAATTAGTCGTGATTTCTTTAGGAGTGTTAAGTGGCTCTACCGGATTTATGATTATGTGCTTTCCATCTCCAAGGATGAACTTTTCTACCGTATCTGGTTCAAGTGTCCTTCTGTATGTCCACAGTTTTTCGATTTTTTCCACTTCTATAGAAAGTTTATTCTCTTTTATTGAGAATGGGGGTTCATAATCACCGTACATTGTATCCCTTGAAGCACATTTTTTTGGGGCAAATTCCTGAATTTCTTAATATTCATTCAAACCATTATAAAAAAGTTACAGTCCAGGAATTTCTGCGAGTAGGTAACAAACAGTAGCAGGTGGAAAAATGTAAGCAGGCTCATACCCATTTTTTCTTTTTAAAGTAAGCGAACATAGTGGTTCCCAATATAGCCATAAACAGCAAGACTGCAGGATATCCCCATCGCGAATCCTAGTTCAGGCATGTATTTAAAGTTCATCCCATAAACCCCTGCTATGAAAGTGAGCGGAATGAATATTGTAGCGATCACTGTCAGGACTTTCATGATATCATTCATTCTGTTGCTTAAGCTGGAAAGATAAACGTCTATCATTGAGGACAGGATATCTCTAAAGATCTTCGACTGAATCAATCACCTGGATAGTATGATCATAAATATCTCTCAGGTAGATCCTGGTATTATCCTTAATTATTTCGGACTCAATTTTCTGCATACCGTTTATCAGCTCCCTGAGAGGCCAAACTGACTTCCGAAGAATTATCATATTCCTTCTATATTTCTGGATAGTTCTGAGAGTCTCGGGGCTCGGCTGTACGACCAATTCATCCTCCAGATCTTCAATTGCTTCTCCGAAATGCTCAAGAATCAAGAAATAGTTATCAATCACAGCATCTATCAGACCATAGGCAAGATAGTCCACTCCACTTTTCCGGAGGCGAGAAGCCGGATTTTTTAATCTTTCTCTTAAAGGGTTGAAAACATCAGCTTCTCTTTCTTGAAACGAAAGAATATAGTTATAACCGAAGATTATGCTTATCTGATCGATGGTGATGTCATCGTTTTTTGTATCAAGAAGCATCATTTTTAAAACTGTGTAAACATAGGACTCATAATCTTCCATCTTAGGTCTCTGTCCTGTGTTGAGAATGTCCTCGAGGGTGAGGGGGTGGATTTCAAAATAATTCCCTAACTTTTCTATAATGTCAATTTGATCGAGCCCAGTGACATTTATCCATAAATTGAGACCTGGCTTATCTTTAAAGTCTAAGCATTCCTCAATACTATCAATTTCCTTTTCTACAATTTTTTCAGCGTTATAAGCCACAATCTTGATATGTATTTTTTCTACTTTCTTCTCCCCGATATGAACAAGAGTTCCGGGTGCAAGCCCGACCTTTGATCCTCTTTTTTCGTAAGTTATCATTCGCGGCCCTGCCTCATACCTTAATAAAAATTATTACATATTATCTATTAATAAAAAATATTACTTAGTTAATTGAAGTTCAAATGATTTAAGACTGCGCATAATTTTTGATGGTCATTCTAATTAACTTCAAAATATTGGACAAGTTTTCAATACTCAGGACCATCCGTTTAAAATGAGCTTTTAAAATGTTTGCAGATAATTTTATCGAGTTAGTAAAATAATATGATTTATATAATTATAGGTATTTTCCAAAATTTTGGGGAATTGGGAAAATGCCGGTTTTTAACAAGAATAAAGGAGTGGGTAATCTGGTTGATGATCAAATTATGAACAATTTAGTCAATATGGCTAATCAATTTATTTCGTTTATTCCTACACTTATAGCAATTATTGTTCTCATAATCGTGGGAAATTTTTAGGAGTTTTCCTGGGAAAACTTGGAGCAAGAGCTCTGGACAAGATCGGACTTGATGATCTTGTAGACAGGACTGCTATAGGGGGGATGATATGAAGAGGAAAGATGAGTACTGTTGGTTTTTTCGATGCAGCCATCCGGTGGCTTGTTTATATTATCTTTGCCTTGATCATCCTAAATCTCCTGAATATTCAGGCCGTGAACAATTTCATAAACCTGATCATATATTACATTCCACTGGTAATCTCTGCTGTAATTGTGCTTATAATAGGTTTTTTGATAGTGGATTTCATAGGAGACCTGGTCAGAAATCTACTGGTTTCCGTAGGTATAGATGAAAAATTTGAAAGAACAACATTTGGCTCCTCACTCAGGACATCAGGGTTAACAGCTTCAGGAATAATAGCCGCCCTGGTAAAACTTTACGGATATCTGCTGTTTCTTACGACTGCATTCAATATTTTACAGCTGACTATGATTACCCAGCTGTTGATCAATATAACCCTCTATTTGCCGCGTCTGATTACAGGAATCCTTATCTTGATGATAGGAATATTGACAATAGATATAATTATGGACTACCTGAGAGGCACTATTAGGGGCATGAACATAGAAGGAACAGATATCATAATTCCTCTCTTGAGGGGTTTTCTGTTTCTTATTGTAATTCTTGTTGCTCTGGATACAATGCTGGTTAATACTGGCATTCTCTACCTGTTCTTGGGGCCGCTGGCGTGGGGGGTTGCAATCGTGATAGCATTCAAGTACGGAGTCAAAGACGCAATTGTGGCTTATGCAAAAGAAAGGAAGTAATCCTTAATTTTTTAACTATTATTTATTTTCGAATCTTCATATCTCATTACTTGCTGCTTCAGACAGGGATCTTACATGAAACTCAACATCAAGGTTTTTTGCGAGCTTTTTGCATTTTTCCAGGTCTATTTCCCGAATATCTATTACCGTAACTCTTGTCTTTATTCCTGCCCTTTTTGCATCCTTAATAAAATCCAGCACTGCTCTGTAAGCGTTTTCATGAATTGGCCTGCAAAGTTTGTTATATATCTCTTCGGATTCAGCGTTCAAGCTTACAGAAATCGAATCCATTCCTGCGTTTTTCAATTCCTGAATTACGTCTATCCCCGGATTTATGAGAGCTGCCTGTCCGTTGGTATCCAGCCTGACTCTAAGATTTTGGCTTTTAAGCCAGCGTGTTACAGCAAGTATGACATCTAACCTTAAGGTAGGTTCCCCAAGGCCTGTGAACACGATTTCTTTATATTTGGATAGATTCTCCTTTTCGAGGGTTTCGATGACTTCTCCAGTTGATGGTTCTTTTGAAAGCTTGAGGTTATATCCGTGAACCCCGTCAGCAAAGTTTCGGATACAAAAGATACAGTCTGCACTGCAGCGATTTGTAAGGTTAATGTAAAGGTTTCTGTATGCCTCATAGCAAATTGTGTCCATGCGAATCAAAATTAAAATTATTACATTATTTATAACTTTGACGCATTAAATGTTTTTAGACAGAGGATTTCAGTATTCATGTACTAATTATTTACTGCGTCACTTTTTGGTTTTGGATTATGGTTTGCACTTTCGAGCAGAAAGTTTATACGTCATTATGTACTTTTAAAGTCCGACCTGCGGCATTTAGCTAGCAGTATATGTCTTTCAACTAATTAATGTGTTAAAAACCTATGATTGATGAAAAATTGCGGTATCCGCAATTTCGAAGGAGAAACTTAAATGGCACAAGCAGGTAAATTTGACGTTCCAGAAGAACTTACAAACAAAGCACTTGAAGCTCTTGAGCTTGCCAGAGATACCGGCAAGATTAAAAAGGGCACTAATGAGGCAACAAAAGCAATCGAAAGAGGCAATGCAAAGCTTGTTCTGATTGCAGAAGATATTGAGCCTTCAGAGGTAGTCGCACATATCGCCCCTCTCTCTAAAGAAAAGAAAGCACCTTATATCTTTATCAAAAGCCAGAAGGAACTTGGTGCCGCAAGTGGGCTTGGAGTATCCTGCGCAACCGTCGCTATAATAGACGCCGGGAAAGCAGCCGAAATGATTCAGGACATTGCCCAGAAGCTTGAAGCACTTAAATAATCCTGATAACAGGAGTACTTTTTATGGCTGACGAAAGCACAACCGGTGGCTTTGCCGCTGAAGTTATTGACGTAATCGGGAATACTGGCATGCATGGTGAAGCCAGCCAGATCCAGTGCAGAGTTCTGGAAGGCAGGGATAAGGGCCGTGTCATTACAAGGAATTGTGTCGGTCCTGTTCGGATAGGGGACATCCTTATGCTTCTGGAAACCTCAAGGGAAGCAAAGAAGCTGACTACCAGATAATAAAATGGGTGAGAAAATGGAACAGAGAAAATGCTTTTTCTGTGGAACTATGCTTGAGCCTGGTACTGGTAAGCTCTACGTCAAGAAAGATGGATCCACTTACTTTATGTGTTCTTCTAAATGTGAGAACAATTTTAATCTGGGCAGGCTTCCCAGGCGTACCGAATGGACTGAAAAAGGTAAAATTCAGTTAAAAAAAGTATAAACAGACAGAATAGTCATCAGATAGAACTGTAAATTAATTATTCGGTATTTGCCAGGGTGTTTACATGGAACAGACATACGTTATGGTAAAACCTGACGGAGTTCAACGTGGGTTGATCGGAGAAATTATCTCCAGAATAGAAAGGCGCGGCCTCAAAATAATCGCCCTCAGGATGAATGTTATTACTGAAGCAGCTGCAAAAGAGCATTACAGTGAGCATGCAGCCAGGTCTTTTTTCCCCTCCTTAATTGAATTCATTACATCCGGGCCCTCAGTTTCAATGGTAGTTGCCGGAAAAGACTCAATTAAAGTTATGAGGGCTATTAACGGTGCTACAAATCCAGTAGATGCAGCTCCGGGGACCATTCGAGGGGACTTTGCTCTGGATGTAGGAAGAAACGTGGTTCATGCATCCGATTCTCCTGAAGCTGCAGCAAGAGAAATTGCAATTCACTTTAATGATTCCGAAATAGGAAAATATTCAAGGATCGATGAGGTCTGTCTGTACGAGTAAAGCAGGTGCATCAAAGCTTTTCCGTGCTCCTGAATATTTCAGGCCATGGATTGAGCTTTTGTTTAACCGTTGCCTGCAATGGGGGTCCGTAGGGGGAAACCCGGACCCTTCTGGACCTGCAGAAAATGAGTCGCAGGAATGAGAGAGGTTTTGGATATGACCGAAAAGAAGAGTTTGAGAACTCCTATAGTCTGTGTTATGGGGCACGTTGACCATGGGAAAACTACTCTGCTGGACAAGATCAGGGGTACTGCAATCGCTAGAGGAGAGGCTGGAGCTATCACTCAGCATATAGGAGCAACTGAAGTCCCTATAGATGTAATTGTAGATAAGCTGGGAAATCCAAAACTCCGAGATCGCTTCATTGTGCCAGGCCTGCTTTTTATTGATACGCCTGGACACCATGCCTTTACAACTCTCAGGAGTAGAGGAGGCGCCCTTGCAGACCTTGCAATTGTTGTAGTGGATATTAATGAAGGCTTCAAGCCCCAGACCCACGAAAGCCTGCAAATCTTAAGGCGATTCAAAACCCCTTTTGTTGTCGTTGCCAATAAGATAGACAGAATTGGTGGATGGGTTTCTCAAAAAGACCTGCCCTTTGCTGCAACTTTTAAAAAACAGTCCGCAGATGTCCAGGCTCGGCTTGAGACAAAGCTCTACGAGATAATAGGTGAACTATATAACCAGAGCTTTGAAGCAGAGCGTTATGATAGGGTTACAAACTTCCAGAAAACTCTGGGAGTAGTACCTGTAAGTGCTGTTACAGGAGAAGGGGTTGCTGATGCTCTGATGGTACTCCTCGGGCTGGCCCAGAAGTTCCTTGAAGCAAGCCTGGAGTACAGTGCTGAAATCCCCGGAGTCGGGACTGTGCTTGAGGTCAAGGAAGAGAAAGGACTGGGGTCAACACTTGACGTTATTCTCTATGACGGCATGTTGAAAAAAGGAGATACTGTCGTTATAGGAACTCTGGATGAGCCAATCCAGACTAAAGTACGAGCTCTTTTAAAGCCAAGGGAGCTCTCTGAGATTCGCTATGAAAGTAAGTTTAAGCAGGTGAATAAAGTCACTGCTGCAGCCGGTGTAAAGATTTCTGCTCCAGGGCTTGAAAGTGCCATTGCAGGCGCTCCCATAAGGGTTGCCACGGAAGAAACCCTTGAAGAAATTGTAACACAGGTAAAATCCGAGATTGATGAAGTCAGGATTGATACGGATTCCGTTGGGATCATGATCAAAGCAGATACAATCGGTTCCCTCGAAGCTCTCGTCCATGAGTTCCAGAAAGACAAAGTCCCTATCAGGAAAGCAGAGGTAGGGGATATTTCCCATCGGGATGCGGTAGAAGCTTCCACAATCGAAGACCCCCTTTATTCCGTGCTTATAGGTTTCAGTGTTAAAGTTCACCCTGATGCCAGAGATTTCCTGCAGGAAAGCGACGTGAAGGTATTAACAAGTGATGTGATTTACCGCCTGGTCGAAGATTACCAGAAATACGTCAAAGAACAGCAGGAAATGGCAGAGAAGAAGATTTTCGAAACAATAATTCGCCCCGGTAGATTCAAAATTCTTCCTGGATGTGTGTTCCGCCAGAGCAAACCCGCAGTTGTCGGGGTAAGAGTTCTTGGGGGAGTTGTGCGGACAAACGTAGATGTCATGCTAGAAAATGGAAACGTTGTAGGCAAGATCAAGGGCCTGCAGTCCGAAGGAGAGAATGTCCCCTCTGCAAGGGTAGGCAAGGAAGTTGCGATGGCAATTGATGGCGCAACCGTGGGCAGACAGATCAAAGAAGAAGATTTGCTCTATATCAATGTGCCTGAGAGGCACGCCAAAGTTCTTGAGCACGAGATATACGATTCTCTTTCAACCGATGAAAAGGAAACCCTCGACATTTTCCTTGGACTTAAAAGAAAAAACAATCCTTTCTGGGCAAAATAACACGGATGCCTGGTCATCTTTAAGTTCAGGATTGGTAAGAACTCAATAATACGAGCAAGAACTCAGATAATACAGGCAAGAATCAGGTAAATACAGGTAAAAAGGCAAGATAAAGAAAGTAGCTACTGCGATAAAGCTTATATTGGAGGATTTTACATGGCAAATTTTAAAGTTGTGGTTTCTGACCCAAAAGAAGCGCGCGCTTACCAGCTCAATATAAAGGACGCTGAAGCAAACGCATTAATCGGAAGATCAATAGGTGATATAGTTGACGGTGCCATCTTCGGGCTCGCCGGCTACAAGATAAAGATAACCGGCGGCTGTGATGGTAGCGGTTTTGTTATGAAACCCGATCTACCGGGACCAAGAAGGCAAAGGATTTTGGTGGCTGTAGGTGTTGGTTACAGCCCTAAACTTCCCGGGCAGCGCAGGAGAAAAATGATGCGAGGCAAAGAAATAGCTCCAGATATTGTCCAGATCAACGCAAAAGTTGTTGAATACGGAAGTAAATCCATTAAAAACCTTCTGGGTCTTGAAACCGCAGAGGAAACAAAAGCAGAGTGATTTCAAGCTCCGCCTTCATGCGGGCTTTGACACCACTTTTTTCTAAAATCTTTATTTAAACTTCTTTTGTCCAGAGTTTCTAACAATCACAAGTATAGCCTTAGTTGCGCTACTAATTTTATATAATGATAATTAATCTAAGATTGTTAGATAGTATGGACATAAGAATTATATTCATTTGTAAGATATTTGAATATAGAGTTCAACCTATAAGAAAGATGTATTGGGACTCCAGCCTCTGAGTAAGTTCAACCTTTGTGTGAACTTCAACCTCTGAGTGAACTACAACCCCTCTAAGAGATAAGCCTGCAAAGTTTCAAAAGCCAAAATTTGCAGGTTTATTTCTTATGCTAATTTTAGGTTGTTTATGGGAATTAATGTGAACTTATATGCCTTTCCTTAAAAATATTTATCCTTATTGTGAGGATCCTGTACTTTGCTGGTCATACTTCTCAATAAGGAGTTTGTACGATTTGTTTATTCCATAAATTATTTTTCTTCCTATTTTTGTTTCATCGATGAGCCCAACTTCCCTGAGATTTTTCACATACCAGCTAATTGTAGCCCTGGAAACTCCAAATTCGCGTGCAAGATCTATGTTTGTATTACATTTACCATTTATTATCGTCATAACTATTCTTTGATTAGTTATGTTCTGCAGAGTAGAGATAACTTTTATTTCCTCCTCACTATAAGTAAAATTATTTTCAAAGTATCTGGTCTTTCCGCCATCTTTATAGGCTTCGATTTTATGCTGAGATTCAAGGGTCTTTATGTGGTATTTGGCTGTTCCCCTATCCAGGCCGATTTTCTCGACAATTTCACTAATATATGCTCCGGGCCTGGTTTTAATATAGGTAAAGACTCTTAATCGGCTGGGATTATCCAGTACATTTCCGGGACTGACAATTCTACATCCGGCTATTGCAAAAATGTATCTTGCCGGATACAAACTATCCATTGCCGCTACCACATTTATCATAGCCAACCATAGCAAAAATTGCCAGTAAGTTATTTCTATGGTCTCAAATTCTGTCACTTGTTCACCGTTAATTGAGACACCGGCTTGATCACTTGGAGCAGGTTTTACAATATATTCAGTAGCCTCAGCTGTTGCCGTTAATAATAAAAGTAATAAACAAATGATAAGCTCTTTCCTGAAATTAGTGCCCGTAGAGACTAAATGTGTAAGTTTGGGTTTCACTAGCTGATTCTCCGTTTATTACAAAACGCCATGTTCCCTCTTCGATGTATCCCTCACTGGGATAAATAGATAGATGTATCCTTGCATCTATTTTTCCTTCTGAGTTGTCATGGAAAGTTCCAAGAAAAGTGCCTGAAGGAGAATATATTTTAAGAACAAGCGGGTTGCTTGGAACTTTCCATCTTAAATCAACTTCAAGCCAATGAATTTGCTTACCTAATTTTGGAGATAAGTGAGATTTAGTTTCTCCTTTACTTAACTTGAAAGTTGTTTCTGAATAAACATGAGTATTATCAGTATCAGACGAGATTTCTCCCACGGGACCGACAATATATCTTACGTTGTGGTTGTTATTGAAATCTGGATTATCCGGGTATACATAGCCAGCAGAGACTGCAGGAACAAGAGTTAATACCAGGCTAATAAATAACACGAGTATTCTAGGGGTATTTATAATTTTCGAGGTCAATGAATCACCAAAAAAGGGTTAGAAACTGTGTTTATAACATTTCTGTCCAAAGTATCTAACAATAAGGAAATCAAGATCTTAGTAAATATATTATTAATGAAAAATTCGGTCTTAAAAAATACGCATGAGGAATTAAAATTCAATAATTAATTTTTAAAAAAGGATATGAAGGTCTATTTTCCATCTTATGAATCATTATAAAATAGTAAGTTTTTTATACCTTGTGTGAAATTTTTAATAAAAATATTTCTGCTTCTTCTCAGGTTTATAAATGAAAACTTCACTTAGATGATGATTGGTAAACTTTTATTGGAATTTGCCTATTGTTATTGATATTTTTAAAAACATTTACAGTATTAAACCTTTGTTGCCCTAAAAATTACTTAACAAAATACTGATATTCATCTATGGGCTTGAAAATAACAGTATTCCAGAAAACAAAAAGAAGAAAAAATGAATTATAATAAAAGTTAAGATTTAAAAGTACATTAGAATTTTTCAGTAATGTAGTCAGCCATTGACTCAAAAATCCGTAGGCCGTCATCGGAGCCAAGAATTGATTCTGAAGCCCTCTCCGGGTGAGGCATTAAGCCTAAAATATTTCGAGAAGCATTTACTATTCCTGCGATGTTTTCGAGAGAACCATTCGGATTAGCTGCATCTGTTACTTTTCCGTTTTCATCTACATAACGAAAGACAACCTGATTTTGTTCATCAAGTTCAGCAAGGTTTTCCTCTTCTGAATAGAACTTCCCTTCCATATGGGCAATAGGCATCTTGATAAGCTCACCTTTCTTAAACTTAGAGGTAAAGGGCGTATCCGCTGTTTCTACCCTGAGATTTGTCCATTGACACCTGAATTTAGGATATTCATTAGTCGTAAGAGCTCCTTCAAGAAGTCGGGCTTCAGTAAGCACCTGGAACCCGTTGCAGATCCCTATAACAGGTTTTCCTTTGGCTGCAAGTACTTTTACTGAATCCATAATAGGAGTGCGTGCAGCTATTGCTCCTGCCCTAAGATAGTCTCCGTAGGAAAAACCCCCTGGAATTACAACTCCATCAAAACCAGTCAGATCTTCCTGTTTGTACCAGACAGTCTCGGCATCCAGACCCATGACGTCTCTCAGGATATAGAGGACATCCTGGTCGCAGTTTGTGCCTCCGAACTGAATAATGGCTATCTTCATTTTCAGCTAAGCTCCTTTAACTTGATTATGTAGTTGTGGATGATTGGATTTGCAATAAGTTTCTGGCACATTTCATCGACCTTTTGCTCTGCTATTTCTGAAGATTCGGCTTCTAGCACAATTTCATAGAGCTTTGCGGTCTTTACGCTACTTACATCATAGCCAAGATGCCCGAGAGCTCTTTTTGCTGTTGCACCTTCAGGGTCAAGTATGCCTGCTTTCTGTTCAATTGTTACTGTTGCCTGGTACTGCATTATTAAGCCTCAATTAAATTTTAAATTTATCTGCATCAAAAAATAAACTTGAGCGATGATAATAATGTAAGATGTTTAAAAACGTTGCGTATATTGAGAGCTCTGGATAAAAAGATTCCCTATAAAGATTTGAACTCAAACTTCAGAACATCTTTCTGCTAAGTTTATAAGATCGGTTTGAATGTAAATGAAGTTGAGATTATCTACTTTGCAAATATTTATACAATTAAAGTAGGACCTCAGTTAAACTCTCTTTTCATTTCCACTAAGGACTTTTTTACAGAGACTTCAATCCGAATATCCTTTTAGAGCACTTTAGATTCGAAAAAACTGAGATAAAAGAATGTTTCCCTGAATGAATGAGAAGTGCATGGGATCTAAACAGCTTTGAATACGAATAAAAAATTACCTGACTTAAACGAGCATGTCATCTTATTCAAAACGCGATAATATCTCAATTTATAACTTGTTTTAAGATATATTCTTAAGACGTTCTATGTTCTGAAGTACGTTCCTGCTTTCAGCCATTACATTTTCTTCTATCGAATCAATAATCATTTCCATTGGAACCGTTAATTTGTAGAGCTTGACTGGCCTGCCTTTGCCCAGGTTCTTCTTTTCTTCCCTCATGTCTATCCAGTTATTTTCGCGAAGATAACGCATTGCAATACTGACTTCCGGTTGCCTTAATCCTGATACCATCTCGATACTCTGAGAAGAAATCTCCTCTCCTTTGGAGAGACATGCAAGAGTGAAAGCAACAGGCCTGTTTATATTAAGCCTCCTCAGCAGCTCTACCATTTCGTATTCAATGTCTCCCATTTTAAAGTCATCTTCTTCTGATTTAAACCCATTATCTGCCACAACTATCATCTACCTTATTCTGAAGAGAAACTTATGTTCGCTTCTGGTACCATTTTGTCAAGTTTATCAGATCAATAGAAACATATTACTGTTTTAAATCACTTCAATTGGATCGTGTAGTATAATATTTCCTATATCTTATTTAATATATTTCTATTCATATGAGTTTCTGATATGTAGAGTATCCAATAAATTCTGCTTTCTTCAGTTTGTTTTATTAATAATACTTTCTCCATATATATAATTATATGCCCATAAAAACTTTTTGACACTATAACATCACGATCTTTTGTAAAGTTAGATAAAAGGATACTTCAAATAAAAAATAATTTACAATGTTTACGGACTTTTTAAATAATACTGTAAAATTACTCGTAATAAATATAAGGAATAAAAACATTTTAAGCCATAAGGACTGGTAATTAAGATTGTACAGATGTAAATTAAGATGAAAGTAATAAAATTATACTTTTCGATGAAAAACTATCCTTTTTATGTAATTTTCTATAAAAAATTATCCTTTTGGGCAATTAATTTCCACGTTTTGGCAAATTTTATATATAAATCACTGAAATATTTGATGTAATGAATAATGTACTGGACAAAGCCGCTGTTTTTATCTGCCATTGCAGCGGTAATATCTC
Organism: uncultured Methanosarcinaceae archaeon; assembly: GCA_963818955.1. Classification (GTDB taxonomy): domain Archaea; phylum Halobacteriota; class Methanosarcinia; order Methanosarcinales; family Methanosarcinaceae; genus Methanosarcina. The sequence continues at coordinate 89,487 of CAWFUY010000028.1, read as the reverse complement.
GGAACACATTGATATAAATTTTATTAAGAATGCCCTCAAGGCAGAAGGGATTCCTACCTTCGATTATGAGTATCTCTGTTCGAGCGAAGGACAGGCCCTCATAAAGAATAAGATTTCCGAAGGGCATCTAGACCGCATAGTCATAGGTTCGTGCACTCCTTCCAAGCACGGTTCTCTCTTTAAAAGGTATATTCAGGAAGCAGGACTGAACAGGGCGGTGCTGGAGATTGCAAACCTGAGGGAACATTGTTCCTGGGTCCATCCGGATAAAGCCGAAGCTACGGAAAAAGCTCTCTCCCTTATCCGGGGAAAACTCCGACGTCTGGAAAAACTCGAGCCACTTGAAGAAATAAAAGTAGATATCGCTCCACAGGCGCTTGTTATTGGTGGAGGAATTGCAGGAATAACCGCTGCACTGAATCTCGCAGACACCGGAATTTCTACCTACCTTGTCGAGAAGAATTCCAGTATAGGTGGAAATATGGCGAAAATCGGCAAGGTCTTTTCTCCTGATAAGCTTGCGGAAGAGTGTTCAATGTGCTCATTGAGCCCGCTGATGAACGAGGTAGCAGCTAATCCCAGAATAACCCTTTTAACCTGGACTGAAGTGGAACGCTTAAGCGGGAGCGCTGGCAACTTTACAGTCAGGCTCCGAAAAAAACCGAGATATGTACACGATAACTGTACCGGCTGTGGTAGATGCAGCCGTGTCTGTCCTGTTCTCATTGAAAATGAATTCAACTGCGGAAATGTGGATAAAAAAGCAATTTCTCTGCGTTTTTCCCAATCGGTTCCCAAGACTTACTGTATAGACCCTGATCATTGTCTTCAGTTGAAAGGCGAGACTTGCGGAAAATGTGTTGAAGTCTGTAAGTCCAGTGCAATTGATTTTTCGCAAAAAGAAGAGATCATTGAATTGAATGTCGGTGCAGTTATCGCTGCTACCGGTTTTGAGGAGTATGATCCGTCCCAGAAGCCTCAGTACGGATACGGGACTTTTGAAAATGTGATGACTCAGATGGAACTTGCCAGAATGCTCGGAATCAACGGCCCTACTAAGGGAACATTGCTCAAGCCTTCTGATATTAATACGGCTTATGACACCTTAAAATCTTCAACAGGTACCTGTTCAGGTGGTAACACTCGGGAAAATGATTTTGATTATTCCAATGACGTCCGAACACCTAAAAAGATAGTTATGATCCAGTGCGTGGGTTCAAGGGACGAAAAAGAGGGGGGAAACCGCTATTGCTCCAGGTACTGCTGCATGGCAGCCCTAAAACATGCAAGCCTTATAATAAAAAAATATCCGGATGCAGAAATCACGATTTGCTATGTTGATCTCCGAGCTCTTGGCTTTTATGAGAATTACTATCGGACGGTGCAGGACCTGGGAGTCAGATTTGTGAGGGGAAGACCTGCCGAAATCATCGAAAAGCCAGATAAGAGCCTTATTGTAAGAATTGAAGATACTCTGAACCAGCAGATAAAGGAACTTCCTGCAGATCTCGTTGTACTCTCCGCAGCTATGATCCCTTCCGAAGGGACAAAAAAAATTGCCAGTATATTGAACATAAGCCAGGATGAAAACGGCTTTATTAAGGAGAGGCACTCCAAACTGAAACCCGTAGACAGCTCAACAGACGGGATCTTTGTCTGCGGCACTGCTCAGAGCCCGAAAGATGTAACGGATACCATTGCACAGGCAGGGCTTGCAGCCGTAAGGGCAAGGGCCTTTATCACGGACAGTCCTAAGGCACTGACAAATGAAATTCCAGCTATCAATCAATTGCTCTGCACTAAATGCGGGGAGTGCCTTAAATGCCCCTTCGAGGCACTTTCATTAAATGAGAGTGGAAGGATTGTCGTAGACCCACTCATATGTTCAGGCTGCGGACACTGTACTGAACTCTGTCAAAATTCGGCTATCCAGATTGCAGGCTTTACAAAGACTCAATTAAAGGCTGAAATTGAAGGAGTACTTAAGGAGGGAGACCTCCTGGGTTTCGTAAACAGTGGGATCGCATATCTGACCTGCGATAACATAGGCAACAGTTTGCTTGTTTATCCTTCAAATGTCAAGTTAATCAAAGTACCTACAAGCCTGGTACTGGACAAAGAACTGCTGCTTCATGCCTTCAAACATGGGGCGTCTTCTATTCTTTTTATAGAAGACCCTCCTGATAGCCCGAAAGCCCAATTGCTATATCCCTTAACTGTCAGTCATTTTGAAAAATTGAAAAAAGAACTTGGAGATTCAGGAAACAAGCTCTATTTCAAGAAAGCTTATGTGCCTAATACCAGAGGGCTTGCAGGAACTTTCACCAGTCTTGCCCGGGAAGGAGAGATGATCGGATGACAGAATATGTAAACAAATATGATACTCCGGAATGTAGAACCCTTGCAGAGACTGCAAAGGAAAGCATCCGTACGCCTGCCTCTTTAGGGCTTGACCGCTGCATTCAGTGCGGCGCCTGCACGGCTTCCTGTCCCGCAGCCCGATTTACAGACTACAGTCCGCGTCAAATTGTAAAAAAAGTACTTGAAAACGACCGCAGTATACTCGAATCCGAAATGATCTGGTCTTGCTTCTATTGTTATTCCTGCAACCTGCGCTGCCCCAGGAATAATAGCCCTGCGACAATAGTACAGGTACTCCGGCAGATGGCTATCAATGAGGGCGTTGGAGTCGAGAAAGTGGGGAATTTTGTAGAGATCGGGGAATATCTTGCCGAAAATGGAGCCAGCAAAGTTCCGGAAGCCGGGATAAAAAATATGGAAAGAGATCTCGGAGAGCGCTGGACCGAATTTAAAAAGAACCTTGAGACAATTCGTCTGGAGCTCGGTCTCAGTGCTAGAGATGTCCGAAAAAATAGTGGGGAAGTTCAGTCTATCCTGGAGGGTACAGGATACTTTGAGAGGGAAAAATGGATCAAAGAAAAAATACAGGAAAATCGTCTGCATCAGCTCCTGAAAAACCAATGCGTGAAAAAAGAAGACGAGAGCGGAGATTTAGGCTTTGAAAACGATAGAGGATGTACCGGACAGGCAGCTCTTATTATTTAAAAGCTGCATGGTCGGGCAGGAATACCCCGGAGTAGAGACGGCTACTCGTTACGTATTTGATAGGCTCGGAGTAGATTATATCATAAATGATGAACAGTCCTGCTGTACGGGGATCGGACATTATACTGACATTTTTGAGGGATTAACAACTACGGCTATTGCAGCCCGCAATTTTGCCATTGCGAGAAGATGCGGGTATCCCAATATAACCTGTCTCTGTTCAACCTGTTATGCTATAAACAAAGAAGCCTGTGAAGTTCTTAATACCGATAATGAGGTCAGGGAAAAAGTTAATTCCATCTTCAGAGAGCGAGGCCTTACAGATCTTGTTTACGAAAAAAATGATATGGACCCAAGGAAAAACTTCTACCATGCAGTTGAGATTCTCCTGAGTAAAGCCCAGCAAATTAAGGAAAATCAGAAATTCGACTTTTCAGGTGTCAAAGCTGCAGCCCACCATGCCTGTCATTACTATAAAGTCAAGTACCTCGACGTTTTAGGAAACCCTGAAAATCCTCAGCTTATAGATACCATAGCCGTAGCGTGCGGAGCCAATATGGTCCGCTGGTACGAAGACCGCACCCTTACCTGCGGGATGGGCTTTGCTCAACTACATATAAATAAGAAAACCTCTCTTCAGGTCACTAAAACTAAACTCGACAGCCTGCAAAGAGCAGGTGTTGAACTTATGATTCACATGTGCCCTAACTGTCATATTCAGTATGACCGTTACCAGCCAGTAATCGAAAGAGAGTTTGGGGTAAAGTACGATACTGTGCATATGAACGTTGCTCAGTTTGTAGCCCTTTCAATGGGTGCCGATCCCTACAAAGTGTGCGGTTTCCAGACACACTCCGTGCCTCTCGAAGGATTTCTGGAGAAGTACGGGATAATCTGAAAGATATGTTTTAAAGTGAATAGGTCACATCTCTTGTATCTCCTTTTTATTTTAGTAGCCATATCGTTTACTAAAAACTTTTAAGAAGTTACTATTATAGGCAAAATGGACTATTACATCAATTGAAATACACTAGAGAAGAATCAAGATATGGCTATTCAGAATGACCAGACGAAAGTGGAAATTGCCCATGTCTGGGATATCTCATCCGAGACCTACGACGACAAAGAAGGGCATGGAGTCCATAGTGAAATAGAAAGGGAAGCATGGAAAACCCTATTTAAAAGTCTGCTTCCTTTAGGTAGGCTGGAAGTGCTTGATGTAGGCTGCGGGACAGGTGAAATCGGGCTCTTATTTGCAGAACTTGGTCATCATGTCACTGGGCTTGACCTCTCGGAGAAAATGCTTGCAAAAGCAAGAGAAAAAGCATCCAAGAAAATGTATGACAGCATTTTCAAAGAAGGAGATGCTGAAGATCCTCCTTTTGAAGCAGGAACTTTTGATGTTGTTGTAACCCGTCATTTACTGTGGACTCTTCCACATCCTGATACTGCAATCCAAAACTGGAAGGAAGTGCTTAAGAAAGGAGGAGTGCTTATCGTCATAGATGGGCTCTATAATGGCGGTTTGATTGAAAGAAAGACAAGGCAATTTATTAGTGATTTCTTAACTTTGCTTGTTGAAAGAAAGTGTCCCAGAAGAAGACAGTACCCAAACGAAATCAAAAATAAACTCTCAAACCCCAATGGAGTTCCGCCGAAAAAAACATTTGAATACTTTAGGAAAGCAGGGTTTGAAAACGTGAAGGACCTGGACCTAAAAGAGATCACCAAAATTCAGAAGAAAAAAATGTCTTTCCGAAAAAGAATAGTCTTCAAACCTCAATCCCATTTAATTTATGGGGAAAAAATTCAGATATAGAGTAGAGGTTAGCTGTGCTTGATTTCTAATCAGAAGTGCGTAAGTCCTATAGCTGTTACAGCATATCATTTTGACTTTTCGAATAGGCTCTTAGTAGTTTATTCGGAATTCTCCTTTTGCCACCTATAGTGGGCTTTACGTTTCAAAAACCAGTTTTTTGGGCCGTATTTACCTATCAAGTCCAGATGGTAGTCCAGGTTCAAATGGATGACCCTCAACGAATCGAGTTTTGTGCAGGTATGGCGATCTCTGCATTCCCAGCATCCGGAATACCCTTTTTCAAGTACACAATTCCGAATCTCACACTCAGGTTTTCCTCCTCCTTCCCTGCAAGGCTCAGGACATTTCAATGATTCAATCTCTTTAAGCACTTTGATAAACGTCGGGTACTCTTCGAAGACAGGGTTCTTCTCGGCTTTTAAGCTGGCATATTCGTCAAACTGAAGTTCTGAGAGTATCTCTCCAAGATTATTAACAAGTCGAAAGAAACCATAGTTGGAAGGGATGCAATCCATACAGCACAATCCGCAAAAAGCAGTAAATTTTTCATCCATATTTTTACCTCAGCAGTGTACGCAACGCGACAATGGGTCTATTATTGTTCATCACTCATAGTCAGCAGTCGTCGTTATAAAACTGGTTACGACATCGGCAAGCATCTGAGGTGCCATTAAGTGTGAAGCGTGCCCTTGCTCCTGGAGATAGGCATTGCCTGCAGTAATACTCGCATAGACAATTACTAAAGAAGGGCCTGTCCCCAGTCGAATGAAGTAAATCGGAGTCCCATCCTTTGATTTCACGGTTGCTTCAACAGGTTGTATATTCATGAAATAGTCCAACTCATAATCCTTCCAATCGCACATTATTTTCGAACATTCCATCTCACTTCTAATTGCCACTTATTTTCACTCACCTTCAAGGCCTAAGAAAGTATCAAGATTCACATAACCATTCTTGAAAGCCCTTAGCCAGAGCTCAAGAAATTCCGGCGTGAAAACTTCCAAAGTTTTAAGGATATTGTATGTAAATTCTACTTGTCCAAAAAGACTTGCTGTGATGAATCCGCTATCGTAAACACTTGGCTTATGCACATAATTATTCTCTCCTCGATAGTTGGGTGCCATTTTTTTCAGCCACCTGGGACCGTTGCTTGTATGCTGGACAGTATCCAGGAACCCATTTCTTGCAAGAAGAACAGTTGAATTACAAATCGTTGCAATCGGTATCTTATTATTTGCACAGTCATTGATAAGAGAAACAAGTTCCGGTAGATCGGAATCCAAATATATCCTTGCGCCGGGAAGAATAACCATAGCTACTTTCGAGATTTCAATGTCATTAATGCAGATGTCCGGAAGAATATTTATTCCTCCCATGGTTTTTATGGGCTGTTTATCCAGGCTGAAGGAGACAACATTATAAGTCTTATTTTTTGGGAAATCACTCATGGCTTTAGAGATCATGGCAGATGCCAGTGCCATTTCCCAGTCAGCAATCCCATCATGCACATAAATATAGACTTCTTTTTCCATTTTCTCATCCTTTTTCCATTTTCATCATTCATATAATGTAATAAACTTCTGTCAATAATAAAAATTACCTTAACAGTGGAACCTCTAAGGTTAAAGAAATCAAAGCATGGATCTTAGTGCAAATTTTCTAATCTTTATTGTGAAACTAAGTAAAGAAATTTTTTGTTACCATAAAAAGCAAATGTTGGTCCGTTACCACGAGGTTGAAGAGTACAATAAAGACTAAAATCAAAAGTAACTGAGCTTCTCAGTGTCTATCAATATCTATTTTTTCCTTCTCTGAGTTTAGTAGTACAATCCCTTAACGTGTTTTCTAAAATGCACTTCTTCTTTTGTTATATATAGCTATTGCTAATAATCTTATGTACAATTCAAAGTTATTCCCATGGAAATAGTGAAAAAATTATAAATTGCACCTAATAATTCAATGGGAATAGAATGGGGGGAGTACATGGGGAAACAACTGTTTAGTTCACTGAGAGTTATGATACTGCTTTTTTTTACTGTATCATTAACTGTAGGGTCAGTTAGTGCGGCATTCGATCCAACAAATAGTACCACACTTTCAGACTCGGCAGCAGATTTAATATCAACTTTATCGAATACATCAAATACAAGTATAGATGATACAAGTACAGATGATACAAGTGCAGATAACACTTCAATATCGGATTTGATTAAAAACTTTACACCAAAAGATCCGAATACGTCTTACATAGCAATCATTGATATTGCAAGTGTTGAAATTGAAATTGATCTTAAACATATTGTAGTGGCATATATTTCTGCATCAGATCAGAAAGACGGTAAAATCACAGCCTCTTACCTGGCTAAGTTGGCTGATGCATATAGTAATTCGAATTCTATGGATTTAAACAGTCTTGTCATTTCGCCCACTGACCTTATTGGAGACACTAATAAGATAACACAAATTTCCGTATATCCAGTTAGCTCAGACCAAGTGACATCAGATACGACCAATACCGGATCTTCTAACACTGGTAACTCCAATACTGGTAACTCAAATACTGGCAACTCAAATGACGGATCTTGTAAATCGTCAAACTGCAAACCAAAAACTGATACATGTGATAAGTCTTCAACAACCAGCAAGCCTACAACTGATTCTAAAAAATCTACATGTAAACCTGCCACCAGCACAAAAACAGCAAGCAACTGTAAGACCTCAACCAGTGAAAAACCAGCAGTAAGTAAGACTACAACTTGCAAACCGACAGTAAGTAAGACTACAACTTGCAAACCGACAACAAGTAAGACTGATACAAGTAAGTCGACAACAAGTAAGACCTCAACCTGCAAGAATAAAACAACCAGTGATAAACCGGCAACAAACAATAAAGAATCAACATGTAAGTCATCAAGTTCAAGCAAGCCATCGGCCAGTAACAAATCAACAAAAGAATCAACTTCTAATAGTACTAAATGTAAATAGACAGGCTATTAACCTGTTAAGAAACTTCTCTGTTAATTTATTGTAAGATGTAATTTCCAGGGAGCTTTATCAGTAAAATTATTATCTTACAGTACTTTAACAGTAAATTATTTACTACATTTTACTCGTTTTAGTTTTAACTACGTGTTTTAGTTTTAACTTGGGAGCGCGGAGGCACAGCGGGAAGTCCCCTTCCTCGGTAGATCCGATTTATCCGGTTCGGACAGGTGGGGGATGAAAGCGGCAGCCTCGTACTTTCGTTAAAACTTCAAAACTTGTTTATCCCTCGTTTAGCGAAAGTTATATATCTCTTTAAACTAATTAATACATAATGCTCAAAGCCTACAAATACCGAATCTACCCAACAAAAAATCAGGAAGAATTTCTAAAAGTTCATTTTGGCGTGTGTAGATTTGTCACCTATAGTTGATTTGTTGAACAGAATGATAAAAACTTCAATAAAAACTATGTTATGGGAAGATCCTTTATGGTCAAGATCATATTTCATAGCGACAGCAGGACAAGTTACATTGGATATTTTGGAAAAATATGTTGATAGTCAATGTTCTAAAAGTGATAGAGATGGAAAAGAAGATGAAATTCAACCAAATTTGGAGTAACCAGACAAACTTAGGTAAGAAATTTGGGCTATCTGCTATTGCTATTGGTAAATTACTTATTGACAATGGACTAAAAGATCAAAAAACTAAAATGGCAACCACGAAAGCAATTGATGAAGGATATGCAAAGGATACCCCATTGAAAGACGGTACTCCTTATTTCATGTGGAACATTGAAAAAGTACGACCGCTGATAGAGAAAGATCATAAACCATTGAGTAAAGTTGATTATTGGGTCAACGAAGTTCGAGAAACGGTAAGAGAAGCAGAAAGATTAGATCGTGAAGGACAAGACAAACTTGCTTATATGATATACGACTCTGCTTATGATGATGTACCGAAGGATATCAGAGAAGAAGTCCGGTCAATTATAGAAAAAGAAGATGAGTAACTATGCAACTAGCGAAGAAAATACGTATATATCCTACGCAAGAACAAGCTGATGTTCTTTGGGAAATATCCGACAAATGCAGGATAGTATATAACTTCGCTCTTGCAGACAGACAAGATGTTTATGAAAAAGAAGATAGAGCTGTGAAATATACGGAACAGCAAAACAAGCTCCCAGATTTCAAAAAACGTAATCCTGAGTATAATCAAGTGTATTCTAAGACACTTCAGGGAATTCTTAAAAAACTTGATAGTAATTATCGCTCTTTTTTCGGTCATGTGAAAAATGGAAATGTCAAAGCAAGACCCCCAAACTTCAAAGGTCGAAATTATCTAATGACAATTCCATACAATCAGAGTGGATTCAAAATCGAAAACCAGACTATTACATTTTCTCATAAAGTAAATGATACTGAATTAGTTTTTGATATTGGTAATTTAGCTGATGGCTTGAAAGTAAAACAGGCTGAAATAGTTAACGATAATCCCTATAAAGCCAGAGGAAAATTCTATATTTGTCTTGCTTATGATGTAGATGTTGAAGATACTTATTATGACAACGGAAGCTATCAAGCTATTGATTTAGGTATAACGAAAATAGTTACTGCTATCAATTCAGAAGGTAAATTCTTTGAAGTCAAAACTCCAAGACCAGATACTTATTGGAACTCTAAGATTGATACCGCTAAATCAAGAAGAGATCACTGTATAGGAGTTAAAAAAGGTTCTACAAAAAGTAGAAGATTCCTGAGAATTGCTAGAGCAGTAACTAAAATGAGTAGAAAAAAAGCAAATCAAGTTAAGGATTTTCAGCATAAATTATCTAAAACAATGGTTGAAAATACAAAAGCTAATACTATTATCGTTGGTGACCTTAGTGTTCAGCAAATGGCTCAACCAAAAATCAAAAACGGTAAAAAAGAAAAGAAGACCAAACAAAAGAAAGGTCAAAATCGTTCTACTCAAGGTTTAGGTAATTTAGGTAGATTTGTTCAATTCTTGACCTATAAGGCAGAACTTATAGGTAAACGAGTAATAAGAATTGACGAAAAAAACACGTCTAAGAAATGCTGTTATTGTGGGAAAAAACATGATATGCCTACTTCAGAACGTGTTATGTTATGCGATTGTGGTAACAACATAGATAGAGACAGGAATAGTGCTGTCAATATTATGATACGTTACCTATTGCAAAATGCCCTGTGGACAGGCTATCAACAATTTGTTGATAATCTTCGACAATACAGGCTTCCCGATGGATTTGAGGTTCTTAGAACTGAAGCTAAATGACGGAAGTACTCGAAGGAAGCTCCTCCCTCGAACCTGAGCCGTTAGACGAAGAAGTTCAGGGAGGGGTAGTTCACTTAAATCTACATTAATTTTATAGGTGTTGAACGAAATTCTGTTCTCACGAAGTTAGGTAAAGTCAACATGGCGGAACGAATCAAAATTATACAAGCCACTCTTGATGATGCGACAGAAATCTTAGCTCTTCAGAAACTGGCATATCAGGGTGAAGCCCAAATCTATAATGACTGGAGTATCCCTCCTTTGCTTCAGGATATTGGAGAGATCCGGGATGAGTTCAAGACGCATATGTTCCTCATAGCTGTTAGTGGTAACTCAATTACAGGATCCGTACGAACTTGCATAGTGGGAAATACTTGTCGTATAGGTAGGCTGATAGTGCATCCAGATTGGCAGAACCGGGGGATAGGCACTCGATTAATGATATATATTGAGAAAATTTATTCCGGAGTATCCCGGTTTGAACTGTTTACCGGAGCGCAAAGTGTTAAAAATCTTTATCTCTACCATAAGTTGGGATATAGGGATTTCAGGCGAGAGTCGCTGAGCAGCCAGGTGGAATTGATATATCTGGAGAAGATCAACGGGTAACATTGTTAACTTAAAGGGGACTTAAGGTGAAATTTTTATGCCGTTAGTGAAGTTGAGTATGATTGAAGGAAGAACAATTGAAGAAAAGCATTCCATTGCAGATGCTGTCCATAAAGCCCTTGTAGAGTCTTTTAAGATACTTGAATCTGACAGAAACATCAGGATTGAAGAGTATAAAGCAGAGAATTATATCCTTCCTCCTGGAAAAAGTGAGAAACACGTCCTTGTGGAAATCACTGCCTTTACAGGCCGCACATTTGGTGCCAAAAAACTCCTGTACAAAAATATTGTTGACAATTTCATGAAAATAGGCATAGATTCAATGGATACCTTGATCGTGGTATACGATGTGCCTCTGGAAAACTGGGGAATACGGGGGGGCATTCCAGCTTGTGATCTGGATCTGGGATTTAATGTCAATGTGTGAGGGCATATCGAAGGTGTGAGAGTATATCGAAGAATATAATTATCATTTTTTAATTTTTGAATCTTTTCTCAAGCGCATCTTTTATCTCTTTGACTGTCATAGCTCCCGGTGTTCCTTTCACACAGTGTGGCGGCCATTTTCCGGATTTTATTTCCTCGGAGTTTTCATCGTGTTCATCTTCCAGAAGCAGGATAACCTTTATGTCATCCGGAACGCCATCTACCATTCTTGCTCCGCAGGCATCAAGTTCCTTTAGGGCTTCTTTTCCCTTTTCTTCCTCAAAAGGAACAGTAGAGCCTCTCACAACATTTGTTCGAAAGCCTCTTTCGAGAAAGGCCAGAGAGTTATGATATATACAAACTTCTTCAACCAGGCCTGTTATGAACACTTCGTCAATTCCCAATTCCGCAACTTTGAGTTCGAGCTCCGGGTTTGAAAATGCGTTATAATGATCTTTAGGAAGTCTGAAAACACTGACTGTTCGCTCACTCACAACCTTTTCTATGAGTCCGGCGATTCTGCCAACAATTGTCTTTGCCAGAGGAGCTACCAATTTTCCGTGATATACCTGTCCGTCGTGTTCGAATTGTTCAAAGACCATATCGTTAGTCATGTCTATGATAACCAGAGCTTTCAAAGTTGCATCCTTCCCTATTTCCATATAGGTTTATCCTTTGTAACACATATCTAGTATTAAAACTATAAAACTAATTAGCTTAAAACTAGTCCTGGTGAAAAGTTTCTAAATGAAGCAATTTACAAAATTACTTTAATATCATGCTTTGGTTATATATTCATACTTTACATTTGCCGGAGTTATTTTTGGTACCCGCCCCCACATACCAATATATTCTCCCTGGATCACGAGTGCTCCTTTAATTCCCGGAATTCCTTTCACGGCTTTAAAAGCAGCTTCAACTGACTCTTTTCCGATCCCTACTTCATTTCCAAGGGCTGTTGCAGCCGCGTCCGCAAGAGCTACTTCATCGGAAAAAACAGTTGCTGCATCCGCCATCCCAAAACTGATTGAGGGTCCAACTGTTCCTGCCGAAGTGCAGACGCCTGTAATCGAGTCCCTGGGTTCGAAAATCAGTCCAAGGTCCTTAATAGGGGACTGCCCCGCATAAATCCCTATCACAACCGGCCGATTGTTAATAAGTGCAATATCCCCGCCATTGTCAACAATTGCATATTTTGCACCGGCTTCTACCATTGCTTCCACAGCAAGAGCCGAGATCGTACCTGCAACTGCAGCCATTGGCCCTACTCCCATTGTATTTCCGGCTTCTATCATTCTCCTGACGACCTCCGGAGCAATTCTCGGGCACTCATAAGGTTCGAGGGTGAGCTGAAAATAAGGATCTGAGAGAATAAACGTCTCCAGAGCTGCCCTGTGGATTAGAATTGCTTTTTTTGCAGCTTCTATATGGCTCTGGTCATCGGCAGAGATAGTGACTATGGTTTCTTTTAAGTTGAAAATGTTCTTTTATCGGGATTTTTGTGTTTTCCGTTGCGGAGTTAGTGGGATCTGGCATGTTTATTCACTTTGGAGCAAATAGAGCTACTGCATTCGATTAGAGTTTCAGTTTCTTCATCCTCTCTACAGCTTCTTTAATTCTGTCAACTGGCTTTGTGAGTGCAAATCTGATATAACCTTCGCCAGCATCTCCAAAACCGATGCCAGGAGTCGCAACGATTCCGGCTTCTTCAAGCAGGAGTTTTGTGAAATCGATTGAATTAAACCCCTCAGGAACAGGAGCCCAGACATAGAAGGTAGCTTTTGGAGGTCTTATTTCAAGGCCCATAGCTTTGAGCCCTTCTACGAGTGCATCGCGCCTTTCTTCGTAGATTTTATTTGTTTCCTCAACGCAGGCCTGTGAAGAACGAAGGGCTGCAATACCTGCGATCTGAATTGCATCAAAGACCCCTGAGTCAACGTTGGATTTAACTTTCCCGAGCCCTTTTATAATATCTTTGTTTCCGACCGCAAATCCGAGCCTCCAGCCAGTCATATTGTAAGTCTTGGAGTGTGAATAAAGTTCAATTCCGATATCCATTGCTCCTTTAGCTGCAAGGAAAGAAGGGCTTTCGTAATCGTCGTATGTCATCTGAGAATAAGCATTATCATGCACTGCTATGATATCGTATTTCTTGCAGAACTCCACAACTTTGTCAAAGAACTCAAAATCCGCAGTGGCAGCTGTTGGATTATTCGGGTAATTGAAAAAGAAAATCCTGGCCCTTTTCAAGACATCCTCAGGAATCGAATTCAGGTCCGGCAGGAAACTATTTTCAGCCTTCAGCGGCAGAGGATAAGGTTCCCCGTCCGCAAAAAGGGTCCCAATTTTATAAACCGGATACCCCGGATCCGTGTAAAGCACGACATCTCCGGGATTGACAAAGGCAATAGGGACATGTGCCACAGCTTCCTTTGAGCCGATCAGGGATAGTACCTCGGTCGCAGGGTCAAGCTCAATTCCCTTATATTTTTTACACCATTCAGCCGCCGCTTTCCTGAATTCCATCATCCCTGCATAAGAAGGATAGTGGTGTGTGTTCGGGTCACATACAGCCTCTTGCAAAGCCTCTACAATATGCTGAGGTGTAGGCAGATCAGGATCTCCCACGCCAAGGTCAATCACGTCCACCCCCCTCGCAATCAATTCGTCCCTAGCTTCGTCTATAGCTGCAAAAAGATATGGTGGTAATGCATTGATTCGGTTGGAGTACATTTGTTAAGGTCACCTGATTATGTTTAGGGTTTTTAATCTGCATATTACGGTAGTGGGAATATTAAAAGGTATTCATGAAAACAAACGTGATCATCATATAAATTTTAATTTTTGAACAAAAATCAATTAAAAAGATTTAACTTCTACTATTTTAATGTACTTTCGGGATGATTAGCTGGATAACTGGTGGATAAGATTGCCCGTATACTCGTATCTTCTACATTTAAGGCTCTTGAGGATTGCCGCGAAAAGGTAAGGCTCATTCTGAGGAGAATGGGCCACGAAGATTTAGCAATGGAATACTTTTGTGGCAGAGGACAAAAGACCATTGATAAGTGTCTGCAAGACTTTGCTTTTTCAGATCTTTAGTACTGCAGTTCAGGATCTCAATTAATTTCTTTCTATCAATTTGACATTTTTTGATAGATATTGAATTCCTATCTCGAGCATTGCTTCCTATTCAGCAAATATTTTGGAAAAGCCGTCCGCCACACGGCCGGTGAGAGCTACGGTACTAAGAATCAATTAAAAAATGGATTCTTTGGCGTTATTCATTCCAAATAAGTATTAGAAATTTATATTATCGGACCTAATATTCTTACCCATGTTGCCCTCTTTAATATACCCTGAAGAGATGCCAAAAATTGACGGCATTAAAATTCCAGCTAACTTTTACGTCGTTCTTAAGAAACCTGCACTCTTTGCCGGCATGGCTCTGCCCGGGAAGTCCACGCCCTGGGATAAGATAGGAGATGCCGGTTTTTTTACTGTAGTCTGTCTAAGCCATTCGAAGGTTTATTACAATCCCTCTCCTCTCAAAGTGCTGTTCTCTGCTGAATTAGAAGATCTTTATCACGGTTATGATCCTGAGAACCCTGAAAGAGAGGAGCAGCTTATCAGGCAGGCAACTGATATGATAAGAACAAAATTGGATGATGGAGAAGGTATTGTTGTCCATTGCGTCGGGGGTATCGGCAGGACTGGCACAGTAATAGGATGTGTGCTTAGGGATCTTGGTTTTTCGGCTGATGAGGTCATAAATTATCTTGATGACCTGAATAAAGAGAGAGGTTTTGGAGGGTGGCCGGAGACGGAATGGCAAGGAGAAATGATAAGAAGATACTGAAGCTTTATCCCCAATCGGATATTCATTTTTTAAAATCGATAGCTGTCGGCAATATTTATTTCTCTTTGACAGATAGGTCTATCAGTTGACGGGTATCTTTCTTAATTTTCTCATATCTATTTGAGCAAAAGAATCGCAATATAATTAAATGCTACTCCTCCGATGATAAAGAGAGAGCCTGCAATCTCATGCCCGCTGAGAACTAATAGGAAGCCTATCAATAAGGCGATTAATAATCCTGACTCCGCATTGATTGGGGGAAAAGAAGTCATGATTGCTAAATGGTAAAAGATGTTTAAATAACTTACTATAAATGTTTACATCATCTACCAGGGATTTTTTTGATCATTTAAAATAAAATCTCTTTTTAATTTCAAGCATCAATTATTGTGGATTTACTTGTAAGTTTTTGGCTTCTACTAAACACTGCTTATCATAGCTTCGTTACATGCAAACTGTACGTATTTTTTAGTACATTTATATACCAAAATTAATATATCTAATAATATTAAACTATGAAATTGTTTATTTGATTTATAAAATAATGGATGTTTTGAGTTCAAATTATACTTCAGATGTATTTTTCTCAAAAATCTTTGTAACCTTTATGGTTTTCGATTTGAATAAGAGATATTGTTTTCTTTCGGTTTACAAAATGCGTGGAGTCTGGTTATGGATAAAATGGACAGTAATAAGTCAATTATTGATCGGATTAAGTCTTTATGGAACTCACTACCAGGATTTGTAAGATTTATTGGTACCTTACTGAGCATATTCATCGCTGTAAAAGCCCTGGCCCCGGCAGCAGCTTTAGATATCAATCATTTTGGCGCAAGCCCGGAAGTCATTGAGCCGGGAGATAGTTCTATTTTAAGCTGGGAAGTTTCCGGGGCGAGCAATATTTCTATAGAACCCGGTATAGGGGCCGTAAGTTCTAATGGATCGATATCTGTATCTCCTTCTCAAACCACAACATATAAATTGATAATTTCCGGGGAAGGAAAAGAAAAAACTGCTTCCTGTACGATTACAGTTAATAAGGATTCTCCGTTGATCACGTCTTTCGAAGCAAGTCCTAACGCTATTAAAGCTGGAGAAAGCGCAGTATTGAACTGGCACGTTACCGGAGCGTCAAATGTTAATATTGAACCTGATATCGGTGCTGTAGAGTCCAGTGCTACATTGTCTGTTTCTCCCGTCAAGACTACTACATATACACTTACGGCTTCCAATGACGATAAAAAGGATGTAGCTTACTGCACCGTTACAGTTGAAGGTAATTTGACCTCTTCACAAGACAACCCTGTATCCGAAAAAGATAACTTAAGTTCACAAAATGACAAGCCAGACAAGCCAGACAAGCCAGACAAACCAGGGAAATCTGCCGACGATTAATTTCTTCAATGCTAACCCGGATATGATCAGCAAAGGAGAAAGTTCCAATTTAACCTGGAATGTTTTGTCCGCTACGAAGATCTCCATAGAACCCGGCATCGGAACCGTAGGTTTAACAGGTAGCCAGCGGATATTTCCCAGTCAAAATACAACTTACACACTGACAGCTACAAACGAGTTCGGTAGTGTACATGCAATAAAAGTCATATATGTACAGGAATCTTCGGCATCGACATCATCTACATCGACATCTTCAACATCGACATCTTCAACATCGACGCCATCTTCATCCTCATCTTCTACACAGGTGTCATCGAAAGCACTTCCGACTCCAAAGCAACTTTCACCAGCCAATGGAACAGTGTTCGACAATTCAACATCAGGAACGACCCTTGAGTGGACAGACGTTTCAGGTGCAGCAAACTATACAGTGGAAATCGATGCATTTGACTCAAACTCCAATTCGTGGTTATCGGAATCAGCCGGATCAAACGTAGTTTCAGGCATAAATGCAACCAGTTATTCCTTTGAGTTTTCCGACTGGAGGACCTGTCCGCTGGCGCATATGGGCTGTTGGTTCTGATGGCAAAGAGGGTAAGAAGAGTGAATGGTGGATCTTTAACTCTATCCTAATTCTGTAAGTTACAATTTGATATGCAATTAAAACCATAAAATCCCGAAATATCTCAAATCAAAGAATTTTTCCACGAAAAATTATGAACAACAGAAAGCGAACCCTGAATCCCGCAGAATGGGACCCTCCTGCTCCATCAACAGTTTTTATCAAAATTAAAAATATTCCATACGAGACTTTCAAAGCACAGACTAAACCAGGGGCTGGTAAGTGCCGAGCTTGACCAGATCAGATATCGGTTGGAGAGACATATCTATTGCTGCTCAGTTTGTTCAAAGTACGTTAATGGATATTGCGTTGTTACGAACCGAAAAGCTGAATCTGAGTGGATTTGCAAGTCTTTTGTTCCTAAAGAGGAATTTATACACCTTGACTCAAGGCCGTGATAATGAAAGCTCAGCAACTTACAGGTATCTCTCAGAAACCGGGCTTAGAAAGGACGTGAAAAGCGCGGTTGAAAAAGCTTCGAATGAAGATGGAGAAGAGGGAAGCCAGGAAAAAATAGATGTAGAAGAGCTTTATGAAGCAGGAGTAACTCTTTACAGGCAGGGTAAACTCAGGCTTGCTCTTGAGGCTTTTGAGAACGTGCTTTCTGAAAGTCCGCAGCATTTTGCAGCTCTCTTCCATAAAGGAAATTCCTTGCTAAAATTGAAATGTTATGAAGAAGCCCTTGAAACTTTCGAAGAAGCGTCGGGAGTGAACCCCGGTCATGCTGGACTCTGGACCAATATCGGATTTGCACTAATGAAGCTTGAGCGTTTTAAACAGGCTCTTGAAGCTTTTGAGAGGTCAATTTCTCTTAATCCGGTACAGAAAAATGCCTGGGAAGGAAAAGAAACAGTACTCAAACTAATTCACCAATGTGAAGAAGATTTGAAAGGAAGCCGAAGCGACCCTGAAGAAAAATCCCTCTGATGCATGTACTTTATTTGAAAAAGGTAAACTCCATGTGAAACTGGGAGACTGGGAACAAGCAAAAGAAGCATTTGGAAAGGTCCTTGAGATAAAACCTGAAAACCAGGAAATCTGGCTGCTCCGAGGAAAAGTTCTTTTTGAATCAGGTTTGGAAAAAGAAGCTTTACACGCTTTTGAGAAGGCTACCCGGTACAGGCCGGATCTTCCTGAGGTCTGGTATGAGAAAGGGAGAGTTTTCCTGAAGCTTGACAACTTAAGAAGTGCAGAAAACGCTTTTAAAATTGCAGCTGATTTGTGGGAAAAGAAAGGAATGAAGAAAAGAGCTGAAATAACCCGTCAAAAATTGAGAAAACTTGGTTCTTTAAAAAAATAAATCTTCATATTTTTTTGAGCATAAGAGACATTATGCTATGCTTTGAAGGCCCGGCGCCCTGAGGCATAAACATGTCCATCCCGGAGGAACCAAACATTTCTTCGTTGACCCTTTCGGTTATTTCGTCGAAGATCATCTTATATGAAGTGCAATAAGGGTCTACACTTGTTATTTTGCCGTCCGTATATACCAGGGCATTGTAAGGGCACCCACCTCTACAATAATTGATATGGGAGCATTTTCCACATTCCTCTGTCCACATACTCTTTAAACTGCTGCAAGCGTTTCCAGGCTTCGGACTGGGCGAGATCTGCCATGGTAGGATGGTCATAGACGTTGCCCATAACCCATTCGGACAAGCCTATAAAGCGATAGCAAGGGTAAATGTCTCCGTCGGGATCCACAGCAAAGGTATCTCCCATACAGTCAACATAGGTGCAGACAGTTCCCTTACCTGTGAATACACACTTACAGAGTTGGTCAATATTCATAACTTCAATTCGACCTATGTTTTCCAGATACTTGTCCAGGAGGTAAATCAAAAGTTCCCCATACTGTTCCGGGTCTATTGTCCATTTTTCAGGATTATCACCTTTCAAAGAGGGCAGGCAGGGGTGAAGCTTAAGAGTAAAACCCTGGTCACGATAAAAGTTGAAAATTTCCTCCTTGAAATTTACGGAGTAGGAAGTAAAAGTAGTAATGAATCTCACATCAAGCCCATGCGATCGGGCAATTTCGTACCCTTTCATCGTTTTTTCATAATATCCTTTTCCTCTCTGCAGGTCATTGAGATCCTTTGGACCGTCAAGGCTGGATCCGATAGGAATATTATATTCAGCAAGAATTTCAGCTATTTCAGGGGTAAGTTTCCAGAGGTTGGTTTGTATCGCAAAAGCTAATCTTCTTGGGCTCAGGCCTTCAACAAGCAGCGGTAGTGCTTCCTTATAGAAATCCGCTCCTGCAAGAAGCGGTTCTCCCCCGTGGAAAGTAAAGGTAACCGAATCCCCCCGGAAAACTTTAAGCCATTCGATCACTTCTTTTATAGTTTCAATGCTCATAACCGGAGATTTTTCTTCGGAACTCCAGCAGTAACTGCAGTTAGCTGGGCAACCAAGGGTTGGGATAATCATCACATGAAAAGGCATTTTGAAGCACCATTTTTTTAAGCTTCTTTAAGTTATTAGTAGTTTTCTAAGTTTCTCTCTCAAAGTTTGCAACGAAAAGAGGCAGGATTGTAGAATACTGCTCTATACGCATTTATCCTGCCTGCTCCATAGTCGTTATCCTTTCCTGCCTGGCCCAGATCCACAGCAGTACTTTCCAAGATACTTTTTATCTTAGAAGGCTTTAGAGTAGGATTTTTTTCCAGCATTAATGCCACGGTCCCGGAAACATGAGGAGCAGCTATGGACGTCCCGCTAACGTCCTCGTATGCATAGCCATAATTAACCGGAACCGTTGAAGTAATATCTACCCCTGGCGCAGATATGTCAGGTTTTATATACTGCTTACGGTAAAGATTTACAGGACCACGGCTACTGAAATAATCTATTAAATCGGATGAATCAGTTGCACCAACTGTGGTAGAATTGATCTCATCCCCCGGGCAGGTTATTGTTTTGGAATCAGGTCCATTGTTCCCAGCCGAAACAACAGGAATCACGCCAGCTGCTACAATTTTATCAATTGCAATTGTGAATGAAGAATTATGTGATCCAACCCCACCACTGAAACTTATAATGCGGGCACCATTATTTACTGCCCACTCAAAAGCGAGAATGACATCGGACCGATAGCCAGAACCATATTGATCAAACACTTTTGCTACTATTAGTTTTGTACCCGGTGCAACTCCTGTATTAACACCGCTGGCCCCTGTTCCTGAAATTGTTCCAGCTATTTGAGTGCCATGCCCAAAGTCATCGTAAGGGCATTTACTTCCGTTAATGTAATCAATCCACCCAACCACCTTAGGGTCTTTTGTACGGGGATTGTCATCAAGGTCGTCAAGATCGGGATGTGTCGCATCAATACCGGAATCCACAACAGCAACAATAATTCCTTTTCCGGTTATACCTCGCTTCCAGACCTCCGGAGCTTCAATTTTATCAATTCCCCATGAATTATTATGTTTTGAGCATGAAGGATTTACTGTTTTGGAAAGAGATACCTTTTCTCCGGATGCAGAAACAACTTCGTCAAGCTCAATTCTTGAAACTTCGGGCATCTCGAGCAAGGGAAGCTATAATTTCCGGCGTTACTTTAGTAGCAATTGCATTAACAATATGCGTGGATTTTATTTTTTGAGCTTTGTTTCTCGCTTTTGCTTCATTTAGATAACTCATTATATTTTTCTGTTCATCATCAATTTGAGATCTCCCTTGCTTAGTATTAAAAGGGATATTCTGGTTTTGTAATTGAATGATTATTGGAATTTGTTCAGTAGCTGAAGCTTCAGTAATTATTGAAAACAATGGCGCTGAGATTTTATCATTAGTATCAGTTTCGCCGGATGCATTTGTACTCTTAGCTAAAGAAATAAATGAGAACAATGATGTTAACAGCAATAATGCACAGCTTATGCATAGTAATTCCAGACCAATTTTCTTAAAATACTCGATGTTCTTTTTCTGCATTCCTTCACCCCATTTCAGTTTTCCTTCATAATTTTTGCTGAAGTTACTTACTCGCACTATAGAACATCATATAAAAAATATAAATTAATCATAAAATACTGATTATAGTTAAGAAATGAAACTTATAGATAAAAACTTAGTTTTTTATTTAGATGTAAGAATGTGAATTAGTTATAGAAAAATGTTTAGGTTTTATTTCCTCGATTATTATATTTCTCATTAGTGACTCACTATTGTTTTTCCATAAATGATCCCAAACTGTTTAAGTATTGACAGATATCTTATAAACAATATAAGATAAATATTGATGAAAAACGACAACGATTTACTTGAATTGATGTAACAGGAGTCGCTTGGCCATGCTTTCAAAAGAAAATACAACAATAGACATGTGGCTGACTTTTAATGATGAGAAGTTAGATGAGGAGATGAATAAAACTCTAGATATTCTGACTAAAATCAGTATTGATTATCTTACTGATAAGAAAGAGTCTGAAGCTGGAAAAGCGATTGGTTCCATTGAGAAAATCGGAAAAACTGCTGCTCTGAAGAAAATGGGAGGTTTAACAGTTGATGCTATCCGGGCCCTTGAGAAAATACTTCAGTTTTCCATAGAGCAGGATACAGAGAGTACAACTATTACATTGATTCTCTCTTTCGGAACGATAGGGAGAACTGCTGCTGGACAGCAGATGGAAATTATAGCGAATCTCGCAGCTTCAGTACTTGGGAAAAGTGGGAATACGGCAGCTCTTCGTAAAAAGGAAAAAGAAACTATTGCAGTTACCGTCGCGCTTGGAGAAATTGGAAAAGCTGCTGCTAAAGTGGAATATCCCGATGTTTCCGGAAATACTGCTGTTTGCATCTCCTGTTTGGGGGAAATTGGGAAAATTACAGCTCAGAAAATTCTTGAAGAGGCTGCAGTGGGGGTAGAATTAACTCTTGAAGAGCTGGCAATAACAGCCATGAAAGAAAACCTTCATAACGCAGTCGGAAGTATTGTGGATTCGATTGAAGAAATCGGAAAGAGAGCAGAGGATGTAAAAATGGAAAATGCTGTCCTTCAGGCTGCCTCCGCCCTCCAGACGATCATGAGCAATGCGGAAAACCATTATTTGAACGATGCCTCAATTGCAGCCAAGGTTGCTCTCGAATCCTTCAGTGAGTTAGATATAATTAATGATGAAGCAAGCATAAAGAAAATAGAAAACATAAGGGAAATGATGAATTCCTTCCGGGTAACAAATGAAGTAAAAAACAAGACACTTAAAAATTTACAGATGAAATAACAAAAGCAAATCTGATCAATCCATTCGTTGATTGAAAAAGAAAATCACCCGATTTTTACTATAACTTTTTTGCAAGCTCAACAGCAAGTTTGGCAACTTCAGTAGCATTCTTACCCAACAGACGTATCACAGGTTCTTTTCCCAAGCTTCCTTTGTCGTATATTACTCCAGGCACGCCTCCATACTTTTTGATTGCTTCAGCTGTACCCCAGGATGCAGTAGTGATGTCATCCGATTCTCTGGTATTGATAGTTTCTGATCCTTCAGTATTGATCTCTTCAGGTTCCTGGGTTCGGTCAAAGGAGGATATGGAAAGTCCGGCTTCTTTGCAAATAGATAGGTTTCTGTCTGAATATTTAAGTAAAATTGCAGCCCTCATTCCAGGATTGTAATGTAGGGCCGAAAGGATGACGCTTCCGACATGTCTACCTTTCCCAAAGCCAACACATCCTACGGGAAATGCCCTTTCTCCGTATGTTACTATTCTGCCTTCCACTGCTGCGATATCTTCCAGGCAATTGGCCCTGGGAATTGCCATTCCTATGTTTGAACCTACCTCGGGGATAAGCTTTGAAAATTCAGGGTTTTTTACAAGTATTGAAACTGCTTCATTCAGATTCTTTAAGACAAAATATCGTTCTTTTGCTTCCAATGTTGATCCGAATGGGTTTACCGGGTTCACCCCTCTACCTGCAGGCCTGCTCTTCAGGATTGCCTGTACCACAAATTTCTTTGATTCTACAGCAGCTGCCTCCAGACTATTTCCACAGGCAAGAAAAGCAGTCATTGCTGCAGAATAAGTACAGCCCGAGCCGTGTGTTCCCCCTTTGACGAAAGTTCCGGGAATGCGGGTGAAAGTATCAGTATCGGCTTCATAAAGGAGATCGGTTGCGTCAATGTGTCCTCCGGTAATAATAACTGCCGGAACTCCTAGATCTGCTATTTTCCTGGCTGCAATCTTTGCCTCTTCCGTATTTTTAACAGGAACACCGGAAAGAGCCTCAGCTTCCGAAGCATTGGGCGTTGTGACTTTGCAAATAGGCAGCAGTTTCTCTTTAAGGACGGAAATAGCTTCTTTCTTCAGGAGATCACCACCGGCTTCAGCAGCCATTACAGGATCCACTACAAGGGAGAGATCATATTTCTTAATCTCCTGGGCAACTTCTTTTATTATTTCTGAGGAGGCAAGCATTCCGGTCTTTGCCCATTTGACATCCATATCCGCACAGATTGCATCTATCTGACTTGCAACAGCTTCAGGAAGAAGATCAAAGGTATCAAGGACACCTGTTGTATTCTGGGCAGTAACTGAAGTAATGGCGCAGGTCCCATGTACTCCCAGGGCAGCAAAGGTCTTTAAATCGGCAGCAATTCCGGCTCCTCCACCGGAATCCGAGCCCGCAATTGTCATAACAATCGTGTTCTTTGATTTTAAGGGTTTTTCTATCATCTGCTTACCTCTTTTGTTTACCTAATTAACTATACCTATATATTTTGTCTTCAGGAATTGGTGATAAATTAAAATATATTTATATAAATATGCTATAAAATAGCTAAAAATATATATAACATAACTACTAACAATAGTGTGTCAACTCGCGAATAATTAAAACAGATTAACAAAAAGTTTTTAATAAGAGAGTTGAGTGGCTAAAAGCCGTAATTGAAAAATAGGAGGTATTGACCTCAGGAATAATTCCGATGGTCAGTAACAGGTTTTGAGTGTCGGAAGCAAAAAAAGCTTCTATTTTCGGCCACCTCCATGACCAACCCTTAGAATAGATTGGGCTTGGAAGCTCTGTGTGCAATGTGTCCGCCCCGCAATGAATGCAGAGAGCCGTATGAAACAAATTCAGAAATATTACGAAGACGTAATAAAAAATTTTGAATTACCGTATAGAGCCGACCTGATTGAATTTCGGTTAAGAGCCGACTTGATTAGATAGTTCGGAAATAATATATTACGAGCACGTAATAAGGAATTTTAAGAGAATTCGGGAAAAAGTCACTTTACCCTATAAAGTAGATTAATGGAATTCTCGAAATGACGTTTGAGTTTACTCAAATTCTAAAAATTCACCGAAGTTGATGCGGTACTGAAAAAGCGGACAGGAACCCTATTCCTGTAAATATGAGTTATTTCAATAACAGCGTCAGCTTTGGAGAAAATAAGATTCCCTATGAATTGAGTACTCCAACCCATAAAAAAATCCAATCCAAAGGTGATACTATGATAAAAAGACAACTAGGACCCCTATTCCTGGCAACATGCCTTATTTTAACAACCATGCCCTTTGCTTTAGGCGCACAGACAATAACCGTAAGTCCTTCAGGTGCAAGCGCCGAGACTGCCATTAATAGTGCAATAAATTCGGCTGCATCAGGCGCAACAGCAAGCAGTCCCGGATACGTCATCCTTACTGCTGGCACTTATAAAATAAGTTCACCTATAAAATTAAAATCGAATGTAGTATTGAAAGGCGCAGGTGACAGTACAATAATCTATGCTGGCAGTTCGGTTTGTAACTCTGCGTCAGCTCCTGGATATGTATATGCATCAGGTGTTTCTAATGCTGAAGTATCTAACCTCCAATTCGACAGTGCGGCCAGCAAAATAGGTGATGGAGGTCATGGTAACTACCGCAATTGTGTAAGAATTGTAAAGTCTAGCAATATTAAAGTTCATGATATATTTTTCTCCACATACTTATACGGTGATGGAGTAAGAGTTAGTGCATCATCAGGAGTAAACATCTATAATTGTAGAATTAACTCAGGACACGATGGGATATCATTCCTCTCAGGTACATCTAACTCCCGAGCATACAATAATGAAATTGACATCAGGGTAAACACAGGCATTAGAGCGGACAGCTGTAAGAATATTGAAATCGATCATAACACGTTTTACGGGCTGCATAATTCCGGATGGTGCTGTACGGAAATGGAAGGTTCTCTAAGTGGAATTAAGATCCATGATAATATATTCCATGATTATCAGGGATCAAGTGGTAATGCTGCCGTACAACCTGTTCATGCATCAGGGAGTGTTTCGGTATATCATAATGTTCTTTGGAAAGTCGGCGGCATAAAATATGGTACGGCTTCGGATAACACTATTAGTCCATCTGTCACGAGTGTCTCAAGTTGGGTAAAAAACGGATATGGCGCATCGATATAATCCCGTGACCAAAAAACGAATTCAAGAATTAAAGGCTTACTTTTTGTAAGCTCTTTTCATCTTTTTTTATTTTAACACAATCGATTTAGTAATGTCGCCGACTTTAACTGTGTATTTCCCCTTAGGCATTCCTGCGGAATTGTATACATAAATAAAATTGCCTTTCGAATCGGTGGTTAACGTTTTTGATGCCGTGACTGACAATTGAATAGATGATGCTTCACTATTTCCGTAAATTATAGCATCGTATGTACCGGATGAAAGATTATTTTGTGTCAGTGTTGATACTCTGTTAAGTACTTTTGCAGTTACTGTAGTCCACACTTTCTGCTTCAACCCTACGGACATGCTCTTTACATTTGTCGCTTTAACTGTAATAGAGTTGCTCCCTGTTGGAATAACTATTCCCTTTAAAATAAGCTGATATGCACCTTTGAGCACTGGAAGTGACTGATCATAAGATACCTGAACAGAAATCTGTGTATTTGGAGTAACAGTACCTTTAATTGTTATCGGATCACCAACTACAGGGTTTGAAGGCGTGACAGTGAAATCGTTGCTCTTAACAACAAAAGGCGATGCAATAAACAAAAGAAACAACCCGACTACGAGTCCGTACTGAAATAAATTTTTCAAAGAAATCATTTTCTCCCCAACCAAACATATTAAATGAGATGAATCAATTATTATATTAAATTGAATATTATATTCAAATTAATTATAAAAATAGAGTTTTAAGTATTTATAATCTATCAGATTTAAAAAAGTTCCAGAATTTTTAAAAATAGTTAGAAATTTATATTATAAATCTGAATCTTCACAATTTAGCGGTTTCACAGCCAGGGCAACTTATTAAATCATACGATGCCTCATAGGTAATAACTTCCTCATCAACTTCATATAGAAGAAGTAGGGAACAATACTTAGTCTACAGCAAAATTGTGAAAATATGTTCTTTCTATCATGTAGTATATAAGGATTTAAATAATCCTGATATAAGGGTACTAAAAAATGATATATTCCCTCGATACCTTTATATATTGTATTGCAACTTTGATTCAAATAATTAAAAAATTTAAGCGCGGCGATTAGTTTAAAATCTGGATTAACCATTTATATTAATATAAATAATGATTTAATTTATAGTGTTTTAAGGGGCTATAAGGATGGCAAACCGACCTCTGGATATTTTGAACAACGCATTGGATACACCTGTTATCGTTAGATTGAAAGGCGCACGTGAATTTAGAGGCGAGCTGAAAGGCTATGATATTCACATGAACCTTGTACTTGATAATGCTGAAGAATTAAGAGAAGGAGAAGTTGTAAGTAAGTTCAGCAGTGTAGTTATTCGCGGCGACAATGTGGTATACGTGTCTCCGTAACCTATATCAAGCAGTTTATCTATTAACGTTAAACCTCGGTGAGCAGCTGGACATATTGTAACTGTCCGCAGAGAGTAAATTCAGAAAAACAATCGCTTCGAATTATCGAATATTGCTCTAATAGAGTGATCTTTATCAGGAGATTTAAGAATGAGTAAAGGTACGGCATCAATGGGTAAAAGGCAGAAGCGTACGCACTCCAAATGCAGGCGATGCGGCAGCGTTTCTTTTAACGTGCATACAAAACAGTGTACTTCTTGCGGTTTTGGGAAAACATCCCGCATGAGAGCTTATAAGTGGCAGGCAAAGTGCAAATATTAAGTGCATTTATTCCACTTTATCTATTTTTTACCTGCACCGGAGGTTTAAATTGAAAGAAGAATGCGGTGTAGCAGGCATAATTCTTCCAGGCGACAGGCCACAATCCAATACCGTTGCATTCAAGCTTTATTATGCTCTATATGCTCTTCAGCATAGAGGACAGGAATCTACAGGCATGATGGTACATGATGGTAGACATCCTAAATCCATTAAAGGGATGGGGTTAGTACCAGATGTGTACAATAAGGATTCCCTTAGTCGGATGGTCGGTAATGCAGGAGTCGGACATGTCCGTTACTCAACTACCGGAGGATCTAAGATCGAAAACTGCCAGCCCTTTGTCCTTAACTTCAAGGGAGGGACTGTAGCAATTGCCCACAACGGGAACCTGGTAAATGCCGCAGCACTTAAGGATGAACTTGAATGTGAAGGCCGTATTTTTGTCAGTGATTCGGATACTGAGGTTATTGGCCACCTTCTCGTAAAAGAGCTGATAAAACGCGAGCCAATCGATTCAATCAAAAACGTAATGCGCAAGCTCGTTGGCTCTTATTCTCTGGCAATCTTTGTAAACGGTATTCTTTACGCTGTAAGGGATCCTTTCGGCTTCAAACCTCTCTGTTTCGGAGAAGTAGATGGAGGTTATGCTGTTGTTTCGGAAAGTGTTGCCCTTGATACCCTGAACGGTAGCCTTATAAGGGATGTAAGACCCGGAGAAGTCATCGTCTTCGATGGTGATAGTTTTGAGAGTCACCAGATGGTAACCGAGCCTCATCCTGCACATTGTGTTTTTGAGTATATCTACTTTGCAAGACCGGATTCGGTTATTGACGGGAAGCTTGTCTACAAGGTACGGGAAAACATCGGGAGAGAACTGGCCAAAGAGCACCCTGTTGAAGCAGATATTGTTTCGCCTGTGCCAGACTCGGGAATTACCTCAGCAATAGGTTATGCCCGGGAATCAGGGATCAAGTATCTTGAAGGCCTGATGAAAAACCGATACATTGGGCGTACTTTTATCCTGCCGGGCCAGGAAATGCGTGAAACTGCAGTCAGGCTTAAGATGAATGCTATCCACGACAACCTTAAAGGCAAACGTGTAGTCCTGGTTGATGATAGTATTGTCCGCGGCACAACTTCCAGAAGGATTATAGATATGATCCGGAAGGCTGGCGCGTCTGAAATTCATGCAAGGGTCGGAAGTCCTGCTATTATTGCTCCCTGTTATCTGGGAATTGATATGGCTACCCGGCAGGAACTCATTGCCTCGTTTAAAACTATCAGAGAGGTCGAAGCCCTTATAAACTCGGACTCTCTCGGATACCTTAGTATTGAGGGGCTTATGAAGGCTTTAGAGTGTAACAAGAATGATATGTGCATAGGATGTCTCACAGGTGAGTATCCTGTAGAAATCCCCGGGGAACTCTGCAGAAAAAAGCAAACACATCTGGATGACTTTACACGTTCTTCTGGAGACTCCAGTAATCCGAAAGCTGCTCAATGAAGGGCATTGTACTCAATAAGATCTTTTAACTGCCGGAATTCGGAAGAATGCAGTAATAACTGTGCCCTTTTTCTTATTTTCTTCATTCGTGTTTTCGCAGTTTATCTTTCCTTTTCTTCCTCTTATTTATTTTTCATTGCATATTTCTCATTTCTCGTAAAATTTTTCGCCTGGTCGACTTATGCTTTGTGAAGATTAATAAGAAGCAAATTCCATGAAGTTATGGACTAAAATCATAAAATCAATGGGTACATATTTGATTTCAGAAGTTGAAATAATGCAAGATAAGGAAAAATCGAAAATATTGAAAGAGCTTCAGCAAATTCCCAGTGTTGGTAAAAGTATTTCAGAGGACTTATGGGAGTTAGGAATTCGTTCAGTTAAAGATTTATCCGGACAAGACCCTGAAGATCTGTACAAAAAACACTCGATACTAAAGGGCAGGCCAGTTGATAAATGCATGTTATATTCATTCCGTTGCGCTGTTTATTATGCTTCGAACGAGGTACATGATCCTGAATTATTAAAATGGTGGAACTGGAAGTTCAAAGAGGGCTAATTTTTAAAATAGAAACGGAGAGAACATATGAGAGTTTTTGAAAGACCTGGTCCAGTTAATACAGATGAAATTGTGAACATTGTCAGGGAAAAATCAAATCTTGTTAAACATATTGTAGTTGCTTCCATAACTGGGGAAAGCGCTATAAAAATTGCCAACGTTGTTTCCAATAAGAACATTGCTTGTGTTACCTGTCCTCAAGGTATGTATTGGGAAACAGACCAAATGGACAAGGACATCTTTAACGATATTCCGGAGCTAAAAGAGATAAGAGACAAATGGATACGGGAAGGATTACACCGTGTTCCGATGAATATTACCGACGAAAACAGAGCTATATTAAATGAATTAAATGTCAGCATAGTTCAGGGGACAATTCCTTTTTTCGGACCCAGTTTTTCTCTGAGGTTACATCTTCATCAGGTTACATCCCTGGACATTATAGCAAAAACTCTGGAGTTGATCTCTCCCGGAACATTGGTATGTTCGGAAAGTGTACTTATGTCAACTGATGCCGGAGTAATCCCTGAAGGAGAACTTGTGTTAGCCTGTGCAGGTACCGAAAGAGGACTTGACACTGCCTGGATAATGAGAAGTTGTGCTTCGGCAAATTTGTTCCACCCATTAAGGGGATTCAGATTTGTGGAATTATTAGCAAAGCCGGGAATTGCTTTGCAGCCCGATATAAATATTGAGTATTTGCGATAAGAGAAATGAATATTTGAGAAAAGGAGAATTGAGCATCTGAGATAAGGTAAATTGATTACTTGAACAGAAACTAGCTATCGTAGCTGATTACGACAAAGGTGCGATGCCATGCAAGATTATGTCATGCGCCTATGTAAAGAGAGCTCCGGAACAATCGTTGGCAGGATGAGTAAGATGATGCATGCTGAAAGTGATAACATTCAAGATTACATCCAGATGAGTGAGATTATAGATTATGATAATAAACTGATTGTTGAAAAATGCCTCGAATTAGAAAAAGGCACGGAAGGTGAAATTAGCCTGATTAAAAAGATTATATGAGTTTGTTCGAGATGATATTCATCACTCTGGAGACATAGGGGAAGAGAGAGTTACCTGTACGGCATCGGAAGTTTTAGAATTCGGTCACGGGATTTGCTGCGCCAAATCTCATCTGCTTGCAGCCATGCTTCGGTTTTTTGGGATCCCAACCGGGTTCTGTTATCAGAAACTTTGTTCAAACCAGGAAGATTCGCACTGGGTATTTATGACCCCTCAAGTTGACAAGAGAGTCTTACACGGTTTGAATGCAGTATATTTGAAAGATTTCAATAAGTGGATAAGGTTGGATGCAAGAGGCAATAAGCCAGGGGTTGATGCACAGTTCTCCATAGAGGACGAAAAGATTGCCTGGCCGATAAATAATGATCTTGGGGAAGAAGATAACCCAATAATATTCAAAGAGCCCAATAAGACTGTTGTTGAAATACTGAGGAAAAGCAATGACAGGAAAGAATTATGGGCTCAGTGGGACCTCGGACTTAAAGACGTGTTTGGAACTTCGATTTTTCGAAAATTATCTTAAATCCACCCTTTTTCCTCAATAAACTCAAGAGCTTCAACAGCCCCTTTTCCGAATGAAGCTTTTGTTATATGATGTGCGATTTTTTTAATTTTTACATCTCCGTTTCCAACAGCAATCCCATATCCTGAGGCCTCAAACATTTCAACGTCGTTCTCAGAATCTCCTATTGCCACAAAGTCCCCGGCTTGAAATCCCATCATGCCTGCAATTTTCAGAAGACCCATGCCTTTGTTGATTTTAATGCTTTTGAGATGTATAGCATATTTCGTATCAACCATTTCTACGTCAAAGTGTTGGGTTGCCAGGATGGCTCTGGCCTTTTCCAGATCAAAATCTCTACGGAGAGCAATTTCAGTCCTTCGGTATAATGGGTCAAGTTTGGTGAGCTTGATATGTTCGGATAAAAAAGAAAAAGCTTTTTCACATTCCGCAAAGCCTTCTTCATCAAAAGTGCCATTCAAATCGTAACGGATAGTTACGGCACCACCGTTCTCAGCAATTACAGCTCCTTCCAGGCCGATAAGTTTTGATGCAGTTCTTGCATAACACAGCGTATTGCCCGTGGCAAGCACAACCGGCACTTTAAGCGCACGAATTTTTTTAACAGCCCCGAGATGAAGTTCTCTCTTCTCGCAGGTGATTGTCCCGTCAATGTCAATAACAACTGCTCTAAATTTCATCAAAAATATTGGGAATGGGTAGATAAAATGTTTCCCCATCGAAATAATTAGGTTTCTATCCTGGGGTACGAGTAGAATTCTGCACATTAATGGCCTATGTCTCATATCTTTAAAGTAAACGTCTCATATCTTTAAAGTAAACCATTCTTGTTTTTGTACTATCAGCTTAACTAATAACTTACATTTCGACCCTCACTGAAAATGTAAACTTGTAAGAAGTATTCATTGGCCATCGGTTAAGGAGAAATAGTTATCAATTGCATAGATTTCTACTACGTTTGTTAATTAATTCCTTGACATTAACTGGAGTTTAATATCAATTTCATTTTAAGGACTCAAAATTTGAGCTTGATTTTTTCGTTGAAATCGATATCTACAGGCATGAAAATCCTTAACCGATGACCAGTGATTTTATATTAAATGCTATACACCTGAAATTAATCAGAATTATTTCGGTAAAGTTATATTACTGGCAAACCTTCATCTCTTTTATAAATGAAGAAGTTGCTGTTTTTGTGTAACTGCCCAGAGGATCAGCGAAATAAAGCCTTTTCTTATCTGGACAATACATACCAAGCTCAAGTTGAATCCTTTCAATAATTCCATTACAGCAGGCTTCTGTAACTCCATAATTCTCCTTCAGTATACCAGAGAGGATCTCCACTTCAATTCCATCATTAATGACTCTTTGAAGGCCCTGTAAGATCTGCATGATAAGCTCGTCTTCCGTGAGAGAATCAATTATCTTAATATTTTCAACTGCATACCTGCAAGCCTGTCCTTCCCCTTCAAAGCTTAGATGTTCCAGAGTGTGCAACCTTATATTGTGATATACATCGGTACCACAAACCGGGCAATGTGCTTTTACAAACATCTTTTTCCCCCTAAGTATTAAAGATCTAAAGCATTCCAAAATATATAATGAATAGTCAAGCAGACTGAAAATAATCAAAAATCTATCAAAGGAAAACTTTAACGTTGAGAGGGATTATAAAACGATCCTGAATTAATCGAAAACGACCCTTCTGGAATTATCCTCTTTGTTTATTTTTTCTATCTCAGATACTGCAGTATCCTTCCCTAAAGATTCCAGACCTCTATATAAAAGGATCTTAGCGCCTTCTTCCCGTGAAACTCCTAGTTTTTTGGCCAGTTGGTCTATAGTCTGAATGTCAGGCTTGGATAAAAATAGAGGTTCTACTTCATCCCGGCTCCAGCGGACAAGTACTATTTTTTCGATTCCCAGCTTCATTAGTTGCGCCACACAAAATTCTATAGCATGGGAGCGGCTGCTAAATATTTTTTCTTCAGATGAGATTTTATCAAGCCAGGCTGCAATTTTTTCATCTATCGTAATTGTGAAGCGCTCTTTCATCAATTGTATTATTATTTTCAATATTCAAATACTATGGTATGATTATATCATAATATTTTCTCAATCTGATTACATAGTAATCTTTAAATATGATAAAATCATACTATATGTAACTGAAAAAAGACAATTTTGAACATCATGGGAAAAATTGCGCCACAGGCAGTTGAGGCTTACACTATACTGGCTCTTTCAGAAAAGAAGAAGTTTTACTTTATTGAAAAGATCCGGTCGACATTTGTCTTTAGCTAAAATAGCCAGTAGAAAAAATGGGACTATCATGAGAGGGGATTTTCATGAGATCTGGAAAATTATCAATCTCCAGACATTTACGTTTTGGTAGGATCTAAAATGCTTATCTCGTCTCTCAATATCGTAATTACCATATTATATAGTAAAAATCTCGCAACATTATATATACATTTCTAAAGAACTAGGTAGCAAATTCATAACCGGAGATTGTAAATGGCCAGATTTGTAAAGAGAAAGCAGCAAATTAATGCCACTGTATCTCCATGGATAAAGAAACAGTGCCTGGAACTAGCTGGCACTCCCGAGTTTTCCAGTGTATCTGATGTCGTATCTCTAGCACTTTCTGAGTTTTTTGGAAAATATGATTATATAAAAAACAAGGAATTAAAGGAACGTGAAACTCGAATTCCTGATTTACTTGAAATTCTTATGAAAACAAAAGAAGGCCAGGAATGGCTTCAATCTGCTTATAAGATCGAAACGAAAAAAAATTTGTATTCAAAGGAAAAAAAATACCATATACCAGAGCAAAATATACAGGGTCTTATATGTTTTGGGATAAACGAGAACTTTGTACTAACATTTATTAATGGAGATATAGAAACTGTTACAGGTTACAATAAAGAGGACTTTCTTTCTGGTAAAATAAAATGGATAAAAATAATTGTACCTGAAGATAGACCTCTAGTTTGTGAAAATCTGAAAAAAGCAATGTCTGAACCGAATATCTCCACCCAATTGGAGTACAGGATCCAGCAAGAAAATGGGGAAATCAAATGGCTTCTGCAAGTTCTCCAGAAACTTCCGACAATTTCCAGAACATCAGGACAGGTACAAGGTCTTGTTCTTGACATTACTAAACGGAAGGCAGTAGACACTGCTCTTATAAAGACACAGGAAGTTCGTATAAAAGAAATCCACCATCGTATAAAAAATAATATGCAAGTGATTTCATCTCTGCTCAGTCTCGAAGCCGAAAGGGCTACCGACAGAAAAATTCTTGAGGCCTTCAGGGAAAGCCAGAATCGAGTAGCTTCGATGGCTCTGATTCATGAAGAACTCTACAAAGGAAACGAAATAGACAGACTTGGCTTTGCAGATTATCTCCGGAGACTAACCGCAGATCTTTTCCGTTCCTACCGGTTGGGTAATGAGCGAATAAGCCTGAAGCTAGACCTTGAGCAGGTTTATCTTGAGATGGATAAAGCAATTCCTCTCGGCATCATAGTTAATGAACTGGTCTCAAACGCTTTGAAATACGCTTTTCCGGCTGGCAGAGAAGGGGAAATCCATATACGCCTCTCCAGTGAGAAAGATTACGAAAATGTAGGCAAAAGTCTCGCAAATTTAAAAACGGACCAGGACTGTACAAATGAAGAGGATTCTTCCCTTATGTTAACCGTAGCAGATAATGGCAAGGGATTTCCGGAGGGAGTAGACTTTCGGAATACAGATTCTCTAGGACTTCAGATTGTAAATGTGCTTGTCGAACAAATCGAAGGCTGCATTGAGCTCAAAAAGAACAATGGAACTGAATTTAGTATTTGTTTTAAAAAATCTGATTACTGTAAAAATAGAATTTGAGATTTAAGTTATTCTTCAGAAAGTTTGAAACCTAAAGTGAGCTGATTTCTCAGCTCATCAATCGCATAAAGTCCTAGATGAAACCTCTTTAACTTACTTTCACTGGTCTTCCAGACCGGTTCCAGTAACCGCGATAACTGCTTCTCCTTCGGGCAGGTTGGGAGAATCTACCAGGCGGACAATTCTTTTCTCTCCTTTGGATTTGCGCATGTAGAGCCTGAAGGTTGCCGTATGCCCTACGATATGTCCTCCGATAGGTCTTGTAGGGTCACCAAAGAATGTGTCAGGTTTTGACATTACCTGGTTTGTTACAACGACACAGGCATTGAACAGGTCTCCGAAACGAAGCAGAGCATGCATATGCTTATTTAGCTTTTGCTGTCTGTCTGCAAGGGTTCCCCTCCCTACGTACTCAGCCCTGTAATGGGCCATAAGGGAGTCTACAATCAGCAGGCGAACGGGTTTGCCCATTTCTTTGAGCTCGTTTGCCAGGTCTGTTGCGGAGTCCACAAGCAGCATCTGGTGATTGGAGTTGTATGCTCGGGCAACATGAATATTCTGGAGGAATTCTTCAGGGTTAAGCTGTAGGCTGTACTTTTCGGAAAGTCCTTTAACCATCTGGGTAATTCTCTCAGGCCTGAAGGTATTTTCAGTGTCAATAATAATGACAGATCCCCCAAGACCCCTGTGTTCCCTATCCATCTGGACGTTAACCGCGAGCTGGTGAGCCAGCTGAGTCTTTCCGGAGCCGAATTCTCCGTAGAGTTCGGTAATGGCCTGGGTTTCGATACCCCCTCCCATTATTTCGTCAAACTCGGTACAGCCGGTAGTCAGCTTGCCGACCATTTTACGACGCTCGAGCACTACGTCCCCGGTCTCGAAACCTCCTATGTCAGCAGCTTGCCTGGCAGCATTAATAATCTTTGCAGCTGTCGATTCCCCTATATCGGCACTAGTTGCAAGTTCAGAAGGAGAGGCTACTGCCACTGCTTCAACAGTATTGAATCCGGCTTCCTTGAGTTTTTCTGCAGTAGCAGGGCCAACTCCGGGCAATTCTTCAAGTGACATTTCACTCATCACAAATTCTCCAAAGATGCACATGTTTGTAAAAGGTGCATAACAGTTGATTTACTATCATTTTGAATGTATATATATGTAGAGGAGGTGGGGTGAAAGTATTACAAAAGCAGAAGAAAACCAAAAATTCTTTTTACTTGGCGGCTTATCACCCATCATGCCACAGGTTGCAGTCGGCGGGACGTTTCAATATCTTCATGACGGACATGCCAAACTCATTGAAAAAGCATTTGAAATCGCTCAGGATGGGAAAGTCCATATCGGGCTTACTTCTGACGAAATGCTGGAAAAAAACCATGATATTGAGAGCTACGAAAGTAGGAGAGCTCTGCTGTTACAGTATTTGAGGGATAAAGAGTATCCTGAAGACAGATATGAAGTCGTGAGGCTGAATGATCCATGCGGCCCCAGTCTTGAAGAGGACTTTGACTTCATAGTTGTTTCTCCCGAAACTTTTCCGGTTGCCCTCAAAATAAATAGCATCAGAGAAAAAAAAGGAAGAAAGCCTCTGAAGATCGTTTATGTTGAATATGTGATGGCTGATGACGGAATGCCCATTTCTTCAACAAGGATCGCAAAAGGAGAAATAGACAGACATGGAAGGTTGGAAAAAAAGTTTTGAACTTGCTATCGTTAAACCTCTAACGAAGTAATTTTCTTTCTGTCAATTGACAAATAATAGATTTAAGTGATAGGGAAGATATAAGTGATAATATGTCCAGAGAATTCACAGAAAAAGATATTACGATCTTCAACAAACTTGCCCCGGAAGCCGGAGGAAAGCTGGTCTCCAGAGAAGCCGGGCACCAGTTTCCTTACATCCTTCGCCCTATTTCCCACAAATTTGCCGAATCATCCGAGGATTTCAAGGAGAGGCTGGAAAGACTTAGCCCTGAAGAGCTTGATTACCTTGTAGGGCTTGCTCTCGAGGGAAAAGAAGATGTCCAATCTTTGGTTGAAGAAGACATAGAAGAGCTGATTAATGTAGTTACAGAAAAAGTATCACCAGAAAGAGCAAAGCAGTTGAAAGACCTTTTGGGAATCTTCTGAACAGAAATCGGGAAATATGGTGTCTAAAAAATTTTCAACCTTATATAAAATAATTTCATTTGATTATATTTTTTAACCAGAAATTTATTTATTTCATAGACCAAAATGCAGACTTACAATTTGATTCAACAACTACTATCCTCAAAAATCCAAACTTTAATAATTGCTTTGTTTTGTAAGTCTGCGTAATAATCATATTGTTTCGAGTCAAGCAATGAATAATGGATTTTATAATTATTCAATAGTTTCTATTTTTTCTTTCTTTACAAAAGGTTTCCAGATCTTATCAGGCATCCATGCAGGTCTGTTTTTTGGAGCTTCGACAAGTTCTTTCCATCCTTTAAAAATATGTACTTTCTTTGTTCCACGTTCTCTAAGGCGAATAATCTCCGGTTTAGTTTTAGTCCCTTCACCACGGTTTGCAGCTTTCAATGCTGCTTGACGAGGCTGCTTTCCTGTAAAAACTCCATGCTCGTTACCATCTTTGTCGCGTAAAACAAAATTTCTCATTTCAGTTATACTATCACCTGTGATTGATTAATTCATTAGATATTGAATATCTGTTCTTAAATATAAAAAACTTATGCAGATGTTGGTCGTTGATATTGATATTAATTTTGATATCAATTAAATCATAAGGATAATATAACCCAAAAATAAAAAAGAATTTGTTTTAATATATTTCAACAAGCCATATTATTTAGTATCATTTGTTTAATGTCCTGAACATCATGAGTTTTATACTTTGCATAATTTTGCAATTCAAAAATTGCACTCATCATGCGTAGTGTCTTTAATTGTTTCTTTGTAAGTTCAACTAATACCATTTTTACCCCACTCCACTTAAAATGATTTTTAATATGTAATAAGAAGCATTAATATATATTCAAATATGTAATAAAGCTCCTTATTTTTATTCTCTTTTCCACCTGAAACCGAAATAAAAAACAAACAATCTTTGTACAAACAATCTTTGTAATAGAACCTGTCCGATAGATTCATCCTTCTTCAAATCCTTCAGTTTCATACAGTCTACTCCATAAATTATAATATGTTTAGCAATATAAGAATACTAGAAACATGTCATCGGAAAGCTTACTTTTTGGAACTGCCGGAATTCCACTAAGCGCGAAAGGACGCAATAGTGTCTCCGGGATAACGAAAATCAGGGAACTTGGCCTTGATTGTATGGAACTTGAGTTTGTCCAGGGGGTTCGGATTAGTGAAAATGGAGCAAGGAATGTTTTGGAAACCTCCTTAAAAGAAAAAATAGCTTTAAGCGTTCACGCACCTTATTATATAAACCTTAACTCTCAAGACGAAGAAAAACTAAAAGCAAGCATTGAGAGGATTTATCAGTCCGCCAGGTTAGGTAGCCTGTGCGGTGCCGAATCGATCGTTTTTCATGCAGCTTTTTACCAGAATAAAGACAGGCAAGAAGTCTATAATACAGTATCTTCAGCCCTTCAAAAGCTTACATATCAACTTAGGGACGAAGGAATTTCTGCAGTCCTGCGCCCTGAGACTATGGGCAAACGTACTCAATTTGGATCCCTTGATGAGGTGCTTGCCCTCAGTGCGGAAATTGAGGGTGTAATGCCCTGTCTTGACTTTTCTCACATGCACGCAAGGGAAGGAAAAGAAAACTCCTATTCTGAGTTTATTACTATTCTTTCTAAATTAGAGAATACCTTAGGAAAAGAAGGTCTCTCAAACATGCACATGCATATCTCCGGAATAGAGTATGACAAGAACGGAGAAAAGAAGCATCTGACTTTGCAAGAATCGGACTTAAAATATATTGAACTTTTGGAAGCTCTCAAAGAATTCAAAGTTAAGGGATTAGTAATATGTGAAAGTCCTTCCCTTGAAGAAGATGCACTTCTGCTCAGAAAAACTTACCATGGATAGTTTTCTTTTACCCTTTGGCTCCGATTTACCTGCAGAACCGTGTTCCGCTCATCAACTCATAATACTGCCGAGTAGGCTCTTCCCAGCTCATATCCTTTGCAAGAAGGAAGGCCTCCCGGCAAAGAAGTCTGTACTTCACCCTATCGTCAATAAAATTCCGTGTAAAATAACTGACAGCAAGAGCATAATCAAGGACAGTTTCATAGTAGGAAAGATCAATGTTGTTTACTACTATCACTCCTCCAAGCCCTTCTCCCTCAACCTGAGACTCGATAGCCCTTACTGCATCACTAAAACCACATACCTTGCTGACCACGCTAGGAGTCCCCTCTTCCCCGGCCTCAAGTCCGGTAAGCAGGAAAGGATCATAACGCGATGGAAAAATACCTGCACAGCAGCCAGCCATAAAGTCTCCAACTTCCATACCTAGCCCTCCGTCGGATGTTGAGAGTGTCTGGGGATATAGAACAGCTGCAACTGAACCTTTTCCCCGTACCATTTTCGAAAACCCCAGTCCTCTTTCCTCTATCATTTGCTGGAGCCTCAATTCGTTTCCTACAAGCAATTCTTTTGGCAGGTTAACAGGAAAACCTTCCGGAAGGTTCGTCTTAGGACCTTCTGTTGTAACAAGGAAGCAAATAACTTTTATTCCTTCTTCCATATGCCCTTCCAGAATACTGTTTTCAATAATATGATCAAGAGCTACAAGAGAATCAAGAAGCTCCGGATATCCCTTATTTTCGATTTCTATGCGAGAAATAGTGAAAATAGGAATTATCTTTTCAGGTTCTATCCTTTCTCCCCCATGATGTTTGTACAGGTTTACAGAAAGGAACTTTCTGATCTGTTCAAGGCAACTCTCTTTCCGATTCAAATCTATCTTATCTGATTCTATGTTTATCCCGTTTCTTATCACAATCCCGTTGATCCCATAAAAAAGTCTGGCTTCCTGCCGGGTAGACTCTCCGACTGCGGTAACGGTATCTGCATATAAGGCAAGGGCTTCAAGGGCTGCCAGATTTACAGGCACTCCCGAAGGCCACATGCCGTCATTGTTTCTTCGCTTTAGGATGGAACCATAACCTGCGGTTCTACCTGGTAAAGTTGCATGAAGGGTTGCAACAGTATTCACCGGAACCCCAAGTTTTTTAAGTCTGGCTCCCGCGTAAAATACTGGAAATTCATGACAATGCAGAGAAACGCCGGGACAAGGTCTAAATCCCTGAGCTGAGGCTGTTTCTTCTGTTACGGTTTTATTATTTTCCAGGGCTGAGTCGATGAGTAATCGGGCTAGCTCCGAAATCGCATAAGAGAGGGAGAGGTAATGTGTATATTCAGGACCGTTTGCCAGGTTCTCATATCTTAATGAATCGAGCCCAAAATGTTCATAAGCTTCAGATTTAATTCTACTTTCAAGGGTCATATCTTTCCCCATATAGGTAGAGAGTATACTCCCGAAATCAGAGGTTTGGAACTGCAGGTAACCTATCCTCTTCTTCCCTACACATTTTTCTCCTGTAAATACCTTAATGCCTGAGTTTTCAAGTGATTCAAGGCTCCTCCGGAGTTCTCCATCAATATTGAGAGGGGTTAACCCTGCCATACTTGTAATCCGGTTCAATCCTCGGTTCCAGTCTGCGCCTCTGTACCCATAATAAGGGCCTGCAACAAGTATTTCAGTCTCATCTTTACCTTCCAATTTGCCTGAATCAAAAAGAGATGCAAGGGTAATTGCTTCTCCATGAATTACATTCCAAATCCCACCCATTTTGTTCGATATAGGGCCTGCTTCTTCTCCGGCAATTATTATAAACTGCTTTCCCATATCTTACTCCTCCATATTTTTCTACTGTTTTTCTGGTTTAGAAAAGAACATACAGAACCTTAAAAGGCTTTTTAGAAATTTTATTATTTTAAAGTTATATTAAAAAGATTTATAATGAGTAAACATTATTAATATTTTATTGTTAAACTGTACCTACATGCAAGCTGTACCTTGGTTCTGTATCATACATACCCTTTAGCTCCTCTTCAGTAAGGACTCCTCGATCAATCAATTTACTTAGTGTGCTCCTATCAACTGATTCTACCATATTCCAGAGGTCTTTCTGCATAAGGTAGGGTTTTAGTTTGTTAATGCGCCAAATTTTCCAGTCTACCTTCCGACGCTTTACCTCCACATTTCCGACTCTCAATACATCAATATTTTTCTCATTGAAAGTACCGAGGACACGTTTCCTTAACTCCTCTTTCCGCTTTTCAAGAACGGATATCGCAGATGCGATGTCTTCGTATTCTAGCACGATATCGGTAATGTCCATGTCTTCAGGATCCTGTTCACTGATATCAAGTTCCATTATGCTCACTCCATCGATAATCTGAAATTTCTATTTTACCTGCTTTATAGTTTGGATTTCATTTTTACCAATATCTTGATTCTAGACCTCGATGTTTATAACCCTGGTCTTTGTAAAAAGGATCAGGAATATCTTACGCTTAATAAAAGTGAATGAGGACCTTTTTTCATTTGGGAATCAGAACGCTTATCGTGTAAAATTCCCTTTTATATATCTGAAGGTTCCGGGTATATCTAAAACCGACTGCAGTGTGATTCAAATTCAGGTGATCCCATGGTATCAGGAAAAATTTCCAATAAGGAAGCTGTAAAAAAAGAATTGCTTCTCATTCTCCCGAAAATCGAAGATCTCTTAGAGTCAGAACCTGCCGTGCTTAGAATTGATGCGAAACCAATAATGATTATCGGTGATATTCATGGGGATCTGAAAGCTTTTGATTCCATACTTGGAGAAAGAGGAACAATAGATTGCAAAAATATTATTTTTCTTGGAGATTATGTTGATAGGGGAATGCAAGGAACTGAGGTTCTTTTAAAGCTTTTCCGATTAAAACTTGAGGATCCGGAACATGTTTTTTTGCTTAGAGGGAATCACGAAACGGTAGATATGAATCTCTATTACGGTTTCTTTGAGGAAATAGGCTCTGATCAGGCATTTCTCTTAAGGATCAGTCGGACGTATGATATGATGCCGATAGCTGCTGTGCTTTTGGGGCATACTTTTTGCGTGCATGGAGGAGTTAACGGAACAGGGAGTATAGATGCCATAAGCAAAGAGAAAAGTTTTTCTTATCTATGGAACGATCCTTCCAATCGTCCAGGACTTACCAATTCAACTAGAGGCTCTACTGTAAAGGAATTCGGGCCTGATGTTGTGGAAGGTTTTTTAAGGACTAATAACCTGAAGAGAATAGTTAGAGGACATACAGCCCTTAAAAAAGGATATAATTGGTGGTTTGATGGAAAGCTACTTTCCTTATTTTCTTGCCCTGATTATGCAGGACTTGGAAATGCAGGTGCTTTTGCTCTTCTTGAAAATAGTGAGTTAAAACTGTTTGTCTTCAGAAATCATCAAGAGTAAACTGTTCACTGGAATTTGTAAGCTGAAAGACTAATTCCAAAAATATTTATTAAAATCTGACTTTATGAAAAATTTTTTGAGTCTGTGGAAATCTATATATACTTACACGCTGCTAAATTTGTATTAATTAAGAGGAAAATAGGGCTCCTCTTAATTCATTGGGTTGGAAATAGGTAGGACATGAGAATAGGGACTTATGTTCCTACCAGCTACTTCTTCGCTATTTCAACTTATTTAACCTTATATGTAATATACTTTTCGCAGTTTTCAGCTCTACACCATTAACTGATATTGATTTTGCAGAAAACGATCCTGATTAATCTGCTCCTGTTTTCTTTATAAAAGTAAGTAATCCTATATTGCGAAAAAAGCTATATTTGATTCTTAATTTTAGATTCTCAGTTATAATATTCCTTTTTATATCAATTTCAGCACTAAATAGATCTATTTTCTTTATAACGGAATCTTGGTGGTAAGTAATCTTGTAATAACCAGACGGCATACAAAAAAAGCCAAAGCTCAAAGTTGAACATCAACATGTTCCCAATTGGATTTGCAAGATATGTTAAAAAATCTCATACCCAATGAAAAATAATTACTGGAACAAGTGTATTGAGATGGATTCGTAATGCTGCCATGGCGAAACCAAAAGTACATGCAGACAAAACCTGAATTATGCTTGCTTGAAAGTCACCGGTGATAAAGCCGTTCAATACATGGTCCACACAAAAAATTAATCTAAAAAAGTATGTTTTTTTGTCCACCCCTTCAAAGCCATGAAGGGATGCTGAGGAAGTAAGCTCTTTATTTATAAATGATGCCGTGAATAAATACATAAAGTTGCACTTTATTTCTGCTTAATCAAGAATAATCCAGGTTTCCGTCATTTTACTTCCAATATCAGGATCAAGCTGCATGGCTTTCATATACTGAGTTTTGGCTTCGTCAAAACGCCTCATTTTTCTCAGGAGAAGGCCATAGCTGTAATGAAGAGGGGGATAATAAGGGTTCAGGATGAGAGCTTTCTTGTATTCTTCTTCGGCTTTTTCGAAGCGTCCCAATTCCGAAAGGAGGTTTCCATAGCTGTAATGTCCTTCCGCACTTTCGGAGTCCAGACAGAGAGCTTTTTTGTACTCCATTTCAGCTTCATACCTTCTTCCGAAGCGTGCCAGCAGGTTTGCATAATTGCA
The DNA here is from genome assembly GCA_963818955.1 of uncultured Methanosarcinaceae archaeon. Lineage (GTDB taxonomy): Archaea > Halobacteriota > Methanosarcinia > Methanosarcinales > Methanosarcinaceae > Methanosarcina. Next base: position 46,126 of record CAWFUY010000028.1, on the reverse strand, counting down.
GTGGACTTTCGAATCATTTTGATCAAGTGCAAGCGCTTCAATATATTGTGCTTCCGCTTCCGAAACTCTGCCTTCTCTTGCAAGGAGATTTCCATAGTTGAAACGAGTTCGCCTATGCCTGGGATTGAGAGTAAGGGCTTTTCTGTACTCGATTTCAGCTTCTGCATAACGCCCAAGGAATGACAATAAAACTCCAAAGTTATGATGAAGGCTTGGATCTTCCTGGTCCATCTCTATTGTAAGCCTGTATTCTTTTTCGGCATCTCTGAGTCTTCCGAACTCAAAAAGTAGGTTTGCATACCCCCCTCTGGCAGGGATATAATCCGGATCAACAGCAAGAGCCCTTGAGTAGTACTCTTCTGCTTCTCGGGCATAGCCATATTCAGCTAACAAATAAGCATACCCGGTATTTGCTTTTACATGCATTGGGAAAGTTACCAGTACCTCTTTATATTCTTTCTCAGCCTCCTGGGTCTTTCCAAGTTCCAAAAGAAGTTCGGCATACTCACATCTTATATTCTCATCGATTGGATTTTCTTGTAAAACTTCAAGATAGCTAGTTTCAGCTTCATGGGAGAAGCCCAAAACATGTGCAGAAATACCCAGTGCAAGGCAGGCGTCTCCACGGAGCTTTCCAGATGCCCGCACAAAGCAAGCTTTTGAAAATACATATGCTTCCATGAACATTTTCTGCTGCTTGCATGTATTGGAAAGGTCAAGCAGAAGTTTAAGAGGAATTGATTCCTTCTCAGTACGTTCCAGAGCATAATCAACTGCAGTGCTGAGGTTTCTCTGGTTAGATCCAATTATTCCAATAACATTATATATAAATTCATCAATTGCATCGAAATCCATATATCCGGCACCTCAGAAGAGTGAGCTTTCTCTTTTTGGGGATAGGTAATACTATCAGTGTAACATCCGGAGTATATCTTACTTTTAATAGAATATATTAGTGAGTGAGTAGCGTATGCTGTTTTAGGTATAATGCTAGTGTATCAACAGCTTGTTAGAAATCTAAGATAATATTATAACTATCGTATAACAGTCTATCACTTGTGTAGTTGATGAACTGCAACCTTAATCCAAAATTATCAATCGAATAGAATATCCAAATATTTAGAGGATTTAGTAACAATTATCTAACTTATTTAAAAAAGAGATAAGTATATAAACATATATAACCATACCCATCTCCCTAAATAATGCGATAATATTTATTGTAGCAACTTGCTTTACGTAGCTTTCTTAAAACTGTCTACTACAGCTATTGTTGAAAAATAGAAACCGCACGGAGTCTAGCCACCTCTGAGATGATAGCAATGGATCCACTAGAAAAAATCTTTGGAAAAACCGCACAAATGACGGTTCTTAAAAATTTGATCGAAAACCAGAATGATTCAACTTACCTCTCAGGAATAGCTGAGGAAACTGGACTGTCTCACTCCAGCGTATCGAGGGTTATCACACCTTTGGTCGGATCGGGCATTGTTCTGGAAAAACCCCTGGGAAAACAAATCCGAACCTTCCAGCTAAATACAGAAAGTGAGGCAACACAGCTGATAATTGACTTTGTCAATAAAATCAATCAAATTGTAGAATAAATTTAAAGTAAAAAACTAAAGGTATTGAAAGCCAGCAAGTATTTACTTAGATTTATTTCTTTTTTAAAACTCAAAATTAATTTTTTTCCAGCGCTTAATTAGACCTACAAAGGTTCATATGCGCAAAACCCTAATTTCATTGGGTGTTCTGATGCGAGAAACACGCTACATTTACATGGATCATGCTGCCACAACTTTTGTAAAGCCAGATGTAATTGAATCCATGATACCTTTTTTGAAAGAGTATTTTGGGAACCCTTCTTCACTTTACTCACTGGGTAGAGAAAACAAAGAGGCAATAGAGACTGCACGGGAAAAACTTGCGAAAGCTCTTGGAGCCAAACCTGAAGAAATTTACTTCACATCAGGAGGAACTGAGTCGGATAATTGGGCTATCAAAGGAACTGCTTTCTCAGGGCGGAAAAGAGGAAAGCATATAATTACGACTGCAATTGAACACCATGCGGTGCTTTATCCATGTAAATATCTGGAAGGACATGGCTTTGATATAACCTATTTGCCAGTAGACAGATATGGGCTAGTAGACCCTGCAGAATTGGAAGCCGCACTGAGAGAAGATACGATCTTGATTTCGGTTATGTATGCTAACAATGAGATCGGTACTATAGAACCGATTCAAGAGATAGGGAAGGTTGCAAAGGAGAATGATGTGCTCTTCCATACCGATGCCGTGCAAGCTATTGGAGCTGTCCCTCTCGACATGAAGCAGAAACATAAAGATGTGGATATGCTCTCGCTTTCTTCTCACAAGTTTTACGGCCCAAAAGGAGCAGGAGCTTTGTTTATCAGGGAAGGAACAAAGATTGACAATTTCATGCACGGAGGCGGCCAGGAGAGAGGAAAACGAGCAGGAACCGAGAACGTAGCAGGGATTGTAGGAATGGGAAAGGCAATAGAACTTGCAACGGCAAACATCGAAAAACACAACGCAGAAATTCTAAAAATGAGAGATCGCCTGCTTTCCGGAGTCCTTGAGATTCCTGACTGCAGGCTGAATGGACATCCTGAGAAGCGCCTTTCAGGAAACCTGAATTTTAGTTTTGAGTATATCGAAGGTGAGTCCTTACTGCTCATGCTCGATCAGATGGGTGTTTGCAGCTCCACAGGCAGTGCCTGCTCCTCTGGTTCTCAAGAAATATCGCATGTATTGAAGGCAATAGGTTTGACTCCTGAAATAGCTCAGGGATCCCTGCGCTTGACTCTTGGGGATGCAAATTCCGAGGAAGATATAGATTACGTTCTCAAAGTGCTGCCTGAGATTGTCGGAAAGCTAAGAAACATGTCTCCTTTCTATAAGCCTGGAAGTTCATGTGGAAAATAAATAGAAGCATGTGATATAAGAAAAGAATATAAAATACAAATCGGGGGATTTTAATGTACAATAAAAAAGTCATGGATCATTTCATGAATCCGAGAAACGTAGGGGAAATTGAGAATGCTGATGGCATTGGAGAAGCTGGAAACCCACATGGAGACCACATGAAGATTTTCCTGAAGATTAGGGATGGCCGAATCGAGGATGTAAAATTTAAAACTTTCGGTTGTGCAGCAGCTATTGCGTCCAGTAGTATGGCAACGGAACTTATTAAAGGAAAAACTCTTAAGGATGCATTGGAACTTACAAACGAAGCCGTTGCTGCAGCGCTGGAAGGACTCCCTCCCGGAAAACTGGAGTGTTCGGTAGTCTCAAAGGAAGCTATCCATAACGCAATTAATGATTATCGTAAAAGGCAGGGACTAGAACCACTTGAAGAAATGACCTGAAAAAGGATACGGATATATTATTTTGTCGAAAATTTGATCTGGTATTCTCCGGAGGATACTCCATGAAAAAAATAGGGATTGCAGTTACTGACCCTGATGATTGGACTGCCAGTGCTCTGATAAATGCAGCAAAGGCTAAAGGTTTTTCCCCCTATGCCCTTGATCTCAGAACTGCAGTTGTGGATATGAAAACAACAATTTCAGAATCGACAGTTCATTTTAGAGCAGGGGATCTTTCCCTTTCAGACCTTGATGCCGTTATCGTGAGAGACGTTGGTGCGGGAGCCTTCGAAGGAGTTTCTTTCAGATTTGATATTTTGAGAGAATTGGAAGCTGGAGGAATTCCGATTATCAATTCCCCTGAAGCGATTCAGAACGCGGCAAACAAATATCACGCTTCTTATCTCATGTCAAAGGCTCTTCTTCCTGCTCCTGAGACTATTGCAGTGCAGGATCTGGAAGCTGCCCTGAGGGCAGTATCGAGGTTTGGAGATTCCGTAATAAAACCTGTTTTCGGATATAAGGGAAAGAATATTGCAAGGATCAAAAATGGAGAAGTTTTATTTTCAGATAGAAAGTCCACATCTGTGTCCCTTGAAGCTGCTCTTGAGAACTTACTTACGGAAAGGGGAATGCTATATATCCAGGAGTTTATAGAAAACCCGGGAAGGGACATCAGAGCCTTCGTTGTTGGCGGCGTTGCTATCGGTGCAATCTACAGGAAGGCTGCATCAGGTTCGTGGGTAAACAACCTGAGCCAGGGAGGTAGCGCAGACCGATGCGTCCTGACCGATGAGCAAAAAGAACTTGCAGAAAAAGCCTCCCTTGCAATAGGCACAACATTTGCAGGCGTCGATATTATAGAAGGATATGTTAAGGAAAGCTCACCAAAGATCCTGGAAGTTAATGGGACACCTTCAGGAAAAGGAATCTACGATGCATGGGGGATTAATCCAGCAGAACATATCGTAGAATACATCAACAATATTTTGTGAAATTAATGTAAATGTTATTTGAACATTTCCAATTAAATCCAATGTATGATACCAAAAACATTTTAATTAGTCTAACCTTGAATAAGCCCGAGGTAAAGGATGAGTGAGTATAAACAGTGTATAGTTACCAGGGATGACCTGAAACTTTCCAAAGGCAAATTTGCAGTACAGGTAGCTCATGCTGCTATATCAGCGGCTGAATGGGCAAGTAAAAGCGATCTTGAAAAGTGGAAGGAAGGCGGACAGAAAAAAATTGTGCTTCGTGTTCCTACTCTTAAAGACCTTTTCGAACTTAAAGAAAAAGCAAGACGAGAGGGACTTCCAACAGCTATGATACAGGATGCAGGACTTACGGAAATCCCATCCGGAACGGTCACAGTTCTTGGAATCGGTCCGGCAAAAGAAGAGACCATAGATAAAGTAACAAAAGATCTTAAGCTGGTTTAATGCAGGCTGACCTGAGACAGGAAAAGTAAATATTACCGATATCAACTCAGGAGCAAATGAAAACCTAATTTAGAAATTGATCTGTTCCGACAAAAGGAGTGTTTGCAAATAATGGAAGTTCCCGAAATTGAAAAAAAGATAGGCATCAGTCTCTACTTTACAGATACCGAAGGCACCGGAGGACAGCTCCGCCAGGAGGTGGAAGACTTCATAGTCAGAGAAATCACAAACCGGGAGGAAGGACAGGAAGGTAAGTATCTTGTACTTGAGATCACAAAGCGAGACTGGGATACACATCACCTTACCCGTACTCTCGCAAAAATCCTGCAGATAAGCCAGAAGAGGATCGGGGTTGCAGGCACAAAGGACAAACGTGCGCTTACCACGCAAAAAATTAGCATATTCGATATTGACGCTTCTAAAATCGAGAACGTGCATTTGAAAGATATAGAAATGAAAGTTTTAGGCCGTTCCCGGAAATCGGTAGAACTTGGGGATCTTTGGGGTAATGACTTTAGAATTACGATCAGGGACATATCAAGTTCTCCTGAAGATACAAAAAAGCTGCTGGATAAAACTACAGGTGAAATCCTGGCTCAGGGTGGAGTCCCAAATTTTTTCGGGATCCAGCGCTTCGGTTCTATCCGGCCTGTTACTCATTTAGTAGGAAAAGCTATTGTGGAGGGAGATTTTGAAAAAGCGGCCATGCTTTATATTGCCGAGCCTTTTCCTGACGAACCGGATGAAACTAAAAGAGCTCGACAGTATGTAAAAGATACACGTGATTTAAAGGAAGGCCTTAAAATCTATCCCCTTCGTCTGGGTCACGAGAGAGCCATGATGAACCACCTGATTGCAAATCCGAATGACTTTGCCGGCGCTTTTCTGGTTCTTCCTAGAAACCTTTACAAAATGTTCGTACACGGCTACCAGTCGTACATTTACAATATAATTATCTGTCGGAGGATCGAAAATAGTCTTCCTTTGAACCAGGCTGTAGAAGGCGATATTATCTGTTTCAAAAACGAAGTCGGACTCCCGGATTCCTCTAAAACGGAAATAGTTACGGCCGAGACAGTAGCTGCAGTCAACCGCCTGATTAAGAGAAATCGGGCTTTCTTAACCGCTCCCCTGCCGGGGTTTAGTACGGATTTTGCTTCAGGTATCCCCGGAGAGATCGAGCAAGAAGTGCTCCGGGAGCTTAAAGTTCCTCTGGAAGGTTTTGATATAAAAGAAATTCCTGAAATGAGTTCAAAAGGCACTCGCAGGGAAATCCTCCTGCAGGCAGAGCCAATGTTTAAGGTCGCAGACGACGAGCTGAATCCTGGTAAATCAAAGGCAGTACTTGAATTCATGTTACCTAAAGGGAGCTACGCAACGACTGTACTCCGGGAATATATGAAGGTAGATCCTCTGAAGATTAGCTGAGAAATCTACTCATGCCTCAGTGAATCTACAGGTTTCATTTTTGCTGCTTTTCTTGCCGGATAGACCCCGGATAAAAAACCCACTACAACGGCCACGAAGAACCCGACAGCTATCAGACCCAGGGGAAACACAACTGGGAGTTTAAGGAAGGTTTCGACTCCGTATGCACCTGCAATCCCCACTGAGCTCCCAAGGATTCCCCCAAAGACACCCAGCAGGATTGATTCGACCATAAAGAGAAACAGGATATCAAAGCTCGTAAAACCAAGGGACTTGAGCACCCCAATCTCTCTTGTCCTTTCTGTCACGCTTACAAGCATAATATTCATAATACCAATCGATCCGACCAGCAGAGAAATCAGGGCAACCGTAGTGAGAAAAGAACCAAGGGCTGCTGCCATCATGTCCATTTGTTTCAAAACCTGAGCCTGGTTGATGATCATATAGGGTCTTGAATCTTTATCTTTAAAGTCTCTCTCTGAAATCCCGAAATTCCGGGCAAGGCGTTTATCCATTTCGTCCGAGGTATCCTGAACTTTTGCAGGATCATCACCCTTTGCAAAGACTCCACCATAGTCTTTTTCACCAAGAATTTCGTTCATTATGTCAATCGGGATCAGGACAGCAATGTTATCGTCATAAGCCTGGATAACTTTATTTTCCGGATTTTTAATAATAGCTTTAACCCTAAAAGTTTTTGACACCTTTTCGTTTTCCCCAACTTTGAAAGTTATATTTATGGAGTTTCGAATCGAGATATTCCGGTCAAACTTCTCATTTGCAACCTTATATCCTATAACCGCTACGTAACCATCATTTTCATTAAGGAAAGTACCCGTCTGGAGATTTGTATTTGCCACTTTGTCATAGTCTTTTCCAACCCCGCTTACCATAATGTTCTTTGTCTGGGACATGTAAGTAACTTCTGCAGTCTGTGCTTTTAAAGGCGAGATCTCAGATATCCCGGGGGTATTCTCAACTATTTTCATCTCGTTATCGTAAAAGAGCTTGGGCTGCATCCCCTGTACGTAGATGAAATTTGATCCCAGATTATTTACTTCATTTGCAAAGTACTGGCTGAAACTTGCTCCAAGGGACACGTTTGCAATTACGGCTGCAACTCCGATGACAATTCCTAACACTGTAAGGGTTGAACGAAGTTTGGCACTTCTAATGCTTCCGAGTGCTATTTTCGCGGCACCTGAAAAGGGGATCATTATGGTGGCTCCGTTTTGTATATTCTTAGGGGAGGTAAGATTTTGAATTTAAAATAAACTTGTTTCCTTAACTTCCTTTAATAGAGCACATTAAACATATAAAATGTACTGCAAATAATATTAAGCTACAGATATTATATTTGCAGATGAAAGGTAAAAGGAGGCTATTCGCTCTCTTTATAATCTGTTTCAAAATCATCTGTTTTTGAATTAATTTTATAATTTTTAGATACATTTGAATATTTAACATCTTAATATAAAATTAAGAGAAAATTTTTTATAAATGCAAGTTCATTAGTACTTTTGTACTTTGTTAATTTTTTCATGAAATGCGGAGGGGTAATTTCTTAAGTTTTATGATAATTCAATCAACTTTCAACCTTAGTTTGATATCTCAGGTTAATAGAAGCAATTGAATTTTAATAAAACATAAGACTGCCACCTTAAATTTTTTGAAAAGTAAAAAGTACATCGAAACAGAACAACCTATTTAAGTTTGGACTGTTTATTGGAAAATGATAAAATTCACACTCAATCGTATGAAAATATGTCTCCTTTTTAAATCGGGGGGTTTAAGTGGAGGATTTATTTTCAGCGTTAGTGAGATTCAGGTCTAAAATCTTTGAGAATCTGGTTCAGTAACTCTGGAATTTGAATATCTTAGAGGATTGGATTCTACTTATCTCTGGAATTCGAATATATCTTAGAGGATCGGATCCGGTATCTTTAGATTCAGATCTGCGAATGCTATCGTTTGAGTATGCTTGAGTGGACACTATGGAGGAATTAAAAAATGCAAAAAAATATGATCAAAGCAATAGGTGTTTTTACACTGGTTCTTTTTGTCCTGTCAGTGACAGGAGCAGCAGCAGCAACATGTACGTCTTGTACAGCATGTAAGCCTTGTAAAGCAAATTCTGACTCTTTTACATTCAGTAAGTATAAAACTTGTGGGAATGTACTGAAGAACGACATCGGGGACAGTAAGCAAGTAACAACTACAGGGACCATCACCACTTCAAAGGGTGCCAAAGTGACAATGAATAAAAATGGCAATTTCTGTTATAAGCCATCATCTTGTTCTAAGACTGGTGTCATAAAAGACAGCTTTAAATATACAATAAAATGCAGCTGTCCAAAAACATGCAGCTGTAAACAACCAAGCACTGCAACAGTTAATATAACTTACAGATGCAGTTAAATGTTGTAACCGTAATTAAAGGGAACGGGAAGCGTTAATCTTCCCTGGGGTTTATCCCCGGTTCCCTTAATCCTTTCGACTAAGGCAACCCTTTTCACTTCAAGACGATCTTTTACTTAGCAAATTACGGAATCATGTCAATCCAATCAATGGACCCTGGCTTATATTCCGACAATTCTTCTTCATTTCCAATTAATATATTGTCAATGATCTTTTCAATATTCTGTCCTACCTCTTCAATGCTTTTTCCTGTTGTATTTATCTCAAAAACCTTTTTACACCATTCAAAAGCTTCGACAAGAATCACATCGAGAGCTTCGGCCTCAACGTTCTCTTTTATTTTCTCTTCCGAATAGCCTCGTGTTTCCAGTCTCGTTTTCAACTCAGGTGGACATACTCTTAGTACAATAACAACATCTGTAATATAATGGGCAAGATGACTTTCAATAATTACTATCTCGTTTTTCTCTCCCTGCACCCATTTAAGTTCGTTTCCTTCGCTAGCTTCCTTAAGGTAGTGCTGGACGAGTTCCATGTCCGCAATGACAGAACCCCTTTTTTCATCGGTTTCATTGTAGAGATGTTTCTCAATAATCAGATCATTCAGATGGATTACTTCCCAGTTTCTTTTCTGTCCAAGGAGCCTGCTTACTGAGGTTTTCCCCGTACCCGGCGTACCTGTGAGTCCTATTAACATGGAGAAAAAAATGAACTTATATCAATTATATTTAGCGCATCCATAACAGAACAGTGCACTATCAAAGCTTTGTGAGCCTACAATTAGCTTCCAAGAGCTGTCATTGATTTTTTAGCTCTCACTCTTTTAAAGTTCCGACAACAGGATAATCCTTAAAATTCTCCGGCCCGTGGGGAGCTTCATCCATAGCTTCTGTAAGATCCTTTCCTGCATCATGAAATCCCTGATGGTTGCCGCCCTCCCATAGAGCACTGGCAGTAACATCATAGACCTGGCCTTGATAGGCAAAGTAAATTTTCCCATTCTTACCGTTGAAGTCTGCTAGTTCTTCAAGTGTGTACTCCTTCATTTTTATACCTCCTATTTTTTAAACAATATTTTATGTGTTGTACATCCGTTTCACTACAATCATACATTCAACATTTTTAAAACTTCATTTATCTCGGTAGTCGGAAGCTGGCATTCATAATTCTGGCAAACATAAGCAGTAGCTTTTCCTTCAATTGGCACCTGCATTTTTGTATAGGTTGCCAGGTTCGTAATCTCAGGATCTTCCCCTTCTGGCCTGAAAACCAGAACCTTATTGGGAATGAAATAAGTCCGGAGCTCCGCAAGCATATGTTCTGTGTCCGATGCCCCATAGTTTCCGGAAATTACCACTTCATATGTAGGGCCCATCCCGAAATCAAGAGCGGAGAGACACTGAGTATATCCGGCTGGTATTTTTCGGATTAATTTTGAAAATGCACGTTCCAGCCCATAAGCTGTATCCTCCAATTCGGGATTTGCAGTAATTCTTGAAAGCCGAAGCAGGTTAAGCATTTCTATGGAATTACCCGATGGTATGGCTGTATCCGCAAACTCTTTTTTCCTGAGGATCAGTGATTCGCTATCATTGGCAGTAAAGAAAAGTCCCCCATTAACAGGATCCCAGAAATGATCAAGGAGTTCCTTATTAAGACACAGAGCAGCTTTAAGATAGCGCAGCTCAAAGCCTGATTCATAAAGCTCAATTAGTCCGTGAATCAGGAAAGCATAATCATCGGCTGTTCCAAAAATTCCCGCTGATCCGGCCCTATAGCGGTGAAGCAACCGTTTTCCGGGGATGTAAAGGGTTTTAAGAATAAAATCTGCAGCTTTTTCAGCGGCTTTCAGATATTTTTCCTCGCCAAAAATCTGATAACCTTTTGCAAGCGCAAAAATCATAAGCCCGTTCCAGTCAGTTAGGATCTTATCGTCTCTTGAAGGCTTTTTTCGCATCAGACGGGCTTCAAGGAGTTTCTCCCTGGCTAATTTTACCCGGCTTTCCAATTCCTCTTTAGGAATTTTAAGCTCGGAAACCAGCGCTCCCAGAGGCTGGGTCATGTAAAGGATATTGGTTCCGGTTTTTTTCCCACGAATCTCCTCTTCAAAGTTGCCCTCTTCCTTCAAATTGAAAACTTTAGTGACCAACTCCGTTTCCTCAGGGCTGAGGACTTTCCTGATCTCATCCATTGTCCAGAGGTAATAAGCTCCTTCCTGCCCATCTACATCCGCATCTTCTCCACAATAGAACCCCCCTTCGGGAGATGTCAGGTCTCGCAGCACATAATCCAGAGTACTCTCAGCCGTTTCTTTATACAACTCTTTTCCTGTAACCTGATAAGCTTCTGTATACGCATCCGCAATTAGGGCCTGGTCGTACAACATTTTTTCAAAATGGGGAACAATCCACATACTGTCTGTTGAGTAGCGGTGAAAACCAGAGCCAAGATGATCAAAGATTCCCCCCCTGGCCATATTCTCCAGAGTATGCTCTACCATGTGAAGTGCTTCAGGATTCCCACTGCGCCTCCAGTAGCGGAGCAAAAAGCTATTTTTATGTGGAGTAGGAAACTTGGGAGCTCCGTCAAAACCCCCATGTACAACGTCAAAAGATCTCAGCAGCTCATCATAAGCCTCTTCCAATATTGCTTCCCCTCTCACTTCCTCTCCTGCAGGCTCTGAGATCATATTCTGAATAGTAAAAGTGATTCTTTCAGCCGAATCAAGCACTTCTTTATATTGTTTGTTCCAGATATCCTCTATTTTTGGTAAGAGTTCGAGCATCCCTGTCTGGTTGAAACGGGATTTTTTGGGAATATAAGTTCCTGCAAAAAAGGGTTTCCTGGTCGGGGTCATGATGATGCTAAGCGGCCAACCTCCTCTCCCAAGAATAATCTGGCACACTGTCATGTAGATATTATCTATGTCAGGCCGTTCTTCACGGTCTACTTTTACGCTAACAAAGGCCCTGTTCATGAGTTCTGCCACTTCTTCGTCTTCAAAAGATTCATGTGCCATTACATGACACCAGTGGCAAGTAGAATAGCCAATCGAGAGAAAAATCGGTTTATTTTCTTTCCTGGCTTTTACAAAAGCCTCTTTTCCCCAGGGGTACCAGTCTACAGGATTATAAGCGTGTTGCAGGAGATACGGACTCTTTTCGTTAATCAAATGGTTAGGTTTTCTCTGTTCGTTTCCCAATAAAAACCCTCCTCTTTCAGACCTCACTTTTCAGGTCTGAACTAATTTAAAGAATGACCAATTATTTGAGGACCCTTTATCCCTGTGAATTATAATTCTAATCGTTTCTCAAGGTATCTGGCGAATCTCAGCACTAAAAAATCAGGTATAGCCAAATTTCCCCAATTTAATTGGTCATCCCTTAAATATCAATATATCGCTGGCTTAGAAAAAGTACTAAAACTATGGAATGCAAAAAAATAAATACCTCTCATATGGAGTAAGAATCGAAAAACAGGAAGGCAAATTTTCTTATGGTCAAGTATGTAGATTTAATTTTCTTTTTAATGTTAATAATATCGACATCAATTTCGATATTCATATATAGAACAACTACAGTCTCCAGAAAACCTTTTCATAAAGTTTACTCCGAAATATCGAACCCTGAAGTAAAAAAGAATGAAAAAATCAATCTGATTGAAGGCCTTCATAACTATTTGAATGACTATTCGGAAGAGCAAATCCTATTTGACAATTTGGATTTCTACATGAGAGAAAGTGTTTTTTGGTACGACATTTTCTTTTCAGTAAGTTTTACTCTAATATTTTTCCTGGTACTGGGCTCTATTTTACCAGATATTATAAAAATACTTTTAATATTTTTTACCAATACCACGATTATATTACTTTTTACAAGCATCCACTCTTTTCTTTGTGGGGAATCAAGAATTTGTTATACAGGAAGGAAAAGTCTGGGATATATAGCTGCAAATCTGGCCAAAAAAAATGCACTTATCATTATTAATTCATTGATTCTATTCTCTATTTTTTTAGTATTGTTTACCTTATTTGTGGTTACAATGACAGATAAACAATCTACAATTCAATTGTTCAATTTAATAATTTCAGGAATCAGTACGTTTGATGTCGAATCAATCAATGGTAACAGGTTTTCATTGTCAATGATTTTCTTTACACTTGCTATAGGCGGAACAGTTATTTTTTCGATAACTAACAGCCATATAAAACAGAAAGGAAAAATTACTGAAGAACTTCACAAGCAAATAAATATTTACGAAAAATGGTTTGAAGAAAATGAAAAATTTTTATCCGTAAAACTGGAAGACCTCTTAAATAAAACAGTCATTTCAAACTTTTATAATGCTGTAGATGCTCTCTCTGTAAAACTTAACGTAAGAGATTTCAGGAGGCTTAAAGCTCCGATTCAAAGATTTTATTCGATAGTTGCATTGATTACCATTTCGTATTTTACCGCTATATTAACAGTTATCGCACCACCCAGTTTTATGAACCTTCTTTTTTTACTCTTCACGATTTGCTGTGGCTCGTTCATATTTTACGCTTACAAGATCTTCAAGGACTACAGCAGTTAATCTAGTAGTCGGACAGTTTTAAAGCAGCCTTTTCATTGCTTATTCGACACCTCGCTTTCAATCAATTCGGGGGCTCTCCTCTTTTCATCCTCTTCATATATTTGTTCAATACAACGTCCGCATTAAGGAAAATTCCTTTAAGAGCTGCATGGACTCCAGGTCCTGCGGTCATCCTTTCGCTATATAACCGGAATAGAGGCTTCAGGTGCCGAAGGTTGTTCTCCAGGCAAAGTCCCACCAGTTCCCAGTGCTCCGGAAAAGCCCTATCTTTTCCGAAGCCTGTCGTGCCTCCAAGCCCCGTATCGGCAATAGGGCTAAAGAATAGCGGCAGCAACAGCCCGGTGTAATCCTTCAGCGACTCCACGAGTTCAATGGTCTGCAGCACGTCCTCGGTAGTCTCGCCAGGTAGGCCAAGCACTAAACTGCCGACAGGAAGCCAGGACTCTTCTCCGAAAAGTCGATAGCAATCTTTGACTATCTCAGACCAGCTATCAGGGGTTTTCGGTAAAGCTTTTCCTGGCATATGCATTTGAAGAATTCTGCAGCTTCCGGTTTCTATCCCTATCCAGGCAGACATGTACTTCTGATCTGTGCCAACTCCTACAATCCTGGACACTTCCCGAAGAAGGTCCTGATTTTGATAAACTGTGGCGAGGCTGACATGGGATATGTCTACTGTCTTCGGACCCAGCCGCTTAACTTCCCTGAACAGTTTCTTGACCTTTTCTCCATCGACATTGGTCCCTGGTGAGCCGTAGGTGAAGACATCTTCGGAATGAAGAACCACATCCCTTTGACCTGCCTTTAGATTCACCATTACATCATCGAGGATTTTATTCAGGGGTCTGTGACGGAGAGTGCGTTTGGTCGGAGAGCAGAAGGAACATCCCCGCCAACAACCTCTGCCGACCTCCACTAACCCGGCAGTGGTTGGGCCCCTGTTCACAGGTATGTCCCCTCCTGCTACAGCCGTTCCTCGGATTATCTTTGGAACCTCATTGCCGTTAATAATAGATCGGCAGATTCCTGGAAAATCGCCCTCTCCCTCGCCCAGGAAAATATGATCCACCGGGACATCCTCACCCACCAGCTCCCAGGATCCCATACCTCCGACCACCAGTTTAGGCTTATGCTCTTTGATCAGTGGATGGTTTATGAGAGACAGGAACTTGGACCTGTTATGGGGCTCACCCCTCCCGATCATTTCCTCGATCTCACGTAAGGCGATTTTTCCGAGGGGGTCATCGTGGGTTATTGACACGATCTCAGTTTCCGGGCCGATGGCCTTATCAAGGTGATCGGGATGGGCCACCATCACCTCGGATCGATCAAAACCCGCCTCCAGGAGGGCTGCCTCCACTTTTCTCATGCCGCAGGGCGCGAGCAAGGCTGAGCCGTCTGAGGCTGCAGCAACGGGAGGGCAGAAAAGCCTTCGGAATGCAAAATCGGGCACCACCGACTTAGGCAGCGTAGCTGAAAACCCAAGAAGCCCTCCACCGTGATATGTGCTCATCATAGTGAGATCGCTTGTCAGAACGATTTTTTTGCCCTTCATTCTAAAGCCACCATTTTATAGCAAAAACCAGAGTGGGATAAAGCATCATCCTCTATATGTTTCGATTTCATGAAATCACTGATTGTTTTATAAAAATCATCATCTTAAAGATTAATATATGCATACTTCTCTAAGTGATCATTTAAAATTGGAAAAAATTGATAAATGCAACTTTCTGAATATACACTTATGACCATGTCTCTATATTTAGAATTTATGATTTTTGAAGCAAAAAATTAAAAATGTTCTGTCAAGTAAGCAATTGCTTGGAAAACATTGAAGGTTGTTTTTATATAACCATTTTCCTGTTAGAGTAAAGATGCTTGCTCATCTTCCTGTAATATATTTTCGATAAATCCCTGGCAATTCGGAATTCCATTGATATCCAGCATCATCAAACTGACGTAAAAAGGACCTCCGCGTTTAATAACTATAGGAGCAGGATCAATGAGATCATCAATATCAACAGGATGTTCAGAGTAGAAGTTCTCAAATTCCGGGTTGTTTAAGTTTCCTTTAATTGGAAGTCCTATAGCGTAGATTTTTGAATCCAGAAGATTTTTAGCTCCTGCATCCAGAAGGAGTGCTACAAAGGAATATTGTCCGCGGGGAAGATCAATCATATATCTTGTGTCCACATTCAATTCGAATAATAAAAGGTTCTGAGCAGCTTTATTGTATATCATTAGAAGTAGAACTTTGTTCCGGGAGAAGAGTTCCTGAATCGCATCCGTAAAGAAAACGCCTCCGAAAACAAACTCATATCCAGTAAGAATAGAAGGTGTAAAATCGTTTCTCACAAACTGAAGGCCATCTTCATCAGAGATTGAATAACCCAGATTCCCCTTAAGGTCAATTATCGGATATTTGCCAGTAGAAATATCGTTCCAGAATTGAGTAAGAGTTCTGTCCTTTATTTGAGATATGAAATGTATACATGTTCCCACAGTAACTTTTTCAAGCATAAACTCCCTCAAGCAATTATTCACTTTCACTGAATTAAACAAAGGTTGGAATATGGTTATCAAAGCTAAGACAATGAATTTTGTTCCGGATTTATATTGAAAATAAATATCTAAATACATCTTATAAAAAGAAAATCAATAATTTATAATTCTTATAATAAGTTATACAATGATAAAAGCCATAGTGAAATTAGCTGATAAGTCTGCCGAGGAAATATCCAGGCTTTGCAGCAACAATTTCTACATTAACATACATGCCTGGTCTGATGTTTAAGCCGCTTATAACAACCGGGCGATAGGAATCAGTGCGAGTAAGGACATCGCCCATTTCCGTGTATTTCGATACGAAGGCTCTGCCTTTCCAGCCGATCATTTCCTCTTTGGAGTCGAGTTTTATCACTTCGCAAACCCTATGCAGCTCATGAGAACGCTGCACCGGAAGTCGGGAATCAAGGTTACGGAAGGAAGAGGCTTTCGTGTGTGGCCGAGGAGAATAACGGGAAATATTTACCTTTTCAGGGCGGTACTTTTTTATCCATTCGACAGTTTCTCTGAAATCTTCTTCAGTCTCTCCGCAAAAGCCAACGATTATATCGGTAAATAGGGAAAGGTCAGAGAAACGGGAACGGAATTTGGTAATGATAATGTCCACATCCTCCATTTTATGCAGGCGGTTCATCCTTTTAAGTACGCTGTGAGAAGCAGACTGGATAGGAAGGTGAAGCAGTTTGAAGATTTTATCAGAATCAAAAGCATCTACAAGGTCATCGAGAATCGGTAAAACTGAAAATGGGTTCATCATCCCGACCCTGACCTTAAAGTCCCCGGGGATTTCCGAGACCATACAAAGGAGTTCGGGGAGTTTGAAGCCCGTATCCATACCGTACTGACTGTCGTCCTGGGAAGTAAGCCAGATTTCCCTGCAGCCATCGGCAACTGCAGAACGGATATCTTTAAGAATTTCATCAGGCGAGAAAGAGTGGAGTTTGCCTCTTGCATGCTTTACAATACAGTAGGAGCAAGCGAAGTTGCATCCCTGTGAAATCTGGCAGATATGAATATTGGGATTGGAGCGTTCACGCGGAACATTCAGAAAACCAGTGGGTTCAACAGAATGGATTTCGAGCCGATCTTCTCCCGGATCTTGAGTTTTCCTCTGTTCGATTAAGGAAAGAAGGTCTCCAAGACGGGAAACTGAATTTATACCCAGAATATGGGCTTCCGGATTTGCATGAAGAATGTCTTCTAACTGAACTTCAGGCATGCAGCCGGAAACAATAACTTCCACGTTTTTTTCGCCCATCGTGCGAATTTTATGGAGAATCTTCTGCTCTGTTGTATATTTAACTGTACAGGAATTGCAGATATAGACTTCTGCCTGGTCGGCAGAAGGAAGATCCAGCAATTGGTGCCCTAAATTCTTTGCAGCAGCTCTCATGACTTCGGCTGATGCCTGGCTTGCGGAACAACCGAAACTTTCAAAGTACACCTTCATATTTAACTCGAGCTCTAATTTGTTATATTTGGCCGTGTTTCAGAAAAGAGTGTTAATAAATAAAAAGGTTTTACAGGTAGAGAGGTGTCTCCTGTTTATCCTTTATATAAATACTGTCTGAGAACCTTACAGCTCCGGATGCTCCCATTGAGATGGTATGCACTCTGGCATCTCCGGCGCCGAAGAGGCTTACTTCACGCAGGAAATAACCAGGAGTAACAGCTGTAGCCGAGAAAATTACGTCCTTGCCTGGAACAAGTTTATCGGTATCAAGAACATCATTAAACTTCTCCATGGAAATTCCCATCTTCTCAAGCCTTGGCATCTTTTCCTCGATTTCATCATCTATTTCTTTCCTGTTTTTCCCATTTGCAACTGTTGGCAGGACAAGCCTTGCAAGGATTTTCCCACCGAGAATCTTAACAGCAGCGGCTGTCAATACGGCTTCTCCCGAGCCTCCTGAGCCCATAACCACATGAATGCCTGATCCGCGAATTGAAGTTGAGACACCTGGCATAAGATCTCCGTCAGTGATCAGCCTTACCCGGGCTCCGGCTTCCCTAATCTCGGTTATCTTTTGAGCATGCCTTGGCCTATCAAGAATTACAACTACAAGCTCTTCAATATTCCTTCCCAGGGCTTTTGCAACAATCTCAAGGTTGTGCTTAACAGGAGCGTCCAGATCAATCCTTTCGTTTGGGTGATCTGTCTCATAACGTACCACATCCGGACCGACTACTATTTTGTCCATATAGATATCGGGGCCGTGAAAAATTCCGCCTCTTTCAGCCATGGCCATCACTGCAACAGAACCGTGACACCCGTCGGCGCAAAGGTTTGTTCCCTCCAATGGATCGACTGCGATATCTACTTCCAGGTCACCCTTTCCTGTTCCTACCTGCTCCCCAATAAAGAGCATGGGAGCTTCATCCCTCTCTCCTTCTCCTATCTTGATTATGCCTTTCATATCAAGCTTGTTTAGCATCCTCCTCATGGCAGCGACTGCTACTTGATCGGCAAATTTTTTATCCCCGCGTCCCATCTGGTAAGCTGCAGCTATTGCTGCCGTCTCAGTCACTCGAATAAGCTTGGGTAATAATTCGTACTCAATAGGTCCTGCAGAATCTATCATTTCTTCTACTGTCTTTGGATGAGGTATGAGATCAACTCCAATTTCTACTTTTTTTAATAAACTTTTTTTCAATTTATTCCTTTCCCTTCTATATTAAGTACTTATTAATTGATACAAGTACTCATTTATTGATACTCAACCGAAAAAGCTAAACTATATAGTTAATTTGAGGGAGCTCGCATCGACAAATGAGTGTCTATATTTTTATGTCTTTATTTTGATATTTTCCTAATCCAATATATTTATATCATTTAATGTTTAAATTCAAGTCCATTAATAAAAACCATAATAATAATTTATATTAAATGTGGGGGATTTATATAAAAAGATTTATCACTTTAGCGTTTGCCTTCCTTATTCTTACATTAGGATCAACTAACGGGACTGCAGCCCAAATTTCCGTTCATCAAGGAGGATCGATACAAACAGCAATTAACAGTGCAAGTCCGGGAGATGAGATAGTACTAAGTCCCGGAAATTATACGGAGAACATCGTAATTACGAAGGATAATCTGGTAGTCAGGTCAGAGTCCGGAAAGCCTGAAGATACGTTTGTTACTGCAAATAATAATGCTACGGATATTTTCCATGTGGAAGCGGATAATGTAACAATTAAGGGGCTTGGTATTACCGGAGTGGGCCTTGAGAAAGGAGGAGTCTATCTTCTCGGGTCCAACAACTGTACAATAGAGAACAATAAATTCTATAATGATTCCATTGGAGTATTTTTAAAGAATTCCATATATAATTCTATTCTCAATAATACGATAACAAATGGTAGGAGAGCAATTAATTTCGAGAGATCCAGTAATAACTTTATACAGAACAATGATATTTCAAGCCAGAGATTTGGAATTTATTTCACAAATTCCGAAAACAACAAGCTTTCAGGGAATAAATTAACTAATAACTCTAACCATGGCATTGTTCTGGAATATTCAAAGAACAATAGTCTGGAAAACAATTCAGCAATTTCAAATGGAGACCATGGTATCTATTTGGTTAGTTCTACTGATAATAACTTAACTGGAAATACAGCAGATTCAAATCTCCTCTTTGGCTTCTCTTTAGTGGATTCGAGTAATAACAGTTTAATAAATAATAAAGCTGCCAATAATAATAGAGGTATTCTCCTGCTAAGATCCGGTGAAAGTGAACTTAGTGGTAATAATATCTCAGATAACGAATACGGTATCCGGGTCTCATCTTCCGGAAATAGCAATATCTCAGGAAATAAAGTTTCGAACAATAATTTATCAGGGATTTCGGTATTCAGTTCCACAGACTGTACCATAAATGGGAATATGCTGGTGAACAATACCGTTGGCATAGGTTTAGTTTCCTCAAATAATAGTAAAGTTCTTGGAAATGATCTTCGTGAAGGGGGACGGGGCGTTAGTTTGCAGGACTCAGGCAACAATATATTCTCTGATAACAGCGCTTCAAAGAATAACTACGGAGCCTATTTGATCCGCTCGGACTTAAATACTTTCTCGGGTAATAGTGTTAATTCAAGTGCAAGCCATGGTGTAGTCCTGATCAATTCCAGTCTCAACAATTTTACAGGCACTGATGTAAGCTCGAATGAAGGCTATGGTTTCTATCTGACTAACTCGAGCAGCAATACCCTGAATAATAATACAGTTTCCGGTAACGTTAGAGGAGTTTATCTTATACAATCCAGCATGAATGCGCTCGTAAACGACATTATTAGGGACAACAGAGAATATGGGTTCTTGCTTTCATTTTCTAAGGATAATGTGCTTTCGGGAAACCAGGTTTCTAATAGTGGTAGGGGTATTGACCTGAGTACTTCCGAAGGTAATAAAATTTCAGGAAATAGTTTCGTTTCTAACAGCATCTCTGGCATTTTCATAAGTTCTACGAGCAACAATAATATTGTTTTCAACAACTACCTGAATAACATGTATAATGCAGATATTAAAGAGGGCGGTGTCGGGAATGTTTTCAATACAAACAAGACTGCAGGTCCTAACATAGTCGGTGGGCCATATTTAGGAGGTAACTTCTGGGCAAAACCTGACGGTACAGGATTTTCACAAACTGCACCTGATGCAGATGGTGACGGCATCGCTGACACAATGTACAGTTTTTCAGGTAACGCGAGTACGGATTTCCTACCTCTGGTAGAAAGCAACAAATCAAAGCAGGCATACGGCACCCGTAAGCGGGCTCGATATCAGTAGAATGAATGCCAGCAATACGCAAACTAATGAAACACAATTGTCTGCAGGTGGAATGGAGACAAAACTGAATGAGGAAATTGAGTAAAAAGTGAATAAAATAACCTGATAACTCATTAATAAAAGGAAACTGGTAATTTAGGATGGAAATTCATTTCTTCGTCCTATTCTCCAGTTTAAATATATTAATATAATAAGGTATGTCATTATGAAATATATTATAAATGCTTTTAATACTGTAGCTGTATTCTCAAGTAATATTAACCTGTCTCTATTTTTATCTAATTCGAAGAATTAAATTCTATTAGAAAAACGTTTTCTTCCGATTAATCTAGAAATAATTAGAATTTGCTTACACGGGGATTTAAATGAACAGATTAACCAGCCTGCTTATGGCTATATTTGTTTTCACATTATGCACTGGAACTGGAACAGCTGAAATTATTGTCCAGCCAGGGGATTCGATACAAACTGCAGTGAATAATGCAACAGGTTCAGGCGATTTAATAATTGTAAAACCTGGAGTCTATTCTGAAAATATAGTAATAAGTATGCCGAATCTGCTGATTAAATCAGAGTCCGGAGATCCCGAGAATACGGTAATTATGTCCAGGAAAGCAGATTCAAACGTGTTCTATACGGAAGCAAATAATACGACAATAAGCGGGTTCGGAATTAAGTCCGGAGAGCATAGCGATGTAACAGGCATCCATCTTGCCAGGAATAGCAACTGCAATATTAATAATAACAGTCTTTCATACGACACTATAGGGCTATCTATAAGTGATTCGAATAATAACAATATCTCGGACAACAGGATAAAATCGAACATAAACGATGGCATTGATCTTTTGCGATCTGATAATAACACAATCTTAAACAATATTATAAATTTTAACAATCATGGAATTGTTCTGGTGAACGCAAGCGGTAACGATCTAACATATAATCAGTTAATCTCAAATACAGGCTTTGGTTTTTACCTGAGAAATTCAAGCAGCAATAACCTTAATATTAATATTGCAACAGGGAACGATAGAGGAATTTATTTATTAAGTTCGAATTCGAGTAAGATATTAAGCAATTTTGTCTCGGAGAACAGTAACTACGGTATTTTGATTTCTCATTCGAATAACAATACTATCTCCCGGAACACGGCTAATCGAACCACTCGGGGTATTCATCTGGATTCCTCTTCCAGCAACAATGTCTCTGGAAACATTGCTGCTTCAAATAGTGTCTCTGGTTTTTATATGTGTAGAGCAAGCCACAGAAATTATTTTTACAATAACTATGCCAATAACCTAATCAATGCGGATATTAACAATACTGACACTATATGGAATTTCTCAAAGACTGCAGGAGAAAACATTGTTGGCGGACCATATATAGGGGGCAATTTCTGGGCAAGCCCTCTGGGAGATGGTTTTTCACAAACAGCTCAGGATAAGGACGGAGACGGCATTGCAGATCTTCCATACACGTGGCCCACCGCAAACGGAACTAATATTACTGACTCTCAACCACTGGTAAGTATATCTTATCCGCAGCCACCAATACTTCCCGCTGCAAACATCAATACAAATGTCACTGGCGGGACTGCACCTCTTGCCATACAATTTACTGATCTTTCGCAGAACTCATTAACAAGAAGCTGGGATATTGACGACGATGGAATTCCTGATAATAACCATGAGAGTTTTATGTATTTGTATGAGCTTCCGGGGAACTATACCGTTACTCTGACATCAATTAATGAAAATGGGACTTCTTCTAAAACTCAGCAAATAAGCGTCGAAGCACCGGATAAGGATAAAACTCTTCCTGAAAATTCAGGGAATATTGTTGAGTAAAATAAATATATTATTAAAGCTACTACGTATTGATTAAATTATGACAGTTGAAGCCATTCAGGAAATTGTGTGTCCGAACTCGAAATGCGAGTATTATCTCAGGGAAGACGGAAAAGCTATTATAAGACGCGGAAAATACAAGACCGGGCACCAGAGATATAACTGTAAGCATTGCGGAAGATTTTTTATGGATACGGTCGGGACAGCTATTTATAGAAAACATTTGTCCAGGGATGAAATTAGGCTGATATATCGACTTTATCTTGAAAAGAACGGGATACGAAGTATTGAACGGATAACAGGGCACCATAGAGATACAGTAAGTAACCTGATAAGGGATACAGTGAAAAATGAAAAAATGGAGGATTATCTGGTCAAACAGATTGGATTGACAGCTACTGAATGCGAGAAATTGTGGGCACTTTTGGAGAAAAAGAGAAACACTTCCCAGAAGTCAGCTTAATGCTTACGTTAGAAACTTTTACATTTCCGGCAGCGTTTTTTTCCGAATAGCTTAAGTTTTCTTTTTAACGATTTTACCGATATGGCATTTCTTTTCAATAAGCATTAAAAGTATGCAGAACCATTTTATAACTCAGATGTATACTGCTGAGGGGTTTTGCATGATTTTTGAACGCATCAAATCCGAAGGTTTGGCCCATCTTTCTTATTTCGTTGGCTCTGAGGATGAGGCTATAATTATTGATCCTCGTAGAGATTGTCAGGTCTATGTTGACCTCGCCCTAAGAGAGGGAATGACAATTAAATTTATCTTTGAAACTCATAGAAACGAGGATTATATCATAGGCTCTCTGGAACTGGAAAATCTAACTGGAGCGGAAATCTATCATGGAAGGGGTCTGGATTTTAAATATGGAAATTTTGTGGATGAAGGTCAGGACTTCTGTTTTGGCAAACTTAAACTGACCGTTTTACATACGCCTGGTCATACTGATGAAAGCATGTCCTATGCTCTTACGGACCTTGAAACAGGAAAAGAGCCATTTATGGTTTTTACAGGAGATGCCCTGTTCGTAGGAGATGTCGGAAGGACCGATCTTTATGGTCCGGAGAAAGTTCCAAAGATGGCCTCAAACCTTTATGATAGTATTTTTAACAAAATACTCCCTCTGGGCGATGAAGTAATACTATGTCCGGCACATGGAGCAGGTTCTGCTTGTGGAGGTTCCATTTCTAAACGGGAATACAGTACTCTCGGACTGGAGCGGATCAATAACCCTGTTCTACAGAAGACTAAGGAAGATTTTGTAAAGTTCAAGCTTGAAGAGAAGCTCGAATTCCCACCCTACTTTGAAAAAATGGAACAATATAATCTTGAAGGCCCTCCTTTGTTGAGATGCTTGCCAGTTCCGGAATTACTTTCCCCTGAAAGGTTTAAATCAAAAATGGAGGGCGGAGCTGTAGTTGTTGATACACGTATGCCCCATTCTTTCGGGGGGGCATTTATTAAGGACACCTATAGTATCTGGCTCGGAGGTCTTCCTTCCTTTGCCGGCTGGATACTTCCCTATGGCAAACCCATACTTCTGGTACTGGAAGAAACGGGGCAGCTTGATACTGCTTTTAGATATTTGGTCAGGTTAGGTTATGACAATATTGAAGGCATCCTGAATGGTGGAATTGCCGCCTGGTACATTGAAGCTCTACCGATAGACAGTTTTAATCTCATATCTGTCTATAATTTGAAAGATAAACTTGAGAAAGGAGAGGAAATAGCAATTCTGGACGTGAGAGGTGATAAAGAATGGGCCGGAGGGCATATAGAAGGAGCAAAACACATATATGTTGGTCATTTGGAAGAAAATCTGGGTCAAGTCCCAAAAGACTGTCAAGTGATTGTCTACTGCGGCACCTCCAGACGTTCCAGTATAGCAGCTTCTGTATTAAAAAAACATGGTTATCGTAAAATATATAATGTCCTTGGAAGTATGACTGCGTGGAAAAATGCTGGATACAATGTAGTGAAATAAGTTAATCCTACAAGTAATCCATTAAGCCATTAAGGTTTATTGATGAAAAAATGAATATTAATGTGTAAAACAAATTACTTATTTTTCATCATTTAGCAGGTTGCACGGTTGTTCGTAATTTGCACTATTCGCTTTGACAACTCTAAGTACTGAGCTTTAGGGTCGCCTGTCTTCCGGATAAAAGAATGGGCTCCATTTTCTATTGCACGATACATGATTTCTTTTTCTTCTATTCCCGTAAACAGGATGAATGGGATATCATTTCTCGTATTTCGAATATTCCTAAGAAATGTGATGCCGTCCATAAAAGGCATATCATAATCCGCAACCACCACATCATAGGACTCTTCTTCTAACTTCTCTAAAGCCTCTCTTGCAGATTCCACAGTATCGGAGTTTATGTCGTGGAATATCTCCAAGAAAGTTTTAGATAATTCTAGAAATAAGGGATCATCGTCTACAATCAATACTTTCATGAATTATACTCCGTGAGCTTTGTCTCTTAGCCAGTTAAATAATTGTGATATTTTCATATTATTTTAGAAAATCTTATAAATTTGAAATTGTTGAGAAGAAGTATTTGTAATATTCTCATTAAATTTTTCGATATCAGAATTTATTATTTTAAGTTGACAGGTGAAATTTAATTGACTTTTTCTTTTTTCATACTCAAAATGCCGTCAGAATCAGTTTTCGTCAAAATTAGCATGTATGTTCTTGATAGAAAGTCTACAATTTGAATACTTTGAAAAAATCTGAATTTTATTTAGTTTGACTTTATAAAATCGAATATAGCATTTGTTTAAAAGATTTTTATATTAAAAGTAACAACCAAAAATAATATATACCAAAACAGAAAAAAATTTTATCTATCTGAATATTTTTTAGTAATTAATCCTGCGTGATTATCTAGTTTTTTGAAGTTTTTCTTTACTTATTGGTTTAAAGAACCTTGTTTTTTCAAATAGTGATTCCAGTTTTTCATATTGTGTTCAAGTTGTTTCAGTGTAATGAGTATTTTTACTATTTTTTTACTCCAGTAATTTTAAAAGCATAAAAAATGAGCATTATCTACATTATTTTATGATATTAAGAAGTAGTATTATATGCGGGCATCTGAAAAACCTTTTTGTTTCCCCATACTTTATCCCCCACTCTCTATTTAAAAAATCAGATGCCCCATATTTCCTAAAGTTGAAAAGAAATAATTTCATCTTATTTTATCATGTAAATCCAAGTTGTAAGAACTCAAAATCGTAAAATAATTATAATAGGGTAAATGACTAATTAGTCAATTTGAGATGAATGTGAAAAAGAAGATTAGGAAAAAACGGCCTATAGAAATGTCCTGAAGTTTTTTGTGAAAGAGTTCGTGATGAACCTCAACTGAGCAGAAAAAGTTGTGGTCAAATTAATCAAACTAAGTAGCAAATCAGGAGTTATGGGATTATCCTGGATTCACATAAGGCTTCAGTTAAAGATTTACTTGTTAGATCTGTTAGTTCGATCTACTTGTTAGATGTATTTGCAATATGTACTTGTTGAGAGGGGATTTAAATAATCTTTAAAAGTCCAACGAAAGAGTAGTTCTTTCACTATTATTTTTGTGGCTAATATTCGTTAGCGAAAAAAATGGTAACATTCAAAAACCTGAGTGATCAGTCAATCAGAAGGAAAACACACATGCTGGTTTAATAAATGTAGCATAAATTATTAAAGTTTAGAAAATCAGCATTAATCAGGTAGAAAACAATAGGAGAAATTATATGTTATACAGAAAAATACCTGAAACCGGAGACGAACTTTCAGTCCTGGGATTTGGGTGTATGCGCCTTCCCATTAAAGAAGACGGCACAATTGATGAGAAACGTGCAATGAGCCAGGTTCGCTATGCAATCGATCATGGTGTCAATTATGTTGATACAGCCTGGCCATATCATATGGGACAGAGTGAGACTTTTTTAGGGCGAGCTCTAGCTGAAGGATACCGGGAAAAGGTTAAAGTTGCCACAAAGCTTCCATCCTGGATTGTTGAGAACCGTGAGGATATGGATAGTTTCCTGAATGCTCAACTGGAGAAACTCCAAACTGACCATATTGATTATTATCTGATTCATGGTATTGCCGGAGAGTTATGGGATAAAATGGTGGCTCTCGGTGTGATAGATTTCCTTGATCAAGCCAAAAAAGATGGTCGAATTGTTAATGCAGGTTTTTCCTTCCATGGACCAGCTCATGACTTTCAAACGGATTGTAGATGCATATCCCTGGACTTTTTGTCAGATACAGTATAATTTCATGGACGAACAAAACCAGGCAGGAACTGAAGGGCTAAAATATGCAGCTTCAAAAGGTCTGGGCATAATTGTCATGGAACCTCTCCTCGGAGGCAACCTGGCAAGGCGAGTACCCCCTGAAATTGATGCAATCTGGAACGAAGCCCCGGTAAAACGTACACCTGTTGAATGGGCCCTTCGCTGGGTATGGGACCATCCGGAAGTCACAGTTGTGCTTTCAGGCATGAATGAGGAATCCCAGGTAGAGGAGAACCTGAAAATCGCAGATGAAGCCTATCCGAACTCTCTAACTGAAGCCGAACTGCAGCTAGTAAAAACAGTAGAACAAAAATACCGTCAGTTAGTGAAGATTGGCTGTACAGGTTGTCGTTACTGCATTCCCTGCCCTTCGGGGGTAGACATTCCTGAATGCTTTGAAATCTACAACGATCTGCACATGTTCGGTAATGAAGAGGGAGCTAAGTTTGCTTATGCAATCAGGATGAGCGGAGCATTCACAGATTCCGAGCCAGGAGGATTTGCTTCTCTGTGTATTGAGTGCGGCCAATGTAAGGATAAATGCCCACAGAACCTGGAAATACCCGATCTGCTCAAAAGCTGTGGCAGAAGAGCTGGAAGGACCTGGCTTTGAGCAAAGATTAGTTATGGCAAAGCAAGCTTTCAAGAAAAACAAGCCGCAGGATAATACTTAACTTAATTGGAATGTTTAAAAACGTTTTATTCAGGCACATGAATTGAATATCATGTATTTCTAATATCATGCCAATCTGGATTTTAATTTCCCTTTTGGCTTATTAGATAAATTATGAATCTAAAGCCTGATTTCTTCCTCTGCTATCTTGAACCTGATACTGAACTCAGTTCCATTGTTCCTTTTCAGGTAAACTTTTCCTTCTAACTGATCGACAAGAGTAGTTACAAGTTGAAGACCAAGACTCTCAAGCTTTTCAACCTCAACATCTTCGGGAATTCCAATACCATTGTCTGAAACCGTCAGATTGAAACATGTTGTAAGCCTTCGCCTATGCTTTCCATATGTTCTTCGTTTTCTTCTTTATTGAGTTTAATTCTGATTTCTCCTTTAAGTCTTCCAATAAATGCGTGTTTGAAGGAATTAGAAACGAGTTCGTTAACAATGATTCCTAATGGGACAGCTGTGTCCATATCAAAGAATGCATTTTCTGCCAGATCCATCTTTAAACTGATATTTTTATTTCCAATGCAATAGGTTTGAAGAATATTTTCAGAGAGTTCTCTAATGTATGGCGAAAAGTTAAGAGTCTCAAATCCTCCTCCTTTATGCAGTTCCTCGTGTATCAGAGCCATTGATATTACTCTATTCTGGCTTTCTCTAAAAGCTTCCAGGATTTCCGAGTCTTTAATATTATTCCTGTCTTTAAACTTGTCAGCCTGGAGATCAAGCAAAGACGAGATTACCTGAAGATTATTCTTTATCCTATGATGAATTTCTTTTTTACGAGCAATTTCAATGTTTGCAAGGGTTTCTTCTGCTACCTTTTTCTCAGTGATGTCAGTAAACATACCAAGATAGCCCTTTAACTTACCCTTGTTATCAAAAAAAGGTTTAGTGTTTATTAATGCCCATATATGTGAGCTATCTTTGCACTTTAACTTCACTTCATAGTTCTCAGTGATACCATTAGGACTCTTTTCAAAATATATTTTGGAAGCAAGCCTGCTTTCTTCACTTACAAAGTCCCACATTGATCTGCCAATAATTTCTTCCAAATTATGTCCCAGGAGTTCCAAACTTCTCTTATTTGCATAACTTATTTGGGTTTCTTTGTTTACCAGGAATATACCTTCATTTGCAGTTTCGACAATATTGCGATATTTTTCCTCACTGTCACGCAAAGCTTCCTCAGCTTGCCTGCGCTCGGTAATATCTTCCAATAAAGAATATACCTGAAAAGGCTTGTCTTCTCCAAGAACGATGATAGGTATAGAGCTTGTGTTGATCCATCGATAGCAGCTCTCCTGAGGACTGTAAATTCCCATCACTATATTATGAACTTCGTGCCCTGTCATCAAGGATATCATCGCAGGGTGCTCTATGAAAGGGAACGGTGACCCATCTTCCCGGATAGCATAATAGTTTTCGCCCACATAAGAGCTGCCCAGGAACTCAACTGGATTATCTCCGAGTATCATCTCAGCCGCCGGATTCATTGAGATGATCCTACCGTCCGCATCATGATAAACTATCCCTTGAAGCATATTCTCAAATAAAAGCCGGAAATGACGCTCGGACTTGCACACCGTCTTTTCAGCAAGTTTGCGCTCTGTAATATCATGCGCAATTACGAATGCTCCTGCTACTTTTCCGTTCTTATATGTGAACTGAGCATCTATCAGTACCCATAATTTGCGTCCATTTTTTCCGATGACCAGGTATTCCTCTTGTTTACTTATCTCTTCTCCGGAAAGGCTTTTCTTAAGTCTTTCGTTTAACTTCTGCTTGCTCTCATCGACCATTAACTCGAATGGACTGGTTGCCAGTAACTCCTCTCTAGTGTAGCCACTCATCTGGCAGAATGCATCGTTAACCGTTACATACTTCGGACCGCTGAAATCTATCTCAAAGACACCTGTTGGCGCATGTTTGATGAGGTGCCTTAATTTCTCCTCACGTTCTCTCAGAGCTTCCTCAAGCTTCTCCTGGTTACTTATTTCATATCCGTAAATGGTCACATGTTCTTCTGTGGGTAATGGTTGAAAAAGCAGTAGATATGCTCTTCTTTCTATTTCAACTTCTATTTTTTCCGGAATATTCTGGAAGACTGCCCGTTGAACAAAATCTCTTAGAAGAGCAGGCAGTTTCTCACCAATGCTCACACCCCACTCTTTTAATAATGGTTCACCTGCCTCGTTTGTGTAAATAACCGTACCATCCTTTGCTGCACTGAAGACAGGATTGGGATTCATTGCCGGGGCTTGTTCTTTTTTAGCATCCATAATCCCATTAAAACTCCTTTTTTATGATATTTGCATATTATCAGATTTTAGACCATCCCACGAAATATGACATTTTAATTTATATGAGTAAATGTATGTACATTAATTTAATGCAACTAACAGTAATAAATATCGTTAAATTAGATATAATGTACTCCAGACAATATTGCTGTAATTTTATCCAAATAATAAATAACTTGTCATTAAATTAAGACATTCTTTATTCAGAGATTGAACATTTAGTTTGATAGTTAAAATTCAAAATTTGTGAATCGGAAACAATAAAATTTATTTTAATGTCAAGTGTATTTATCTGACTGACAAATTGAGTTTTATATTCAAGAACAAGGAGATAAATTAATATCTTTGTCATAATTTTAAAAAAAGTTGAGGGGATTTTATAAATCCACAACAATAAATCTTAATAACTCTTTAAATTAATATTCTATTTTCTCTTTGGGTTATAAAATTACCAGAAAACGTCCAAATCAGCAACTGTTCCCATGTTATTGATACTTCCTGACCGGAATAGATATTTTGCAGCTAGGGGCTTTCCAACAGTGCAGGTGAGAATCTTGTCCTGGTCCGTAGATCCACCAGGCACTCCTGTACAGTCGATATACACTATTCCTTTGTCTGTCGTTTTAAACTCATTAAAAGCATGTCCTATTCCCTGGGTGAATGAACATCCAATCCAGGCACACCTTATACCTGCAGCTTCTGCATTATTATGTAGAGTTTGAGCGAAATCAGAGCAAACAAATTTGGAATTATATGGCAGTGCGTCGGTCTTATCAGCCTTCAAGAATGTTAAAAGCTGGTCGTATGTTGGGTCTGTTGCATTATTGTAGTTAGTCAGAGTTAGTACCTTTCCGTTACCTCCAACATTGCAGACATTATCCGAACAAAGCTTGTATGTAGTGGTACCTGTAGCATCAGTAGGAGGGTTCACCGGGGGTGTAGTCGTATCTCCTGAACCGTTATCGCAGTTACCTCCTGGGCAGTTGTTAGGGGGAGTGTTTGTATCTCCTGAACCATTATTGCAGTTCTCCCGAACACGAGCTGCAATTACATCCATTACATGTATTGCAGTTTTCTCCGGGACAACAATTTCCATTAGTGCAAGGGCTGCAGTTATTTCCAGAACTGCAATTGGCACATTGCCTACTACTATCACCAGGGTGGAAACGGTGATTGTAATAGGAATGACCATTTCCTGAATTATAGGAGTATGCTGCTGAAGCAGTTGAGGTGGTTATAAACAATACGATTAAAACAGCTATAATTATTTTCATTTGTTTCATATTAAACTTACCTCACATGTTACGAGGAAAGTTTTATATTAAGTAGTTTATTCAAAATGTTAGGAAGTTAGTATTACAAATTTGATATTTTCAACCGCAGGCTCGAGATTAAAAATTATCAATATTTTATGAATACCTTACCAAAATAATTGTAATATTACGATCAAGATCTTCAAGCAGTCGTTGCCAAAATAGCCGATAAACTGCAAAAACATTTAAAAAATGACAATCATGCCCAACAATATCCAATGGTTATTTAAAGTATATACAGATTTATCGGATATTTTCCATCATTTATTGTTTCATATTTTATAATGAACAGCTCATTTATTAAATTCATATATTTAGAGCAAGCATCATCTCTTTTTAACTTAATGTGTTCATTGCCCGACTCAAATCTTTTTTTCATGATGCAAAGGAAAAATAGAATGTGAAGTGAGATTTCTTCTTATTGCGGCTCAGCCCGATAAACTCAATTTCCGGCATTCAAAGTAAAATAAGGTATACTTAAGATTATTTTCCTTCTTTTAAGGTCAATATTGTACAGATCCTGAAAGTGCATTATTCCAATAAAAGAGCATTTTTTTTAAACGTGCAATATTTTCCATATCGCCTGTTTTAAGGACATCCAGAATCATTCTGAATACGTTAAAGGATTTCAACCTTTTTCTCATCGATATATTCAGGTACCTGCCCCATAACCTCTGAAAGTGCTCTCACTTTGCTTATTTTTCCATTGATCTCTGGGGTAATTTCTTCCATGAATTCAAGAAAACCTTCAACATCAAAACAGTTTGTAATCGGAATGAAATGCCCTTTTTCAAAGAAAAAGTAAGTTGCTGCACCACAATGCTGATGAACTGTGAAGCTACCTGATGACACAGCAGATGAGGAAGTTTTTGCTAACTGTTTTCATCAGCCTTCACATTTACTGGGATTTGCGATTTCCCTTTTAAGAACCTGTACCCAATCAGGAGTTTGTATACCGGGGTACTCATAGCCTAAAAGAAACACTTTACTGTATTCTTCTCCCCCAGATGGCATAGATCCGGTTACCTCATAGGTTGGAAAAGGAACTGAAAGGATACCCTTTACAGTTTCATCTTTTTCTAATTTTGTAAGTCTACTCAGGTTGTCTGTAAAAAGAACATCCTGAGAGTTACTTGCAGTCACTATAGGTATTGTACGGATTGAGCTATATTGGTAGGATTCTATCACAACAAATCCCAGTACAAGTTCTTTCCAGATCATTGGTTTGTTCTGATCAGTCACTTCTTCCATGTTATCCCCCAAAATTGTTGTGTTTCTATAGGATTAAGTTGTTCCAATAGAATTTAGGTGTTAAGAGAGATATAATCGTAATCAACGAGCTCATTTCTTCAAGACAATAATTGAGCAAATCATAGGGAAGATCCCTTCAAACATCTAGCTACAAGACTGATAAAAATACACAAAAAATAGTAAAATTGAATTCTCATACAGTGATCAGCTGATGGGAAT
Source organism: uncultured Methanosarcinaceae archaeon (assembly GCA_963818955.1). Classification (GTDB taxonomy): domain Archaea; phylum Halobacteriota; class Methanosarcinia; order Methanosarcinales; family Methanosarcinaceae; genus Methanosarcina. The sequence goes on along the minus strand of CAWFUY010000028.1, from coordinate 13,602 downwards.
TCGGCACAAGGTGTCTGTTCGCTCGCATAAGTATGTTAATAATTACTAAAAACGATATATAACTACCCGAATTTAAATTTTAATAATCGTGATATTCTCATTGATGTTGAAATTTTCAATCGGATTGATCACTCAAATTCCCAGTTCTTTTTCATTTTTCTTCGATTAAAATTGAATTAATTCCTTCAAAGACTATATTTTCTGATCTGAACAATGACAATATATAGCAATGTAATAAACTATAATCTATATAGTGTATTAGGAAAATCTCTATATAATTAGACGACAACTATATTATGTCGAGAGAACCACGAGCACAAAGGGAGTAAAATCAGCACAAAGGGAGTAAAATAAGAATACATATAAAAGAGGTGAAATAAAAAATGGAAAATTTAAGGAACCTGATCATCGAGAACGTTTCGATGTTCAACAGAGCATTTCCTAACAGGTTCTGCCATAGTCGGGATGTCATTTTTGCAATCTCATATGACTATAAGTTCACATACGGACAGATAGAAAACGAGATTGAAAAGATGGTCCATGAAGGAGTCCTTGATGCAGGACACAACGACTGGTGCGAAATAAAGATCTTGTAAGGGAACGAAGAAAATCCGGAAATAACAAAAAAATCCGGAAACAAATAACCACTGCACGACGACACGAAATCAATAGATTTTAAAGAAAAATACATTAGATAGAGAAATTTTATAAGATTTCTCCAGAAATACTTTTTTCCTACAAATCTTCTAATCTTAAAGAATACTTAAAAGCGGGCATTTTGCATAGCTGCCTTTCTTCTGGTAATATCTTTTGGCATGCTCCACAAGCAGGGCATGATATTCCTGATAAATCTCTAAATCTCCGGGTATGCTCTCTTCAAAAAGTGCCTTGATTTTACTATAGGATGCCCTTTCATCGACAAGTCCAAGGTTTGTTACTATCCTTCTGGTGTAAGAATCAACTACAAATGATGGTTGTTTGAATGCATAAAGCAGTATCGAATCTGCAGTTTCGGGACCTACGCCTTTTAAAGAAAGCAGGTCTTCCCGTAAGGGTGTACTGCCTTCAAGTCCTTTAAACCAGAGGACAAGAGCTTTCAAGCGTTTAGCTTTTTGATTATAATAACCTGCTGGCTTTATAGCCTCTTTTAAAACTTCCGGATCAATGGATAATACTCCTTCAGGGTTAAGTGCATTCAGATTTCTCAGATTGAAAAGAGCTTTTTCAACCTGAGTCCAGCTCGTATTCTGAGTTAGCAAAGCTCCGCATATAATCTCAAACTGCTGTTCTCTGGTTTGCGGGTAGGTATAATCTCCCGGATGATACCCACGGATAGAACCGGTTTTTGTAGGATTTGTCCCACCAGCTTCATGCAGCTCTGTAAGAGGCCACCATCCCTGAGGGCCATATGAATCAAAAAGGTAGTTGAAGATCTTAAGGACAATGGGATTGCAATCTGATTTTCCGAAATTGGGGTTTTGGGCATTTTTTTTCATTTTAATTCCTGATCACGTTATTAAAACAAAAAAATCGATTTGACATGAAAAGTGTACTGTGAAAGTATAAAAGAGGTGCCAACTCAGACATTCCAAAAGCACCTGTGAATGTATGGAATTCGGTATCTGATCAACTACTAAGCCTAAAATTAGCATTTGCCTTATCCTGATTCGCAAATAAATACTTTATGCAGCCAAATAACATGCTAACACAATAACGTTTAAAATATTTACATACTTATTATAAGCAGCGAAAAAAATTAGGAGTGATGAAAAATGAAACCAATTCACAGGACGACAATTGCGTTTAGTCTTTACCTTGTAATTCTATTTCTAATTGTAGGAACAGCCACTGCGGGCTATGCCTGTCCTGAACACCCGGTGACAGATGCCAGGTTAAAGCATGTACCATATAATATCAACGGCGTTTTTACAACCGTTTCAGGTATCACCTACAACTCCTCGTCCGGAACGTTTGCCGAAAACAACCCGGGAACGGTTTATACTGTCACTCAGTATGACCGGTTGTTTAAGATAAGGGGTATATCCGGCTCTCCTTTGTTCTTTGCGATTGACGATTCACACGGTACTCATTTTTTCAGCCATAAAAAGGAAGGGAATGCTACGGTGTTCCGAAGCGGTATCATTGAATCAAATAATGTTTTCTCAATGAGGATGCTCAATAGTTCAGGTGGAGTTGTTACAGCCCAGACAGCTCTGGCAGTTCGTAACGGAAAGTCAGTTCCACGTGACAGAACGAAAAGCTCGAACATCACTGGAACGTGGACAACTGCCCAGAACAGCGTTTATCAGATAAACAGCCAGGAAGGAAACGTGTTTTCAGGTAAAATCACCGCAAGTGGGAAAACGACATCCACAAAGTTTGCCGGATATATAGACATGGTTAACGGGGACGGGACAGTAAAGATTGTTATGCTCTGTGAGAAAGGCAACTTCATTTTAGGCAATATAAACGTAAGCACGCATAATATTACCATTCCCTATGTTCTCTATGCTGACGGCAGAGTCGCATCCTCACCACTGACTGAGGGCGCAGCAGAATGGGCGAGAAATAACACATCTTACAACGTGACCCAGGAACACGTCACCGTTTTGAATAGTAAAGGAATTTCTGGAAGTATTTCGAAACAGATCTGGTTGTTGTCGGTATCTGATGAGAATACCGGAAAGTATAATCTGACCTCCACTACCGAAAACAACACAATCGTCCGGCATTGTCCAGGGAGGGAATTCATTTATCGAGTATTCTCAAAAGACTGGATTAGTCCTCGGTTTTGTTAAAGGAAAAACTAAATATGATTTCCGTGGTGGAAGTGACTTAGCAGAAGCCTCAATCCATAATTTGAAGCAGAAGGAAGGAAAAAAATCAAAGCACTTGTATTAAAGACGGATACGAAAAATTAATTTTAGAAATTCCCTTGAAAGAGGGAATTTTTTTTAACTCTTAATTTCATTTAGAGTTTTTGCTATGGAATAACCCATACATCTTAAAAATTACATATATCTTAAAAATTACATATATCTTAAAACGTCTCCAATAGAATCGACGTACTCGATTCTGATTCCCACGTTAGTCTCAATGTACTCTTTTGCATCTGCAACTTCCGGTTCTCTCTCAATAAGAGTAATGCCACCATAATGCCTTTCTACCAGTTTATATGTGACAAGCTCACTATTTTTCCTGGGAATCAGGAAAAGAGTTTTGCCGCCTGCTTTTGCTGCCTGGGCTTTTTCCAGGACTCCACCAATTGCACCGACATTACCTTTGTCATCTATAGTGCCCGTAAGTGTGATGCTGTTATTGAGTTTGGTTTTATTATCCAGGGCGGAAATCGTAAGAAGGGTCATCAGAGCTCCAGCGCTGGGACCATCGACACCCGGAACTTGACCTTCTGCCTGTACGCCGAAAATAACGTCACTGCTTGATAATGCTTTTCCGGTCTTGTTCTCGGCTACGTAAACAGCAGTATTTGCAGCATCCTGAAAGACCACACCCATAAGAGGGGTCGTCTGGACCAGCACGCGGCCTTTTCCTGGCCTGACTTCTACAGAGAGATTCATCAGGGTACCTTCTTCAGAAACCGATTGCCTGCCAAAGGGATCTGTCGGATCCTGCTTGACTTTCTGGAAGACTGCAGGTCCCTGGAGGGTTGCGAAACCTTCTAAGCTTGCAGGAGACATCCTGGAGCTGTTTTCAAGTTCGTAAACCTTTTTGCGATAGTAGTCCAGTTGTGAAGAATAAGATTTAAACGACTCATTATCCTGGTTTAATTGCTCCTTAAGGTTTTCGTTCTCCTTTTGAAGCTCATTTATCTGCCCCTGCATTTCCTGAACCTGCCCTTTTTCAAGGGACGGATGTTCCTCGACCAGGATAAAATAAGCATTTGCAACAAGTGAAAAGACCAATAGGAAAATAAGAAATCTTGATTTGATCTTACTTACCATTATTGACTACCCCAGATCTCATCTACTTACCCTTATTGACTGCCCCGGATGGTTAAGCTCCTTCCTTTTTGAAGTAAATTCTGGAATGACAGCAATATATTTAAAATAATGGTTATTCAAAAATCGACGTCTTCTGTCTTTTTAACATTCGGTCCTTCTTTAGTATCCTGCACAATATAACCTAGTGATTTTATTTTCTCCCTGAGAGCATCTGAGATTGTCCATTCCTTCTTTTTTCTGGCACTTTCACGCTCTTCAACGAGTTTCAACACCTCATCCGGAATCTTCTCCGTTCTTGTTTCTGAAATAAGGCCCAAAACATCAAGAAATTGCCGGTAAAGAGAGTAGAGCCCTCTCAAAACCTGCTTGTTTCTCCCTGTTTCCAGGTACTGATTAGATCTCTGAGAAAGTCGCCTGAGAACACTTATGGCTTTGGGGGTATTGAAATCATTTTCAAGTGCTTCCCTGAACTCAGTTTCAATTTCCGGAAGGGCTGTAAGGACTTCTTCATCTTCAGGATAAGAACTATCTTCTGCATTTCTCAGGGCAAATTCAAGGTTTTCGAATGTTTCTTTAAGCTTAAAATAGTTGTTTTTTGCATTTTCTGCAAAAGTGGCGGAATAATCCAGTTTTTTCCTGTAATGAACGGAAAGGAACATAAAACGTACGACATCTCCACCGTACTTCACAACTATCTCGGGCAGTGTGAAGACATTCCCTCTGGATTTGCTCATCTTTTCCCCCTCTACTATTAGATGTTCCCCATGCACCCAGTTACGAACAAAGGGCTTTCCGGTTGCGCCTTCTGACTGAGCTATCTCGTTTTCATGATGAGGAAAAATCAGGTCTACACCCCCCGTATGTATATCCAGGGTAGGCCCGAAACTGTTCATAGCCATAACAGAGCATTCTATATGCCATCCGGGGCGAATTTTTCCCCAGGGACTCTCATAATAAATCCCCCTTTCAATCTCTTCGGGCGTGGAAGCCTTCAACAACGCAAAGTCGCGGGGATTATCCTTATCATATTCATCTACGTCCACCGACGCACCAATTTTGATCTTATTAAAGTCGATCTTCGAAAGCTTTCCATAGTCCGGGAATCCGGAAATCCTGTAATAGACCGACCCGTTTTTCTCATAAGCCAGACCCTTTTCCATCAGTTTTTTTGTAAGCTCGATCATGCCGTCAACGTTTTCAGTAGCCTTCGGATATGCTGAAGCCCTCTTTATATTAAGCATATCAAGTCCTTTAAAGAATTCAACTGTGTATTTCTCCGTAAAGTCTTCAAGGGACATTCCCGCAGCTTTTGAGTCCCGGATCGTTTTATCATCGATATCAGTAATATTCATTACAAGTTTTACCCTGTACCCCAGGTATTCAAGTATTCTTACTATGTTATCTGTCATCAAAAAGCTGCGATAATTACCTATATGCGGCATATTATAGACCGTGGGCCCGCAGGCATAAATCGAAACCTCACCTTCTTTTAAAGGTCTGAAAATCCCCTTTTCTCGTGTCAGGGTATTATATACCTGTAACATCGTTGATGCCTCTTATCGTTGAAAATCCAAAGAACATTGAATAAGGATAGATTGAAAATTTGTTTATCTCTTTCAACCGAATGAAGTGCTCAATCTCGTTTTGCAGAATTCTCATTTCCCCTTTCCCTTAATTATAATATTGCCTAATTCGCTAATGCCTTATCATATTGTACTTATTAGTTTAATGTCTTACTGTCTAGTATTCACTATTACTTTTTCACATTACCAATCGTGTAAAAAATCAGCAGAATCTTTCCTCAAAGATCGAAATTCCAAAGCTCTCCAGGATTTTTCCAAGCCTGAAGAGAGGAAGTCCGACGACATTAAAAAAGTCTCCCTCGATTCTTTCTATGAAGAGTGCGCCTTTACCCTGAGCAGCAAAAGCTCCGGCTTTGTCGAGAGGTTCTCCTGTCCTGATATAGGCTAAAATCTGTTCCCTGCTCATTTTCGCCATCCAGACGAATGTGGTTTCGGATTCGCTTATTTCTTTCCCTGTACTGAGATCGAGGACTGTAAGCCCGGTTATTACTTTAAAACTCTGCCCGCTAAGCTTTGTCAACATTTCTTCGGCTTTTTCGGGAGAATGAGGCTTTCCAAGGATTTCGTTTTCATAGATAACTGACGTATCAGCCGAAATCACGAGTCCGGCATCGAAGTGTTGAGCCACGCTTCTGGCCTTTTCGACGGAGTGCGTTCAGAAGAAGCGCCTCAGGACTTAAATCAGGAGAGGTAAGGCTCTTCATAGGAACTGGGACATACCTGGAAATGATCCCCTATTAGCTGCCTGAGCAGTTCTCTTCGCCTGGGGGATGCTGAAGCAAGTATAATCTGACGCATGGTAAGAAATCAGGATAGTCGGATATAATTGTGTTGAAGTGGCGCTCATGCATGTACATTGTCAAAGAACTTTCTTACATTGAATAGATCCTCAGGCTTTCCTAAAAGAATACAGGCATCTTTCTCCTGAAGTTTAAAGTTACCTTCCGGAGTGTAAATCATATCCGAGCCCCTGCGAACGGAAAGTATTGTCACACCATGCTTTTTCCTGAATTCCAGATCGGCAAGGGTTTTTCCGTCAAAATTGGAGCTTTTTCCGACTTTGACGACCTGGATATCGATCCCCGGAAGCCCGTCCTTTATGCTGAACCCACTATCGATACCAGTATTTGTGGACAGTTTCCGCAACATCCTGTAGCCATTAGCCCGAACATCAGTTACCAATTTTTCTATGTCTTCCCTCGGGACAAGATACTGTTCAAGAAGGCGTACAAAGATCTCTACCGAAGTCTCATATTCTTCAGGCACGATTTCGTCCACACCGAGAGCGTTTAGATGTTTCATTTCCTTAAGGTCATGTACCTTTGCAATTATACAGACATTGGGATTCAATTCCTTTGCAGTTTCTACTATTTTCCTTACAGCTGCAGAATCCGATATTCCTATGATGAGGACTCTCGCATTCTTGACGTCTGCATGCTCCAGTACAGCCCCAAGAGTCGCATCCCCATAGTATATCTTTTCTCCTATTTTTTTTCCTTCCTCAACAATATCGGGGTTTGCTTCAATAACAACATATGGGATACCTGCTGTTTTTGCAGCTTTGGTGATCGTCTTTCCCAAAAAACCGAATCCTACAACTATAAGATGGTCCTTTATCCCTGTCTCTATTTTTTCTTCTGCAAGGGACTCCGAGTATATGCCGTTAACAAACTTCATGCCTAAAGGCGTACTTGAAACTTTTTTGACAATATAATCCGCAGGTTTGTAAGAAGCGTTCATTAACAAAGGCGTAACTCCCATAGTAATAATAGCGACCGCCAGAAATGCCTGGTACGTCTCTTCAGATAAAAGAGAGTAATCTACACCCAGTCTGGAAAGGACGAAGGAGAATTCTCCTACCTGTGAGAGGGCAACCCCTGTTAATACGGTTGTACGGAGCGGGCACCCCAGGAGGATAGTCGTAGCAGAACTTGCTAGCGATTTAACTATAATAAGAAAGATGGATGCCATAATTATGATCAGGAGATGCTCACGTAAATACCCTATATCGAGAAGCATACCTACTGACACGAAAAAGAAGCTCATGAACATGTCTCTCAGAGGTACTATGTTACCCATCGCCTGCTGGCTGTATTGGGAACCGGATATTAAGATCCCGGCTAAAAATGCTCCCAGAGCAAGAGAGAGTCCGATACTGTAAGTAAATATAGCTGCGGTCAGACAAATAAAAACAACACTTACCAGGAACAACTCTTTATTGCCGGTCCGGCCTACGTAATAGAATATCCTTGGAACCACAAATTTAGCACTCACAATAAAAACCAGGATAATTAAAGAACCTTTAAGAAAAACAGTTGAGAATGAACCTTCAAAACTTACAGAACTTCCGGCAAGCAATGGAGTAAGCAGGATGAGAGGCACAATAGCCAGGTCTTGAAATATCAGGATAGCAAGTGAGGTTTTCCCATGAAGAGAATAAACTTCGTTTCTTTCCTGGAGGACTTTTAGTACTATTGCTGTACTGCTGAGTGAAATCAAAAAACCCAGAAACGTGGCAGTAGCAGGACTGAAGCCCAAAGCTGTACACACAATAAGAGTAAGTGTTGTTGTGAAGACAATCTGGAAAGTTCCACCCAAAAACAAGTCCTTCTTCATTTTCCAGAGTTCTTTTAAGGAAAGGTCGACTCCTATCGTAAAAAGCAGAAAGATTACACCAAGATCAGAACTCAGACCGCCCCCATTCGACCCTAAACTTAAAATTCCGAGCCCGGACTGCCCGATTAGAACCCCGGTTACAAGAAAACCAAGTACAGGAGGGACTTGAAATCTGTAAAATATAGTAAGTACGAAGATGGCAAAGCCGAGAATTATATCGACGTTCGCCAGTAACGGGTCTACCATTTTTTTGCTCCTCCGAGTAAAAACAAAATTCTTAAGCTCTGCAAAATCCTGAAGTTATCATGATAGACCTGGGCAAAATCTAACACTTACGCTCACAAACTCCAAATTATTTAACTGTAAATGTACAAAATATTTGACAACAGATATATTATTTTCGGTACTTTTTAAAAATTAATTAAGTAGTGAATCTCTTCTTTATTGTTTCAATTAAAAATAATTTAGAATCTGAATTAGACCCGAATGCTATTTTTCATCTTTCAAATAACCGTCAGAAATATTATTGTTGGAAACTCCATTAGCAGTATGAAAGCAGCTCTTCTTCTTATTGATATTCAGAATGACTATTTCCCAGGCGGCAAAATGGAACTTGTCGAGATGGAAGAAGCCGCAAAAAAGGCAGCCGAACTCCTTAAAGCATTCCGTACCGCAGGCAAACCGGTTTTCTTTATCAAGCATCTATCTACAAGACCAGACGCCACATTCTTCATACCCGGAACTCAGGGAACGGATATTCATTCGAGCGTGAACCCTCTAGCAGACGAAACGATCATTGAGAAACATTTCCCGAACAGTTTTTTTCAGACCGAACTTCTTTCCTCACTTAAAGAATCGAATATCACAGACCTTGTAATATGTGGGGCAATGAGCCATATGTGTATAGATACCACAGTCAGAGCTGCTAAAGAGCTTGGCTTTAATTGTATCCTCATTTCTGATGCCTGTGCTACCCGCAACCTTAAATTCGGAGATGAAATTCTGCCTGCGCAGACAGTTCATGCAGTGTTCATGGCAGCGCTTGACGGTATGTTTGCAACTGTCAAAACCGAGTACGAGTTCCTTACATCAAAATAGTAAGAGCCTATTCGAAATGTCAATAGACAAGTTATGAGAGTAATATGTGGTAAATGAAGGAAACGAAATCGTGAGGTCATAATGATCGGTACAGTTGAAATTATGGCAATCTTTGTAGTTCTCTTATTGCAGATTCTTCCTATTATTGCGATATCCTATCTGGTAAGCAAATATCTCATTAATCGGAACAAGACAAGCAGTAATGAAGGGAAGTCCGCTTTGGATTTCGCAAAAGAAAGATATGCTAAAGGTGAAATCACCAAAGAAGAATTTGAAGAAATTAAAAAAAATCTGATTTGACCTCTTACAATACTTTTCGGATAAGCTCTAAGTTGCTCTGCCCCGCTGACAGAAGTGATTATTTGGATTTGCATCTTTGAGAACATACTCATTCCAGACCTCGCATGAGTCGCAAATGCATTGTCTGCCATAATCAAGATCCTGGCATGAGGCCCTACCCTCAGAGCAGTATACCCCAGGGACATCCTCAGGATTTGGAGCCACTCCTTCGGGGGCATTTTCCATTTCTTGTTTTGAGATCTGAAGTCTATTCCGTACACACTGACTGTCAGCCTGGACCGGACATAGCGGGCACTTACATCTGTTAATATTTTCCTCATTGTAAGGAACTAAAAAATCCGTACCTCTTTCAAAAGTAATATTCCGATCTCTGGGCGTTATAGCACCCTTCTCTTCGTTTGGTTTATTTCTCCCCATATTGTTATCCCCTAGATTAACATCAATTAGTTCCCCTAGATCAGGTTTTGACTCCAGGGTATAAATTTTCAAAATTATTTGCTTTTATTAAATGCCCCAATGCAGAATGCAAGACGACTCTTGTTATCGTATATGGGCATATAATTTATAAGGCTATGGTTATAAAAATTAGCTGAAGTTTAGATCTTTGGATTGGTTCCATTAAGTGAAGTTTGCATCATCACTAATGTTGCCCTGACTTAGATGGATGAATTCACGGCTCATCATCTAAAAGGTGAGCAAAGCCTTTCTCTCTTAATTCTTTTTCTAGTCCTTCGTCTAATTGTGCCTTGTACTCAGAGAACGCGAATTACAGAGCCAATTACAAAGGGCTAGTGCTTTGAATATCCTGATTAACACCATAAGTGTATGGAATACCACTTACTTACAGAAAGCTATCGATTATTTGAAATCTGCAGATAACTTTAACGACGACTTATTAAAACACATTGCTCCTCTGGGATGGGAACACATAAACTTTCTTGGAGAATATTCCTTTGATACGAGAAATGTACCCGAAATTGAAGAATTAAGGACTTTAAACATAGGTAATTAAGGGTTATAGGCTTAGAGTGAGTTTGTCGGAACTGTCGCTTTGTTATGAAACTTTCCATATTAATAAAAGATATTAATTTAAAAACTCAAAAATCAAGAGAAATAATCAAATTTGCTTAAAGGGGGTTTTGTCGGAAATGTTGGCGATACTCCTATTTACATAACAAACCATACTTAACAATAATAAAATAGTTAATTATATATACAAAAAGGGCTATGATTCTACAATATAGCTTTTTTATTCTATAGTAAGCTAAATTACTTAGATTTTAGACTTTTTGGTATTTCAGTTCTCCTTAGGAAATTGGATATACATGTATAGCGTTTTTTCATTAAATCGTATCCAAGCTCCTAGCCATTTCTTTATCCTAAAATTAACGCTAATGCTAATGTAAAATCAAGATTCAATGGCATTAGAATGCGATATCTTTATATATCAGATTTTCTGATCTAACCGGAATTAAAGGAATTGGATAGCATATTAACTATCCTTGGTTTTCTTTTTATTCTATTGTATCATTAGAAAGGATTTTTGCAACGGAACCAATTAAAATACTATAAAACAATTTACATTATAAATATTACTAATATTTGGAGTGAAATTTATAACTATAGAACAAAAACTGAAAGATCTGTTATCTAATCCAGATTTGTTTTTTAGTGAGAAGTTAAAAACCGAGTTTAGTCTAAAATATCCAATATTTATAATACTTGTCTATAGCATAATTTCAGCATCAATCAATAGTTTTGCACTCCGTGGTAGAAGTTTATCGTATCTTTATGAACATACTATTGTGAACATCTATGAAGGTTGGATATTTCTTTCAATAATTTTTTACTTAACATCGTTAGTTTTCAAGTCAGACGGTTCTTTCAAAAGAACCCTTGAATTTATAAGCTATGGATTAGTACCAGGGATATTTGCCGGCATCGTGAATCTGATTGTTCATTTCATATTGAGAAATTCCTTTAATCTTTCACCAATAAATCCATTACTCGCTGTAAAATACCAACTACAACTAATAATTCACAATCCCCTTTTACAAGCATCAACAATATTTGGATTTTGTTGTTTTTTGTGGACTGTATATATTTGGGAGTTTGCGATATCATACGCATTAAATATGTCGAAAAGAAAAGCCATTATTACAGTCATTATTACAGTTAGTGTGCCATATATTATTATATATATTTTCATTCTTATTGGTTTATATTGAGGTTCTCAAATTAGCTCCTAAAATCCCTGTCATAATTTTTTGCAATGGAACACAAAAAGAATGAGTCGTTGTCATACCCTTAGCAAAATGACTATTGGGGTGCCGCCCTCAAATCCTAAAATTCGTACGCTAAGAAATTATCATCTGAAATCCTGGAGAATTTCGAAATCAGAAGACATCTAGAGTAACAATAGTCCGCTGGTCAAAAACATACTTCCAAACAGGTTAATATGTTCAGAATAAGGACGATATGTAAGGTAACCAGTATTTGATGTTCTCTTCTTAATAATTGCTACAGGTCTTGACTAAGTACATTGCTGCCGTTTTAAATATAATTCATCTACGTTATCTTCAGTTCCAAAGTTACTTTCTCGTTTGATGTTGAATGCTTAATATACGGAATTTATGATTTGCTGGCTGCACCCCATCTTGAAGGAACTAACTTTGAAGGAGCTTGTTTCTATCGAAGCTAACCTTAATAGTGCTATCTTCGAGGAGCTAATCTTCAAGAGACTGATTTTGGAGGGGCTAACCTTGAAAATGCTGACCTTCAAGAAACGAACTTAAAAAGCTAGCTTTAAGGAAGCTAACCTTGCAAGAACCAACCTCATAAGAGTTTAACATTTATTACTTAATGTTCATGTCCACAGACCTCCTGCAGTAACACTCAATGAAACTCCCGAGGTATTCCATATTTCCACTGGACTATATCAGAAAATTTAAATCAAATTTACATAAAAATCAGCAAACTATCCTTTACCTATGAGCATAAAAACACATATTTATATTTATCATGATGTGTGATATAATAATATGAATCAAAATAACAGAAAATTTAACATTGTTGCTGGTTTTTTTGCTGCAATATTTGTTATTTTAATGTCATGTTGCTTTTATTTTAGTATAAATAGATTAACATTAAGTACATTAGCCATTTCTTTTATTTTGGGAATTGGAATAGGATTTATTATATTCATCGATTGTGTTACTTATCCAGAATCTTTTTAATTTTCAGTATATACTAAAGGTTCTGCAAATTCGAACTTTTCTAAAGGTTCTGCAAATTTTAACTTTTGATGCACATGTTTTACAATATAAGTTGAATATGGAAAAAATATTCTATCCTTAAAGCTTGACCTTTTGAAATACCGCTATTCAAAAACTCTTTACCCTTTCCACATGTCCCGAAAGGAGTAGGTTTTTGCATATTCGGGTTTTACGACAAAACCTGAACAAATTATAGGTTAACTGCAGCAGGAAGAAAGTACTGAGCTTAAAGCTCCAAAAATACGAACGTTTTATGTGAAAAGGTTCGTATATTGAAGTATCCTGAAAAATTAGATTTTTACGAGTATGCACAGGAATTTAGCAGATTATCAAGGAAAATATCCAAATTTTCAACAAGGGTAGATGTCTCTGAAATAAACAAATGATATACAAGTTCTTATGCCCACATACAGTTAATCCTTCTCAATCCTCGGGGCCAGAAGGTAAGATATCCTTCCTGCACCATTTGCGATTTCGAAGTCTATTATGACTGGGAAGTCCTTTCCAAGGGAAAGGGAAACCTCATTGACTTTATTTGTGGTCTTGGCTATATCTGTCAGATAATCCAGGGAAAAAGAGGGAGCTCGTTTCACCGGACTTAAGGTCGATTAACTGGTCTCTACCCATCTCCAGGCGAACCTGATCGGTATCACCTTTTGCTTCCATATAGAAAATGTCGCCCGAAACTCCCATGAGCATATGCTTGCTTATTTTCTCTGCGGCTTTCACCGCATGCCTGAGATCGGAACCGTTCATGACAACTTTGGC
>CAWFUY010000027.1:0-24061 GCA_963818955.1 uncultured Methanosarcinaceae archaeon | reverse complement strand
CTTATTAGACAAAAGAGACATATTGAGGCATTTTTATCATATATATAGGTTTCGAATAGCCTCATTTATGCAATATGAAAAATTAGCGAAGTACTGATACTACCAGTCAACAACTAAAATAAGTTTCAGAATTTAGCTAATTATCAACAAAAAGTAATCCTAAAGGCATTGAGAGAAGCGCTACAATACCCCAGAACATTGTCCAAATACTATGTACAGTTGCAGAACCCAAAAATATAAAAGGATCGTAGAATAGACATAGAACAACACTTAGAATACTAATAAACATCAGAAGAATTCCTAAATTTTTTGAGTTCCATATTTTAACCATACTAATACCAAACTCCTATAAATGTGTGTATAACAGAACCGTCAAATGGGTTTTTTAATTTCAGGGGCTTCTATAGCCTTCTAATTAATCAAAGTCCAGATCTGCAGGAGTACTTTTCTTTGAATGTCTTTGGACCTTCTGGTGGCTCCGCCAGTTGGCCTTATTCACAATAGTGTGGGGGTATATATGAAGCATTACTTTAATTTTGATTCGACTCTCCGGGGGCATTCAACAGGCATTCAACGTAATTCTAAAAATGTTTTACTCTTTAATCTTAAACTATGCAGTTATATGTGTATTAAAGTACAATTATGTGCATTTGGAAGTAGGTTTCACATGCATAAATTTAGTGAAAATGCACAACTCTGTGCACGCATAAAACCAATTTTATTAAAGTTCCTTTTTTCAATTACATGAGCAGAGAGGCTCTAAAGAGCATGCTTAAAAAGAGTAATGACTCAACATACTAAAATCAAGGATTAAAATGTTTGACACGTGCAAATAAAATGGCGCTTGTAAGCTCCAATCCTGATTAGCATGCTAAAGGAGAAATAAGTGGAAATCATGATCTAATATCCTACTTTGATTTGGTAGCGGACAGCTTACCAATAACTTTACATTCCTATAGATACAATAATTTTATTGAGTTATATCATATTAGCTCACTTTATTGAGTTATATCATATTAGCTCACTTTATTGATGTTTTCATTCATTACACGTTTTCAGGATTAGAACAAAATCGAATACAAAATCAAGTACATACCGGCCCTCAGAATTATATATTTAAACTATTTGAGATCTTATGCTGCTGGTTTTCGGTTCAATGCATATCCTATTAATACGAATCAAAAGACAAAAATTGGAGGATTTAAGTTGGTAAATCATTTTGTTATAATTGCCGGAGAAGAAGCAGGCCCAAAATCGAACAAGATGTGCGGAATCTGGGATGTGATCAATGATGAGGCACATACCCTGGCGAATCTCTTCGATTCTGGTAAATTGGATGCAAGAGAAGATACCGAGATTCTTCTTGCAGGTCCTTACTATGGGCGCAGGGGTGCAGATTGGAACTCGGGACTGAACCGAATTACGAGTATGGAAGGGTTAAATCCCCTCGAGATTGACGGAGAACTCAAGAGAGGCCTCAATTCCCTTGAAAAATCCGGGATTAAAGTGTTTACCGGAGAAAAAACTGTAGGAAATACCAGAATAGGTTACCTGCAGTTTCAAACTTCGGATTTTGGGAAAATAAGCTCATCATATCTGGGAAAGGAGATGACACTTGAGAATAGGGTCAAAGCTGAAGCTTACGGACTCCTTGCGCTTGATTCGCTTAGATACGAGAGTATGCCGAAAGGTCCGGAATATACTCATCACCTTTCCCTTTCGTACGTGGTCTCCGAGCTTGCCAGGCTGCTCGTAAGCACGGATTCCGAGAATGTTAAAACCGGAATGGTAGAAATGGACTCAAACACGGCTATTAATCCCTGCCTGAATGTCTCTTTGCACTGCCATGATTACGGACTGTTTTATGCAGCAGCCAGGCTCAAAAAACTTGGTACTCCCGTGAATACTATTGCAACATTTCATTCAACCCTGCCAGGAAGAACTTCAGGTTACAATTCAATTAAAAAAATCCGGGAAAATGATGGGAAATGGCCTCAGGGAGTGCCGGAAAACCTGGCTGCCCTGGAATCCCTTGCGTCTTACGCGGATACGGTTACTGCAGTAGGGGAGTCGACCCGACAGGAAGTCCGGCTTTTTTACGGGATAAATGGGATTGTGATTAGAAACGGAATAACTATAGGATCCGACAAAATAGACTGGGACTTGAAAGAGAGTTGTCTTGAACGAATCCGAAAGTTTCTCTCCGAAAACCTGTACAAGTATCATGGAGGAGAAAGATTAGAAGCCGAAAAAATAATTCCGATTTTCATAATCTCGCGCCTTGAAATAGAAAACAAGGGATATCCGGACCTTCTTGATTCCCTGGTTGCTCTGGAACGCATAATAAAAAACAGCATCCTGGAAGGATATATGCAAGAAGGAGGTAGAGTTATCTGCTTCCTTGTAACCGCAGAAGGCCCTAAAACAAATCTCCCCGAGGGATTTCCCATTAACCTGCCAAAAGAAGTGCTCATGGGAAACGAATTGAGATTGCAGCAGATGATAGAGGAGAAAGGCCTTGGTTTTTCTGAAATGGTCCGGGGAAAGCGTTCTGTTGCGGCACTACTCTACCCTCAGATCCTCTCAAAAGTAGATGGGGGGCTCTGCATGGAAGTCGGAGAATTTATAGCAGGCTGCTGTGCAGGAATTTTTCCGGCACGTTACGATCCTTTCCTGCTTACTGCACTTGAAGCCGGAAAAGAGGGAACTCCTTGCGTGGTCAGTCGGGTCGGTGGTCTAAGTGATGCCATAAAGACAATCGAGTCCCTGATAGAAGTACTCGGAGGAGTGATAGTAGTAGACAATATTGACCTCTCTTATAACGAAACAGTGCTTGATTATGCCCTTGCGCTTAACTACTTCACGCGTAATTTCATAGAAGACAGAGTAAAATACAAACTTTTATCACGCGAAGCCTTTCTCCTTGCAAAGGATATGGACTGGGGAGCCCCTACCCAACAGTACTATGAACTGATGAGCGGAACACGTTTCTGCAGGATGGACAAAACTGATAAGAGAAAATAGACTAAAAGTAAGGGAAGGGCTTAAATAAATTTTTAATATTCCTTGATTGTTTTCCGGATATTTCCCGGATTGCATTTATACTACTTTTAGTACTCTCTTGACTTTATGAGCATCAAAATCCTTTTTTGATACCCTTTCAAATTACATAGTATGCAACCAAATTAAATACATTCCAATATAAAATTAGGTTATCCGATGTAAATAAAATCTCACTCAATAATTCGGATCTTAATATTATTTCATGAATATAAGATAAAGTATATTTAAGAGGATAATATGATGCCGAAATTAATTGTCCACAATAGCATAAGTATAGACGGCTCAACTACGGGTTTTGAAGCAAATATTATAGTTCATTACAAAATCCTGAGCAGTTATCGACCCGATGCCACGATAGTTGGCTCAAACACCGCAAAAACCGGAACTCAGTTCTTCTGTGATAAAATTCCGCCTGAAGAAGAATCTGATTTCCAAAAGCCTGAAACTCAATCCGATGATCCCAGAGCATACTGGTTGATCGCAGACTCAAAAGGGGTTCTTGAAGGGTTACTGCATGTGTTCAGGCGTTCCGAATACTGTAAGGATGTAGTTGTTTTTGTATCAGAAATGACCCCTGAATCTTACATAAATTATCTTAAAAAAAGGAATTATGATTTTATTCGGGCAGGTGCACAACGTGTAGATATCGAACACGCATTAGGAATTGCACATGAGAAGTATGGTTTCAAACTAGTAATTTCCGACAGTGGAGGGGTGTTGAACAGTATCTTACTCGAACGGGGACTTGTCGATGAAATTAGCCTTATCTTAAACCCTGAGATTGCAGGGAAAAAAAGGACAAACCTGTTCAGGAGTTTGGAGAAAAGTGGGATCCAACTCGAACTTCTTGGGGATGAGGTTGTTGAAAAGAAATATGTACATCTGAAGTACAGGGTCTTGAAAGGGTAAACGAATAGAGAAAGGAAAAAAAATTGATATGGAAAAAAATTTCAATCTCCCTGAAATAACGTAAAATATATATAGTAGAAATATTATCGCTCGAATCTTTATTAGGGGTGAGAATACTAGGATATATATTTTTTGCTCAGAATACGATTAATAGACAGTAAGCCATTGAAAATCTGCATTTCTCTCCCAGGCGCGCAAGTTCCGGATGAAGAAGTTCCATTATTAATTAATTGTTGCATAAATTGGTGACAAAAGGAAGAACCGTTCTTAATGTATTATAGTGATATTCAGCTGTTGTGTAACCACATATTATGGTTCGGATTTTCAAAATCTTTGAGAAATCAGTTAAATTAATCTACATGTTTTACAGATGAAGACATCAGCTCTCGACATAGCTTAGAAAAACAAATCTTTTTGGAAAAAGATATAAGGGATAAACTGAAAACTAGCGCAGTGATATTGCAAGAATTTTCCTCAAATATTTGTAGGTGAGGTAAAACAATTTCTGCCAATTCGTGCTGCTCTTTAATAAAAAAAGGGGAATATATCTTTTCCGTAAAGCTTTCGGGGAGGAGAACAAAATGAAAATATCGTTAATAGATCTGGCATTTCTTTCGGAAAAAAGGAAAGATGTACTACTCCTGTTAGAAGAAGGGCCAAAGACCGGGGATGAGATTAAAACAGCCCTAAATGTCAACTCAACTGCTATTATGCCCCAGATTAAAAAACTGAAGGAAGGACATCTTATAGTACAGGATGACAGAAATACTTATAGGCTCTCTGAGATGGGAGAAATAGTAGTTGAAAAAATGGAACCTCTTCTGAATACTGTAAGAGTGTTTGAGGAAAATTACGAATACTGGACTAACCATGACTTCAGTGCAATTCCTGATTTTCTGCTTAACAGGATTGAAGAACTGGGAAATTATTTCATGCTTGAGGCCGACCTTAATCGACTTTTTGAAGTACCAGAAGACTTTAGAAGCAATCTACTGGAATCAAATCATGTGAAAATATTTCTCTCATATTTTAATCCGCTACATATTGAGATTTACCGTGAACTTGCAAAGAAAGAGGCTGAAATTTGCCTTGTCCTGACAGAATCGGTTTTTAATAGAATAAAAAAAGACTACTATGAAGACCTACAGTTTCTCATGGAGTTTAAAAATACTAAAATTTACATCTGTGACAAAAATATAACTCTCAAAAATGTTGTGACCGAAAGATTCTGTTCGCTAGTGCTTTTTGACAAAAAAGGAAAGTATGACCATCAACGCCTGATGAGTTATGACGAGAGTGCGCTCAAATGGTGCGATGAACTCTTTCTGTACTATAAAAACATGTCAACGCGCCTTGAGAGCGTGTAGTTTCTCCCATGTAAGCTTAAAATCAATAGATAATATAAATTAAGCTTGATAATTTCCAATATATTTATCAATTAGAGCTCTGAATCTATGAATATCAATGGGTTTAGATACATAATCCACGCAGCCCATTTCCATAAAATACTCTTCGCTACCTTTCATAGCATGAGCTGTGACAGCTATTACTGGAATCGCTGCGGTTTCAGGGTTCTTTTTTATTCTATCCAGTACTTCAAGACCATCCATTTTCGGAAGCTGCATATCCAGTAATATGAGATCGAATTTTGACTCGGAAAGGCACTCTAGGGCCTTTATCCCATCTTCGGCCTGGATTACATCATATCCGTAGAATTCAAGAAGGTCCAGTGTCAGCTCCATATTCATAGGATTATCTTCAACGATCAGGATTCTTTTCATCACAACGCCTCTTCAGCATAGCTAATTGTTTTATTCTATTAATTAACTCTTTTCTTCCGAAAGTACCTTTTTTCATTATAGAAACAAGATGCTCTTTCAACTCACCATTTAATTCATCAATGTCCTTCCCGGTAAAGTCTCCCGATGTGCAAACTATAAGAGGAATATCTTTTGTACGTGCGTTCATTCTCAGACTTAAAATTAAATCTAATCCGCTGACTTTCGGCATCATAAGGTCGAGGATCAGGATATCGGGCTGCCTCTCTGAAAAGAGTTTATCCATGCCTTCCTTCCCGCCATGAGCCCTAATCACCTCAAAGCCTTCCTGCTCTATCATGGAAGTTAGAGGTTCCAGAGTGTTTTCATCGTCATCGATAATAAGCACATCTGGACATTCTAACTTGAGTTTGCTTTTGATCTCCCTGAGCGAATCAATTAATTCGGCTCCTCTCACTGGTTTTATAAAAGAATATGTTGCGCCGAAAGCAATTCCGAGTTCATTAATATTCGCAGCGGAGATAATTAGAATTGGAATCGAGGTAGTCGCTTGATCCTTTTTGAGTTGTCTTAAAACCAGCCAACCATTATTATCAGGCAGTAAGATGTCAAGAGTAATTATATCAGGTTTGAGTTTTTTTGCTACTTGTAATATATTTTTCCCACTATAAAAGGTGGCTACATTGAACCCGGCTTCTCTTATTATAGTAGAAAGAAGTTCGTTAGATTTTTTATTGTTATCAACTATCAGAACAAGCCCCTCTTTCGAATCTGCTTTCTCGGGAGGACAGATTCCAGGTAGTTGAGTTTCTTCTTGCATGATTGTATCTTCGAGTGCTGTCACATTATCTTTCCTGAATTCTGCCGGTTTTTTGAGAGGTATTGCAATTATAAAGGTGCTGCCTTTCCCGATGTCGCTCTCGACCCAGATCTCACCCTGATGTAGGTTTACAATTTTCTTTACAAGAGTCAGCCCCAGCCCTGTACCGCCGAACTGACGGGATGCAGAGTTGTCAATCTGGGTAAAAGGCTGGAAGATTTTTCTCTGGTCTTCAGCTGAAATACCTATGCCTGTATCCATTATTGAAATAAGCGCTCTACTTCCATTTTCTCTACAACGGATAGAAATCTTTCCGCCTTCCGGTGTAAATTTGATCGCATTGCTTACAAGGTTGTAAAGAACCTGGATGAGGCGATCTCGATCAGCTTCAAGTGTCGTAACATGCTCCACATTGAAAGTTACTTCAAGAGATTTTTTCTGGGCAAGAGGCGCTAAAATTCCTCTAACTTCTTCAAAAACAGAATTAATTAAAAATTCACTGTAATGAAGGTCCATTTTTCCGGCTTCGACTTTACTAAGGTCAAGTATTTCATTTATGAGTTCCAGCAAATGCTTACCACTTGAAGAAATATTGTTCACATATCTCAGCTGTTTTTCATTGAGTTCTCCAAAAATCCTTTCAAGCAGAATATCCGAGAATCCTATGATTGAATTCAGAGGCGTGCGTAGTTCGTGACTCATATTAGCCAGGAATTCACTCTTGGTACGATTAGCTGCCTCAGCTTCAAGTTTAGCCTGGAGAAGCCTTTCTTCCGAAAGTTTGTGTACTGTAATATCAAGACCTGTCTGCAGGACACCAGTAATCCTTCCGTCTTCGTCCATGATAATAGTTGCACAGATCATCCAGGTCCTTCCATCCGGAGTGTTAACTTCTCCCAGCTCCTCAGTGCCTGATTCAAGGGCTTTTCTCATCAACGATCCGTTGGAATCCGCTTCTTGCATTATTAGTAAGCTTTCATAATCGTACCCCACAAGCTCTCCAAGCTTTAAGCCGATATAATCCAGAAAGGCCTTATTTGCCCAGACTATTCTCAAATCAGGATCTACAAAAATCACGAGTTCATTGAGGGAGTTAAGAATTGCTTTTTTTTCATGTTCCTGAGATTTGAATTTATCAGAGGACCTCTTAAGGCGGTCAAGCATGTAGTTTATTCCGTCTGTCAACTTTGAGAGTTCATCATTTCCTTCCATAAAAAAGCGTGTTGAAAAATCCTCATTTTTCCCAACTTTTTCAACATAGGCGTTAATAGCTACTATTCTCGAAACGACCTCCTTATCAAGAAGAAGTTTGCAGATGGCTCCAATGATCAGGCCTGAAAACAAAAGGCAGATGACAATATACCTGAGGGATTTCTGGCCTTCCGAATGGATGCCCCCGTCAGTATTTGCCCAAACCATGAAAGCTGGATTTTTATTTATATCCTCGAGGATAAAATAACTGTCTTCCCCACTTTTTTCGACACCAGGCATTAAGATGGGTTTACTTTCCAAAAAGGTTTGCCGGACATTAGAAGGCATATTATTGAAGCTGTAGGGTAAAATCGAATCGCCCGTTATATCCTGGACTGATTTCATGAAATTAGCGTCCAGATTTTTTCCCAGAACAATTGTTCCTATTACCTCTTTACTGCCCGGAGAAGAAAGCACCGGATGGCAGGAGATGATAGAAGGACTTTTTCCAATCATGATTATTCCTTTTAACGGGCTATCTGCCTCCCTGCATAGGAGGCTTTTGTCAGTGAATTTCCGGTCGATTTCTGAAGAAATTGAAGCCTTACTGGCATTATTTGAACTGGAAAACTGAGAATACATTACTTTTCCAGAATTACTTGCAAAAAAAATAAAATCGTACCTGCTTAAGGAAAAAAGATTGGAAAATGTGGTTTCATCGAGATGCTTATTTTCCGGGCTATTTATAAAAGCTCTGACATCCTCTCTTGATGAAAGAACAGAATTAGTCTCATCAAGCTGCATAATCTGGAAATTAATTACATTTTGCACTTCTTTTGCGCTAATATTTGCCTCTCGGTCCTCCAGATTTGAAACGCTCGAGTAGAGAATGCCCTGGGATGCAAAAATAATTAGTGAAATGAGAAGAGCAAAAATAATATAGATTATGACAAGGACTTTTTTGCTAACATTCATATTTTAGGCTCGGGGGATAGATATTGAGGGGAGTTACTCAAAGTTTATAATATTGTATAGACAGTTCATTTTAATATGGATCCTATATAAAATTTTTCTATAGAGTTGTCTTTTAATTTTTTTCATTAAGTTATGAAAAATAATTAATGAATTATTGATTATTTTGCTGATAATAAATGAGAATTCGACATTTATATCTTAAATATTATATAAGTATATTTAGATTTAAATTAAATTAAAAGAGGAATTTTAAAAGGAAAACAGTATAAAATATTAAGAAATTTTTTAATTCAAATAAGGTAAAATTAAAATTGTTGTCCAAAATGATTCATAAATCTTAATTAATGAGTATCCAAAAAAATATTTAATATTATAATTAAAGTCAGAAATATTCGGGCATAATGGATACTCAGTTGGAAGCATGCTATTTTAAATATGTACTATGAATTTTCGAATAGCTTTAATCAATCATTAAAACTTTCTTCGAAGTAATCTTCTTCAACTTCAATGACTACTTTTAACCTGCAACTTTTTCCGTTAATGTCCAATTCTCTAATTATCCTTTCGGCACTTGTTATGGATTCTGGTTCTTCAGAGAATCTCTCTATAATGTCTTCAATTTCATTGATTTCGTCTTTTGTAAGTTTAATCGTCTAACCTCCATCAATTTTTCAGGTGAGTTCAGTAAAATCTACTTGAGTATAAAAATACATCGTAGTCTAATATAAAACTATTTTCTAAGAGTTGCCTTCTTAAGAGAAGTAATTTTTAGCAGAGTTTAATTACTTACTTTTTATTTTTATATTCCGATCATAGAGTTTTGTCACACTATCTAAAATATTATAATATACTTTAATTCTTCAAATTCAGAAGGTTAAAAGACGTTTTTATATGATTGTATTCATAATAAAGTTATAAAAATCCACTGGTGATATCATATGGCTCAAGAAGATTATATGCTAATACTGGGAGCGAACATATATGCAAATTCAGAATATACGGTTTTGTATCAGGCTGACATCAATTCTGATGAAAAAATAACCCTGTTTACCCTGGAAAACAGCGAAAGCGGTTTGAATCTGACAAGCGATATACAGGATGAGAGTTCCAATCTCATTGCAAAAATCAATAAAAATGAGCTTCTTCAAGTTAACGAGAAATTTGATGTACAGGGGAAAATAGAGGAAGGAAACGGCCTCACACTAAAAAGAAAAGATAACGGTGCCATTATTCTGAATGCCAGGATCACAGAAGACGGATATGTTGCAGTGACAGGAATTTTCCATGTCGGAGGCAAAGAAATACATAAAATACATATAACTAACCGAGCAGTGGAAATAGACGATATGCCTCGACAAACTATAAACGGTGTGAGTGTTCACGATTCGTTTTTTGTTGGCACCTCAGTTATCACGCTAACAAATAACGGTGTAGTGCTCTCTGCAGATCGTTGCTGCAAATAAATATGTGTACTAAAATCTGTAATTAATTTTTTTACTAAAGATCACTATTATGCTTCCATCTTCGAAAAAAGCTTTATCCCGACAGCACAGACTAAAACTGATAATATACCTATTACTGCCAGGTCATTGTAAACTCCGAAAGTACTCATACCCACAATAGCTCCCCTCAATCCATCGACCCCATAGGTGAGCGGATTGATCCGGCTTATCAAATAAATCGGAGCAGGCAGATTTTGAAGGGGAAAGAGAGCCCCGGATAGGAAAAAAACGGGCATAATCAGGAAGTTCAAAAGCATCTGATAACCTTGAAAATCTTTCAATTCCGTGGCAATAGCAAGCCCCAGCCCTGTAAAGAAAATAGCTATCAGAAACATGAAAGTCATTCCCAGGAAAAGGCTGCCCATGCTTTGAATCCTGAACCCGAGCAAATAAGTCGTGATCAGCACTATAAATCCCTGAATTAGAGCTATGGTTGCCCCTCCAAGGGTTTTTCCGATCATGATTTCTGTTCTTGAAATCGGAGCTACCAGAGTCTCTTTGAGAAATCCAACGCGGCGGTCCCATATAACCTCGAGTCCGGAAAAAATTGAAGTAAAAAGAATAGCCATGGCAACAATTCCCGGAGTAAGAAAATCCGTATAGTTTGCCCCTTCACTGACTTTTGAATACATCGGACCGAACCCAATAGCAAAACAGACCCAAAAAACAAGAGGTCGGCCAAGAGAACCTATTAACCTTGATCTTGAGCGCCAGTAATGTTTGAGCTGCCTGAGACAAAGGATGTAGATAACTTCAATCATTATCTTATCCTCCAGTAAATTTATTTTAAAACTTCTATTAACTGTATTAAATATTTGAAACAATACTTTATAAACATTTCTAGTCTGTGTTTTACTTTCCATAAACATAACCAGGATTACCTTTCTTCCTTAATCGCAACCAATTAGGAAAAGAGTTCAAATCTCCCAACAGACAACACTGCTTTCAGGTAAAATGAGGTTAGAACAAAAGAGTGTCAGATAGACAACAATATATGAAAATTCTGGAAACTCAGAGCAAAGAAATTTAAAATAGGTCCTTATTCGTGGATAAAAGAAAAGTAAAGTAAAAAGTGGTATTATCCATTTTCTTTTGATACGGTAATCCATTTTCTCTTGATACGGTAATTTTTTGCGTTATTTACTTCTTCAATTTCATCGTTTCTCCACAACAGTCCATGTCACCTGTGCAGCCTGTAGAGCAGCTGTCTTCTTTGCATTCACTTATCACTTTCAATTCAAGCCCACAACTTTCACAAACAAGAATCTGACCGTCTTTCAAATTACTACAATTCATTCTGACACCTTATATTCTTGATAGAGAGGGTATGTAATCTATGCTCAAACCATTTTTGAAACAATAGTTCTGAAGAGTGGTTCTAAGATGAGAACCTGATTCCAAACCTTAACTCTGCTCATTTTGGAATTACTCGTACCTTGTTGGCAAATTATCACTTAGCTGTACAAACAAAGATTAAAATTTACTGGCTGGGATGTGAACGAATTTACTCTTTTCGATTAATGAAGGAGCAATCTCTGCGATGGGGTAGAGTTTCTCCCAGGGAAGAAAGTGTAAGTTTTTGCTTTATTTTTAAAAAATAAGTTTTATTCAAATCTTTTTTATGCTGAAAAACTTGATTAAACCTTTTTTGGATTTTTCTCTCCATTTTACAGAACAAATAATAATGTACCTACACCGTGTTCTGACGGACGTATAAATTCATGTGGAAACTTTTGTCTAAACGATTCATAAGATGCGGGGCTATTTCAATCTGCATAATTTCCAACTCATACAAATCCTCAGCTCCCCATCTTAAAAACGATTTAAGTCATTATTAAATGTTAATACATAAATTAAATAGTAATTAAAACTTTTTTTGTAAATTTAACCTATTTCACCGCGTTATTCTGGTAAGTATATTTATATTCGCCCCGGGTTTATTGAGAATTGTCAATTGCCAATTATTCAATGAGGCAAATTGACAGGATATGTAAATAACCGCAAAAGAGGTATTTCATGAAACTAAAAACAATAAAAGCATTAAGCTCATTCTCTCGTGTTGCAGCAGTGCTTTTAGTATTATGTATTATTCCCTCATGTGCACTCGCTTCCGAAAATAAGCCAGTATTTTGCCCTGGAGGAAATGTCACTGCAGAAAATTTCACAGATATTAAATCAAATATGCTTGATTCAATTAATAAGCAAATTAATGAACTCCAAGAGTTATATACAAATGTAAGCGAAGCAACTAACGCAACTGAACTTCAAGAAGTATTATCAAGTCATAGGCCGGCAAATGAAGGCATGGGACCTGCCGGGATGAACAAAGGACCTTCCGGAATGAATGTATTTGACCTTGATAAGATTGCAAACGTAACTGATGATAACTTCACTGAGGTCCGGACAGAAATTGTCAGCTCCCTTGGAAACATGACCGGCATGTTGAACGATCAGTTGAATGATACAAATGTCACTCAAGACAGCAACAGGACTGAAGAAACTAACGCAAAGATCACTGAAATTGAAAACTTATCAACTGAAGTGAGTGAAGCTTCAAATTCAACGGAATTGAAGGAGATTATATTCACATATGTACAGACTCAATCTGTTGAATCAATTGATAAGGAAATCGAACATCTTCAGTCACAGACAAACGATACTAACTGCACGTCCGGAAATACAACCGAGCTCAGCAGCAGGATAACAGAACTCACGACCCTAAAAGAAAAAATAAATGCAGCAGATTCACTTGATAGCCTTAAGGAGATACTGTCTTCATCAACTCAAATTCCCGGAATCGGAGGTCCGATGGGACCTGGAGGACCTGGGGAATCCGGACCCTGTATGGATCATCCGAAATAACTTTAGTAAACATTCGAATCAGTTTCTCCGTTAACAGAGCAAACATTGAAGTTGGGAGCTTTAAATATTCATATTTGGCTTCCATTCTTCATTTTAACCTCGTCGAAAATGAGAAAAAAGGAGGCCGTAAAATAGAAAACGTTGACAAGCTTAACTGTGCAGTAACTTTACTGGTCTCTGGCTTCGATTGCTATGCTGGTGATACTGGCATTTATTAACGGATAAACTCAATGTATCGGATATGTTCAAACTATTTATTTTGTCAATCTGGTTTATTGACGACCTTTAAATCTTCATTTAATAATTCCATTCCTCTTCCTAATCGAACTGATATTCTTTTACTTCTTTACTCAGGAAATAGCCAAGAATCGTCCTGATCAGTACAACCGCACCCAGTGCGCTAAGATCCCGTGTAGTCGGGTTTCTAAGGGTTTCCAGAATCGCGACAACGATATAAAATTCCAGCCCGAAGAGTATCCGGTTAGTCAGTTCTTTTCTTATCAGCTCAAGTTCCTTAGGTTTTCGGAAGGCTTCAGAGATAAATATTTTAAATGTTGCCCTTAATCCTCCATAAATAATTATAGTTGTTCCTATTGCCTCAAAAATCCATCCGAAATACAGTAGAAAATTCTCAAACAATTCTGAGAACATCTTTACCCCTTCGTAATACATCCGGAATTTGCTTAAGTCTTCAGGTATAGGGTGTCTAAAAAACTTAACACTTCAATTTCTCCATGTTAAAAAGGACTGAAATGAATAAAAGTCTAACCTGCGAAAATCAAAAACAAGCGACTATTATACTGTTTAGGTGTAGAAGTGTATTGCTGTAAACGCCTTAAACAATTTGTAGTCCCATTTGTCCATAAATTTGCGATGTCTGTTGCTTCAATTACTTTCTGAATATTTGTATATTGGTCTTTTCGTCTCATCATTTATACTGCAACAAAACATGCAGTCATTTCATCCTTTGTCCATCTCTCTTTTGAGATTTTCAACTGATCATCTTTTCCAAAATTGTACTCCTAACGCAACTCTATACTGGCCTCCTTCCTCTGGATCCTATTCTTTTTAATCCTTGCAAAATACTCATTTTCCAACTCTTCAAACTTTTTGTAAAATCCAAGATCAACAAAATACGGTCTTTGATCCAGGACCTATTTTTAACTTTTTATCTCAGCTGTTTTTTCAGAGTATAAAGCAACTTTTGGTCCTTGCAATGCACTTACTTAACCCTACTTTTATCCAGCAGTACGGTTCTTGATCTTGCTCAGGAATTATCTTAAAGAGAATGACGACTATTGTACTATCCTGAATGATAACATCCAATTTCGAGTTTCTTGTGAGATTCTACCAGGTTCTTTTGCAAGCTCTTCCATACCATGACACACTGTAAAGAAACCAACAAGTTCTGGAGTGAAACATAGTACCAGCTGCTGTCGCTTATAGTTTTGCGTGACTCAGTTTCATATTCTCGTTTTAAACTGGCAAGTGTACGCTGTAAGCGGACACCAAACTCAGAGTTAAAACCCAAAAGATGATGACATGGTCAATTTTACGTTCACGTACTATAAGACCAGTTTCTTTAGCAGTTTGCCTTAACCACTCTTCGGGAAACATTTCCCGAAGAGGAATCTTCAAAAGTAGGAAGAGAACGAGGAGACATTGATATAGAATGATTTAGGAATTATTATAAAAACATATGCAATAGATGGAATTTAATGCTTAACCGATGACGAATGTAATATAATTATATTCTTGTGAACCAGTAGTTACCTAATACCTGGTCCAAAGGAAATCCAATATGAGAAATGCAGAAGAACATACACAAACATCCTTAGAGGATAAATATCCATTATTGGAGATTGATCCCGAATTAACAAAAATAATGCCTCCAGATGAAGTAATAGAATTAGTTAATGCCTGTGTTAGCTATATCTGGCTATTCTAGGAATGACATAAGGAATGCATTCTTTAGGGCTCTTTCGGTACCTGCACTTGATGTATACGTCGATACAGACCAGAGATGTAAGGCAGCAATTGATATTGTGGTGAATGAACTTGAAAATCGTTTTCCTGATAAACCAAAGCTTGGGTTTGAATGGAAAGGCGAATCTTCTAACTTATCAGAGCTTAAAGTTATTGACAAATACGGAAATGGTCTCTTTACTGAGTATTGGATAGCTGAGCCTACAGAACTTGGATTAAAAGGTGAACAGGCACTTGAAGAACCAGATGCTCCAGAAGTCCAAGATGCTCCTGAGGTTCCTGATGCTTCTGAAGTCAATATAGGTACAGACTTTGATTTTGCTTCTAAAGCCGATGATGTTTTAGAAGTTCATAATACTCAAGAAGTTGCTAACACTGCAGAAGTTGAAGATACTCCCGAAGTCCAGGAAGCTCAACAAGTTGGTGGTGCTGCAGAAATTGATGATGCTCCAGAGATTCACGATGCTCAAGTCCTTAATGCTCAGGGGGATACTGATATTCCTGAAGATGTTAATGCTATAGAAGTTGATAGTGCTCAAGAAGTTGCTGATACTTTATGCTTTATCAATTCCCGATGCTTCAGAAGTTGCTGATGCTCCATTAATCCCCGATTCCCCAGAAATTCCTGAATTAGTGCTGTCCTCACCTTCTCCTGCAAAAAAGAGGACAAGAAAGGCGTCAGAAGCTTCCAATAATACTATGATATTAGCAGAGATACTACAAGAATTGAGGGAAATAAAAGCTCTGCTAAAGGATAAGAGCTGAATGAAAAAATATGAATTATGTAGAAGTCTTAGTATTCCTAGTGAACTACCACTCAGCTAAAGACTGAGTGGCTTCCTGCTTCATTCTTCAGACTATTGTCTACAAGTCCACAGGCTCATCCCCTGCGTTCCGCAGGTGTCAGTTGTTTTGATAGATGCCTTACGCTTCCGTTTCCGGCGTAATTCCCGATCCCTTCAGGAATATATCTTGAAGTTATTGCATGTCCCGCATTCGATGATACGAGGAGGGGTTGCTTGCTGTTGAAATGGTTACAACTGCTGGTTCTTCGCAATATATAATATAATTTGAAAGATAAAAATTAGCAGAATCAATAACAGTGAATGTAAAAGTTGACACTTATATCCACGAAGCTAAAACTTCGGGGATTTACGTTAATAATTTAAATAGACACAAATTTCTACAAGAAGTAATAGATTAAGAATTGGTGCAAATTATATTATTGCTGGTTAAAGTATATGCATGTCAGAAGATTAGAAAGGTTGCAGGTACAATAATGGAAAACAATAATATGGTTAGTATGACAAAGAAGTGCCCTTACTGTGGAGCTACCAGCCTTAATCGCAGGATAAGGAAGGGTGGATACCTTTAATAAATGCAAAAAAACTTTCGATTATCCGAAGGTCGAAAAGGTCGGAAGGGTTCTTTAATGGTTCAACATACCATTAATTCCACTTTCAACTTGTGTTTCGATTCCAATATGCTCACAAATCTGAAAATGACGGATTCATCATGAAGTCGATTCACTGGACTTATACTATATGAAAAAAGTCAGTTCTTTAAGGTAAATATTTAAGGCGAGTAAAATATAATTATTTAATAAAAAATTTACAGTGGGGGAAATACATGAAAATCAGAGTAGTTAGTTCTAGCGAAGAGATATCCACTCTTAACCCTAATGAACGCATAGTTCACCTAGCTTTCAGACCTTCAAACAAGGATATCCTTAGACTGGTTGAAGCCTGCCCGAAAATTGAAGTAATTCAAGTGCCTAAATCTTTCAAGAGTACAGTTTCAAAGTCAATAGAACTGTTCCTTGATATGAAACGAATCCAGCTTATTGAGGGAGATGTCTGGGGTCACAGGAAGGATATAAACGTTTATGCCAATATTCCCGACTCAGTGATTGAAAGAATAAAGGAATTAAAGTCGGAAGGCACTCCTGTTGAAAGGATTGAAGAACGAGTATCAAGAGAAAGCAAGTTGAGCCCAGAGATGGTTGCCTATATCCTGACAAAGGAAGCTTCTGCCTGAAAAGGGCTTCTAAGGGACTTACTGAAGCTAAAAAGACTTTAAAGTCTCATTTTATTTTGGTATAAAATCGATTTCGACTATTCAGAATCATTAAATCTTAGATGGCTAGACAAGGTAACTTACCATTGTAAAAATGGCACACAGTCTGAAAAACAATAAGCTAGGATAATAATATACGAAAACACTACCATTTGACTACTTATTTTAAGCCCTTTAGACGGGCTCAAAACTTTGTTCCTTATTCTCTCACAATTACTTTTCTATTCAGTCCTGAGCCTCTAAATCCCTCATAATGAACGATTGGCTTTCTCACTAGCCTATAGGACGCACAAGCCCTGGTCTCGCAGAAGTAATTCAGCAATGTCTAAAAACTACCAAATCTTGTATAAAACCATCTTTTATCCTTTATTTGTTTCTTGTATTGGTTCCCATTGCTCTGCGTATTTATCAAGTCTTCACGCTGAAGGTCTTCGTAATAATCCAACAGCTTCGTAACAACATCATCGAATGTTTCCCCCTTCTTACCGATAGCGTTTATTCTTTCGATATTCCCACATGACACTTGTACATATGTCATTTTATCGATACATTTCTCCTTTGACATACGTAGTAAACAAAATCGGATAAATATATAAATCTGTTGTTGTTCCTATTAACTGCTTAAACATATTTATTCTAACAGTCTAATGATAAATGGTGAGATGAACAGTGAAAATAATCCAATCAAACGAATACTTTGATGCTGTACAAGGTGTTATTTTATCGACCACAAAATGCCTTCCAGAGTGTATAAGTTCCGTCTAGATACGCTGCAAGAGAATGAGTATAAACGATCTAATGATTTGCTTTACAGTAGTATCGACACGCTTGAAACGACCGAAGATTGCATGCGTTTCTGCGCTGGCATAGAGTGAATTCTGGTTTTGTGTTCTGAGCCGGTAAAATAAGGTAGTGAATTAATTTTTTTGGTGATTAATAAAGCCATAACATGCAAATCCTTACTGGGTTCAATGCTGGCTTTGAAACTTTTAATCTAAAAATGTGTTTTGATGCAAAGCAATTTTTTATACAATTAATTTAAAGTAATTTATAATATTGTTATATGTTGAACTAGAAGAGAACAGAAAAGATTGAATAGTGAAGTGTGAGCTAAGGAGAAAGAATAGTCCGAGGGCATCTACTCATGCTCTGTTGATTTGTGATGGGACACATTTACAGAGCGACTGTTTCGGGGGATGCAGTAAAGGAATGAATGCCCTTGGGCTTCTCATTTACCTTCAAAGAAATAGTAAGCTTCGGTTAATTTAGCATTTGAAAGGAGGGTTATTTACGACAAGTCTAAATATATGTCCAAAATGTCATTCTAGCCTGAAATTAAACTCAGACAGCGAAATTCAGTACTGTACAATTTGCAAGTACTGGACAAAGGTAGGTACTGCAAGGCTAGACTCGATTATGATTTACGGGTGAATAGCCTGTAAAGAATGTCAGTTTATCTACTTCTTGCTTTGTATGCCTAAACAGGCGAAGACGCCTATTTGCTTCTTCAATTAGTTTTTTTAATATTCATTTACTTTTTTGTTTTCCCATCTCATCTGAAAATCGAAATTTAGTTGTTTTTGTTATATCACCAGATATTTTCCAATGTAAATCAACATGACAATTTATGAACAGTAGCATTAGGCTTGAAAAATGGTCTTAGACCATATACTGGAAAACAGAATCAAAAGATTAGAAAAAATGATATGACAAGCCGGCAAAAAGTTTCTCATGATGTTAAGAAGGGGTATGTAGGCTTGCAAATGCCTGTCACCACGCAACCTTGTATCCATAAACCAGATCCAAACAACCCTGGCACAGCCCAGTAGTCTCGAATTCTCTAATAAACACCTTGTTTCGGAATTCTTCTATGTCTACTCTCAATGCACATAATGGACATCTACACTCCTCAGCCAGAGCGACTTTGTGTCCAAAGCTTAATGTTCTTAAAATTTTCTTTTTTTCGATTTTCATGTAATCACCTTACAATTCCATTAAACAATTTATCGATCCATGCACCACCCAAAACGAAATACTTCGAATTGCATGCACAATTTAAAAGCCAAAACTCAGGTAGTTCACATGTACTTTATTCGTCATGATACAACATATCTTTACATACAACCACCCAAATAATTAGAGTAGAACAAAGGTGGCTAATTACATTGGCTCAAATGCTGAATGCACTGCGGTATCAAAATTAAAAAACGGTATAATTGCAATGCTTGAATTTAATATTTAGATTATTTCAAAAGGTACTTGTTTACAGTAAAACATATACACAGATACTTATTTAAACCTATTGGGTTGTTTGGTTTTGCACTTTAAGTATTAAACGAATATGAAGCTAAGCATTCCTACAAAAGTTATTGAAGCCGAAAATCTCAGTCAGAAACATATTTCAGATACAAAGCCTGGTTGTTTCAATCCTTGTTTTAATTAAAATTCGTATCAGTTATCTGTTTCAAGCATTATTATAAGTTCAGCTTCAATCATCTGTTCTAGCAAGTCACTGTCTATGTATTCGTATTGAGAGCTTATATTTTCCAGCCTCTTGTAAATGGTATCATCCACAGAGGAGATGTCAAGTTCCTTAAAAACATTATCAATAGTCCACGTTATCGCATCATGTTCCATAATTTACCCCTCCAAAGTTTTTTGCTTGATATGATTTTCATAACTCCTGGTATCTATGATCTCCAGATAAATGTGAATACTGTGACAGACGTACTCAAATTTTCGTGGGTCATGACATCAAACATACTAAGAGATAATCCGAAAATCTGATAGTGTGGTGTTGAAAAGTTATAATCCGTCTATATAAAAGTATCTGTTCGGGTTATGAACTTTAATCCAATTATGAGAAGTGTCTGAGGTAACAATACTTAATTGATAGTCTCTTAATTGAAGCTATCAGGCATTTATTTTTACACATCAAATTTGAAGAGGATACTTATAATTTGTGATTCCGAGATATAGCATGTCAGTAAGATTTGAAAAGTTAAGAAAAGACTTTTCTACCTACATAGCTTAAAAGCAAGAATTTTTGAATCCAAAAGGAGATATTTATGAAAAAATTTGAATACAAATGCATCCCTATCCTCAAGTTAGGAAAAGGCACTACAGAAGATCTTAATAGTTATGGCGCAGATGGGTGGGAAATTATATGTGTATGGGCTTTCTGGCATTACCTTAAAAGAGAAATAGAACGATTCCCCCACGCTCAGCTCCCAGCCAAAGGGCATTCTGGTTCACAGCTTTACAAACCTCCGTCATGAAATAATAAAGTGCCTATAAAGCCTTATGAGAATAATGGAATCATTCCTTGAGCTCATGCGTCAGGTCAATGCCGGAAGCAAAACGAAAATAGATAAAATTGGTAGGCTGTAGTTGAATAGAGTTACTTCCATCCCCAATCTTTAATTGTGTAGCTCATACACTCGTTAATTTCGGCTTCAAAGATACAGACCAACTTATTAAGACGCGTGAGATTTGGAGACTGAGTATTAAAGAACGATGCTCCTCGAACACTACTTAGTACCAGTAACGAAATAACTTAAGCGTTTATTTCACTGTTTCTAAGTATTTTCGCAAACAAGCTCATTGATTTTGTTCAAATAAATTGTTTAACAGGCATTATAGGAAAGAAATAAATGATAGAATACAGTTTTACACATATTGAGTAGCCATTAAGTAATGATAGTTAGCGTGAGGGCTTAGGAGCTTGCAAACGCAAGCGAGGAAAGCGGCTGCAACATTTACTGAAATTTGATACTTTAGTCATTTTAAAGTCGTTAAAATATACATTCGAGTGGGATGAAAGATGAATAATATAGAAGATTTGATTCAGAAAGCTTTGGAATTACAGAGTTACGGGCTTGTTACCGGACAGATTGCTGATGAACTAAACGTTTCAAGAGAAACGGCTACCTGGCTTTTAACCCGTTCAAAAAAAGGAGGAACAACCCCCGCTCCAAAAGATATTTTTGTAACCTGGAACAGTATAGGGAAAAATGCTACACGTCTCCACAAAGTCTCGCTTGCACTCTGTGACATGGTTCTTGAGGCTCTGGAAAATACAAATACTGAAGTAGACGTGGTTGTTGGCGTTGCTGCTAGTGGTATCCCCTTCGCAAGCATGATGGCATATGAACTGGGGTCCGATCTAGCTATATATAATCGTAAAGAACATGATATCGTCCATGAAAACCACAAAGGAACGTTAAGTGGAAATTTTGGGTCCGTAACCGGTAAAAACTGTGTAATCGTGGATGATGTTATTACTGCCGGTACAACCATCATAGAAGTCATTGAGCATCTGAGAGAAAGTGGTGCAAAACCAAGAGTTGTAGTAGTTTTAATGGACAAAAAAGGAGAAGATACAATCTCTAATGTTCCGATTAAATCTCTCATAAGAATTGTACGTTTGGACTAACCTATCCAAAAGATTTGTGACCTACTGAGTTTAAATTGGTATTGTGCGCAACCTAAAGGATACGTTACTAATACAAAGTACTTTTACAACAGCTTCTATTGACTTCAAGGAGACATTATGGCTCTTGACCGCTATATATCATCAATAATTAGATAATATTGCATAACTGAAAGAAAATGTAAGCCTTATATTTAATTTTCACATTTTAAAAATTGCATTCCGGTAGACTGTATGCGATTGAAACGGTGGTCAAGGACAGCTTTTAGCCTGCGGGAATATTCAAAGCTATTAATCAACGCAAAAGAACTTACCATTTGGCGGATTCATAAGCTCCGTCGATCTCGAATCGTTTTTCAAGTACATTGTTTTAGCTTTGTGAATCACTTTGCATTTTTGCCATTTGGATAAAGAATGATAAAATTATCTCCCGTGGGACATTTTTAGTGTTAAAAGGGTAGGTTTAATGTATTACATAGTGCTGATACTATTAATGAAATTCACACTCGATTATACAAATATGATAGCTCGCCAGTTAAGATTTAAGGGCAACCTTCATAGTTTTTGGCTCGGTATGAACGCTGAGTCCGAATATGGCAATGTGTATCTGCGAGACGATGTTACATTTAAGAATAACATATTAACCGCCAAAAATCCTCGGTCAAATACTAAATCCAATGATAACATCTTAACTGCTAAAATCGCAATATCACATCTTAATGAAAAATCGGATTACTATAAAGTAGATAAAATGGTGAAGAAGTAAAGGGCTCTTCATGTTACCCTTCTTTTAATATTTTGATACTTTTTTCCAATCTGTGATCGCAAATAATCAAGACCATTATTGTAACGTTTTCACTGAATTCACATACTTACCCTAATTTGACGGAAGCATAAAAATTATAATCAATAAATGGGCTTCCTGCTTATGTTTTCTTTATTCAATTGAAGTTTTTGCTGTTTTCTCGGATTTTTGCTGTTTTCATTTTCCCGATAACTCTATGTCTCTACAATATGTTTTTGGCAGGGGAATACTTTTTCAACTAGTGATTCTGTCAAATTAAGGCTTTAAATGCGTAAGCTCTAATATATATTTACAAATCTGCAAGCTTTAAGTGTAATATTCTATTCTCTATTACAATTAGCCTGACTTCTGCATCCAGTAATTTGTTTATTACTTCTTCTCTTTTGGTCTCAGCTTTCTGTATTAACTCTCCGAAGCTTTTGATTTGTGAATCCAGTTTATTTGAGAGTGAATCTAATTTTTTAGATTGTGTTTGTATAATCTTTTCTTCTGCTAATTTTCTCATGCTATCTGCGGCTACGATCAAATTTTCGAAATATACGATTTTCGCAGTTGCAATTTCGAGTTCCGCTTTTATAGTTTCAATTTCTGCTTCATCGGTCTGTATGTTATGTTCATGTTTTTCAGTACAACATTCTGTATTCATCATATGACCTTCTTTTTTATATGCATCTATTACAGTCTTAAAAGTGTATAAATGTTTAGGTTTGTTAAAGCTTATTCGAAAAGCAGTAATAATGATGTTGTAAAGTTTTCAAGAGGTCTATAATTTGTTGTACCAGTGAGATTATGATAATGCCAATAATAAGGTAAGTAGGTCAGTAAAAAAGCACTAAGTTATTTAACTAACTGCAATCTCAAAGGGCTAATTTGTCGCAAATAATTGCTGAATATATATTATTGTATTAATATATTTAATTTTTTTGAGAAGTGAAGTGTTAAGTAATGAGATTAGTCTTCAGGTAAAGTGGTATTCTTTTACTTCTTTACTCAGGAAATAGCCAAGCACTGTCCTTATCAAC
The DNA here is from genome assembly GCA_963818955.1 of uncultured Methanosarcinaceae archaeon. Classification (GTDB taxonomy): domain Archaea; phylum Halobacteriota; class Methanosarcinia; order Methanosarcinales; family Methanosarcinaceae; genus Methanosarcina. The sequence continues at coordinate 640 of CAWFUY010000027.1, read as the reverse complement.
ACAATAACTCCGACAAGTATCAGCTCATTTACAGTAGGTTGCCTAACCGTTCCAAGTATATCCCCAACTATTAGCAGCTCAAGAGTGAAGAGTATTTTATTTGTAAACCTTTTCCGTATATTTTCATAGCTGTAATGTCTTTTAAAAGCCTCAAGAAGTAAGATCTCAAACGCTGCTTTTAATCCTGCATATACTATTAGAAGAGCGCTTACAAATTCGAAAAACTGCTTGAAAAACTCAAGGACAACGCCGGTAAATCCCCATTCCATTTGCACCCTTCCAATAATAATGGCTACATTTCTCTTTCTTTTCATCAGGAGACCCTTTCTCAGGTCTCTTTTTCACTAATTGCCCTCTATTCATACGGATCTTTCAGATCTCGCTATTTGTTTTGTCAAGGGCCTGACGCATGGTACTGGCAAGAGCTTCGGCATTTCCGGTTGCCCAGCAGTGCATGTAGAAAAGTCTCGGCTGCTCGGTCAGCATATGGCTGTGCAGAGCCGTGACCTCGATACCGTTATCCAGAAAGGCCTGCATTACAGGCTCTACTTCATTTTCTTCCAGTACGAATTCGCCGATAACTGCTGCATCACCATTCCCAAGGGGCTGGAAACGTACCGATGTTGAGACGTCCATAACC
>CAWFUY010000026.1:0-17698 GCA_963818955.1 uncultured Methanosarcinaceae archaeon | reverse complement strand
ATATATTTTTAATTAAAAAATATATTTTTAGCAATATCTATTTATATAATCTTAATAATCTATCATTATACGGCTGAATCTGCATCAAATATTCACAAACCAGGTCCAAACGAAAAAGATATTCTATGCCAGAAAAACCCGGAGATAGAAATAACACTAAGACAACGGTAAGTTCTGAAGTTGCCAGTAAATTGCTTCAGGAGATAAAAAAGTAGATTTGCATGTCCATTCTGCCTGTTCATACGATGTACCTCCCGCGAATGCAATGCGCCCGAGGTTCTTTTTGAAAAAGCTAAGGCTCAAGGGCTTGACTTTGTAACCTTTACCGACCATGACACTGTCAAAGCTTACGACCAGCTTGGATGGGACAAAAGAAGGATTGGTTCCAGGAGTTGAGATTGCAATTAAAGACCCTGAGGAAACAGGCCACTGTATTCATGTTAATGTTTTTGAGCTTGATTCCGAAGAGTTTGAAAACTGATGCATTGCAAATCAGGAAAATGACCTAAAAAGTTTCATCCGTTATCTCCGAACACACGACCTTCCACATGTTTATAACCATCCTTACTGGTTTGCCGTAGGAGACAACCCTAATTTATGGACTGTTACCGGAACTAATAAAGCAGTTCCCAGTTATCGAATACAACATCCATGACTTAACGGAAAAAAATCTCATCGTTTCAGCACTTGCTAAAAAATATGGAAAAGGGCTTGTTGTAACCACAGATAGCCATACCGGACATATGGGTGTATACTCTGGCTAAAGGAGATACTTTCTTAGGGAATTTTACGATAATGTCAGGAGGAAATAGCACATTGTAGTAGAAGGTGGAACCAAGCGACATCTTACAAAAGAAATTAGCTCCTATATTGAGCTAGCCTTTAATACAGACCGACAAATAAGGAAAGAAAGGGATTTCACCCACCACAAAAGTATCAAGCTATGACAAGTTTAACTCTTTTTGCAAACGAAAAGATTATGAGTTGCCCAAGATTAACAGTTTATTCAAGAATGTTTTCAAGAATTTTACCATGTCAGGACTTCCTGCCTACATGTACCTGAGAAGCTCAGATCTCTTGTTCCCAGGATAGAAAAGAATTTGAGTCAGACATCACCAGCATATGTTATCTAACCTCAGAATGACAGTATTCTATTTATCTCTCTTTGTAACACAGCAGTAACTATTCTATACTCAGGCAGAGAAGTTCTGCCTGCTTAAGTATATTTTCACTAGCAAGCAACTGCTTGTCCGGGGGATAAACATACTTTTTGAGCAGCCGTTTTACGCATATCCTCATTTTTGCCTGGATATTTTTCCGGAGGGTCCAATCAACCCCTGAATTTTGCCTGATAATCATAACAAGTTCTGCTGCCATGAGTCTCGATGTCTCATTACCCAGGAGTTCGACAGCACTCTCGTTGTCAGCAAGAGCGTCAAGAAAGCAATTTCTTCATCATTGAACCCATTATCCTCATCCGGCCTCTTTAACTCGATCATAACAAGCGACAGCCCGTTAACAAAAAGAACAATATCAGGACGTCTGTTGTTCCCATTCTCTATAATAGTAAACTGGTTGACCGCAAGGAAAATCATTTTCCTCAGGTTTCGCAAAGTCAAAAAGCCAGACCTTATCGTAAACAGTTTCCCCGTCCTGCCCCTGATATTCAACATCAACCCCGTTTACCAGCATTTTGTGAAAAGAGCGATTATTATGTACTAAATCCTGGCTTTCAGCCCGAAGCACCTTTTTAATTGCCTCTTCCCTTGCCTCTTTCGGTATATTTTGATTCAAGCTGTCAACTGCAGCCTTGAGCCTGAAAGGAAGCACAACTGACCCGAAATATTCCCTTTCGGCATCTTCTGCATGCGGTGCAATATCCGGCCCGTAAAGATAATCGTAGTCGAGTCCAGAAAGGATTTCAAGGGCGGCTTCTTCAACTTCGGATTCGGAAATGATGGTAGGGATAGAGACTTCTCCAATCTGCTTTATTTTCTTTTTCGTTTTTGTCGGCGTCTATTTTCATCAGAGAGGTTTTTATAAAAACACACCTTAGTAATTAAAAAATGAATTCAAAAATTATTGATGTGTATTCGCGTAAATTTATTTAAGTGTAGCTATTTGTTTCATTATTCCCTTGAGAATCTGGAATACCGGATGGCTTGAATATTGACGGTGACCTTTTTTTCCATTGAAGAATATTAGTTCTCCAAAGTGATTTTCATGAAGACTTTAGAAACAGTACTAAAAGAGTTTCTTGATGAACAGCGACAACTCCTGAATCAAGAGAAATCCGAAGACTACGAAGACTATGAAGAGGTAGTGAACCTTTTTGTAAAATTCCTCAACAGCTACGCTTATCTAAACTTGAGCGAAGAAGATGCCGAACTTTTCGATGAGCTGTATAACAATGAAGACAAGGAATACTGCGAAATTTTTGGTCCCGAATATATAGGGGATACCGACGTGGAAGAATTTCTCGGGCTACACTACATGATCAAAGAAGTTTTGGCAGACATTGATTTCCTAGATATCTCCGTACAGGTCACTTGCGAACTGTTAAAATGGCTGCACTCAAATGGCTACATGGACGACGAAGATTACGAGGAAGCTGAGAAAATTGTCAGAGAACTTAAGTCTGATCTTCCCGGAGCCAAAGAATTCTCTTTCCTCCTCAATGAGTATATCAAATCTCACCCCGTTAAAAAATATACGGAAGAATTCTCAAGTGAATTCCAAATTGATGAAATCGAACCTGGAAAACTTTGGCTTTCTGAAGACCTTCTTTTAGGACAGGTCGTAGGTCCGGTCATCGTCTCTGAAGAAGTCAGCTCAAAAGCCAAAGTAGGCTGGACTGTTTATTTAATCGTCGGAAAAACTGGCGAAACCTGGAAACCGCTATCTTTAGGCTCTGTTTATCCTACGTTTGAAGGAGGGCTTTGAACTTCTTGAAATCAACTGCAAGTAAGATAATAAAACAAGATGGATTTTAGAATAGCATGATCACTATTAAGAGAGCATTAGCGGAGTTCCTGAGAGAACAGAGACAACGCCTGAAGCCAAAGGAATACGATGAGTATGAAGAGGTCGTATATTTTTTGGAGTGGTATCTTCACGGTTTTACTTACGTATACCTGAGCGAAGAGGAAGGTAAGTACTATGATGAACTCAGTGACAAAAAAGGATACTGTGAAATTTTTGGGACGGAATACATACGTGCCATCGGAATGAGGTATTTCCTTGACGATTTCATTACAAGAAAAGGTCCATGCTCCAAAACTTTCATGAAGACTGTTGGAAGAGTCATGCCAGAACTGATAAACTGGCTACATGAAAAAGACTACATGGGAGACGAGGAGTATAACAAGATTAATGATATTATTAAGGAATTCAAAGACGAATTCTGAATCAACAAAGTCTCTTTTAATGTATTTTTTCCGTCGGCGGCGCAAACCAGCATTTCCGCCGTTCAGAACTTCACTCTTGAGCGAAATGGAACCGTGAAAAGGAACTGGCTTGAATTAAAATCCTTCAGGCAGTTTTGAAGAAAGTTTTATTCGAAAACCAGAACAACCGTATTAGCTTTCTTTAACGTGTCTTGTCACGCTCGACGCAGGAGAGCGGCCTTTTCGTAATATCTGTTGCAAAAACAAAGTGTTTTGTCCTTAAAATGATTTTCGTGTGTTCTAAATATAGGTATGTTATCATTGGATTCTTGTGGAATACTTCAATTTACGAACTTTTTGCCATAGAAGGCTCGTATTCATGCAGCAACGTTGCAGATCAAATAATTTTTCAAGAGATTTAGTTCCACAAAATAACGTAAATAAATATTTAACTCATTATAACATTAGAAAAAAGGTGGATAATGAAACTGCAATCGTTGGCTCAAGTTCAGGAAGTAACGTATTTTACAGCCAAGCTGTGACATTATATGGGATACCGGTTGTTTACATTGTAATTGTCGCTTTAACATTATTATTTATTTTTTATTTAGTGTGTAGAATGAAGAGAAAAGATAGACATTCTATGAAAAAATCGAGTTTTATAAAATTGTTTATTGTTTTATTTGCCCCATTGTTCATTTATAACTTATATAATATTTGTAGTAGTGTATGGTTTGTAAATCCTCATTTTCTTTTTATAGATCCTTCTGGATTTATCATTGGAGCAACTATTTTATCTTTAATGGAATCCATCTTCCCATATTTATTCATAACCCTGAGTATACTAATAATAAACTGCTATCGTAAATAGACTTAAGATTGTTTTAAAATCAAACCTTTAATGTAAAATCTACGTTTTTCTTAAAAACCTAATTTTTCAGAATGTTTTGACATACGAACGTCTTGACATAAAACATTCGTATTTTTCCTATGTGAATGCAAACCCAACACGAAATCATTTCAGGATAAAACATCCTTATTCATTCTTCTTCGTTTTCCACTTCTTTCACGGTTTATAATCATGATCAACACCAATCCTTCCTTCTTGACAATGTTTTATTACAAGAACAAAAGTCAATTGCCGTTACCCCAATAAGGATAAAAGTATAATCCATAAGGGCAATTAAATTTGTATGAAACAAGAGCAAGAGACTAAAGATCTCATTGAGGAAATGAAGAAATACGTGCCTATTCCAGCCCGTATCAACGACAAAATGTATCGCCACCTTATGCAGCAAGAAGGGGCTGACCCCAATCTTAAACAAGAGGTAACCATAATCAGTGTACATAATTCGGGAGATACGGGAGGTATACTTTGCACTATTAAAGAAAGTAAAGAAAATGTTATCCTAATCTCACTTACGTATCTAACAATAAAGCCGGACCATCCTTTAAGTGATAAGATAGCATTTTATCAAAAAAAGAGGATTAGAAGATTGCAAAGGTATGGATAATTAAAAGCGCATTAAGCGGATGCATAATTTTAATTTGCAGTTATGTTTAAAGGTTTCCAGATGGGTAAAGTATTCTTCCGTCGTTTGTCTTTTTTATCTACTTCTCAATTGATCTATTCCTTTATTTGCTAACACATCAGCTCTTTCATTTCCCGGATTATCATTGTGACCTCGGACCCACCGCCAGGATATTTTCTGAACACCGCATAGTTCATCCAAACGCTTCCATAGGTCAATATTCTTTACAGGCTCTTTCTTAGCATTCTTCCAACCGTTCTTTTTCCAGCCTTTAATCCATTCTGTAATTCCTTTCATGAGATATTGAGAATCTGTATAAATAAGAACAGTAGAACGATTAGAACATTTTTCTATCGCTTTAATGGCAGCTATTAATTCCATACGATTATTTGTGGTGTTGTGTTCGCCTCCAAAGAACTCGCTACTGCCATCTTTACATTCAAGCTTAACACCCCAGCCGCCTATACCTGGATTGCCTTTACAAGCTCCATCTGTATATGCAATCACATCAAAATTATCCATTGTATCTCGCAACATCGAATCACGCATTTTATTAACATTTTTTTTAAAATAGTCAAGTTAAACGGTACTGAATTTTTTTAAACTGGAACACGAATTTTCCCTGACATAAGTTTTGGAAGGAGAGAATCACGAATTTCAGCAAGCTTCTTTATTTCTACCTCATTCTGGAATATCTTCTCGTAAACTGAATCCGCCATTTCATCAAATTTATTCATCATGTTTTTGGTTGGTAAAATTAGCTTTATGGGTCTGAAAGATGTTTTGTTAATCTCAGGATAAGTACTCCCGCCTGCTAAGTTATCAATTTCATCCATTGTTTTTAATTACAGTCAAAAGATAATACTTTGAAACTCTGTCATCGCACACCATGGAAATGAAGCCTTGATTAGTAGAAATTGGAACTTTTGTGATGGCAAAATACCCCAATGTCGCCCTGCTTGTCATCAGAATAGATCCTACTGGAAGTAGTTTGGCAGAGCTATTCTTAAGTCCTTTTTCTGCATTTTCCAGATGTACAGGTCATTGAATTTATAGCAGTTTCTCGAAGATGTTCACTTCTTGAAAGACAGAATATATAAGGTCCTGATGTGATAACCTTTGGCCCAAAAACGATGAATTCAGTTGACCCATATGCTATTTCTCCAGCGCTCAGATATTTCTGCTTCACAAACAACTGTAAATCCATTCAAATTTCTCGGACATTTCTGTTGGTAGTACGATATTCGGTAAGGAGTTACGATTTTTACCCTTTACATCATTTTCTCATACTCCTTTTCATATCTGTATTTTCCATCTTAAATTCCAAGTTGTTAATAAAAGTATTATCTTCACCTGAGTAATTTTGAATTTTTTATTTATTTTGATTAAATTTATAAGTATAATCCTTTCACTTCATTAAATAATTATCCAATATCAAGAACTGCAGGGGTCGTGTGATATCATGAAAAGGCCGCTCTCCTTCGTCGAGCGTGACAAGACACGTTAAATAAAGCTAATACGGCTCCCCGTTTTTGATTCACTAAATATACAGTCTCCGGCCCTTTTAATTTTTCTACTTTTATAGTTCAATCGCGGTGTGATCAGGAAAAGGTTTTCTTCTTCTATAAATTTTGGGTTTTTTTGTCAAGGGATTGGCAGTGAGAATTCTTGCAGGTTTTTGGAATATCCAAAGGTATTTTATAGGAATTTTACGTATGGTCTGGCATAATTGGAAAATATGTTAATTGAGATTAACATAAAATTGAGAAATACGATAAAATCGATAAGCTTCCCATTCAAAAGCAGATTAATTTCTCGGAATAGGTGTGCTGTTAGAGATAATTCTGAGATCACTTGAAATATTATAATTAATGTTCTATGGGAGCGTCTGCTTGCGGCGCTACCTTCTTCTGGCATATCATGGGAAAGGTCTCTTGCCTCAGGCAAGCGTAACATGACGCCGTGAAATGACTATTCCGTTTTCCCGGGTTTTAAAATTTCATGGTACGTGCCTGATGCTGTTTTGAGTATTTCTTTTTTGAACCTGCTTCATTACCCGATTATTTTTTTGAGCCTTTGCCTCTGCTTTTTTTACCGGATTTCATTTTTTTCCTGGAGGGCTGTTTTTCTTCTGACAGGTAAGCTTCCAGAGCGAGGATCTCACGCTTTAAACTTTGTAGAATATCTTCCGGTACATCATCGCCCATTTCCGCTACTTTCAAAGTCTGTTCAAAATAGAACTTCGCAAGGGTTGGGTCCCTTTCAAGGAAAATGATGCCCATCATAAAATGGAGAGGTAAAAAGTCTTCATCTTTTTCAATGATCTTGTTATATAGTTCCTTGATTTTTTCAAATTTTTCTTGATTTACAAGTTCATTGATATAGGATTCAACAATGTTGAAGTAATCCGATCCGTATTCAACAAGGAATTCGATTTTTTCGGCATCGTTCATCGAGTTGAATCTGGCTTCAAGCTTTTCTGGCCGGCTTTCTTTTTTGAAAAGCTTATATTTCCCCCTGCCTGCTTTGCATGCCTTATCTCCCTTGTCTTCTTCGAAATAATCGTACTCGCTTTCTTTTAAAAGCAAGAGACTTATTTCTTCGTCTGAAAGGCCCAGTTTACTGGCAACTAAAGAGACATTCTTTTCGTATTCCTTCTCTTCTTCTTCTGTAAAATAATTAAGTGCGTGCGCCAGCCATTTCAAATAAGCCTGTTTATCACCCAGCCAGGACCTGTTTTCAATAGCACTTATAAAGTAGTCAAGCACCAGTTTGAACTCCTGGTGGGTTATCGGCTTTAGATAGAGAGCCTCAACCAGGTTTCTTACAATTGTGAGTTCCAGAGGATGTTTAAAAGAAGAAATGTTTTTGTCATAGTTCTTTTTTATATTTCTTAAAAGTAATATGACATCTTTATCCTCTATTTTTCGGTCATATTTATAATAATGCAGGGCAATTGAATATTCTATGCTTATCAGATAATCGATGTACTTGTATTCTTCACCGAGCAGGCTTTCTAATTTCTTTACTTCCGGGGTGTCAGAGTTGAGAAAATCTGACAATGAGGTTTTGTTCTCATCAATTACTACATCTTCTTCAGAAACCATAATCAGCGCTCTCCGGCAGTTTACTCATTAGCAGGGCTTCCTTTTTATTCTTTGTCTTTGAATCAAAAATTTTTTTCAGTGATTCTTTAAGTTTTTAACGTTTTTTTAGAATATAGTCTTTTCATAGCCCTTTTGAAGTCTTTTTCACAGTTTTGGATTTCGTTTTGCCCTTTTTGCCTTCACCGGTTTTTTCTTCGGATTTCTCGGCCGATTCTTCAGTTAAGAGTTGTGTTAGTTGATCGATATCTGCTCTCAGGACTTTTTTCATTTCGTCCGGGATTACTTCGGACTTTTCGGCATTTTTTACAGCTGCTTCAAAATAGGAATTTGCAAGCGCGGGGTCCTTGTCGATATAAGCAGCTCCCATAATAAATTGCAGAGGGAAGAAATCTTCGTACTTTTCGATAAACTTTTTGTAAAATTCCTGGATTTTTTCAAAATTTCCTTTGATCATGAGGTCAGAAACATAATCCTGGATAAGGTCAATATATTCCGGGCCGTTGTTCATCAGAAAATCGAATCTTTCGTCATCGCTCATTAAAAAGAAGCCTGTTTCAAGGTCATCTGCCGTTCTGTCTTTATCTAAAAGTTCGGCCTTATCCTGCAATGCCTTCAATAAAATCTCCTTTTTCAAAAAAATCCTCGGCATCTCTTTTCATAAGGAGCATGTCAACCTGGACAGAGGACACACCCAACTTGCGAGCGGCTTTTTTAAACTCCCTTTCGTATTTTCCCTCTTCTGCTTCTGAAAAAAAGCCCAGTACATATGTGATCCATTTTACATAGGCCTGTTTATCCGGAATCCAGGACCTGTTGTCTATGACCCACAAAACATAGTCAATGACAAGAGTAAACTCGTGGTCGGTAAGTGGGTACTCCTCAAGCGGCTCGATCAGGCTCTCCATAATGCTTAATTCAAGATCTTTCTTAAAGAAGCTAACAGGTTCGTCACGGTTCTGTTTAATATTTTTTAATACTGAGATTACATCTTTGTCTCTGAGACTTCGACTTTCATGATAGTAATATTCGGCAATTGCAAACTCAATTTCACTCAGATACATGCTGTACTCGTATTCTCTTTCGTAAATGCTTTTTATTTCCTTTACAGCTGGCGTATCCGGCAAAAGTAGGTCGGATAAAGAGTATTTATCTTCAGAAACTTCATTAATTTCTTCAGAACTCATAAACAATGCCCTCCGATTATTGGTTAACGTTAGTCGAAATCAGTTTGAATGTAACAAATCATTTTAACTAAATCAATTTAATGGTTTTTCTTCACACAACTGCTTTCCGGAACTGGTAAGTTCCCAGCAGTACCATGATCCCGGCACCAATAGCAAGGCTAATTATCCCGTAAACAGGCACTCCCCCTTCAAACAACATTCTTGTACTGTCAATTGCATAGCTGACCGGATTGAGCCTGGCCATCAACCTTAGCCAGGACGGCATAACCTCATAGGGCATAAGTGCACTGCTTGTGAAAAATAAAGGCATGCTTATCATGCTATTCACAGCTGAATAACTGTCATGATCACTTAAATACAGACCAATCATTGTTGAAAGAGCAGAAAAAAACACCGAAAACAGAAAAAGCGTGAGATAAATTAGAATTACATTCACAGGATTCCAGATCCTTACTCCAAGCAAAGTGGCTATCAGGAGAATCACAGTTGCCTGCAGTAGACCTCTTACACTTATAAAAAGAATTTTTCCGTACAGCATGCTTTCTCTCGGAGAGGGCATAGCGAGGAATTTGTTTAGAAATCCCAGTATTTTATCAAAAATCATAAGAGTCCCGCCCTGCAAGGAGGAAAAAAGAGTTGTCATGACAAGAATACCAGGTGTAATAAACGCAAGATAATTATCAGTAAACTTTGTGGGAAGGGCAAGCCCGACAAACACAAGCCAGGCTGCAGGCATTACGAGTGAGGAAACAACGTTTATCCTTCCTCTAAGCCATTTTACAAAATCCCTTTCAAAATAATAGAAGACTGTTTTCATTATCTTCGCCTCAGAAGATTTCTGAACTGAGTTGAGTTGAATCCTGCCTGTTCTTCAGGGGTTTTAACATTTTCCAAAAACACGTCGTTAAGAGAAGCTTCTTTACTTATGGAATTAGTAAGATTCTCCGGAGACCCTACAACCACTATTTTTCCTTTATCAATAATTGCAACCCTGGTGCAATATTTTTCCGCCTCTTCGAGGTAATGAGTAGTCATGAAGATAGTCATTCCTTCCGCTTTAAGCATACTGATATGTTCCCATATCTTTTTTCTTCCGCTCACGTCCAGCCCAAGGGTAGGTTCATCCAGGAAAAGTACTTCAGGTTCATGTACAAGGGCCTGAGCAAGTTCAAGGCGCCGCCTCATTCCTCCTGAATATGTTGCGACAAGATCGCCGGCACGGCTTGATAGCCCCATCATTTCGATCACCTCGTCGACTTTCGAGTTCCTGTTCGGAACCCCATAGAGCTTTGCATAAAGCAGGACGTTCTCTCTTCCCGTAAGTTTTCTGTCCACAGCCATATCCTGGGGAACATAACTTATCTTAGACCGAACCAGTTTTGAGTCCTTTACAATATCGTACCCGCAGACTTTTGCAGTGCCGCTGCTGGGTTTCATTAGAGTTGTAAGCATCATAACGGTAGTACTTTTACCTGCCCCATTAGGGCCAAGGAGGCCAAATATCTCGTTTCCCACATCTAGGTCGAGATTGTCAACAGCAACCAGGTTTCCAAAAGACCTGGATAACTTCTTAGTTTCTATCACAGGTATCTCCATACAGTCAATAGAATGATAAATTAAGGTTGAGAGATAAATAGCTGCCTGAAAAAAATAGGTTTTTAGTCTAACTGATTAAACGCCTTCGATTTTCAGTGGATTTTCTTGCGGATTTCCTCCATTTTTGCGTTCCAATCAGGAAGCTCGTCAAATGAAAAAATCTCTATGGCTCCTCCCTGAAACTCGCCTTCTCCGGCCAAATCCTCCATCCAACTTTCAATCTCAAGGTAGGACTCTTTTAGCTTTTCCAGCAGTTCCGGATCGGGCTTCCAGAGTTTTCTAGCCTCGGCTTCAAGTAGCCTTCGTGAGATCTCTTCAAGGGCATAAGGATTATTCTCTTCGAAGAATTCCCTCGTATCTTTGTCAAGTACAAAGGTATTCGTTATCTCGTCAAAAATCCAGTCATCCACAGTCTGAGTAGAGGCTTCCCAGCCGTAAACTGTTCCTACTCTTTTTGAGATTTCACTTGCACCTCTGTATCCATGCTCCTTCATCCCTTCAATCCATTTCGGATTAAGCAGCCTGCTGCGTACTACTCTTCGTAATTCCTCTGCCAGGCCTCGGACCTCAACATTCGAAGGTTCTCTTGTATCTCCATAATAAGCTTTAACATCTTTTCCGGAAGCCTGTTTCGCTGCTGCGGTCATACCCCCGTGTGTGCCAAAGTAACTGCAGCAGCCCAATAGATCGTATTCGTCACTAACGACTTTATTAAATGTGACGTCTACAGTCTTGAGGTTGTGGGCTAGCTGAGTGTGAGCCGTTTCTCCATAAACTCCTTTACCGTAAGCGAACCCGTTCCAGTATAGAAAAATGTCAGCCAGGTTCTTTTCATCCTTCCAGGCACTTGCATATACTGCAAGTTGCACACCTGCCGAATAAGTCCCGGGTTTACTACAAAAAATACGCAATGTGGACGCTCGATGATCACTCCCCTGGGAGATCATTTCCTGAGAGTGTTTTCTGGGATAATTCATTTCTGCAGGTTCATCAAGTTCTGCAACAACCTGTACAGCTTCATCAATAACTTCCATACATCCGGGGAAATTATCCCTCAATATTCCACTGGCCCTTATCGTCACATCGATTCTTGGCCTCCCAAGAATTTCCAGAGGAATTACTGAAAAACCCGATAGCTGCCCATTTTCTTTCCAGGTAGGTTCTACCCCGAGTAAATTCATGATTTGGGCCATGCATTCCCCGTCTGACCACATAATATCGCTGGCCATCCAGTAAAATGCCACGTTCTCGGGAATCCTGCCTTCTTCCTGTATATATCTGTCTATGAGTACTTCTGCCAGTTTTCTACCTACTCTCCAGGCTGCTTTTGTCGGTACTCTGCGCGGATCGAGCGAATAAAAATTTCTGCCCGTGGGCAGTACATCATCTCTGCCTCGCATGATCAGCCCTGAAGGACCTGGTGGGATATACCTTCCTTCAAGCCCGTGCAGCAGGGCTTCGATCTCTTTTGAAGTTTCAATCCTGAAGTCAAGGTCAAGAATACGTTTTCGGACTTCAGTAAACTTGCCTTCGTCTGCAGACGATTTTTGAAGATGTGGAGTTATAAATCGGGTTCCAGTTAAATCCTTCATGAAATCATGGAGAGAAGTCCCTTCAGTACTGTAATCCAATATTCTCCGGATCATTTCTCTTGATATCCGGTCTATCTCTTCCAGGATCTGGCCGTTCGACACGCCTTCTCTTGATACCTCTCCTTGTCTGGAAAGAAGGTCATTAAGTTCGAAACCGAGCGTGTCTGCAATCAATCTTCGGACAGAGCTTTTACTTCCGGGTTCTGCATCTTCGTATCTCAAAATAGAATTAATGAATTCTATTCTCTTTTCTCCCTGTGGCACCGAACCAAAGATATGCATACCCTCCGGAATCTGCGTATTCCTTATTCGTGACAGAGCTTCATGGGCTCTCCGTACAATCTCGGGGAAAGGAATATCATGATCCGGCTTAAGGCCGATTTCCGAATCCAGTTTCGTTTTCCTGATTTCATCAAGAACAAGATGTTTCAGGGCATGTTCCCTTGCACGGTCGTGTTTTGCCTGTTCATATTCTCCGAGCAGTCTGTCCAACTCTTCAAGTTCGTCATATAAACCTCCTGCAGCCATAACCGTCTGCATATGGTCAATCAGGCAGGCAAGGCTTCTACGTTTAGCCATGGTGCCTTCCGGAGGATTATCGGAATTGTAGATATAGAGATGAGGAAGTGTACCGATTGCAATGTCAGGGTAACAATCTCCTGAAAGTCCCGCACCTTTCCCGGGCAGAAATTCAAGATTTCCATGGGTGCCTACATGTATAATTGCATCTGCTCCGAAGGTCTCTTCCAGATACCTGTAGGTAGCAAGATACTGATGAGTCGGAGGTACGCCTGGGTCGTGCAGGATCCGGCAGACCTGACCGTTACATTTGGAGCCTGCACAGCCGCGTTTTGGCTGTACGCAGACTACAACGTTCCCAAATTCTACACCGGTAACAACTATTTTTTTATCATATACCATAGCAGCCGGTATGCCGTTGATTTCCTCACCCGGAGGAATTCCCCAGGCTTCAATCATCTGGTGCCTGACTTTGGGACTTAAAGTATTGAAAAACTCCTCGTATTCTTCCTTTGTTACAAGAGCCAGAGCTCCACCTTTTCGTACAATCTCTTCAACGGCTGTCCAGCGAAATTCGGAGATTGCTTTTTTACTTAGAATAACATCAATTAACTCTCTGCCGTCGGCAGGTGGGGTCACATTATACCCTGCTTCATGCATGCGGTGAAGGATATTAGCAACACTTTCAAGGGAATCCAGATGTGCAGCCTGGCCAATTCCTCCTTCAACACTGGAACAGGGCTTGTTGTGCAGGATAAAGGCTACTTTTTTTTCTGAGGCGGGTTTGCTTCTAAGCCGGAGCCATTTTTCTATCCTTGCTGCAAGTTTGAGGCAGCGCTCTTTTATGGGTGCATGTTCAACATAATTATCAGCTGGCCTCCCTGCTCCTATAAGCATGGGTTCGATCACTCCCTCAAACTCGGGCAGGGAGATGCTCCAGCCGATGTCATTAGTAAGCCCATTGGACTTTTCCCACTCCTCAAAGGTCATATAGCTTGAAGCTATGGGCTGAATTACCGGAACATCCAGCTCCTTTAAAAGATCTGTCCCCTGTTCTGCACAGCCTGTATTGCCCATACTTTCCTTGCTGCTCATAATAAAAAAAGGAGAGAGTTTTACCAGGCAATCAATGATCGGTTTCCCGTCTCTCATAAAGAATTCTCTGATGACCTCTTTCATTCCCTTTGTACCCAGTTCTTCGTCCTTTAGCGAATAGGAAAAAACCGGGATTACAGACAACCCTCTGTTTTCCAGGGCTCCAATCAGGGTATTTTCAATTTCAAGGTCATTATTAATCCATGTAGTCCTTGATATCAGGATTCCTACTGTTTTTCCGGGGATTGGGATTTTCCATCTCAAATATTCTTCAATATTTTCGTAATCCTTTTTTGCTTCAGGATGGTACAATCCCTCCCAAGCTACCTTTTTTGGAGCTTCGACTGCCAGATCCAGTCCGAAAATTTCTCTTTGGACATACTGCAGGAGATTGACAATATTTTCCTCACCATTGTAGGCAACATAGAGATAGGCTTTTGCGGCAATATCAGGCTTTACCGAAGATAGGGTCCAGCAATAAGGATCGTTTCCCATACATACGACAGGAATCTTTTTCTTTATGACCTCAATTCTTGCATCCAGTTCGTCCCAAAAAGCATTACTTGTGTGGTAGAGGAGCACAAGATCTGCATTTTCGCATGCTGTTAATGCCTCGTCTATTTTTTCAGGATTG
The DNA here is from genome assembly GCA_963818955.1 of uncultured Methanosarcinaceae archaeon. Lineage (GTDB taxonomy): Archaea > Halobacteriota > Methanosarcinia > Methanosarcinales > Methanosarcinaceae > Methanosarcina. Next base: position 3,053 of record CAWFUY010000026.1, on the reverse strand, counting down.
TTCTCCAGAGTTCTTGAAGAAAAAGCCTCAACCTCGAGCCCAAGTTTTTGGGCTGCTTTGTACATCAGAGGAATATATGAGTTCCATGTAATTGAAACGATTTTCATGTTCAGAACCTCCATCAGGAGTTCATTTTCTTACTATCATGACCTATTCTCTGTTTCTCCGGAAGTTTTCGCGAGATTGGTTATGGAGATCGAAGTTCAAAAAATACTCATGCAACGAAATAATGTTAATAATAAAGGTAAGTTCAATAGTTTTCTGAGTTTATAACTTATTCAGAGGGATATTGGTTAATAAATATTCCTATTTTTATCTTCTATTCATAATGAATAGATTTTTTCTTGAATAAGATCAAATTTAATATGATTATTTTTTAATTTATTATTAACAATAGAGACGTGATTAAAACAAATCAGTTGTACACCTATGGGTTTGATTATATTTTGTCTATTATATTGAACCTGTAATTCAATAGATTATTTGAAAATTAGGATCTTTGAGTAAATTAATTACATTGCTGTTGATTATAATCGGAATTTTTATTAATTCGGTGTTAAAACATCAAAAGAAATAAGCTAAATAAAAAGAAAAAATATATTTAGTATTATGTAATCAAAAAAAAGTATTAAATATCAATATTCATCAATAGAGAATGAATACTGGATTAAAGAAACAATCAATAGAGAATTAAAACTCTACCTAATTTCATATGAGAACAAAACTTAAGGAGCACTGAAGTATGAATTCGAGCAAGGACAGATCCGGTACAGGATCAGACGAAGTAGATGGGGACGGGTGGAAAAAGTGAGACAAAAACATCCAGCTCTCTACCCTTTTACTGCCATAGTGGGACAGGAGAGAATGAAAGCATCCCTTATCCTTAATGTAATAAATCCGAAAATTGGTGGGGTTTTAATCAGGGGAGAAAAAGGTACTGCCAAATCAACCGCAGTCCGGGCTCTTGCCAATCTTTTGCCTGAAATCAATGTGGTAGAAGGCTGCAAATTTAGGTGCAGTCCTAACGATAGCCATCAACTATGTGAGGAATGCCAGGAAAAAATGGAAGCCGGAACCCTGGATATTTCTTTGGAAAAAATGAAAGTTGTGGATTTGCCGGTAAGCGCTACTGAAGACCGGGTCGTTGGGACACTCGATATAGAACACGCTATCAAAAAAGGGGAAAAGCGTTTCGAACCGGGGGTATTAGCCCTTGCCAACAGGGGAATCCTGTATGTGGATGAGATTAACCTTCTCGATGACCATCTCGTGGATGTACTCCTTGACTCTGCCGCAATGGGGATAAACACGATTGAAAGAGAAGGAATTTCGTTCTCCCACCCTGCGAACTTCGTGCTCGTAGGCACCATGAACCCGGAAGAAGGAGAATTGAGGCCTCAACTGCTGGACCGGTTTGGCTTATGTGTGGATATTAAGGGCATAAACGAGGTCCCCAGGAGAGTGGAACTTATTAAACAGAGGCTCAGGTTTGAGGCGGATCCTGAAGATTTTGCAGCTGAATGGCAGGCCGTAGAAGCAAAACTTTGTGAGCAGATACTGCTTGCGCAGAAGCTGCTTTCGAAGGTCAGGATCTCGGATGATATGCTCGAACTTATCAGCCAGATCTGTGTCGATATGAAAGTGGACGGGCACAGGGCAGATATTACGATGATGAAAACCTCTGTTACACTTGCAGCTTTTAAAGGAAGAACCGAAGTGCTCGAGGTGGATGTAAAAGAGGCTGCAGAACTGGTGCTTCCCCACAGAATGCGCAGGAAGCCGTTTGATAACCATTCCGACAAGCAGGATAAACTGGAAGAAAGTATTGAAAAACATAAGGAAAGGCAAAAAGAGAAGGAGAAAGAGCGGAATGAAAACGAACAGCAGGAAAGAGAACATAAAGCAGAACCCGAAAAACCACATGAGCATCCCGAAGAGCGTCAGCCGGATAACTCGGAGAATCAAGCTGAGAAGCAACCTTCTGCTTCTTCGGAAACCGTCTTTGAGATGGGAGAAAGTTATCAGATAAAACAACTTTCTCCCGAATTTCGAAGGAATAATCGAGAAGGATCAGGCAGGCGCAGTAAAACCCTTACCGGATCGAAAAAAGGCAGATATATAAAGAGTACAATTCCTCATGAAAAAACTACGGATATAGCCTTTGATGCCACTCTCCGTGCAGCGGCACCGTACCAGCTCGTGAGAGAAGACAACGGAAATTCCGTGATAATCTATGATTCTGACATCAGGAGAAAAATAAGGGAGAAAAAGATAGGGAACCTGGTCCTTTTTGTTGTGGACGCTAGCGGTTCCATGGGCGCCCAGCAGCGCATGGTCGCTTCCAAAGGAGCGGTACTCTCAATGCTTATGGATGCTTACCAGAAGCGTGACAGGGTGGGACTCATAGCTTTCAAAGGAGAAGGAGCCGAACTCATATTGCCTCCTACATCCAGCGTGGAACTGGCACAAAAGTATTTGCAGGAGCTGCCAACAGGCGGGAAGACACCTCTTTCCCACGGGCTTATGAAAGGATACGAAACCATTCAGGCCGAACTCAGAAAAGACCCTGATACCTGCCCGTTCATGGTACTGATTTCTGACGGCAGGGCAAATGTTAGCATGGATGGGGAACCGCCTGTACAGGAGACAAAAACAATTGCTTCTTTGTTCCGGAAAGAAGGCATACAATCTGCAGTGATCGATACGGAAAACAGTATAGTAAAATTCGGGCTTGCCCGGGAGATTTCCAGTGCCCTCGGAGCCAGATATATGGCGCTTGAAGAATTAAAAGCGGATTCGATAGTTGAAGCTGTTAGGTTCACATCCTCTTTCAATCTCTGACATTACCTTGGACCTGAATTTAAATCAAACTAAACCTTACCGATTCACATACATCGCCAGGTCACAAATTTTACTTGAGTAGCCGCTTTCTCATTAGCAATCCCGAAATCATCAGGCATACTAGTCCGAGAGGAACATTAAAACCAGGTAAAGCATGGAGTTTTTCCACATAATTATGAACACTGGCTGAAGCCGAAGGGTCTTTTTCACCA
>CAWFUY010000025.1:0-18616 GCA_963818955.1 uncultured Methanosarcinaceae archaeon | reverse complement strand
GGAACAGGAACTTCAAGTAGCTTCTTCTCAAGGAGACCTTTTTTCTCCACGTCTGGCAGAATTGCAGTTTTCCTGACATCAATTGCTTTAACAGGGCACGCGACCGCACACGCCCCACAGTAAATGCAAGCATCGGGACGGTGAGTTATCTTTTCGACTCTTTCTCCAGCTTTAGCTTTTTTATTGAAAAGAGCATTTGCAGGACAGACTTCTACACAGGTATGGCAGGTCTGACAGATTTCTTCAGCCCTCGTCCAGCGGCCTTCAAAGGGCTTTTCTACGGAAATCGCGTTAACAGGGCATACGGCAGCACACCAGCCGCAGTGGACGCAGCACTCTGTATCAATTTTAGTTTTTCCTACAAGCTTCAGGCTTCCGTCCCCTGAAATTTCCCGGCTTACCTGAATGCAGTCTCTTGGGCAGATATCTTCACAAAGTCCGCAGTGGACGCACTTTTCAGATACTAAAGTTGGTTTAATGGCCTCGGAAATATAGGACTTATCATTAAGGGTCTTTCCTTCTTGTTTCATTTCAAGAGCACCTGTGGGGCAAACCCTCGCACAAATACCGCAGACAAGGCAGTCTTCGCTCTCCTTCATTTCAAGGAAATCCGCATCTAGCAACCCTCTAGTTACAGCTCCCACGGCACCTATCGAAAGGTTGCCTTTGGGGCATGACTGTACGCAGGTCCCGCAGCCAATACATTTTTCAGGCTTATAGACCAGCTGTCTGTCTTTTTTTTCGGAAAAGACACTTAATTTAATCTCATTTTGCAAGTCGCTTACCTCTTAACGTTATTCTGTACATGCGCCGCACAGCAGCTCATTATCGCGCTGAATGAACATTTCACCGCAATTTTTACAAGCCTGTATCCGTTTTTTCTGCCTGACAGGAACTTCGATATCCACAAATTTCCAGGAATACACTTTTTCTCCTGCAGCTAGAAGGATTGGTACAACCTCTTCATGATGAAGCTTTTGAGTGTTCAGGTACCAGGCATGGAGTTTGGGATAATCCTTTGTTTTCTCAGGGTCGAGAATAATACGGATACCCTTTATTGTGTGAACTCCTTCAGGAGCCTGTTTGTTTATGGTGACTGCCATTTTCCCAAAGTTTCTAATCTTTAATCCGCCGTTTCCGATTGTGGCTCCGCCAAGGATCTGGAACGGATCCGGCATGCAGCTTTGAGTCTCACATGTTACAAATATGCGCTCCCCATCACGGATATCTAATTCCCTTCGTGCGATATTGAGCATTTGGATACCGATTAACGCTCCGGATGTTAGAAACCCGTGAAAGGGGACTAACTTTTCAATTTGGGAAAGCAGCTCAGGGTCGTGAATCTGCTTAAGAATCGCTTCCATTTGTTTTTTCTCTAAATCCGAGTTTTTATGCAATGTGGCCACCATCACTGTTTTTATTGTTATGTTTCTCCAGCATAAAGAAGGAATACGGAAGCTCGAATAAAAATACAAGAAGTTATGTGAGTCCGATATCACAATATTAGAGATAACATAACTAATGGAGATATAGTATGATTTTAAGTACTTTTTGACAGAAATCAGCAAAATTTTACCCGGTCAGGTTGACAAAGTTCAGTCTAAGGAATATTATCCCTCTACAAGACCTTTAGGACAAAATAAGCTCAAAACCTGGTACTTATGGAAATATCTGGTATTTATGAAAATGTCCGATTTTTGGAAACGTAGCTGTGAAGTATTCGTTTGATTGTCTGTGAAGTACTCGTTTGATTATAATTGATTACTGAGCTCAATTATATAACTTATGTATTATATAATTATCGATGGGCAATATTTCTCAGAAGTAAAACAGATAATTGAGGACAAATAAAACAAAGGACTGCATCTTTTTCATCTACTTAAATTTTTATACAATGAATCTTAATAATAGTATATGGCTTTCCTTGGGGGGAAGTCGTGAAAAACAAATCGGGGACCTCCTGTTTAAACAAAAAAACAATTTTTTTGAGATGATCTTATGGTATTCAAATCCGTAAATCCTTATACTGAAGAAGTAAACTGGACATATGATTCTTTTTCTTTCGAGGAATGTAAAATCCATATTGAAAATTCAAGAGCTGCCTTTTCCGGGTGGAGTTCATTATCTGTTGAGGCAAGGACAAAGTATCTTACAAGGGTTGCAGAGGTGCTTCGACAGAATACTGATATATATGCCGAAATTATTACAAAGGAAATGGGAAAACCTATAAAGCAGTCAAGGGCTGAAATTCAGAAATGCGCCCTGACCTGCGATTACTACGCTAAAAATGCAGCTGATTTTCTGAAAGATGAGTTTGTTAATACGGATTCCGAGAAAAGTTATGTGACTTTTGAACCTCTGGGTGTGATACTCGGAATTATGCCCTGGAATTTCCCTTTCTGGCAGGTCTTCAAGTTTGCAATCCCTACAATGAGTGCAGGTAATGTTTGTGTGCTTAAACATGCCTCAAATGTGCCTAGATCTGCCCTTGAGGTTGAGAAAGTTTTTCGGGATGCAGGACTTCCGGATAATGTTTTTAAGACCCTGTTAATTGACCCGAAAACTACCATGGAAATCCTTAAAACGGATATGGTCGACGGGGTTTCGCTTACTGGTAGCATCCAGGCAGGTTCCGAAATCGGTGAGCTTGCCGGAGGGACTATCAAACCTTTTGTACTGGAACTTGGAGGTTCCGATCCTTTTATAGTGCTTGAGGATGCCGACATTGAGAGAGCAGCCCAGGCTGCAGTAAAATCCCGCTTCCTCAATACCGGCCAGGGTTGTATTTCTGCAAAGAGATTCGTTGTCATAGAGAAAATAGCTGAAGATTTTACGAAGGCGTTTGATCTTGAAATACAAAAACTGAAAATAGGGAATCCGATGGACGAAGATACGGATATCGGGCCTGTTGCAAAGAAAGAATTTGTCGAAAATCTCGAAAAAATCCTGGCTGGAGCTAAAAATGAAGGAGCAAATACCTGTGTTTACGGAAAAGAGTGTGAAAAAGGCTTTTTTTTCAGGCCAGCTCTTATCCCTGCAGCCAGCACGAATATGGAAGTTTGTAATGTGGAGGTATTCGGACCTATAGCTCCGGTTATATCAGTAAAGGATGAAGACGAGGCAGTAAAAGTCGCAAACTCCACTGAATTCGGACTTGGGGCAGAAGTCTGGTCCGGGGATCTGGAAAGAGCGGAAAGACTTGCAAAAAGGATCAGGTCAGGATTTGTGGCAGTTAATGGTATGGTCAGATCCGACCCGAGACTTCCTTTTGGCGGAGCCAAGAAATCAGGAATAGGAAGAGAACTTTCTCATTATGGTCTTAAGCAATTTGTCAATATCAAAAGTATAGTGATAAATAAATAAACACAACGGATTTTTATTATTTATTTTTAAATAATTTAACATTATTTTATCCTGTTTATCTCGAAATTATTTCACTTTTTGATAACCCATTTTTCGCCCATCTTTACCATCTCACCCGATTCAATCATATCAACTATAACATTGGCTTTAAAGGAAAAATGTTCCTCGGGTAAAATCAGTCTCGCATAATATCCCGGTGTTTCAACTTCAAATAATTCGTGATCCTTCGCGTACTCTATGAAGGCTTTTTTAACTGCTTCCTTTCTCTCTTCTTCGGTTGCTATGTATTAGAAATTGTGAGGGAAAATTAAAAAAAGTTTCGAAGGTCTGGATGATATACCCGTCTTAACTATCATGCCATGACACAGATTCGGCAGTAATAACAGATTTAATATTGTCCACAAGAAACAAATCCATAAGAACTTCTTTTATTTTTTTCATATAATTAAAAATCAGTCAAATAAATATATTAGTATTGCAGTGGAAACAAAGGGCTGATCTAAAAATCTACATATTAATAAAAGTTTAAGTATAGTTATATATCAAAAATAACCATACTATATTTTATTACAATACAAATCTATTGACATTATGAAGAGGTAAATATTAAGTGCACAGGAGAGAAGAGATTAAGACCCTCTGTGCCGTAGATAGTTCTAGGCGGGCTAAAGAAGGTTCAATAACTTAGATCTTACATTCCGACCCCCTTTCAAAATAAGGTGAATTTTTCAATAACTGATTAAACTTATTGGATCTGCTGAGAGCACATATTTAAAAAAATCAATGATTTTAGCTTGAATTCCACAATGTTCAAAAAAATCAAGTCTAAATTAGAGTGAAATGTTAAAAATTTAAACAAATTTAAGTATCTTTATTGAAACTTGGATAATTCACAATTGAATACGAGCAAAATTCAGAATTAAGTATATGAATAAAAAAATTAAGTTTTCTTTTTTGAGGGGGGTCGGAATGTAAGTTAGATGCGTTTTTAGTATAAGTTGGTTTCTAAATATAGTTATAATTAGTTTTTTATAATCGGGTTTTTATCAATTCAAGTGCAAAAAGTTTAGTAAAAATGGAAAAATCTAGATACATATAATTATAATTATATTATTTATTAAAAGGATTAAATAAAAAAATATTTATTCTTTCTTTTAGTATTACGTACTAGGTGAAGATATCCCCCAACAACAATCTCCCCTCCCCCCAAGTATGTTATCTTTACCTTTCTTTTCTACTTTTAATAAGAAAGAATGAGGGTAAATAGAGTTAGAAGAGACGCAACCACACTACCGTTACCTTCAATCAAACTCCCCCGAATCTGATTTTAAGAAGGTAAACTTTTATAAGAATTTTCGGTGTGTAGCTCCTCTACTTACCTCTTGACCTACTCTATACTAAGAATCATACATATATTAAACAAATTATTCAAAATATTGTATATTATTAAATTATATGTTAATGAATGAAATTTTAATGTTATTAAATTAGTAATCAAGTTAGAAGGTTGTCCAAAAAGTCACATATTCTCATAATTTATTAATATTGTTCGTCTCTTCTTAGGTTTAAATGAATAGTGATTTTGACTCTGTAAAGTCTTCGTTGGCCAATATACAAAAATCATCATATCATTAGCAGTCGCCTTCCTAAAAAGAACATTATCTAGCTAGCAGATGAAGACTTTACAGTACCCGAAATTACTTTTTCTTAAAGGTCATGGTTTCAGATAATAAGATCCTCATCCTGGTGTGATCCTGGAACTCCGCAGGCACGATCCCTGAAGGATCCTTGGGCTCCCATCCTGCTTCAAGGAGGGCATTCATAAGACTATCGACTTCCGAAGGATGTAGATTTATTTTACATTTAAGGTATGTGCTCATTTTCCATGATCGTTTTTTTTCAAGTTTATTTTTCTCGTTTTTTTCCTTTAAATCATAAAAATCTTGCAAAAAAAAGGCGACTCTGTAAATTCGGTTAATTCTTGCTTTTAAAGTCGAATTCATTTTCGGAAATTGGTTTAATGCTTCATGTTTTGGAATTCCACTTATGCATAGTTTAATAATCTCTTTGTCTTCGTTTGGTTGTACTGTCATCACTCTTGTCATTGTTTGTACCTGTCCCAGGTTATTGTTTTTCTCGATTTTAGATATTACATAAAAATTTGAACGACTCTGGTCAAAAATCGAGTGGTTTTTGCATCTCTTGATTGAGAAGCTAAATTCGTAAGAAGAATTCCGTTTCCAATCAAAATTAATATTTGATATCTAAAGACTTCAGCCAAGAAGTACAATCACAAGGATTGTAATCAATTACAAAATTGAGTGATTTTTGGTTTTACTTCATCACTGGATTTTTGTATTGAGTCATTTGAACTGATTATATATAAAATTCTAGTTACGGTTTGGATCATGACAGGTAGTGTACGAAAATTCTGCAAAATTTTGGCTCTTCGGTTTTTATTATGGGCAAATTTTTATAATATAACTATAATATAAATAAGTGTTACAATATTTTACACAAATAACTATAGGAGTTTGATTACCCATTTGCGGAGAAACGTTAGAAATACCTTTGAATGTCGAATAACCGTGGTATATAAAAGATCATAAACTTTACTCAATATCTAAAAACCTTGATATTTGGCTTGATTTTAGATGTGGTTCTAAATTTCCTTGTCCTAAATGTGGTAAACCTTATTGCTCAGCTTATGATACAAAAGAAAAAGTGTTGCGACATATCAACTTATTTCAATACTCCACCTATTTACACTGCAGAGTTCCGCGAGTAAAATGTAGCAATTGTGGAATTCTCCAAATAAAGGTTTCATGGGCTCGTGAACAAAGCCATTTCACTCTTTTAATGGAAGCTCTGATCCTGGAACTTGCAAAAAAAATGTCAGTATTGCAAGTTGCGAACTTGCTAGGCGAAGAAGACAAGAAGCTTTGGAGAGTCATACATCATTACGTTGATGAAGCAAGATCTAGAGAGGACTTTTCTGATGTTGTTAAGATTGGTTTAGATGAAACTTCACGCAAAAAAGGGCATAAATACATCACGCTTGCTGTTGATTTCAAAGATTCTAAGTATCCTCTTCAAATTCGATGGTAAAAAGTGAATTTCTTATTCATGATGACTTTTCATGAATTTAGAGAAGTTTGAAAAACATGCTCAAGAAACATGTTTTACTTCATTATTGTATCGATAAATTAGGTAGAGTGTTCCATGTTGAAATATTTACCATCGAATTTGAAGAGGATACATAATATGCTTGACACATTATGTTGATACATTATGCTTGACACACCTATTCCTGTTTTAGTTAACACGATCTTCATTTAACTTTATTTTTTTTGATTTTGTCTTCGATATATAGGCCGGTAAGTAGCCCGGGGGAATTTCACCCCTAGGCCCTCTCAGAACCGTACGTGAGATTCTCACCTCATACGGCTCCCATTATCCAGCCCTAAGGCCTTGTTTTGTCCATGGGTTCCTCCTCTCGGTTGACCAATGTTCAAAACTGGATAATACAATCCCTTCGCTTCACTTCCATTACAGAAGCTTCATCACTACTACGAATTGTTCCGTCCCTGCACATCACATCGATACTTTAGTCCTTGCGGGTCTGCCGCTTGGAGTTTTCTCTTAACATTAAAGTGCAGGTTCTCACGTTCCACAAAGAAGCCTGTGCTAAGTTCATGCCACTTGTATGCCGGTCACCGTCTGGTCAGTAAACAGGATTTCTTCCAGACTCCTCCCAAGATCCCATTGAAACCCTGGTTTTGATGACGTCCTTCCGCTTTCGACACTTTATCAGTGGTTCATTTGCATTCGTCTCCTTAACACACACCTGACGAGATCAAGTCTCGCCTTTTCCATAACGCTCACTACCATGGCTTTTGACCAAAGCAGCTTATGGTGGTTTGGAGTCTCTACCTGTATAGCGATTCCGAGGGGCCTACCCTCATCTTCTATGTAGCATAGCTGCAGTTCATGAGACCGAACCTGTCTCAAGAATGCGCTTTCGTGACGCACCAATGGGAGCATAACTGTCATCAAGTGCAAAGTAACTTCTAATATTAACTAGCAATAAGCTCTATCGAATTCGATTTTCCGTATCAAGATTTAAAAGTCCATATGAATTAATGCGACTACAAATCAGTAGTGTATTGGCATAAAAGGAAATTTTTGTGATAAGTACAGAATTGACACTGCTAGCTTCTGATCCTTATTTTTAAGTAAATCTATTCTGTGGAAAATTACCTTGCACTTGGTAGCAGCTATGCTCCCATTAGGCCTAAAATAAGAAATTATTTTAGGATAAAACAATTATGTTATTATTTTCTTTTAATAATTGATTCCTCTCAGTCCTCTTATAGTTTTTAGCCTGAAGTTCGATAGGTACTTTAAGTGTACATGGTACTTTGATGTATACACTCAGCCTGCATTGCTCTCTCTGGGTTGGAAGCCCGCCGTTCAAGATCTATAAATATATATTTTATCAGTTTTCTACTATGCAATTCGTTTTTAAAGGCATGGATCTGCTGACATATATAGATAAAAATTGATTTAAATGTTACTGTCACCTTAAAGGTAACAGGTTTCCTCAAATAATCCTCAGTCAATTGCTCGAATAATTTAAACTTTGAAATGCACGAGTTATCGAAAATGAGGCTAAAGCCTGTGTTTGGCTTTTCGAAAAGACAATAATGGCATGTTGAACAGTTATAATAAGCTCTATATCCGGTGCTATTCCGATAGTACACATACCAGCGTAAAAATTTTAGCTGGTCACAACGTTTTTCGGATAAGCTCTTATTACTGAGATCTGCTCAAAACCCAAAATTGCATCAGGATCTCAAATCCCAATGACCAATGAGTTCCAAACCGTGAAAAATGGTTCTGATTCTTATTGATGTGAGATAAAATTAGTTTCGGGATTAGCTCATAAAAAAGAAAAAAAGATTGGGATAAAACAATCGAAAGTTTCAGCTTTATCCTTCACCCCGGACTATCATGACCGGGACTTTTGAGTTTCTTACTACATTTTCTGCAACGCTTCCCATTAGAAACTTATCGAGGCCGGTTTTACCAAGGGTACCCATTACTATCAGGTCGATTTCATTATCTTCGGCGAAATCGATAATCTCCCTACTTGGGTGACCTTCCAAAATGACCTCTTTTACTTCTACATCTGAGGCTTCCCCACATTCTTTAACTTTAGAAGTCGCCTTCTGGCCCTCCTTTTTCAGGATTTCGTATATTATTTCCTTGCCGGCAGTCCAGCTTTGAGAAACAGAAGATGTATCCATTACGTAAAGAGCGTGAACAGTGGCTCCGCTAAGTTTTGCAATCTTAATACCGTAAGAAATGGCTTTCCGGGTATTCTCAGATCCATCTGTTGCAATCACTATACTTCGAAAAAAATCACTCGCCATGTAGTGTTCTCCATTTGCTTTATTCAGAAAGTACCGATATGACAGAAAAGATTAGTTTGGTTGTTTCAACGAAAAAAAAGGCTGTAGCCTTTGTAAAAAAGACTACATTTCAGTCCTGTTTCTTCTTTCTTATCATTATGAAGCAGGCAGCAAGGGTTACAAATGCAACACCAGATCCAAGTTCAAATCCTGGGAGCTTACTCTTTGCAGCAGCCAGAACTTGCGTATTGATCTTAATGCTGTCAGAGATCTGGTTATGCCCTTCCTTATCCTTATAGAGTATCTCGCTGTCTAAAGAATATGGTTTTGGGGTTGCAGCTTTGTCCACAGCCATGTTAAAGGTTGCAACTGCACTGTCTCCGGATTTCAAGGTGCCGAGAAATGCCTGGTCATCAGTTGTGCTGAAAGGGTCGCTTGCACTTAACCTGACAGTTGCATCCCTTGCGGGCTCTTCACCTGTATTTTTGTAGGTTACATAGAGCATCCCCCCTTCATCAGGGTAGAGGCTACCGTTAACCTGAGTGACCTCAAAATAAGGTTCTTTCTTAACCTGGACCATTATTGCCTGGTTCTGAGTCTTATTCTCGTACCAGACACCTACACCCTGGTTGGTCACGAGGCCTGTGGCAGCATCAAGATTATCTCCGCTTACCTGCACATTGCTCTCGTATTTGTACGAAAGCTGCAAGTTTAGGGGGTATGTGCCTGCAGGTGTGTTTTGACCTATTTCGATTGTGAACTTTGCAGGGGAAGCGCTTTGCTTTCCCTGCTGAAGAGTGCCTATTTCCTGAGGACCAGATTTTACTGTTATATTTGGGTTATCGGATGTAAGAGTTCCAAGGATACCAACAGCTGTCACAGTCTGGGTTTCATATTTCATTTCCGACTGTTGCAGTACTGTATCAACTGAGGTGTCAGCATCTTTTTCTGATTTGAACCCCTCGACGACTCCTTTATTCATAAGTCCTATATTCAGGGTAACGGTATCGCCTCTGGAGTATTGATTATCTCCAATCAGAGCGGCGTTTATGTCTGGCCCCCCATATACTGTATAAAAATTGTTACCAAAATCAAAGCTTTCGGGTAATTCTGCCTGTACAGGCATTGTTGCGAGCAATAATATAAGAAGAGTTGCAATCGCAGAGATACTTCCTTTTTTAATCATTCTCATCACCTGATTCATTCTCACTGTATTTTTTCCTGTTGCGGAGCACCTTTACAATTTGGTAGATGACGACAAGAGCCAGTAATATACCGACTATCATAGTTGTGCTGAATTTGGACTCGGATTTTTCAATTGGCATATACACTTTCATATTCTCAGAAAACCGGGTTTTCCCATCACTGTCTGTGTATCTCATTTCACTGTCAATAGCATAGTTCTTAACCACCGCACCTGAGTCAGTTGAGATTTCAAATGATGCTGTCTGGCTTTCCCCAGGACCTATTGTCCCAAGCCTGACAGTTGACTTGCTGGTACTGAGGGGTTTCATTACAACAATTTTGGCTTGAGCATCTTGAGCTGCAGTCTCCCCATGATTCGTATAAGTAACATTAATCAAATTGGTTGAACTCTGTTTCAGAGTGCCCGAAATATTGCTAATCTCAAATTTCGGCTCTTTTTTAATCGAGATCTGAAGAGGAAGAGTAATATTTTCTGTAGAATAATCCCGTGCAAATGCCACTGAATCAGAAGTTAGTCCAAGGTCTATCGCGTTTGAAGTTTCCGTTCGGACATTGTTCTGATATTGATAAGTTACGGGAAGCTTCAGTTTATACTCTCCTGCAGGAGTATTCTCGTCAATGCGTATGGTGAACCTGATAGGCTGTATATTTCCGGTTTTAAGTTCGTCTACGATCTGAAGAGTAGTTGTAGGTTCAACATGTATGTAATCGGATTCTGAGATCAGATTTGCTTCAATGACTTTTGCTATTGTACAATCTTGTTCTGCGCTCATTTCGGCAAGAGCAATAGACTCTTCTTTAGAATCCGGGATGCGGGACTGATCCGCATACAGCCGCTTCATACCCTCCATTATGCCTTTGTTTACAAGCGTTACCTGAAGGTCTGCAATTTCTCCCCTCTCAAATTCCGGATCTCCTGCTACAGAGGCTTCAATTGTCGGCTCACCGTAGCTCCTGTAATAGTCCACAGTGTACCCATTGCCAGGAATTAGGAAGTCTCCACCTTTGTTATCATCAGCTCCAAGAACCGGAGATATGATTATTGAGAGAACAGAGAGGAGAACTGCAAATGAAACAAATTTTGTTACTAATTTATGTGATGTGTAATTTTGGGGTTTGTTCATTAGGTATCGGCCCCCTGGATGTTTTTTGCTTTTTTATCTGGCGCCTGAGTTCCTCTTTTCTTTTGCCTCCAGGAGTCAAGTACTATGATAAGAGGAGGAAATACCGTGAAGGTTGCAACCATAACAAGCAGGATATCAATTACTGTCACCAGTCCAAAGTTGCTGGTTATGGGAAAAGGAGATGCGATCAAAGCTGCAAACCCGAAAACAACCGTAGCTCCCGAGGCAATAAGGGCCGCCCCGATACTTGCAGCTGTCTTATGTATAGCTTCAAGAGGATCAGCTCCTTCATCTCTTTCTTCAAAGTATCTTTCCATCATGAGAATTGAGTATTCACATCCTATTCCGAGGATCAAAGCGCCCAGAGTTGCAGTCATAGGAGTGTAGTCGAGATTCAGGTATTTCATTACTAATCCGGACCAGCCAGTAACCATAAACATTGGGATAATCGGAACAAGGGCTTTTAGCCAGTCCCTATATACTACCAATAGACCGCCCAATACCAGGAAAAGCCCAATGTAGGTCATTTCAATCCTTCCGCTTGTAAGAGCGCCTATAACCTCAGTATACACCATAGAGCCTCCAGTGATAGTTACTGTGGTTCCTGGAGGGACTTGCATCCACTGAATATCCTGTTTTACATTATTGGTCAAATCCTGAATCCCTGTGATCTTTATATCTTCCTGGGCATTTCCAATATTGAAAGTTATGAGAAGCATGTTTTTGCCGTAAAGATATTTTGATTTCTGAGATTCCGGAATTTTTCCATAAATCGCTTCAATCTCATCACGACTATTCGGAATTGTGCCACCGTTATATTGTTTTACAAGAGTCACAATGCTTGAAGCACTGTAAATATGAGCTCTGCGAGTCTCATGTTCGCTGAATTTGTCTATCCAATTCAAGATATTAGGGTCAGCGTTGTCGTTAACTTTTAGAATGAGATCAAGTTCATCGGTTCCACCCATAATATCTTTCAGATGATACAGATTTAGAAGAGCAGGCATGTCCTGGGGAACAAAAGATTGTGTATCAGTCTGGACGCCCACCGATTCATCGGCAACGAGACCTACAATGCATAGCATAGTTGCAATTCCGATTACAACCACATTATACTTTATTGTAAAATCTGTTAGCTTTGCCAGGAAATCTCCTATAAACCGGGGTTTTGGTTTCTTGGGAGAAACGCTCTCTACATTTGCTTTTAGAGGTTTAAATCTGCTCTTTAATCTTTTAAACAGATCACTTTCCGAGGTGCTGTCAAAAAGAGAAACAGTTATTAAACCAACAAAGAGAGCCGCGATATAGCACATTATTATGCCAATTGTAAGAAGTTTTCCAAAATCCCGAATCATTGGAACTGAAGATGTAAATAAGGAAAAGAAGCCCAGAGCAGTCATGGAAAGAGCTATAAGCACAGCCGGCCCTGTGTGTTTTACCGTTCTTATAATAGCTTTGGATTTGTTTCCTTCTTTATGTAGTTCTTCCTCAATCCTGTTATGGAACTGAATTGCATAATCGATGCCGAGCCCTATCAGAACTGGAAAAGCTGACATGGAAACCATAGACAGTGGAATTCCCAGAAAGCCCATAGCTCCGAAAGTGAATATCACACCGAGGAAAACAACAGGTAAAGGCAGCCATCTCCAGCGGACATGGCCAAAAACAAGACCCAGCACGATGAGCATAAAGAAGCCAGCAAGCCCAAGCAAAGGTCCCATACTCGAATTCATCTCAGTATTCATCGCGATTCTGAAGGCTGGATCGCCTGTCACTATCACATTGTATGAGGGAGGAAAACCAGAAATTTTGACAGCTTCTTGCGTAGCCATCAAAATCTCTTTTTTCTTGTCATCTGTGACAGATCCAGCCATTACTACAGAAACCACCATATGTGTATTGTCAGGAATCAATTTCCCGAATATACTGGGATTTCCATCAATTATTGTCTTGACCTCTGTATCGGTATCCGGAATATAAGACCTACCTGTCATTTTATAGTTTATTTGCTTAATGACAGAAGCAGGACTTGTAGTCTCTTCAATTCCTTCAGTCGACTGAAGCTGATGTTCAAGCCGGTCCACAGCTTGCATTAAATCTGAAGACCTTACATCATTTCCTTCTACCATCACCACGATAGATTGAGTTTGAAACAAGCTTGCGAAAAGGTGATCGTAGTCCTGATACAGCCGCGAATCTTTGCTGACAAATGTATCAGTTCCTGATGCCATGTAGATTTTCTGTGCACCCTGAAATGATAACAAGATGAGAAGGAAAAAGACCACAAGTATGGTCAAGCGGTTGTTCTGGATAAAAACTCCAAGTTTTTCAAAAATGGATTTAATGGCGGATTCCTCTCATTGCCTGTTTTGAAGTATATTTAAATTTAATAACGATTGGTTTATTAACAAGATCTCACTTCCCAATGTTTTCTACTAATTAGATCCTGTTATATTATAAAAGTTATAATTATTAAAGAGTCTTCTAGACGCTTAGGTTTTTTCAGGACTTAGTAATAATATGAAAAGATTTAAATCTATTGTTACTCTAGGGGTAACAAATGTTTTCTCAAATTAATCCTCAGTTAATCAGCAACTTAGAAAAGCTCGGGCTAACCGAAAATGAAGCTAAAGCTTATGTAGGGCTTGTCAGTTTGAGAGAGGCTACAGCCCGCGAGATCCATGAACTCACAAATGTGCCAAGGGCTAAAATATACGAGATCCTTAAAGTACTTGCCAAAAAAGGTTTTCTGGAAGTACGGCAGGGGACCCCTACTTATTTCAGGGCAGTCGATCCGAAGCAGATAATTGCGAAGATCAAGGATGAATTTTTAGATTGTACAACCGAGACACTTGACCAGCTTAACGAGCTAGGTTATGAGCTACCGAAGATGTCTCCTGTTTGGTGTATCCAGAGTGAATGGGGAATAAGAAACCGAATCCGAGAAATTCTTGCCGGAGTAAAGGAAGAATTGATTATTTTCTCATCTAACCCTGAATACCTGCAGGAATTCGAATCGGAACTTAAAAAAATTGAAAAAACGTGCAAGTTAATTTTCATCGTGAGTGAAATTGAAAAATTTAAATCATTACCTTTTGAATTTAGAGAAGTTATGAGAGATTTAAAAGATTCTATTGATAGTATTGTTATTGACGGCACTCAGTATAATGAAGAACTCTTTATAATTGCTGACGGAAAGGAATCAATTGGAGTTCATAGTGCAGGAAATAAAAGAGAAGCAGTAGTTGTCAGACTGCCAATTGTCTGCCAAATCCAGAAAATCATATACAAAAAAGTGATTGAGCCAAACATTATCAAAAAAAACACGTAGCTAGTCTCGATCAAAGATCTTCACATTTCTTGTCTCTTAGAATCATTATTCGGACGACATTAGCATTAATTTGAGTTAAAACGCTAATCACAGCTGGAAATTTTCTTGCTGTTTTTTTTTTCTTGCTGTTCATTCTCGATTTTCGGAACAATCTGAGGCCAATTTTAAATATTTTGTTATTTTAACCTCAACAATTGACTTATCAGGTTCAAACCATTTTTATAGGCATTTGAGACTGGAGAAAGGGGCTTTGCATCTTCCTGAGCAAGCGTACACATGTAGAGATCCCAATTTCCATTACATGAGTCCTGCCATATTATCCTGTTTCCGTAGATAGCAGGATTTACCTGATTTGATTCATTAGTAGTAATCCGGGTTTCGATAGAGTTAGAAAGATCATACATATATATATCGGAATTTCCATTGCGCGAATCCTGCCACACAATTGTATTGTCATAGATGGCAGGGAGCAAACATGACCCGTCAGAGTTGAATACGTTGATAATCAGAGCTTCCGTAGAATTAGAGATGTCATACATGTAAATACCGGAGCTATAAATATTGGGGCTTTCAGAGTTAGTATTTTCAAGGTTAGTTGTATTATCCAGATTTGTGGGATTACCCAGGTCTAAATTGCATCTATCTGCCCACACTACCTTATTCCCATATATTGCAGCAGACTCATATTTATTACATTCACAGGTAGCTACATCGATTTCCTTAGAAGTGAGACATTTAATAAACTTCCGGACTTTTGAAGTATCAGAGCCTGTAACTATTGAAAGCAATTCAAAATTTTGACTGTTCCAGAATAGATTAAAAAGCCGTCTGGAGGTAGAAAGTTCATATAAATAGATATCTCTTCCTTCTCGGCCATCCTGCCACACTATTCTGTCACCATATATGGCTGGTTCTGTCTGATCGGATTTATCGGTGGTAATTTGAGCTTCTTTCAAAGTGGAAAGATCGTACATATGGATATCCCAATTCCCATTTTTATCATCCTGCCATACTATCCTGTCCTTGCAGATAGCAGGATTTACCTGATCGCGTGACTCGTCCGTGATCTGAATTTCTTTCTGAGTGGAAAGTTCATACATATAGATATCCCAGTTACCATTTCTATAGTCTTGCCACACTATTTTATCCTCAGATATAGCAGGTTTTGTCTGGTTTGATTCATTGGTGGTAATCCGGGTTTCTGCAAAAGTTGAGAGGTTATACAGGTAAATATCCCAATTTCCATTACGTTCGTCCTGCCATACCACATTATCTCCATAGATAGCAGGATCTATCTGGTCTGATTCGTTATTTGTGATCTGAGTCTCCATAAGGGTAAATTGACCATCCGCTCTTTGTGTAGAAGCAGCAGAAGCAGCAGAAGTAAAAAAAATTAAGAATAAGAACATAAAAGTTAGGGAAAAAAATTTAGTTATAGACTCCATTTATTACCTCTTCTATCCATTTATTTACCCTATTTTCGAATTAAAACCTTTATTTTACATTCTCTAATGCAGCAAGTTTTAAGAACCTGAATTAGTTTACACACTAATAATTTTTAAACATTTTTGTTTACATTTCCTTTTGACCTTTCCCCGGAAAACTGTTCTCTGCAGTTCAGGGGAGATACAAGAAGAGTTATAAGGGCGATACAGAGAAAACAGCTGGAAACCCCGAAAAGTTTAAGGCCCTTGTAAACAGCAAGGACCCAAATATTTATGTGGTTATTCTTGATTCATGACAGGAAAAACCAGAGGATCAGTCTAACTATGTCCAGAGTAGCCAGAAAACAGCAGAAAAATTTAATCCAAGATATCGCAATTCAACGCATGTGGCGACTTTTTGAGCTTGCGATAAAGGATTACGAAAAACATCCTGACCGCAGCGAGCGCTATGTGCAGCTTATCAGGAATATTTCCATGAGGAATAGAATGAGTATTCCAAGGGAGATTAAAAGAAGCATCTGTAAACATTGCTATGCTTTCCTGGTGCCTGGGAGCAACGCACTTTACAGGCTGAAGGAAGGATATATCGTTATTTCATGTCAGCGCTGTGGAAAGAAGATGAGATATCCTTATAAAAGGTTAAAATAAAGCACATTCACAAATATAATAATAGGGCTAATAATAGGGTTAATTCTTTTTCTTCACTACAGGAGTTTACCTGCAGCAATTCAAAATTTGAAAAAACCCTTGATTTTGGAAGTGCCCTTGTTTTTTTCAGGTTCTTTTGTTTTAGCAGGTTCTTTTCCTTTTACGGGTTCTTTTGTTTTAGTGGATTCTTTTGTTTTAGTGGATTCTTTTGTCTTGATAGGTTCGTTTGTTTTGGCAGAACCTTTCTGGTTCCGTATTTTTTTTATATATAAAGCTATCTGCTTCGCAATGACAGATTTTGGCCCGGTATCATCTACAAGTACTCTCCCGCTTTTTTCCCAACAGGATTTGGGATAGGCTTTTTCCGGCTCGACTTCAGGATTCAGGCCAAGTTTTCTAGCTGCTTCTTTTATCTCATTGAGTTGCGGCTCCTTTACTGCATTTTTCAGGGAGATTATTCTGCCCATGTCCCTGGTTCTCGTCTGGTCTATGTAGGCTGGCCAGATCACAAGTTTTCCCCTGTCTCTCATCATCATAGTATCTTCACTCTAATGGCTTTCGTGAAATTTAAAGCTGCGTAGAGGCTCGGTATTTAAGGTGAATTAAAGGATCATTAAAAATACATTTCTAAGATATGTTTAAAATTTCAAATTAAGTATAGATATATTTCAAATTAAGTACAGATATATATGTGTACTTAGGTGTATTTTAAACGTGTATTTAAAGGCTTCTTTCTTTTCTATGGAAGTATTATAATTCCCCGAATTAATAACCTGTAATTATTTATTCTCTCAGGACAAGTTTTACATTGGTGCTTTAAATGATTCCGGCGTTTTCAATTGACGAGAAGGTAAGAGCTTACATAAGAAAGAGTGGACAGGATTTCAGGCTTTCCACCTCTCCTGAAGGCCCCGTACTTATTCCTCTCGGGGATGATTCTCCAAAACCTTCAGATATGAAAATACTCATTGGTAGTAACGTACTTTATGTTTCGAAACTTCAGGCAAAGTATATAAAGAAGATTGAATGGACTATGGTAGAAAGATCGCTGAACCAATAAAATTAATATAGTAGACAAGTTCAGAGTTATAGAGTTCGAAATTTTTATTAAAGGTATTATTTAACCATGAATATTTTTCGATTCATTATTTCTATATACTTATCCATCCCTTTTATAAACTCTTCTTCAACGCAATTACAGTACTCTAGAGCCTGTCCATAAGTTTCCCCAGAGAGTTTAAAAGATTTTATATGAACTAAATATGCAATCTTTGAAGCTATTTGACAAGTCCTGGAACATACATCCCCTGTATCCTTAATTGTAGCTAGCGATCTTCTGTTACCAGGTTTAACGCCTCTTATTATCACATCATTAGCTATTTTATACCCGGACCCTTGTATTTCTTCGTCACAAAAAGTACATTTCATATAATCCGCCTCCGCTTCAGCGTCTTCCATTTTCACGAAATCCTTCATGATGTAGTCACAAGAAAGAGAAGGAAGCAAACTCCAAACTTTGCCATTTCTTATCTTTGTGAAAGCAAGCAATCTGCAGATATTCTTTTTCACATTTAAGCATACTGTTTTTGAGTGGGACCCTTTGACCTGTCGCAAAATATTATTTATAGCGAATAAAACTCAGATTACTCACTAAATTTATTTACTCCAAAGATTGATGTTTTGCCCTGATTTGTCCGAAAGCTATCCGTTTTATTTATTAAGAATAGAGAGCATATGATAGAAGCGGCATGTTTCAGACCCTGTTAACGCTTTCCTCGGTGAGAGAAGGTCTCTAAGAGCTGAAAAATCACCTCGAGTTCAAAGGAGAATTGTTTTTGAAAATGAGAATGAAGATTTTGCTTATACTCCTTATCATGATACCGGTCTTAATGTCAGGCTGTGCGGAAGAAAAAAAACAAATTGCTCTTAACCAGTCCGGCAACGTATCTAACTATGAGTTTGAGGTATTTCTAAATGAATGGGCTAATAATAAGCCTGCGAATACTACCACTTACTATCTCCTGGAAGACAGAACAACAGCAAAGGTTGTGAATCTAGAAATAAATTGCAGTAAGCTAGAGATTT